>NZ_CAUDLI010000012.1:0-190360 GCF_958439105.1 Ralstonia flatus | reverse complement strand
GATGTCGTTGTCCTCCTGCAGCCGCCGTACCTGCGCTTCGAGTTCGCGAATGCGTTGCTGCTCGGCCGTCAGCGGCTTACCTATCCCCGGGCCGCCCGCCTGTTCGGCTTCATACTGCGCAACCCACCGCCTTACCGCTGTCTCGCCAAGGCTCAGGCTGCGGCACACCTCGCTCACCGAGCGGCCCTGGTCCTTGACCATGCGTGCGACTTCCAATTTGAAGCTCGCGTCAAACTGCCGTCTCTCTCTTGCCATTGCTTTTTCCTCGTCGTGGCTCATTGTCCGCCTATCGACTTGTCCGAGGAAATTGGACCACTACACAAGGAGTCTTTCGCCGCATCGGGCGCGCCTTTCTTTGCTTACTTTCTTTGGCAAGACAAAGAAAGTGAGTCAGCCCCGGCAGGGGATGAAACAAGGGATGCACCAACGCCATCAATGCGTTGCCAGACCATCCAATAATCAAATCGTCAACACGTTCCTCAAGCCACCGCCTTAGCCGCAGCCCGCCCCCGCAGCCACTCAAACGTCAGCAACAGACACGTCGAAAACACAATCAGAATCGTCGCCAGCGCCGCAATCGTCGGCGAGATGTTTTCGCGAATCCCGGTAAACATCTGGCGCGGCAGCGTCACCTGATCGGCCCCCGCCAGGAAGAGCGTCACCACCACTTCGTCAAACGACGTGGCAAACGCAAACAGCGCGCCGGAAATCACGCCCGGTGCGATGACGGGCAGGGTGATGCGGAAGAACGTCATGACCGGGTTGGCACCCAGCGACAGGCTCGCGCGCACGAGATTGTGATTGAAGCCCTGCAGCGTCGCCAGCACCGTCGTCACCACAAACGGCACGCCCAGCGCCGCATGCGCGAGGATCAGCCCGATATACGTGTTGGCCAGGCCCAGCGGGGCAAAGAACAGGTACATGCCGACGCCGACCACCACCACTGGCACGATCATCGGCGACACCAGCACCGCCATCAGCAGGCCCTTGCCGCGAAAGTCTGCCTTGTTCAGCCCGATGGCGGCCAGTGTGCCGAGCACCGTTGCGACGATCGTGGCGGCGGGCGCGACGATGAAGCTGTTCTTGGCGGCCATGCGCCATTCGTCCGACGTGACGAGGTTCTGATACCAGCGCAGTGAATAGCTCGGAATCGGGTACGACAGGAACGTGCTCGACGAGAACGACAGCGGCACGATCACCAGCACCGGCAGCACGAGGTACAGCAGCGTCAGCACGGCCAGGCCGCGCAGCGCGAAGTACCACAAGCGCTCGATGAGCGAGGTGTGCGGGGCGAACATCGGTTTGGCGAGTTTCATGTTCGATGGGCTCCGTTCAACCAACGCGGACCTTGGGCCGCGTGAAGCGTCCATACACGGCGTACAGCACCAGCGTGGCCAGCAACAGCAGCGCACCCAGCGCGCACGCCATGCCCCAGTTGATCGTGACGTTGGTGAAGTACGCCACGTAGTAGCTGACCATCTGGTCGTTCGGCCCACCCAGCAGCGCGGGAGTGATGTAGTAGCCGAGCGCCAGGATGAACACCAGCAGCGCACCGGCGCCGATACCCGGGTACGTCTGCGGTACATACACGCGCCAGAAGGCGGCAAACGGATGGCTGCCCAGCGACACGGCCGCGCGCTGGTACGTGGGCGGGATCGACTTCATCACGCTGTACAGCGGCAGGATCATGAACGGCAGCAGGATGTGCGTCATCGAGATGTACACGCCCACGCGGTTGAACAGCAGCGCCAGCGGCTCCTTGATGATGCCGAGGTCGATCAGGCCGTGGTTGATCAGGCCTTCGGTCTGCAGGAGCACGATCCACGCCGCCACGCGCACGAGGATGGACGTCCAGAACGGGATCAGCACCATCACCATGACGAGGTTGGCGCGGCGCTCCGGCAGCGAGGCAATCCAGTACGACAGCGGATAGCCCAGCAGCAGGGCGAACAGCGTCACCATCGCGCTGATGACGAAGGTGCGCACGAACACCGTCACGTAGATCTGCTCGTCGGGGTCGGTGGCTTCGATGTGGCCGAAGGCGTCTTGCCGGTGGTCCAGTGCGGCCAGCAGGTAGAACGGCGACGTGCGGCTGCTGTTCTTGGCAATGGCCTGCCAGTACGTGACATCGCCCCAGCGCTCGTCGACTTCAAGCAGCTTGGCGCGGGTCTGGCCGGGCGTGAGCGACAGTGCCTTGCCCTGGTCATCGGTCAGCGGCATGGCGCGCGCGGTCTTGGCCACCAGCGAGCGGAAGCCTGGAATCTCTGTGTTGAGGCGGCGGGCCAGTGCGCCCATCGCCTCGCCTTCGCTCACGGTCGTGAGGTCGGCGGCGAGCGCGGCGTAGGCGGCGTCGCCCGGCGGGCTCTTGCGGTCCCAGCCCTTCAGGGCGACGACGGTTTTGGGCAGCGCGTCGGCCACCTCGGGGTTCTGCACGGCGCGTGTGAGCAGGGCGCCGATCGGCACGACAAAGATCAGCAGCAGGAAGATGGCGAGCGGCGCCACCAGCGCCAGCGCCATGGCACGCCTGCGCGCCTCAGCGCTCTTCAATTCGCGTTTGAGTTTGGCCGTCGATTCCGGAACCGATTCAGCCGCGATCGTCATGGTGTTCAATGCTGCCTCGCCATCGCTACGGGAATTCGTCCGGCGGATGCCTTGCCAAACCTGCAGGGCATCCGCGCGGTCACTGCGTTACACCGCTATGCGGTTACTTCGACGCCCACGAGGCGAAGCGCTGTTCCAGCTCGTCGCCGTGGTCGGTCCAGAACTGCAGGTTCTGCAGCACCGCGTTCTTGCTGTTCTCGGGCGAGTTCGGCATGTTGGCCTGCGTCTTGGCATCGAGCGCCTTGATGGCGGCCACGTTGGCCGGGCCGTACGCGATGTGCTTGGCGTATTCCTGCTGCGGCTTCTGCGACAGCGTGTACGCGATGTACTGCTCGGCCAGGGCCTTGTTGGGCGAGCCCTTCGGGATGGCCCAGTAGTCGAGGTCGTAGATGCTGCCGTTCCACACCACCTTGAGGTTCTTGCCTTCGCGCTGCGCAGCGTCGATGCGGCCGTTGAAGGCGGTGGACATCACCACGTCACCCGCCACCAGGAACTGCGGCGGCTGTGCGCCGGCTTCCCACCACTGGATGTACGGCTTGATCTGATCGAGCTTCTTGAACGCGCGATTCTGGCCATCCTTGGTGGCCAGCACCTTGTAGACATCCTTGACCGGCACGCCGTCGGCCATCAGGGCGAATTCCAGGTTGTAGCGCGCGCCCTTGCGCATGCCGCGCTTGCCCGGGAAGGACTTCACGTCCCAGAAATCGGCCCAGCCCTTGGGGGCGGTCTTGAGCTTGTCGGCGTTGTAGGCCAGCGCGGTGGACCACACGAAGAAGCCCACGCCGCAGGTTTGCGGTGCTTCCGGGATCAGGTCGCTCTTCTTGGCGATCTTGCTCCAGTCGAGCTTCTCGAACAGGCCTTCGTCACAGCCGCGGCCGATGTCGCCGGATTCGACTTCCACCACGTCCCAGTTGACGTGCTTGGCTTCGACCATGGCCTTGATCTTGGCTTGCTCGCCGTTGTACTCGACCACGGTGACCTTGTTGCTGGTCTGTGCCTCGAACGGCTTGTTGAACGCGGCCTTCTGCGCGTCGCCATTGGCGCCGCCGAAGTTCACGACGGTGATTTCCGCTGCATGCGCGCCGAATGCAATGGCGAACGCGCCGGCAAGCACGGACAGACGCGTCTTTGTGGTGTGTTTCATTCCTGGCTCCTCTTATTGGCGTGTGGGTACAACGTGTGGTCGTGGCATGCGGGCAGGGGTGCCCGCGTGCGTCATGCAAAAACGCGCAGGTGTTCCGGTGCGAACTCCAGCTGGATCGGCGCGCCCGGCGCGAAGCCTTCGAGCGCGCGCGTGCCCAGCGGCACCTTCACGAAACATTCGGGTTGGTCGGGCAGGGCGCAGCGCATGCGCACGTGGTCGCCAAAGTAGACGAGCCCACGCGTCTGCCCGGTGATCGCATTGCCGACGGCGGAGGCGCCCTCGGCCAGGCGCATGCGTTCGGGGCGGATGCAGCCCGTGGCCGTGGCCCCGACGTTGGCGCCGGCCACGTTGCGGCCGACCACGCGGGCACCGTCGTTGAGCTGCAGTTCGCAGTACTCGCCCTCAACGCGGGTGACGGTGCCGCGCAGCGTGTTGCTGTCGCCGATGAAGTTGGCGACGAACTCGTTGCAGGGGCGCTCGTAGAGGCTGTCGACCGTGTCGAGCTGCTGCACGATGCCCTTGTCGAACACGGCGACGCGGTCGGACATGGTGAGCGCCTCGCCCTGGTCGTGCGTCACGTAGACGAAGGTCACGCCCAGCTTTTCGTGCAGCGATTTCAACTCGTATTGCATGTGTTCACGCAACTGCTTGTCGAGCGCGCCGAGCGGTTCGTCCATCAGCACGAGCTTGGGCTCGAACACCAGCGCGCGGGCCAGGGCAATGCGCTGCTGCTGGCCGCCGGAGAGCTGCGCGGGGTAGCGCTTGGCAAAGCCTTCCATGCGGACCATCTGCAGGGCCTTGTGCACGCGCTCGGCACGTTCGGCGGTGGGCAGCTTGCGCACGGTCAGCGGGTATTCCACGTTTTGCGCGACCGTCATGTGCGGAAACAGCGCGTAGTTTTGGAACACCATGCCGATGTTGCGCTTGTGCGGCGGCACGTTGTTGAGCAGCGCGCCTTCCAGGCGGATCTCGCCGCCGGTCGGGAATTCAAACCCGGCCAGCATCATCAGGCATGTGGTCTTGCCCGAGCCGGAGGGGCCGAGCAGGGTGAGGAACTCGCCCTGGTAGATGTCCAGGTCCAGGTGCTTGACCACGAGGGTCTCGCCGTCATACGTCTTGCGTACACCGCGAAAGCTGACGATCACGTCGTCGGTCTTCATTGCTGCTTCCTCCATACCATGTCGGTCATCGGGCTGAGCGCTGTCGGCTGCAGGCGGCATTTGCTGGCTTGCCCCACGCTGCCCGTCGCGCCGTTCCCCGATCCGTTCGGGTCGGCCAACATGCCGTGTTGTGACGAATTGTTGATGGACTATAGCGGCTCATTGTTCTGCCAAGTGGACCCAATCCTGGTTATTTGATGGAGCCATTTATCGCCGCCGCGCAGGCACATCCCATGGGCGTGCGGGCCCGCGGCACCACAATAGGGAAAACCCCGGATGCCTTGCCCGAGCAAGCTCGGCGGCCGATCGTGTGGTCGTCGCGATGTGTTCCAGTTTAGGTCGTGCGCCAGCCCACGTGCGGCGGGCATAACAGAGCCAGGATGGAACCAATTTGGCCGGAACAGCAGCCCGTCCGGGCCGCGCGGAAATGGTGCGCCGCGTCTTCACATAAACGGTGCATCGCCTGGGGGCACGCGCGACCGCTGCACAACGATGTTGTCGTGCAGCAACCGGTTTTTTTCAGGCCGTCGGCTCTTCAATCAAGGCCAGCGCCAGGTAGACGGAGACGGTCAGCCCGCCGCCGGGCGTTTCCGACAGCGCCACCGTGCCGCCATGCAGGCGGGCAATCTCGCGGACGATCGCCAGGCCCAGGCCGCTGCCGTCGTGGCCTTCCGATGCCGCGCCACGATAGAAACGGCCGAAGACCGCATCGCGCTCCGGCACGGCAATGCCGGGGCCGTCGTCTTCCACTTGCAGCACGGCCTGCTCGCCGAGCATCGCCATCGCCTGCCGCTTGACCCGCAGCGTGACGCTCGCGCCGTTGCCGGCATACAGGATGGCGTTGTCGAGCAGGTTGCCGACCAGTTCCTGCAGCCATTGGGGTTCGCCGGCCACCGTCACGGGCTCGCCTTCAAAGCCAAGGTCGACACCGGATCGGCGCGCAACGGGGGCCAGTTCCAGCGCGACATCCCCGGCCAGTGTGTCCAGGCGCAGCGGCTGGAGTTGTGGCGCGTAGCCGCTGTCGGTCTCCAGGCGCGAGAGCGACAGCAGTTGCTGCACGCCGCGCGCGGCCTGGCGCACGGTGCCGTGCAGCGGCTCAAGGTGGCGGCGGATGCGTTCTCCATCAGGCTCGCGCAGGGCCAGTTCGGACTGCGCCTGGATCACGGCCAGCGGCGTCTTCAATTGATGTGCGGCGTCGGCAAAGAAGCGCTTGCGGGCCTGCACCATGCGCAGCAGGCGCGCCACGTATTGATTGATGGCCTCGACCAGCGGCGCGACCTCTGCCGGCAGGCCTTGCTGCGGAAGCGGTGCAAGCTCATCGGTGCCGCGGCTGGCCACGGTTTCGCTCAACTGGCGCAGCGGTCGCAAGCCGCGGCGCACGCCCAGCCACACGATGCCGACGGCCAGCACCACCAGCAGCACTTCCTGCTGCAATGAACCCGCCAGGATCTCGTGCGCCAGGGCCTCGCGCGGCTCCAGCGTTTCACCCACCAGCAGCCAGATGACCTGCGTTTCGGCCGATTGCGCATCGCGCACCGGCAGCGGCTGCACGGCCATGCGCACTTGCATGCCGCGAAACAGCGTGTCGTAGAACAGCGTGCGATAGGGCGTGGGGCGCTGCCCGCCCGGCATGGGCAGATCGTCGTAGCCGGTCAGCGTGCTGCCGCCGGCATCGACGATCCGGTAGAAGATGCTGCTGCCGGTTTCCGATTCGAGAATGTCCAGCGCGAGGTAGGGCAGGTCGATGGCGAACTGCTTGTTGCGCAGTCGCACGCCTTCGCGCATGGCCTTGAGCGAGGCTTCGAGCGTGCGGTCGAACGCGGCGTTGGCGGCCGTCATGGCGCGCGTGTAAGTCAGCCACGCATCGAGCGCGAGCAGCCCCAGCAGCGGCAGCAGCAGCCAGAACGAAAGCTGCCGGCGCAGGCTCGACGGGTTCATGGGGCGGCGCCTTTCGTGGCTTCCAGCAGATACCCGAGGCCGCGCAGCATGACGATGGCCACGCCGCTGCCGTCGAGCTTCTTGCGCAGGCGGTGCACGTAGATCTCGATGGCGTCGGCGTTGACGGATTCGTTGATGCTGAAGATCTTTTCCGAGATGGCGGCCTTGTTGACGGCGCGACCGTCGCGCAGCATCAGGACTTCCAGCACGGCGCGCTCGCGGCCGGTGAGGGCGAGCAGTTCGCCGTGGAGCGTGAAGGCGCCGCTGATGCCGTCGTAGTGCAGCGGGCCGCATTGCAGCTGCGTGCTTTCGTGGCCGTGGCTGCGTCGGATCAGCGCCCGGGCGCGGGCTTCGACTTCAGTCAGGTCGAACGGTTTCGCAAGGTAATCGTCAGCCCCGAGGTTGAGACCGCGCACGCGTTCTTCCACGGCGCCGTGTGCGGTCAGGATCATCACCGGCAGCGGGTTCTTTCGGGCGCGCAGGCGGCGCAGCACTTCCAGCCCGTCCAGGCGGGGCAGGCCAATGTCGAGAATGGCCAGCGCGTAGTCCTGCGTGGTGAGCAGCAAGTCGGCCGCGTGGCCGTCATGTACGCAATCGACCGTGAAGCCGGCCTGGCCGAGGGCTTCTTCCAGCGTGCTGGCCAGCTTCAGGTTGTCTTCCACCAACAGGATGCGCATATCGGGACGTCTCTCAATCAGCCGCAGAGGAATACAGACATCGCCGCATGTTTTGAAGCTAGGGAAACCCCCGAGAACGCCGCGACACGGCCGCGCAATTTCCCGTCAATCGAAAGTGAACTGAAAGTGCGTCCCTCATACGATCCGTCCCGCCCAACGGCCCTGTGACTGGGCCTTTGCGCAAGGACAACGAATAAGGGAGACCTGATGAACAAGACTTCGATGGCGCTGGCCGTGGTGGCGCTCGCCACCGCGACGACGGCTGGCACGGCCGCCGCACAATCCTCCAACGTGACCCTGTACGGGATCATGGATTCGGGCATCGAGTATGTGAACCACGCCGGTCCGAACGGCGGCAGCGCCACGCGCCTCGTCTCGGGCGGCAAGAACACATCGCGCTGGGGCATGCGCGGCACCGAAGACCTGGGCGGCGGCCTGAAGGCCGTGTTCAACCTGGAAAGCGGCATCGCCATCGACACCGGCAAGCTCGACACCGACAACACGCTGTTCGACCGCCGCGCGGTGGTGGGGCTGGCGGGCGGTTTCGGCCAAGTGGTCGCCGGTCGCACCTTCACCACGACGTACGACTTCATGCTGCCGTACGACCCGATGGGCTACGCGCCGAACTACTCGTGGGCGACGTCGTCCACCGCAACGGGCGACCGCAAGGATGGCCTGTTCTCCCGCGCTTCCAACGCCGTGCGTTATGACGGCACGTTTGGCGGCCTGAAGCTGGGCGCCACCGTGGGCTTTGGCGAGGCAGCGGGCAACTTCAAGAGCAGCTCCAAGTACGACTTTGGCGTCGGCTACAGCGTGGGCGGCTTCTCGGCAGCCGTCACGTGGGATCGCCAGAACGGCGCTGGCACCAGCACCACGCCGGCAGACACGACCGATTACATCCAGGGCATTCACGCCGGTGCCAGCTACGACTTCGGCGCACTGAAGCTGTTCGCGGGCTACCGCAACTACAAGCGCGCGTTCACCACGGCCACCGCCAGCCTGCGCAGCGACATGTATTGGGCGGGTGCCAGCTACGACGTGACGCCGGCCTTCACGCTGTACGGCGCGGTGTACAAGCAGAACATCAAGGACGGCACGGATGCCGATCCGATCCTGTTCTCCGTGCGCGGCCAGTACGCGCTGTCCAAGCGCACGACGGCGTATCTGTCTGCCGGTTATGCCAAGGCCAAGAACGGCCAGAACGTGAGCCTGTCGCGCGACGTGGTGGGTTATGGCAACAACCAGGTCGGTGTGACGGCGGGCCTGCAACACCGCTTCTGATCGGCCGATCGCAGTCGAAAACACGGGCACCTTCGGGTGCCCGTTTTGTTGGATCGACGCGCGGCCTGGCGGGCCGTCAGTCGAGCGTCGTGCGGGATTTCAGCATGCGCCGCACGTCGCGGAAATCGTCGAAGGCGGCAAGGTCCTGGTCGATGTTGCGCACCTGTTGGCGCAGCGCTGCGATGTCGAGATCCAGCTTTTGCAAGACGGCGTCCGGCGGCAGCGCTTCGAACTGCTGATACCCGTACGTGTATCGGAACGTGGTCTCGACGCGATGGATCTGCCGGTCAAGCTCCCGCACCTGGTCTTTCAGGATCTGGTTGTAGTGCGTCAGCCGCGCTTCACTGATCCGGTTGATCGAGTGCTGGTCGATGTGCTCCAGCTCAAGCTGCAATTCCAGTAGTTGCAGCAGGTTGTTCTTGTCGTAGGCCTCGTTGACGCGCTGCATGAGCTGCGTCTTGCGCTCTCGCTCCTGCGGATCGGTTTCGCGGTCGGGGTGCAGGGCGCTGGCCAGCTTGCGATAGACCTCGCGGATGGACAGGGTGACCTGCGCCTGCTCGTCTTCTTCCCGCGCTTCTGCCGCCAGTTGCTTCGGAGATTTCTTTCGCGCGGCCCGGCGGGCTTCACGCTTCGTTGCGGCGGCGGCCTTTTTCTCAGCCCGTTGTGCTAGGTGCTCGCGGGCGCGTTGCAGTAGCGCCTCTTCCGAATGCACATCCGCGTCGTCGCCCAGGCCGACGCCGAGTGCTGCCTCCAGCCTTGCCTTCATCTCGGCAGCTTGCATTGCGGCTTCCCGGTCGAAGTCCGTGCCGCTGTACTTGTTGTAGAGCGCCTTCAGGCTCGCGTCTTCATCGATCAAGTCTCGTGCAAGGTCGACGATGAGCGCGGCGATCTTGCGGCGCTCGGCCTTGGTGAAGGCATCGTGCTCGTAGACCTGGTCCAGGCTGCGCACAAAGCGGGTCTGCAATGCGATGCGGCTACGCTCCAGCGGCAAGAATTCGCCCGCGTATCGGCCCTGGAACTGAACGGTAGCCGCCTCCCAGTCCGCCAGGCGCTTGCGCCGATTCTCGATCTGCTTGATCAGTGCGTTGAAGGCTCGCTGACCTTTTGACAGCGTCGGCGAATCGTCCGCGTGCGGATTGGGCGCGATGCTGATGGCAGGGCGGTGGGCCTTGGTCATGGAGCGGAAATGTCGCGGGCTCCGCTAAGGGAGCCCGTCGATGTGATGTTGATGCGATGGATCAGCCCAGCAACAGCGCGTCGTCGTCCACCTTTGCGCCGCGCGTTTCCTCGAACTTCTGCAGCAGGTGCGGCACGTCCAGGCCACGGCGTTCCTCGCCTTGCACGTCGAGGATCACGTTGCCCTGGTGCAGCATCACCGTGCGATCGCCGTAGTCGAGCGCCTGGCGCATGGAGTGCGTCACCATCATCGTCGTCAGCTTGCTCTCCGAGACGATCTTGGCGGTCAGCTCCAGCACGAAGGCGGCCGTTTTCGGGTCGAGCGCGGCGGTGTGCTCATCCAGCAGCAGGATGCGCGACGGCTGCAGCGAGGCCATCAGCAGGCTCACCGCCTGGCGCTGGCCGCCCGAGAGCAGGCCGATGCGGTCGGTCAGGCGGTTTTCCAGGCCGAGGTCCAGCCGGCGCAGTTGCTCGCGGAAGATCTCGCGCCACTTGCGGTTGGTGGCAAACGAGAAACCGCGACGCTGCCCGCGGCACATAGCCAGCGACATGTTCTCTTCGATGGTCAGGTTTTCGCAGGTGCCGGCCATCGGGTCCTGGAACACGCGGGCGACCTTGTCGGCGCGTTGCCACGCCGTCTTGCGCGTGACGTCTTCACCGTCGATGGTGATGCGGCCGGAGTCGACCAGCTGGTCGCCACTGATGGAGTTCAGGAACGTCGACTTGCCGGCCCCGTTGGAGCCGATCACGGCGACGAACTGGCCCGCCGGAATGTCCAGCGACAGGCCGCGCAGCGCGCGCGTCTCGATGGGCGTGCCGGGGTTGAAGGTGAGGGTGAGTCCTTGTGCGCTCAGCATGTCAGTTCCCCTTGGTACCGTTCTTGGCCAGCTTGCCGAACACCTTGCGGCGCACACCGGGAAGCACGAGCGCGATCACCACCAGCGCGGCGGTCACCATGTTCAGGTCCTGCGCCTGCAGGCCGATGAAATCGCTGTTGAGCGCCAGGGCGATGAAGAAGCGATACAGGATCGCACCCACCACCACGGCTAGCGTGGTCAGCACCAGGCGGCGTGCCGGCAGCACGGTCTCGCCGATGATGACGGCGGCCAGGCCGATCACGATGGTGCCAATGCCCATCGACACGTCGGCGCCGCCCTGCGTTTGCGCGTACAGCGCACCAGCAAGCGCCACCAGTGCGTTGGACAGCGCCATGCCGGCCAGCGTGGCCGCGCCCGTGGCGACGCCCTGCGCGCGGGCCATGCGCGGGTTGGCGCCGGTCGCGCGCAGCGACAGGCCGATCTGCGTCGAGAAGAACCAGTCCACCAGCAGCTTGACGACCACCACGACCACGCCCAGCAGCACCGGGCGGAACACGTAGTCGGGCATCCACTCCGGCTGCAGCAACGAGAAGATCGTCGGCTCGGAGATGAGCGGCACGTTCGGCTTGCCCATGATGCGCAGGTTGACCGAGTACAGCGCGATCATCATCAGGATACTGGCGAGCAGATCCATGATTTTGAGGCGCACGTTGAGCCAGCCCGTGATGAAGCCGGCAACGGCGCCGGCCAGCGTGCCGCCCAGCGTCGACATGAACGGATCGTGTCCGCTGGCGATGAGCGTGGCCGCCACGGCGCCGCCCATCGGGAAGCTGCCGTCGACTGTGAGGTCAGGGAAGTTGAGGATGCGGAAGGAGATCAGCACCCCGAGCGCCACGAGACTGAAGATCAGACCGATCTCCAGGGCGCCGAGCAATGAAAACAGTGACATGACGGAATAGGGCGCGGCGATTGGGCACCGGCCGGTGTGCAATGAACGGGGACGCTTTCGGGTAGGAGCGTAAGCGCCCGGCCATGATGCGGCGGATAGCCGCGTCGGGGCTCGGGCAGGCAGACCCGCGCCGGGACGGCTCCGTCGGGCGGAGGCCGGCCCGGCGCCTTGCGAGTTACTTGATGACTTCCTTGGCGTCCTTCAGCAGGTCCGCCGACAGGGCCGCACCTTGCTTCTTGGCCGCGCCTTCGTTCACGAACAGCTCCAGGTCGGTGCTGCCGGCCGAAGCAATCGCGCCGGGCTTCTCACCCTTCAGGATGCGGGCGACGACCTTGCCGGTCTGCTGGCCCAGCTTGTAGTAGTTGATGCCCAGCGCTGCGATGGCGCCGCGCTTGACGCTGTCGGTATCGCCGGCCACCAGGGGGATCTTCGCTTCGTTGGCCACCTTCACCAGCGATTCGTACGCCGACACCACGTTGTTGTCGGTGTTCGTGTAGATCACGTCGACTTTGCCGATCAGGTTCTTGGCCGCCGGCCCGATATCCACCGTACGCGGAGCCGCCGATTCGACCAGCGTCATGCCTTGCGCCGACAGCAGCTTCTTCAGCTCGGTGACCACCACGACCGAGTTGGCTTCGCCCGGGTTGTAGACCATGCCCACGCGCTTGGCATTCGGCACCACGCGCTTGATCAGGGCGATCTGCTTGTCCAGCGGCAGCTTGTCGGACACGCCGGTCACGTTGGTGCCGGTCGGCTCCCAGCTCTTGACCAGCTGTGCGGCCACAGGATCCGTCACGCCCGAATACACGACGGGGATCGACTTGGTGGCAGCCACAACGGCCTGCGCCGACGGCGTGGCGATGGCGATGATGGCGTCCGGCTTGTCGCCGATGAACTTGCGGGCGATCTGCGCGGCGGTGGCCGTGCTGCCCTGCGCGCTCTGGTATTCCCACTTCAGGTTCTTGCCTGCGTCGAAGCCTTCGGCCTTGAGCTGCTCCTTGGCGCCGTCGCGGATGGCGTCCAGCGCCGGGTGCTCGACGATGGCCAGCACTTCGACCGACTTGGTGGCTTGCGCCAGCGCCGGTGCAGCTTGCAGCAGTGCCATCGGAATGGCAGCAAGCGCGGCAATGCGGAAGGCGTGCTTGAACGTGGACATAAGGATCTCCTGTTTCCTTTTGGGTGGTTTCGCTCTGGCAGCGGGCGGGATAGGCCTGCGCCGGCGTGGTTGGTTTTTCAGACTCTCTTGATTCTTGAGTGCACCGAAGCAGTGCAATGCCGGCGCACGTGGGCGCACATTATGGGACAAATCGCAATGCTTTTCAGCAAACACTTCAAAAGAACTTGAGGGGTGCCGGTGGGGTATTCCGGTTGCGTGCGATGCAACCCGGCCATCAAATCAAAAAGGGGCACGTGGCCCCCTTTTTTCACTGCCCCAACGGGCGGCTGCTTACTGGATCTTCGCTTTTTCGCGCAGCTCTTTCAGCATCGCCTGGAACTTGCTGCGTTGCCAGTTCTGGTCGCCCATCATCATCTCGAGCAGCTGCGGCTTGACGTCTTCGTACGACGGGATCTTGGCGTCACGCGTGTCGTCCAGGCGGATCACGTGCCAGCCGAATTGCGTCTTGACCGGCGTCTGCGTGATCTGACCTTTCTTCAGGCCCGTGAGTGCGGCCGAGAATTCCGGCACGTAGGTGCCCGGGTTGGCCCAGTCCAGATCGCCGCCGTTGGCGCCCGATCCCTTGTCCTTCGATTGCGCCTTGGCGATGTCTTCAAACTTGGCGCCGGCCTTCAGCTTGGCGATGATCGCCTTGGCGTCGGCTTCCTTGTCCACGAGGATGTGGTGGGCGTGGTATTCCTTGCCGTTGCCGAACTGCGCCTTGATCTTGTCGTACTGCTTGTGCAGTTCGTCTTCGGTGGCCGGGCTGTTCTTGACGTAGTCCTCGAACTCGGCGGCCACCAGCACGTTCAGGCGTGCGGAAGCCAGCTGCTCCTGAACGTCGTCGCGCTCCAGCAGACCGCGCTTGGCGGCGTCCTGCTCGATCAGTTCACGGTCGACCAGCATGTCGCGGGCCTTGGCGCGCAGCTCAGGCGATTCGGGCTGGCCCGACTTCTTGATCAGCGCGTCCACCTTGGCGCTCGGAATGGCTTTGCCGTTGACCACTGCGGCATTCTGCGCCATGGCGGGAGCAACGGTCGCGGCAAGGGCAACAGCCAGCAGGCTGGCAGTGAGGCTGGAAATCTTCATGGGATTGCGTTCGAGGGAAGGACGAGTGAGCGTGGAATGCGCTTACGTGTTTTCTTCGGGAGTGACCGCGCGGATCGCCAGGGCATGGATTGCCGCCGGCCACAGCGTGTGCAGCGCATCATACACCATGCGATGGCGCGCCAAACGGTTCTTGCCGGCAAAGGCCGCGCTGACGATTTCGACGTTGTAATGCCCGCCGCCGGAGGCTGCGCCGGCGTGTCCGGCGTGCTTGGCGCTGTCGTCTTCAACGACCAGTTGGACGGGCTGGAAGGCCTCGCGCAGGAGGCGTTCGATTTCTCGCGGATCTGCAGCCATCAGCGGTCGTCTCCGATGTTGGCGTCGTTCGCCGCATTGGCGGGGCGCTCCTGCATGTGGCGCGCCAGCCAGACACTTTGCGCAAGGATGAACACCACCATCAGGCCCATCGAGCCGAACAGCTTGAAGTTGACCCACACGTCGGTGTCGAAGTTGTAGGCGACGTAGAGGTTCAGGCAGCCCATGACCAGGAAGAACAGCGCCCACACCAGGTTCAGGCGGCCCCACATCGGCTCGGGCAGCGATACCTGCTGCTCCATCATGGCGCGGATGAGGTTCTTGCGAACGAACGCCACGCTGCCCAGCAGCACCACGCCAAACAGCCAGTACAGCACCGTCGGCTTCCACTTGATGAAGGTCTCGTTGTGGAAGATGAGCGTGGCGCCGCCAAACACACCGATGATGAGCAGCGACAGCCACTGCATGGCGTCGACCTTGCGGTGCTTGAACCACACCCAGGCGATCTGCAGCACGGTGGCGACCATCGCGACGGTGGTCGCCACATAAATACCGGCCACCTTGAAGGCAGCAAAGAACAGGATGACCGGGAACAGATCGAACAGGAATTTCATGCGGGAACGCGCTTGTGCGGGCCTTTGCGGCCCATTAGGGAGATCAATCGCCGAATTTTAGCGCAGCCGAGTTGATGCAATACCGCAGCCCGGTAGGCGCAGGGCCATCTTCGAACACGTGGCCAAGGTGCGCGCCGCAGTTCTTGCACTGCACTTCAATACGCAGCATGCCGTGCGAGCGGTCGGTCTTCTCGGCGATCACCTCGCCGTTGATGGGCTGGAAATAGCTCGGCCAGCCGCAACCGGCGTCAAACTTGGTCGACGATTCAAACAGCGGCGTGCCGCAGCAGACGCAGTTGTAGACGCCGCGCTCCCAGTGGTCCCAGTACTTGCCGGTGAAGGGGCGTTCGGTGGCGGCTTCGCGGGTGACGCGGTATTCGATGTCGGAGAGTTGGTCGCGCCATTCGGCGTCGGATTTCTTGACGGTCATGGTGATGAGACTCCTTGTTGGATTCGGCCACCGCAAGGTGAGGACGACTGGGCGGCTGATGTTGTTTGTCGTGCTGCTGCGGCAATCCTGACAGGCGCGGATTAGAGCACGGTGTCAGTTCCGGCGCATCACGACGAGCAGCTCACTTCCAATGACGATGCCCAGTCCGGTGCCGGCTGCGCGTAGTGCTCGAAGCCGGGGTGGTCGTCAAACGGGCGGGCCAGTACGGCGCGCAGGTTTTCGACTTCCGAAAAATCCTTTTCCTTGGCGCGGCGGATGGCGATTTCGGCCAGGTGGTTGCGCAGTACGTATTTCGGGTTGACGCGGTACATGGCGGCCGCGCGCTCGTCGTCGGATTGCGGTTCGGCCTGCAAGCGCTGCCGATAAGCGGCAAGCCATACGTCTGCGGCGGCGCGGTCGAAGAAGAAATCGCGGACGGTGCGCGCTTCTGCCGCGGCGGGCGTGTCGTCGCGGCGCACCTCGGCGAGGTGGCGGAAGAACAATGTGTAGTCGGCGCGCTGGTTGTGCAGCAGCTTGAACAAGTCGCCAAAGAGCGCCTCGTCGGCGTCCTGTGCGGTCGAGAGGCCAAGCTTGGCGCGATAACGTGCGTAGAAGGCTGCGCCGTAGACGTCGCGGTAGGTCAGCAATACGTTTTGCGCGGCGTCGATGGCGGGTTGGGCCTGCGCTTCGTCGCTCAAATTGACGAAAACGTCGGGATCTTCACCGAACAACGGTAACAACGCCTGCGCGAGGCAGAACAGGTTCCAGTAACCGATTTGCGGCTGCTGCGCGTAGGCGTAGCGGCCGCCGGTGTCGGAGTGGTTGCAGATGTGGTTGGCGTCAAAACCGTCCAGGAAGCCGAACGGGCCGTAGTCGAGCGTGAGGCCGAGGATCGACATGTTGTCGGTGTTCATCACGCCGTGGCAGAAGCCGACGGCCTGCCAATCGGCCATCAGTTCAGCCGTGCGGCGGGCCAGCTCGCGCAGCAGGGCGAGATACGGTTGCAGCTCGCTGCGGCAGGCGGGGTAGAAGCGGTCGATGACGTAATCGGCAAGGGCGCGGAGCTGGGGCAGTTGTTCGCTGGCCGCAAAGTGCTCGAAGTGGCCGAAGCGCACGAACGACGGCGCAAGGCGTGTGACGACGGCGGCGGTTTCGATCTCTTCGCGGCGCACGGGGGCGTCAGCGCCAGTCACGCACAAGGCGCGCGTCGTTGGAATGCCCAAGCCTGCCATGGCTTCCGAGCACAGGAATTCGCGGATGGACGAGCGCAGCACGGCGCGCCCGTCGCCCATGCGCGAATACGGCGTACGGCCAGCGCCTTTGAGCTGGACTTCGCACGGGCCATCGGCGGTCTGGAATTCCGCCAGCAGCAGCGCACGGCCGTCGCCCAACTGGCCTGCCCACACGCCGAACTGGTGGCCGGAATAGACGGTGGCGAGCGGGTCGCTCCAGGCGGCGACGGCGTTACCGGTGAATACGGCCAGCCCCGCGGCGGTGTCGAGTTCGGCGCGCGTGATGCCCAGCGGCGCCGCGGCATCTGGCGAGAAGCCGACCAGGTACGGTTCGCCAATCGCTCCCGAAGGCATGGGCATCGGGGGCAGGCGTGTCAGAAAGCGTTCGCCCAGCGCCGAGAAACCGGGGGCAGTGGCGGGGCGGCCGGGCCAGTCGAAATGGCTCGCAAGGGAATCGTCAGGCAAGGCGGCGGGGGAGGCAGTCATGGAAAGGGGCGGCAGGCCAGTGGCCGATAGCACAGGAAAGGGCGCAAAAACAGTGCCGAATCCTCAAATGTTGTGCGCTTTGCAGCGCAGCAAAACGCACGCTGCGTAGGGGAAAACGCCATGTTGAGACGCAGCAACGCTATCGCGTATTGTACTTGCGAGTAAAGAAAGCTGCAGCCTGCGAACCCTTGCACCACAACGATTCGCAGGGTTTTACAGATGGCCGGGTAAACATGGGGGCCGATGTGGCAGCGCACAACAATATCCCGTTGACGTGCTTGGCGATCACGGGAACAATCGGCCAAAAAATAGAACGGTTGTTCAGTTTTTTCTAGGAGACACCATGGCCCTGATGGGACAAATGATGAGCGCCCCTTTGCTCATCTCGACCATCATCGAACATGCAGCGCGCAATTCCGGTTCGACTGAAGTCGTGTCGCGCCGTGTCGAGGGCGATATCCATCGCACCACGTACCGGCAAGTGCGAGACCGTTCCAAGCAACTGGCGAATGCGCTGGCCGCACTGGGCGTGCAGCCCGGCGAGCGCGTCGGTACGCTGGCCTGGAACGGCTATCGCCATCTCGAAATCTATTACGGCGTCTCCGGCTCGGGCTCGGTGTGTCACACCATCAACCCGCGGCTGTTCCCTGACCAGATCGCCTACATCGTCAATCACGCAGACGATCAGTACGTCTTTTTCGACCTGACGTTCGTGCCGCTCGTCGAGGGCATCGCACCGCATTGTCCGAACGTGAAGGGCTGGGTGGCGATGACGGATCGCGCGCACATGCCCGCCTCCAGCGTGCCGATGCTCTGCTACGAAGAGCTGCTCGACGCGCAGAGCGCCGATTACACCTGGCCGCAGTTCGACGAGAACACCGCGTCCAGCCTGTGCTACACGTCGGGCACCACGGGCAACCCCAAGGGCGCGCTGTATTCGCATCGCTCCACGGTGCTGCACTCGTATGCGTCGGCCATGCCGGATGCGCTTGGGTGCTCGGCGCAGGACGTGATCCTGCCGGTGGTGCCGATGTTCCACGTCAACGCGTGGGGGCTGCCGTATTCGGTGCCGCTGGTAGGCGCCAAGCTGGTCTTCCCGGGGCCGAAACTGGATGGCGCTTCGCTGTTCGAATTGTTCGAGCAGGAGAAGGTGACGTTCTCGGCCGGCGTGCCGACCGTGTGGCTCGGTCTGCTGCAACACGTGCAGGCCAACAAGCTGAAGTTTTCGACGTTCCGCCGCACGGTCATCGGTGGTTCCGCAGCGCCCCCGGCCATGATCCGCACGCTCAACGAGCTGGACGTAGAGGTCATCCACGCGTGGGGCATGACGGAGATGTCGCCGCTGGGCACCACGTGCAAGCTGATGGGCAAGCATGCCGATCTGCCGGATGAGGCCAAGCAGCATGTGCTGGAGCGCCAAGGCCGCGCCATCTACGGTGTCGAGATGAAAATTGTCGATGCCGAGGGCCACGAGTTGCCGTGGGACGGCAAGGCTTTCGGCGACCTCTACGTGCGCGGGCCCTGGACCATCCAGAGCTATTACCGCAACGAGGTGTCGCCGCTGGTGGATGGCTGGTTCCCGACCGGCGACGTGGCCAACATCGATGCCGACGGCTACATGCAGATCACCGATCGCAGCAAGGACGTCATCAAGTCGGGCGGTGAGTGGATTTCGTCCATCGACGTGGAAAACGTGGCGGCAGCGCACCCCGGCGTGCACATGGCCGCATGCATCTCGTGCCATCACCCGAAGTGGGACGAGCGTCCGCTGCTGGTGGTGATGAAGAAGCCCGGCGTGGAACTCACGCGTGAGGAGATGCTCAAGTTCTTCGAAGGCAAGGTTGCCAAGTGGTGGATTCCGGACGACGTGGTGTTCGTCACCGAAATTCCGCTCACGGCCACCGGCAAGATGCAAAAGCTCAAGCTGCGCGAGCAGTTCAAGGATTATCAGTTCCCGGCTGTACAGGCTTAGCTGGATATAGAAACCGCCGCCCGTGCAGGGGAGCCACTCCGGCACGAGGACGGCGGACGTAAGACAACCGGATCAGGGCCAGCCGCCGTGTATCGATGACCGATGCAGCGGAATGAAGCCCGGGCGCGTTGCAACCTGGAGACGCAAGCAGCCGCAAGCCCACCAGAGGCACGCGGAGAGTGACTCGCCGGCGGCTCCACCACATGAAGGAGACACGCATGACGAAGTTCCGTCCGTTGGTTGTGGCTGTTGCATGTGTTGCGGCGATCGGTGGGGCAGTTTTGCCTACTGCAGCGTCCGCCGCCGAAACCGTGAAGATCGCCTGGATCGATCCGTTGTCCGGCCTGATGGGCGCGCTGGGCCAGAACCAGTTGCGCAGCTGGCAGTACATCGCCGATCTCGCCACGCAGAAGAACTGGGCCGGCGACGGCACCAAGTTCGAAGTGGTCGGCTTCGACAACAAGCTCTCGCCGCAGGAGAGCCTGACCGTGCTCAAGCAGGTCGCCGATCAGGGCATCCATTACATCGTGCAGGGCAACGGCTCGAGCGTCGGCATGGCGCTGGAAGACGCCGTGGCCAAGTACAACGAGCGTAATCCGGGCAAGGAAATCATCTACCTGAATTACGCCGCGGTGGACCCGGACATGACCAACAGCAAGTGCAACTATTGGCACTTCCGCCTGGACGCCAACTCCGACATGAAGATGGAAGCCCTGACGAGCTTCCTGGCGAAGGATCCGAAGGTCAAGAAGGTCTACCTGATCAACCAGAACTATTCGTTCGGGCATCAGGTTGCCCGTGCGGCCAAGGAATACCTGAAACGCAAGCGTCCGGACATCGAGATCGTGGGTGAAGATCTGCACCCGTTGGCGCAGGTGAAGGATTTCTCGCCGTATGTGTCGAAGATCAAATCGTCCGGCGCCGATACCGTCATCACCGGCAACTGGGGCAGCGACCTGGCTCTGCTCATCAAGGCCGGCAAGGATGCGGGCCTCAACGCCAATTTCTACACGTACTACGGCGCCACCACCGGCGTGCCGACGGCGATGGGCGCCGCTGGTGCCGACCATGTGAAGTTCGTCGGCTACTGGAACGTCAACAACGACGGCTACAAGGGCGCCGATATCGTCGAGGGCTACAAGAAGAAGTACAACGACGACTACTACCTCATGGCGTCGTATACCGGCATCGCCATGCTGGCCAAGGCCATCAAGCAGACCAAGTCGGCAGAACCCGCCAAGGTGGCCAAGGCCTTCGAAGGCATGAAGGTCGACAGCCTGAATGGCACCTTCGAGATGCGCGCGTCTGACCACCAGGGCCAGCAGCCGCTCTTCATCGCCACCTGGCAAAAGACCGACGGCAAGAGCGTCAAGTTCGACCAGGAAAATACCGGCTACGGCTGGAAGACCGACGCGGTGCTCGATCAGTACGTCGCGTCGCAGCCAACTTCCTGCCAGATGAAGCGTCCTCAATAACGCGGCGGGTGGTGTGCCGAAGGGCCGCCCGATGCTATCGTGCGGCGATGTTTTAAACGGAGTCCATGGGCCAGCGCTTTGATGCGTGCGGTCCATGCTTCGCCGAATCTGCTGGAAGGGCTGCAGCGTGGAATTTCTAGTCATCAATCTCTTGAACGGCATCAGCTACGGGCTGCTGCTGTTCATGCTGTCTTCAGGCCTGACGCTGATCTTCAGCATGATGGGCGTGCTCAATTTTGCGCATGCCAGCTTCTACATGCTGGGCGCGTATTTCGCCTATGTCGTCAGCGGCTATCTGGGTTTCTGGCCCGCGTTGATCGTGGCGCCGCTGCTGGTGGGTGCGCTGGGGGCCGTGGTCGAGCGCTTCGGCCTGCGCACGGTGCACCGCTATGGCCACGTTGCCGAACTGCTGTTCACCTTCGGGCTGGCCTACCTGATTGAAGAGGGCGTGAAGCTGGTGTGGGGCCTGCCCGCCGTGCCGTATCGCGTGCCGGACGCACTCGATGGCCCGCTGTTCACGCTGTTCACGTCGTCGTTTCCGAAGTACCGCGCCTTCATGATGCTGGTGTCGCTGCTGATGCTGCTGGGCATCTTCCTGTTGCTCACACGCACGCGGATCGGGCTTGTCATTCAGGCCGCGCTGACGCACCCGGACATGGTGGAAGCGCTGGGCCACAACGTGCCGCGCGTCTTCATGCTGGTGTTCGGCGGTGGCTGCGCGCTCGCCGGCCTGGCAGGCGTGATCGGCGGCAATGCCTTTGTGACCGAGCCCTCGATGGCGGCTGCGGTCGGCTCCATCGTGTTCGTGGTGGCGGTCGTGGGCGGCATGGGGTCGCTGGTGGGCGCATTCATTGCATCGCTGCTGATCGGCTGCATCCAGACCTTTGCCGTGACGCTCGATATTTCGGTGACCAGCCTGCTCGGGAAGATCGGCGTCACGCTCAACCCGGACGTGCCGCTCATCTCGGTCTGGAACCTGACGATTGCGCAAGTCGCACCGGTGCTGCCGTATCTGCTGCTGGTGCTGATGCTGATCTTCCGCCCGCGCGGGCTGATGGGAACGCGGGAGAGCTAAATGGAACGCACCATGCACCAACAAGCGCAACAACAAGCCGCGCTGCCGGCCAACGATCGTGCGCGGACAATGAAGTTCAAGCCGGTCAATCTTGCCCGCTGGCTGCTCTGGGGCACGACGGCACTGGTGATGATCGTGCTGCCGCTCATCTGGCCGCAGGGTTTTGCCATCACGCTGCTCTCGCAGATGGGCATCATGATCATCTTCGCCCTGTCGTACAACATGCTGCTCGGGCAGTCCGGCATGCTGTCGTTCGGGCACGCGGTGTATTCCGGTCTGGGCGCCTTCATGGCCGTGCACCTGCTCAACAAGATCGGCGCCATGCAGGCGCTGGGCATTGGCGGCCCGCTGGCCGTAGCCCTGCTGCCGATTGCCGGCGGCTTGGGCGGCGCGCTGTTCGGCGTCATCTTTGGCTACGTCACCACCAAGAAAGCCGGCACGACGTTCGCCATGATCACCATGGGTATCGGTGAGATGGTGTTCGCCAGCGCCTTGATGTTCCCGGACTTCTTTGGGGGCGAGGGCGGCGTGTCGACCAACCGCAGCATCGGCGAAGGGCTGCTTGGCGTGACGTTTGGCCCGGCGCGGCAGGTGTATTACCTGATCGCCACGTGGTGCCTGATTTCGATGGCGCTGATGTACGCATGGACGCAAACGCCGCTGGGCCGCATCGCCAACGCGGTGCGCGACAACCCCGAGCGCGTGGAATTCATTGGTTACAACACGCAGCGCGTCCGCTTCCTGGTGGTGATTCTGTCGGCGTTCTTCGCGGGCATTGCGGGCGCGCTGTCCTGCATCAACTTCGAGATCGTCACCGCCGAGAACGTGTCGGCCGTGCGGTCGGGCTCGGTGCTGCTGGCGGCATTCATTGGCGGCATGGGCAGTTTCTTCGGGCCGATCATCGGCGCGGTGCTCACGGTGTTCTTCACCGTCGCGCTGTCTGGCATCACGAAGGCATGGCTGCTCTATCTGGGCTTGTTCTTTGTGCTGATGGTCATGTACGCGCCGGGCGGCATTGCCAGTCTTCTGGTCATGCATCTGCCCATCCTGCGGCGCGGCAAGCTCAAGACACTGCTGCCGGCGTATGGCGTGGCGATCGTGCCGGCGGTCATCCTGCTGATTGCGTTGATTTCCACCGTGGAAATGATCTACGCCGTGCAGGACGATGCCTCCGGTGGTGTGGCGAAGCTGTTTGGCCTGACCGTCGAACCGACAACCTTGAAGCCGTGGATTGCCGCCGCCGTGTTGTGGCTGGCGGGCGCCTTCGGCCTGCGCGCCGCAGCGGGCAAGCTGCGGGCCGCTTGGGACAACGCATTGCAGGAGCCGCAACCATGAGCCAACCGACATCCGGGCCGACCGCAGCGCTCGAGTTGCGCGATGTTCGCAAGCGCTTTGGCGCAACGGAAATCATTCGAGGGGTCAACCTCACCATCGGCAAGGGCGAGCGCCATGCGCTCATCGGCCCGAACGGTGCCGGCAAGTCGACCACGTTCAACCTGATCTCGGGCCGCTTCCCGGCCAGCTCGGGCAGCGTGCGACTGAACGGTGAAGAGATCAGCGGCCTGGCGCCGTTCGAGATCAACCGCAAGGGCCTGTCGCGCAGCTTCCAGATCACGAACATCTTTCATCGTCTGTCGGTGTTCGAGAACCTGCGCTGCGCGGTGCTTTGGTCCCTCGGCTACAAGTATTCGTTCTGGCACAAGCTGGCCGAATTGCGCGATGCACGCGAACGCGCCGAAGAAGTGCTCGAGCAGATCGGCATGACGCACCGGCGTGATGCCGCTGCGGGCCTGCTGACGTACGCCGAGCAACGCGCGCTTGAAATCGGCATCAC
The DNA here is from genome assembly GCF_958439105.1 of Ralstonia flatus. Lineage (NCBI taxonomy): Bacteria > Pseudomonadati > Pseudomonadota > Betaproteobacteria > Burkholderiales > Burkholderiaceae > Ralstonia > Ralstonia flatus. Next base: position 166,980 of record NZ_CAUDLI010000012.1, on the reverse strand, counting down.
CATTGCGGGCGGTGCCGATGTGATCCTGCTGGATGAACCGACCGCCGGCATGAGCCGCTCCGAATCCGACCACGCGGTGGATCTCATCCGCAAGGTCACCGTCGGCAAGACGCTGGTGATGGTCGAGCACGACATGAGCGTGGTGTTTGGCCTGGCCGATCGTATCTCGGTGCTCGTCTACGGCGAAGTGATCGCCACCGACACGCCCGAAGCCATTCGCAACAACCGTCGCGTGAAAGAGGCCTACCTCGGCACCACGCTGGACGAACCTGCAGGAGCGCATTGATGGCAACGAATACTCCGATGTTGGAGGTGCGCGACCTGCACGCGTACTACGGCAAGAGCCACATCCTGCACGGCGTCGACATGCATGTGGGCGAGGGCGAGATCGTCGCGCTGCTCGGCCGCAACGGCGTGGGGCGTTCGACCCTGGCCAAGTCCATCATGGGCATGGTGCGGCACGAAGGCGAAATCCTGCTGCGCGGCAAGAACGTCAGCGGCCTGCGAACCTTCGAAGTCGCGCACAAGGGCATCGGTTATGTGCCCGAGAACCGGGATATTTTCCCCACGCTGACGGTGCGGCAGAACCTGCTGCTTGGAGAGAAGCGCAACCCCAGTCAGCCCAAGCCGCGTTGGCAGGTGGAGGACATGTACCAGATGTTCCCGCGCCTGAAAGAGCGCGAGAACACGGCCGCCGGTGTGCTGTCGGGCGGCGAGCAGCAGATGCTGACGCTGTGCCGCACGCTGATGGGCGATCCCGATTTCATCATCATCGACGAGCCCACCGAAGGTCTTGCGCCGCTGGTCGTGACGCTCGTGGGCGAGTATCTGAAGACGCTCAAGGAGCGGGGGATCTCCGTACTGCTGGTCGAGCAGAAACTCGCCATTGCCCTCGACATTTCACAGCGGGTGTATGTGATGGGCCACGGGCAGATCGTGTTTGAAGGAACGCCCCAGCAGTTGAAGGCGGACGCGAAAGTCCGGCAGGAGTGGCTGGAAGTTTAAGCGCCGCTGGTCGATTCACGGCGTACAGATGGCCCGCATGGACAACCGTGCGGGCTTTTTTATGGCACTCAGTTGACGACAGTGCGCGCCGCAGCGGCTTCCGTGGTCGCCTCGGCTTGTTGCAGATGCGCGGCGCTGAACTGCATCTCCGAGTACTTCACGAACCGCGTCTTGAACTTCCAGCGGTAAGCCAGCCAGATCGCCACGAACAGGATCACGCCGCAATAGGTTGCGATGAAGGCGCCGAAGTTGTCGATCGGCGCAAACAGCGCCTTGGTGTTCTGCCCGAGAATGATCACCACGCAGAGGATCGCGACCATGATCGGCCCGAATGGGAAGAACGGCGACCGATACGACAGTTGCGCCACTGAATGCCCCTGGCTGGTGAACCCCTTGCGGAACCGGTAGTGCGCCAGCGCAATGCCGAACCAGGCAATGAAGCACGTCACGGCGGACGTATTCAGGAGCCACAGGTAGACCACCTGATCGCCAAACAACGAGCTGAAGAAGCACAGCGCGCCAACGGCCGACGTGGCGACGAGCGCGCGATGCGGCACGCCGTTGCCCGACACCTTGGCAAACCAGCGCGGCGCCTGACCTTCTAGCGACAGGTCGTACAGAATCCGCGTCGATACATAGAGGCTCGACGTGCCGGACGACAGCAGCGCGGTCAGCACCACCGCATTCATCATCCCGGCCGCAAATGCGAGGCCCGCATGCTGGAACACCAGCGCGAACGGGCTGACGCCGACGTCCGTCGCTTCATTGCGCAGCAGGTTCGGGTCGGTGTACGGCAGCAGCACGCCGATGATCAGGATGGCCAGCACGTAGAACAGCAGAATGCGCCAGAACGTCTGGCGGATGGCGCGCGGGATCGTGCGGGAGGGGTTCTCCGCCTCGCCGGCGGCCACCCCGATGGTCTCGACGCCCTGGAACGAGAACCCGGCAATCATCGCCACACCGACCATGGCAGGCACACCGCCCACGAAGGGTGCATCGCCCACCGTGAAGTTCTGCCAACCTGACTGCGGCCCGCCGTGCATGATGCCGAAGATCATCGCCAGGCCGATCAGCAGGAACACGACGATGGTCACGACCTTGATCATCGAGAACCAGTATTCCGCCTCGCCAAAGCCGCGCACGGAGAAAGCATTGAGGCCAAACATCAGCAGCAGGAACGCGGCGCTCCACACCATGCCCGACACGCCCGGGAACCAGTACTTCATCACGAGTTGCGCGGCGGCCAGTTCCACGGCAACGGACACGGCCAGTGCAAACCAGTAATTCCATCCGAGTGCAAAGCCGAAGCCTTCTTCGACATACAAACGGCTGTATGTCACGAAGGAGCCCGAGACCGGCAGATGCACCGCCAGCTCGCCGAGACTCGTCATCAGGCAATAGACCATCACGCCGATCAGCGTGTAGGTCAGCAGTGCGCCGCCGGGACCAGCTTGCGCAATGGACGCGCCGGATGCGACGAACAGCCCCGTGCCGATGGCGCCGCCCAGGGCGATCATCATCAGGTGGCGCGAGCGCAGGCGGCGGCGCAGTTCGGATTGGGCTTCGAGGCCGGTGGGGGTGATGGGTGTATGCATAGCCGGTGGCGCCGGAGCGGGCGCCCCAATAAAAACGCCGGCCGGATGCTGTGCAAACGGCAGGCGGAGCGGGTGTAATTACTGCGTGCGGTTCGGGACGGTCGGCAATTCAGGGCCGGGGTCTTGGCCGGCCAGCGAATCGCGCAGCACGGGCGGGCGCGGGAAGTGCATGTCCTGGTAACGGACGATGCCGCCGCCACGCACCAGCCGATACCCGATCCAGATCAGGAAGAAGACCGGGATACCGATGTAGGTTGCGATGACCGCCGGCCAATCGACGGTGCCGCTCGTGAACGCCTGGTAGTTTTGGCCGAGCGTGATGACCAGGCACAGCCCGAACGCGAACAGCGGACCATACGGGAAGAACTTGGAGCGGTACGGCAACTGCGCCGGATCATGCCCCTGCGCCACCAGCCCCTTGCGGAATCGGTAGTGACTGATGGCAATGCCAAGCCATGCGACGAAGCCCGTCATGCCGGACGTATTCAGCAGCCACAAGTAGACCGTCTTGTCGCCATACAGCGAACTCAGGAAACACAGCGCGCCGACGGCCGTCGTCGCCAGCAGCGCGTTGCGCGGCACACCGTTCCGCGTCAGTTGCGCAAAGATGCGCGGCGCGCGGCCCTCGGTGGCGAGGTTGTAGAGCATGCGCGTGGATGCATACATGCCCGAGTTGCCTGCCGACAGCACGGCCGTCAGGATCACCGCATTCATCAAGCCGGCGGCAAACGCCAGGCCGGCATGCTTGAACACCAGCGTGAACGGGCTCACGCCAATGTTGGTGACTTCCGTCGACAGCAGATTCGGATCGGTGTACGGGACCAGCACGCCGATGATGAAGATCGCCAGCACATAGAACAACAGGATGCGCCAGAACACCTGCTTGACCGCACGCGGAATGGTGCGTGCCGGGTCGGCCGATTCGCCAGCCGCCACGCCGATTAGCTCCGTCCCCTGAAACGAGAACCCCGCGATCATCGCCACGCCGATCATCGCCGGCAGCCCGCCCACGAACGGCGCATCACCGATCGTCAGATTCTGCAGGCCCGATTGCGGACCGCCCTTCATGATCCCGAAGATCATCGCCAGGCCAATGCCGATAAAGAAGATGACCGTGACGACCTTGATGAGCGCGAACCAGTATTCCGCCTCGCCAAAGCCGCGCACCGAGATGGCGTTGAGCAGGAACATGATGGCGAGGAACACGGCGCTCCACAGCACGCCTGGCACATCGGGAAACCAGTAATGCATGACGAGCTGCGCGGCCGCCAGCTCCACGGCGATCGTCACGGCCCAGTTGTACCAATAGTTCCAGCCGAGCGCGAAGCCGAAGCCTTCGTCCACGTACAGCGCGCCGTAGGTGGCAAAGGAGCCGGAAACGGGCATATAGGCTGCAAGCTCGCCCAGGCTGGTCATCAGGAAATAGACCATCGCCCCGATCAGGATGTAGGCGGCGAGGGCGCCTCCGGGGCCGGCCTGCGAGACCGACGCGCCCGAGGCCACGAAGAGCCCGGTGCCGATCGACCCGCCGATGGCGATCATGGTGAGATGGCGCGCGCGCAAGGTGCGGCGCAAGCCCGGCGTCTCTGAGGACGGGGTAGCGTGTTCTGACATGGATACAGAGTGGTCGATTTTGCTCGGATCGCGAATCAAATCGACGAAATGTGACGAGACGTCCCCGCGCCTGATGGGCACCCGGCGAACGAAATGCGCGACTCTATCAAAACCGTCACGTAGCGGGCAAAAAATCCGTGCTGCAGCACACGCGTTTGAACCCGCCGGCCGTGCCGCATCGCCCGCCAGACGGCGCCGTGCAGCGCAAAAATAAAAATTGAACGACCGTGCTATTTTGTGTATTCTGTGTCGAGTCGCGGCCTTACCGCGCGTTAAAAAAAACGATACTTGAGAGACAGTTCAACCGCGAGGCACGGTGCGCCTGATCTGCCGGCCCTCGCATCACCAAAGGAACCAGCATGACTGCGGAGTACAAGGTCCAGGACGGCGTTGCCGTCATCACGCTCAGCAACCCGCCCGTCAACGGCCTTGGCCACTCCACGCGCCTGGGCATCGTTGAAGGCATGGTGAAAGCGGGCGACGACGCCAACGTTAAGGCCATCGTCATCACCGGTGCGGGCAAGGCCTTCTCGGGCGGCGCCGATATCCGCGAGTTCAACACCCCCAAGGCCACGCAAGAGCCGACGCTGCACGCTGTCATCAAGGCAGTCGAGTCGAGCAGCAAGCCGGTCGTGGCCGCCATCCATTCGGTGGCGATGGGCGGTGGGCTGGAACTGGCGATGGGCTGCCATTTCCGCGTGGCCGCACCCGGCGCGCAGATCGCGCTGCCGGAAGTGAAGCTGGGCATCCTGCCGGGCGCAGGCGGCACGCAACGTCTGCCGCGCGCCATCGGCTTGGAGCCGGCGCTGAACATGATCGTTTCCGGCAACGCCATCCCGTCGGAAAAGCTGGCCAAGAGCGGCCTGTTCGACCAGATGATCGAAGGCGACCTGATGGCCGGCGCCATCGACTTCGCACTGAAGGCCGCGGCCGAGGGCAAGCTGCCGAAGCTGCGCGATCGCAAGGTCGAGCACGACAACCCGCAAGGTTTCTTGCAATTCGCGCGTAACTCCGTCGCGGCCGTCGCCAAGAATTTCCCGGCACCAGGCAAGTGCGTTGACGCCGTGCAGGCCGCCGTGGAAAAGCGTTTTGACGACGGCATCAAGTTTGAGCGTGACCTGTTCATCGAACTGGTGAATACGTCCGAATCGCGCGCACTGCGCCACGCCTTCTTTGGCGAACGCGCTGCGAGCAAGATTCCGGACGTGCCGGAAGACACGCCGGTGCGCAAGGTAGAGAAGGTTGCCGTGATCGGCGCCGGCACGATGGGCGGCGGCATCTCGATGAACTTCCTGAACGCCGGCATTCCGGTGACGATCCTGGAAACCAAGCAGGAAGCGCTGGACCGCGGCGTCGCCACCATCCGCAAGAACTACGAGAACAGCGCCAAGAAGGGCAAGCTCACGCAAGAGAAGGTCGAGCAGCGCATGGCCCTGCTGACCCCGACGCTGTCCTACGACGACATCAAGGACGCCGACCTCGTCATCGAGGCCGTCTTTGAAGAAATGGGCGTCAAGGAAGTCGTGTTCAAGAAGCTGGACGAAGTCGTCAAGCAGGGCGCGATCCTGGCGTCGAACACCTCCACGCTGGACGTCGACAAGATCGCCAGCTTCACCAAGCGCCCGCAAGACGTGGTCGGCATGCACTTCTTCAGCCCGGCCAACGTGATGAAGCTGCTGGAAGTCGTGCGCGGCAAGGACACCGCCAAGGACGTGCTGGCCACCGTCATGAAGCTGGCCAAGGCCATCAAGAAGACGGCGGTCGTTTCCGGCGTGTGCGACGGCTTCATCGGCAATCGCATGATCGAGCAATACAGCCGCCAGGCCGGCTACCTGCTGGACGAAGGCGCGCTGCCCGAGCAGGTCGACAAGGCCATCGAAAAGTTCGGCTTTGCCATGGGCCCGTTCCGCATGGGCGACCTGGCCGGCAACGACATCGGCTGGGCCATCCGCAAGCGCCGCGCCGTGGACAAGCCGGACATCGTCTATTCGAAGACGGCCGATCTGCTGTGCGAGATGGGCCGCTTCGGCCAGAAGACGGGCGGCGGCTGGTACGACTACAAGGCGGGTGACCGCAAGCCGTATCCGAACCAGCAGGTCAACGACATGATCGTCCAGCACTCGAAGGATCTGGGCATCACGCGCCGCAAGATCTCGGACGAGGAAATCGTGGAGCGCCTGGTGTTCGCGCTGGTCAACGAAGGCGCGAAGATCCTGGAAGAGGGCATTGCCTCCAAGGCTTCCGACATCGACATGGTCTACCTGACCGGCTACGGCTTCCCGCTGTTCCGCGGTGGCCCGATGCTCTACGCAGACACCGTCGGCCTGTACAACGTCGCACAAGCCATGCACCGCTACAGCAAGGGCTACCACGGTGAAGCGTGGAAGGTTGCCCCGCTGCTGCAGAAGCTGGCCGATGAAGGCAAGGGCTTTAACGGCTGAATGAACGGCGAATCAACCGACTCACGCGACTGAACAACCATGCAACTGACGCCCACCGATTGCCTGCTGATCATCGACGTGCAGAACGATTTTCTGCCCGGCGGTGCGCTGGCCGTGCCGGACGGCGACCAGGTCATCCCGGTCGTCAACCGGCTCGCCAAGGCATTCGGGCCCGTTGGTCGTACTGTGCTGACGCAGGACTGGCACCCGGCCGAGCACGTGTCGTTCGCGGCCAACCATCCTGGCACGCAGCCGTTCGGCATGATCGACCTGCCGTATGGGCAGCAGGTGCTGTGGCCGGTGCATTGTGTGCAGCACAGCGCGGGCGCCGCGCTGGCCGATGGGCTGGACGTGCCGCACGCGCAGTTGATCGTCCGCAAGGGCTATCACCCGCACATCGACAGCTACTCCGCATTCTTTGAAGCGGATCGCAAGACGCCGACCGGCCTGCTGGGCTACCTGCGCGAGCTTGGGGTCAAGCGCGTGTTCTGCGTTGGCCTTGCCACGGATTTTTGCGTGGCATGGTCGGCGCTGGATGCGCGTGCTGCGGGGCTGGACGTCGCTGTCATCGAGGATGCCTGTCGCGCGATCGACCTCAACGGTTCGCTGGCGCAAGCGTGGCAGCGCATGACGGATGCGGGCATCGCGCGGTTGCAGTCGCACACAGTCTTGAACGGATAACGGAATACATCGGGCGCTGCCGGAGCCGCGCCCGCCACCAGATACGAGGAGCAACACCATGACCGAAGCAGTCATCGTTTCCACCGCACGTACCGGCCTGGCCAAGAGCTGGAAGGGTGCCTTCAACATGACGCACGGCGCCACGCTGGGCGGCCATGCGGTTCAGCACGCGATCGAGCGCGCCAAGATCGAGCCGGGCGAAGTGGAAGACATCCTGATGGGCTGTGCGAACCCGGAAGGCGCGACGGGCGCCAACATCGCTCGCCAGATCGCTCTGCGTGCCGGCTGCCCTGTGACGGTGCCGGGCGCGACCGTCAATCGCTTCTGCTCGTCGGGCCTGCAGACCATCGCCATGGCCGCGCAGCGCGTGATTGCCGATGAAGGCGACATCTTCGTGGCTGGCGGTGTGGAATCCATCTCGTGCGTGCAGCAGGAGATGAACCGCCACATGATGACCGAAGGCTGGCTGAATAAGCACAAGCCGGAAATCTACTGGAGCATGCTGCAGACCGCCGAGAACGTCGCCAAGCGCTACAACATCGCCAAGGAGCGCATGGACGAATACGGCGTGCAAAGCCAACAGCGTGCAGCCGCTGCTGCTGCGGCCGGCAAGTTCAACGACGAAATCGTTCCGATGACCACGGTGATGGGCGTGGCCGATGCCAAGACCGGCCAGCTCATGACGCGCGAAGTCACGATCTCGGCAGACGAAGGCATCCGCGCTGACACCACGCTCGAAGGCGTGTCGAAGATCCGCACGGCCATGCCCGGCGGCGTGATCACCGCCGGCAACGCCAGCCAATTCTCCGACGGCGCATCCGCTGCCGTGGTCATGAACGGCAAGGTGGCCGCCGCCAAGGGCCTGCAGCCGCTGGGCGTGTTCCGCGGTTTTGCCGTGGCCGGCTGCGAGCCGGACGAAATGGGCATCGGCCCCGTCTTTGCCGTGCCCAAGCTGCTGAAGAAGGCCGGCCTGAAGGTGGAAGACATCGGTCTGTGGGAACTGAACGAAGCGTTCGCCGTGCAAGTGCTGTATTGCGCTGACAAGCTCGGCATCCCGATGGACCGCCTGAACGTCAACGGCGGCGCCATCGCCGTGGGCCACCCGTACGGCGTGTCGGGTGCGCGCCTGGTCGGCCACGCGCTGATCGAAGGCAAGCGCCGCGGCGTCAAGTACGTGGTCGTGACCATGTGCATCGGCGGCGGCCAAGGCGCAGCCGGCCTGTTCGAGGTGCTCTAAACAGACAGGCTCCCGCTCAAAACGGGAGCCTGTTTTGTTTCTGCCAGAGCTGGCTTGATCGCCATCTCGGGCGCGCCTTTCTTTGCTTACTTTCTTTGGCAAGACAAAGAAAGTGAGTCAGCCCCGGCAGGGGATGAAACAAGGGATGCACCACCAACATCATGTCCTCGAAACTCCTATCCCGCCGCGACCTGAATTTCCTGCTCTACGAATGGCTCAACGTCGAATCGCTCACGCGTATTCCGCGTTACGCAGACCACTCCCGCGAAACCTTCGACGCCGCACTTGACACCTGCGAGCGGATCGCAACGGATCTGTTTGCTCCGCATAACAAGAAAAACGACCAAGAAGAACCGCACTTCGACGGCAACAAGGTCCACATCATTCCGGAGGTGAAGGTCGCGCTGGACGCCTTTAACAAGGCGGGCTTGATGGCAGCCGGGCAGGACTTCGAACGCGGCGGCATGCAGCTGCCGACCGTGGTCGAGAAAGCCGGTTTCGGTTTCTTCAAGGCCGCCAACGTCGGCACCAGCTCCTACCCGTTCCTCACCATCGGCAACGCGAATCTGCTGCTCGCGCATGGCACGCCCGCGCAGATCGAAACGTTTGTACAGCCTGAGATGGAAGGCCGCTTCTACGGCACGATGTGCCTGTCGGAGCCGCAGGCCGGTTCGTCGTTGTCGGACATCGTCACGCGAGCGGATTACGAAGGCGAATCGCCGCTCGGCGCGCAATACCGCCTGACCGGCAACAAGATGTGGATCTCCGCCGGTGAGCATGAACTGTCGGAGAACATCGTCCACCTCGTGCTGGCGAAGATTCCCGGGCCGGACGGCAAGCTGATTCCCGGCGTGAAGGGCATTTCGCTGTTCATCGTGCCGAAGTTCCTCGTCAACGCCGATGGCTCGCTCGGCGAACGCAACGACGTGGTCCTCGCCGGCCTGAACCACAAGATGGGCTATCGCGGCACGACCAACTGCCTGCTGAACTTTGGCGAGGGCACGCAGTTCCGCCCCAAAGGCCCAGACGGCCAGCCGCGCGCCGGCGCCATCGGCTACCTCGTCGGCGAGCCGCACAAGGGCCTCGCCTGCATGTTCCACATGATGAACGAGGCGCGCATCGGCGTTGGCATGGGCGCGACGATGCTCGGCTACACGGGATATCTGCATGCGGTGGACTACGCGCGCAATCGCCCGCAGGGGCGTCCGGTCGGGCCGTCGGGCAAGGATGCCGCGTCTGCGCAGGTCCGCATCGTCGATCACGCCGACGTGCGTCGCATGCTGCTCGCGCAAAAGGCCTACGTGGAAGGCGCGCTCGGCCTGAACCTGTATTGCGCCAAGCTCGTCGATGAAGAGCGCGGTGAAACCGACGCGGCCAAACGCGCCAAACTCGGTCTGCTGCTCGACATCCTGACGCCGATTGCCAAGAGCTGGCCGTCGCAGTGGTGCCTGGAGGCCAACAGCCTGGCGATCCAGGTGCACGGCGGTTACGGCTACACGCGCGAATACAACGTCGAACAGTTTTACCGCGACAACCGCCTGAACCCGATTCACGAAGGCACGCACGGCATCCAGGGCCTGGACCTGCTGGGCCGCAAGGTCGTGATGCAGGACGGCGCTGCGTTCGCCGCGCTGGGTGAGCGTGTGCAGGCCACCGTCGGCCGCGCGTTGGAAACCGACGACGAAACGCTGGTCGGCTACGGCCGCGCACTCGGCATGGCGACGCAGAAACTGGCCAAGGTCACGCAGACGCTGTGGGCCGCTGGCGACCCGCGCGTGACGCTGGCGAATGCCTCCGTCTATCTGGAAGCGTTCGGCCACGTGGTCGTCGCGTGGATCTGGCTGGAGCAGGCGTTGGCCGCCTCCAAGGCATTGCCGAACGCCCAAGGCGAAGACGCCGATTTCTACCGCGGCAAGCTGCAGGCCGCACGCTATTTCTTCCAGTGGGAACTGCCGAAGATCGACCCGCAGATCGTGCTGCTGGGCTCGCTTGACACGACCACGCTGGACATGCAGGACGCCTGGTTCTAACTACGACAACGACTGGAGACACCATGGGTACGCTGAAACACCTCTTCGATCTTTCCGGCAAGACGGCGCTGATCACCGGCGGCTCGCGCGGGCTCGGCCTGCAGATTGCCGAGGCACTGGGCGAGCAGGGCGCGCGCATCGTCTTGTCTGCCCGCAAGGCCGATGAGCTGAAGGAGACGCAGGCGCACCTGAAGTCGCTTGGCATCGAGGCCGACTGGATTGCCGCCGACGGCGCCGTCGAAGCTGACATCCAGCGCCTGGCCGATGAGGCGCTGGCCAAGCTCGGCCACGTCGACATCCTCGTCAACAACGCGGGCGCGACGTGGGGCGCACCGGCGGAAGACCACCCAGTCGAAGCGTGGGACAAGGTGATGAACCTGAACATCCGCGGCCTGTTCCTGCTCACGCAGCAGATCGGCAAGCGTTCGATGATCCCGCGCAAGTACGGAAAGATCGTCAACGTGGCATCGATTGCGGGCCTGAAGGGCAATCCGCCGGGCTCGCTGGACACGATTGCCTACAACACCAGCAAGGGCGCGGTGGTCAACTTCACGCGCGCGCTGGCGGGCGAGTGGGGCGAGCACAACATCACCGTCAACGCGATTGCGCCGGGCTTCTTCCCCTCGAAGATGACGCGCGGCTCGCTGGAAAAGCTCGGCGTGGACAAGCTGACGGAAAAATCCCCGCTGCACCGCATTGGCGACGATGAAGACCTGAAAGGCGTGGCCGCGCTGTTTGCATCGGATGCGTCCAAGCACATCACCGGCCAGATCCTCGCCGTCGACGGCGGCGTGAGCGTGGTCTAATTTCGGCTGCTTCTCACTCTTTCTGACGCAGCATGAACGCAGACAACAACGGTTTTCCGATCGACATTCCTTTCCTGAAGCTTCTCGGCATGCGTTGCCTGAAGGTGGCCGACGGCGAGGGCGTGGTCGAACTCGCCCTCGAAGCGCAGCACATGAACAGCTGGGAAATGGCCCACGGCGGCGTGACCATGACGATGCTCGACGTCGCCATGGCCATGGCCGGGCGCTCGGCCGACGTGCATGGCCGCGGCGTGGTGACGATCGAGATGAAGACGGCGTTCATGCAGCCCGGGCGCGGCACCCTCAAGGCGAGCGCGCGTTGCGTGCATCAGTCCACGACCATGGCGTTCTGCGAAGGCGAGGTGCGCGATGCAGATGACAAGCTCGTCGCACGCAGCTCGGGCACGTTCAAGTTCGTCAAGCGCATGCCACCGCCGCGCACGCCCGAACCCGGTGCGGACGGCTGACGCGTCAACACCGCAATTGCTGTACCCAAGTACCCAGTTGCACACCGGACAGCGTCCGGCACACAAGAAGAGCAACCACGGAGACAACCATGCAACAACCTGCGCGGCGGACGGCGTCCGCCCTTGTCGTCACTTTGCTTTGCTGCACCGGACTGATCATGACCTTGGAAGGATGCGCCTCCAGCTCCGCGCCTGCTGCTGCACCGGCCGCTGACACGAAAACCACTGTGCAGGCGCCGCCCGCACCGACACCGCCGATGCAGAAGCCGTTGACTGCCGACGAATCCGACCCGAACAAGATGGGCTGGATGCAGGGCTTCCCACCGCCGCCCGATCGCACGATCCGCTTTGACCTGGCGGGCAACATGTTCCCGCGCACGCGCTACGGCTACAGCCACGTGCGCGAGTTCGTGCCGACGCGCGTGGTCTGGCACGGCGACGGTCCCGTCAGCAAGCTGCCGCGTGCGGAGCGCGATATCAGCGGCGTGCTCTTTACGGATCCGAACGGCACGCGCCGTACGTTTGCCGAGGCGCTCAAGTTGACCTACACCGACGGCATTCTCGTCATGCACAAGGGCAAGGTGATCTACGAGCGCTACTTTGGTGCGCTCGACGCGCATACGCAGCACATCGCCATGTCGGTCACGAAATCGTTTGTCGGCACGCTGGCCGCCATGCTGGTGGCGGACGGCAAGCTCGACCCTGCAGCGCCCGTGACGCAATACGTGCCGGAGCTGAAGGACACCGCCTACGGGGACGCCACCGTGCGCCAGGTCATGGACATGACCGTGGGCGTGCGTTATTCCGAAAACTATGCCGACCCGAACGCCGATGTCTGGGCCTACGCCCGCGCCGGCGGCATGCTGCCACGTCCGGCCGGCTACAAGGGCCCGGACAATTTCTACGACTACCTGACGACGCTGCGCAAGGAAGGCGAGCACGACGCGGAGTTCTCGTACAAGACCGTCAACGCGGAAACGCTGGCCTGGATCGTGCGCCGTGCGTCGAACAAATCGCTGGCGGCGCTGCTGTCCGAGCGCATCTGGCAGCCGATGGGCGCACAGGATGATGCGTACTTCTCAGTCGACAGCATCGGTACGGAATCGGGCGGCGGTGGCCTGAACACCACGCTGCGCGACCTGGCGCGCTTTGGCGAGATGATCCGCAACGACGGCCGCTTCAACGGCAAGGAGATTCTGCCCAAGAGCGTGATCGACGACATTCGCCGCGGCGGCGACCCGGCCAAGTTTGCCAAGGCAGGCTACGCGACGCTGCCCGGCTATTCGTATCGCAACATGTGGTGGGTTTCGGGCAATGACCACCACACGTTCGAAGCGCGCGGCATCCATGGCCAGCGCATCTATATTGATCCGGTGGCCCAGATGACGATCGTGCGCTATGCCTCGCACCCGGTCGCTGCCAATGCTGCCAATGATCCGGTCACGCATCGCGCCTATGCGGCACTGGCCGAGTACTTCATGCAACACAAGTAACAACCTGACCCAACACCGATATCCGATATTCAGGAGCGTTTTTCATGTCGAAGACCTATCAGCGCATCGTTCTGGCTTCGCGCCCGCAAGGGGCCGTGACGCCCGACAATTTCCGCCTGGAGACGGTGGACCTCCCCGAGCTGCAGGACGGCCAGGTGCTGGTGCGCAACCATTTCCTGTCGCTCGATCCGTACATGCGCGGCCGCATGAACGACAGCAAGTCGTATGCGCAACCGCAGCCGCTGGATGAAGTGATGATCGGAGGCACGGTGGGCGTGGTGGAAGCATCCAAGAACCCGTCGTTTGCCGTGGGCGATGCGGTAGTCGGCATGTTCGGCTGGCAGGAAGTGGGCGTGTCGGACGGGCGCGGCATTCAGAAGGTCGATACGCGCCACATTCCGCTGTCGGCGTATCTCGGTTCGGTCGGTATGCCGGGCGTGACGGCGTGGTACGGCCTGAACAAGATCATGCATCCGAAGCCCGGCCAGACCGTGGCGGTGAGCGCCGCTTCGGGCGCCGTGGGCAGCGTGGTCGGCCAGCTTGCCAAGCTCAAAGGCTGCCGCGTGGTCGGCTTTGCCGGCGGCAAGGACAAGTGCGACTACGTGGTCAACGAACTCGGCTTTGATGCCTGCATCGACTACAAGGCCGCGAAGGACCCGAAGGAGCTGTACAAGATGCTCAAGGAAGCGACGCCCGACGGCATCGATTCGTACTTCGAGAACGTCGGTGGCGCGATCCTGGATGCGGTGCTCTCGCGCATGAACGCGTTCGGCCGCATCGCCATGTGCGGCATGATCGCCGGCTACGACGGTCAGCCGCTGCCGCTGCAGAACCCGCAGTTGATCCTGGTGTCGCGCCTGACCATCGAAGGCTTCATCGTCTCCGAGCACATGGACGTGTGGCCGGAAGCACTGCGCGAGCTGGGCGGTTTCGTGGCGCAGGGCAAGCTGAAGTTCCGCGAGAGCGTGGCACAGGGCCTGGCGAGCGCACCGGAAGCGTTCATGGGCCTGCTCAAGGGCAAGAATTTCGGCAAGCAACTCGTCAAGCTGGTTTGAGCTGAGCCGCACGCGGACTGTCAATCGCTTGACAGTCCGCTGGGCGAGGGCCGCCACAGAATGGCCCCACCCACAACAAACGCGTGAAGGAGACACCATGAACGCACCTGAAACCACGCAAGCCAAGCGGCCCGACAGCATGGCCGCCAGCCTCAGTCCCGAGGCCGCTGCCCGCTATCGCAACCTGCCGCGTCCGCCGCAATTTGCCACCGTGGCCGAAGAGCGTCTGCATCGCAAACAGCGCCTGGCGGCAGCGTTCCGGCTGTTCTCCAAATTCGGTTTCGACGAAGGCGTGGCCGGGCACATCACGGCGCGCGATCCGGAGCATCAGGACAGCTTCTGGGTCAACCCGTTCGGCGTGCATTTCAGCCAGGTGACGGTGTCGAACCTGATCCGCTGCGATCACCACGGCAACGTGGTCGAAGGCGATTACCCGGTCAACGCCGCCGCGTTTGCGATTCACTCGCGCGTGCATCAGGCACGGCCCGATGCGGTGGCCGCTGCGCACTCGCACAGCACGTACGGCCGCGCGTGGTCGACACTCGGCCGCAAGCTCGATCCGCTTACGCAAGACGTGTGCGCTTTTTATGACGACCATGCCCTGTACGACGATTTCGGCGGGGTGGTGGTCGAGCTGGACGAAGGCCAGCGCATTGCAGAAGCGCTGGGCGACAACAAGGCCGCCATCCTGCAGAACCACGGCCTGCTGACGGTTGGCAAGACGGTCGACGAGGCCGCGTGGTGGTTCATCACGATGGAGCGCTCCTGCCAGGTGCAGTTGCTGGCCGAAGCCGCTGCCGCCCGCACCGGCGATGCACCGCGCACGATTTCCGATGCCGCTGCCCGCCAGGCGTACTCGATCGTCGGATCGGCGCAGGCGGGGTGGTTCCAGTTCCAGCCGCTGTATGCGCGCATCGTCAAAGAACAACCCGATCTGCTCGACTGATCGGCAACGCACATTTCTGGAGCCCGCATGACGGACCTGATCCTGCATCACTACGCCACCTCGCCGTTTTCTGAGAAGGTGCGTTTGATCCTCGGCTACAAAGACCAGCCGTGGAAGTCCGTCACGGTGCCGCCGATCTTGCCCAAGCCCGATGTGATGCCGCTCACCGGCGGCTACCGGCGCACGCCGTTCCTGCAGATCGGCGCCGACATCTACTGCGATACGGCGCTGATCGCGCAGGTGCTCGAATCGATTCATCCGCTGCCGCGGCTCGTGCCGTCCGAACATGCAGCGGCGGTGTTCGCCATGGCGCAGTGGGCCGATACGACGCTGTTCTGGGCCACGGCGACATTCGTGACGCAGCCGGCGGGCTTTCAAAGCCTGTTCGGCGATGCGCCGGAAGCCTTCGTCAAAGCCTTCGTGGAAGACCGCAAGGCGATGCGTGTGGGCGGCACCGGCTTGCGCACGCCACTGCCGGAAGCCACCTCCACGCTGAATGTCTTTCTGGCACAACTGCAGCGCCAGCTGGCCACGGGTGAGCGCATCTTCTTGTTTGGCGAGCAGCCGACCGTGGCCGACTTTTCCGTCTACCACTGCCTGTGGTTCATCCGCCGCGCGACGGCGGTGGCGGGCATTCTCGATGCGCACCCCGAAGTGGTGGCGTGGATGCATCGCGTTGCTGCGTTCGGCCATTCGCAGGCGCAACCGATGACGTCTGCCGAGGCGCTGGACATTGCCAAGGCCGCCACGCCGCATGCGCTGACGGAACCTGAAGCGAAGGCCACCTTCGACGACAGCTACGGCCTGTCCAAAGGCACACGCGTGACGGTGGCGGCGGTCGACTACGGCGTCGATCCGGTCGAAGGAGACCTCGTCGTCTCCACGCGCGACAGCGTCGGCGTGCTGCGCGAAGATGCGCGCGTCGGCCAGGTAGTGGTGCATTTTCCGCGCGTGGGCTATGCCGTGCGCAAGGTCGAGGCGGCAGGCTGACACGGCTTTGCCATCTCGATCGGCTTTTCTACTACAACGACATCAGTGAGACACGTATGAAGCAATTCGCAGGCGGTGTGGCCGTCATCACGGGCGGTGCGTCGGGTTTCGGCAAGGAATTCGCCAAGATCGGCGCGGGGTTGGGCATGAAGCTGGTGCTGGCCGATATTCAGCAGGATGCGCTCGACGCCGCCGTGGCCGAGTTCTCGGCGCAGGGCGTGGAAGTGATCGGCCTGCGTGTCGACGTGTCGAAGCTGGAAGACGTGCAAGCGCTGGCCGATGCGGCCATCAAGACATTCGGCAAGGTCAACCTGCTGTTCAACAACGCCGGCGTGGGCGCGGGCGGCCTGATCTGGGAGAACTCCGAGCGCGACTGGGATTGGGTGCTCGGCGTGAACCTGCACGGCGTGATCCACGGCGTCCGCATCTTCACCCCGCTTATGCTCGAAGCCGCCAAGAAGGATCCGTCGTACGAGGGCCATATCGTCAATACGGCGTCGATGGCGGGGCTGCTGAATGCGCCGGCCATGGGCATCTACAACGTGTCCAAGCACGCGGTGGTGGCGCTGTCCGAATCGCTGTACCAGGACTTGAGCCTGGTCACCGAACAGATCCATTGCTCGGTGCTGTGCCCGTACTTCGTGCCGACCGGCATCACGCAGTCTGACCGCAACCGCCCGCAGGATCTGGCGAACACGGCACCGCCCACCAAGTCGCAGCTCGTTTCGCGCGCCATGTCGGAAAAGGCGGTCAGCTCGGGCAAGGTCACCGCCGAGCAGGTCGGCCAGATGACTTTCGATGCGATCCGCAACGCGGGCTTCTACATCTATTCGCATCCGCACGCGCTGGCGCCCGTGCAGCATCGCTTTGAAGACATCATCTCGCAGCGCAATCCGTCCGATCCGTTTGAAGGCAAGCCGGACGTGCGCGCGCGTCTGGTCGATGCGCTGCGCGGGTAACTCCACTTCCACGACTGCCACAACCCCGAGATCGCCATGAACACTGCAACGGCTGCCGCCATCACGGAATCGCAATTCGCCGATCTGCCCAACGGCACGCGGCTGCATTACGCCAGCGCCGGCAAGCGTGGCGCGCCGCTGATGCTGTTCGTGCACGGCTTTCCGGAGTTCTGGTACGAGTGGGAAGCGCAGTTGGCTGCGTTTGGCGACACGCACTTCGCCGTGGCGCCCGACATGCGCGGCTACAACCTGTCGAGCAAGCCGGCTGCCGTAGATGCGTATCGCCCGAAACTGCTGGTGGAGGATCTGACGCAGTTCATCACGGCGCTGGGCTATGAGCGTGCCATTGTGGTCGCGCATGACTGGGGCGGGGCGATCTGCTGGAACCTCGCCATCCAGCATCCGGAGTTGGTCGAGCGACTGGTGATCGTCAATTCGCCGCACCCTTGGGTGTTTGCTAATGCGCTGCTGAGCGATCCGGCGCAGCAGGCCTCGTCGGCGTATATGAACTGGCTGCGCAAGCCGGGCTCGGAGGAGGCGCTGGCCGCCAACGACTTCGAAAAGCTCGAAGGCTTCTTCAGCGGCATGGGCCAGCCCGTGGCCGAATGGTTCACGCCCGAGGTGCGGGCGCGCTATCACGCGGCCTGGAGCCAGCCGGGCGAGGGCGGCTCGCATGGCCTGACAGGCGGCGTGAATTACTACCGCGCTTCGCCGCTGCACCCGCCTGCCGAGGGCACGGCGCCGCTGCGCATCGACCAGATGCCGCCCGAGGCGTTTGTCGTCAAGGTGCCCACACTCGTGATCTGGGGCGAGATGGATATGGCGCTGCCGAAAAGCCTGCTCAACGGGCTGGAACGCTTCATTCCGGACATGCGCCTCGAGCGCATTCCCGACGGCACGCACTGGGTCGTGCACGAACAACCGGAGCGCATTGCGGCGCTGATCCGGTCGTTCGTTTCCTGAGCGCCCGGGTTACATCGATTCCGCCAGCATGCGGCGGTAGTCGTCCGCCGTGGCAATGCGCGGGTTGGTCTTGTGGCAGTGGTCGAGCAGGGCGCCTTCCACGACATGTTCCAGCGCATCTTCGGGCACGCCCATCTGGCGCAGGCCGGTCGGCAGGCCCAGGCGCGCCGTCAGGTCATGCACCGCCTGGGCGAGGTCAGCGCCCGCCGGCAGGTTCATCACGCGGCGCATGCGGGCGTAGCGGTTGTCGCGCACCACCGTCTCGGCCGTTTCGTTGAAGCGCAGCACGGCCGGCAACACCACCGCATTCAGCGTGCCGTGATGCAGCCCAGTCTTGCCGTCGACCTTCACGCCGCCCAGCGGGTGCGACAACGAATGCACGCACCCCAAGCCCTTCTGAAACGCCATCGCGCCCTGCATCGACGCGCTCATCATGTTCAGGCGCGCATCACGGTCAGCGCCATCGCGTGTGGCACGTTCGATGTTGGCCCATGCGCGTTCCAAACCATCCAGGGCGATGCCGTCCGCAGGCGGGTTGAACGCCGGCGCCAGGAAGGTCTCGATGCAGTGCGCGATCGCGTCCATGCCGGTGGCGGCCGTCAGCGCGGGCGGCAGGCCCAGCGTCAGTTCCGCATCGCAGATGGCCGACTTGGGCAGCAGGTGCCACGAGTGGAAACCGAGCTTGCGGCCGTCTTCCAGGATGATGATCGCGCCGCGTGCGACCTCGCTGCCGGTGCCGGCCGTGGTGGGAATCGCAATCAGCGGCGCTGCCGCTTCCGTGATCTTCGTGCTGCCGCCCTCGATGGTCGCATAGGTGGTAAGCGGTTCCGGGTGCGTGGCCGCAATGGCGATGCCCTTCGCCAGGTCAATCGACGAACCGCCGCCAATGGCGATCAGCCCGTCGCAGCCGGCGTCCTTGTACTGCGCCGTGGCCTTCAGCACCATCGCCTCGGTCGGATTGGAAGGCGTTTCGTCGAACACGGTGACGGGCAGGCCGCCCGTGGCGTCAACGGCGCGCTGCGCCAAGCCTGCCGCCGCGACGCCCTTGTCGGTCACGATCATCGGCCGGCGGATGCCGACGCGTGCGCATTCGCTTTTCAGTTCGTTGACGGTGCCGAAGCCGAGGTGAACGTGGGTGAGGTAAAAGATGAGGGCCATGCTGTCTCCGGAGGGTGTTTGCCTGCGTCGCCCGTCTTGTCGCGCGGGCGTGGTTCAATGGATACTCCGATGATAGCCAAATTAGAACGATCGTTCAGTTCCCGCCCCGCATGCAGCACCCATCTCTCGACCCGCACGTTGCCCAGTTGCTCGATCTGGTGGCGCGTGCCAAGCGTCCGCCGCTGAACGCCCTTGACCCAGCCGACGCCAAGATCGCCTACGAAAAAAGCAGCCCCATCGTCGATATCCCGGCCATCCCGCTGGAGGCCGTGCACGACCTGACGGTGCCGGCGCGCGACGGCCATGCCATTCCCATCCGCACGTACGCGGCGCGTGAGGCCAGTTGGGCCGATCCGCTGCCGTTGCTGGTGTATTTCCACGGCGGCGGTTTTACCGTGGGAAGCATCAAGACGCACGACCAGCTTTGCCGGTCGCTGGCGGCCAAATCGGGCGCGATGGTGTTGTCGGTGGACTACCGACTTGGCCCCGAGTGGAAATTCCCCACCGCAGCGAACGACGCATTCGACGTGCTGCAGTGGGTGTTCGACGAAGCCGCCACCATCGGCGTCGACCCGGCGCGCATCGCGTTCGGCGGCGACAGCGCCGGCGGAACGCTGGCCGCAGTGACCGCCATCGAGGCACGCAATCGCGGCCTGGCGCCGGTGCTGCAATTGCTGATCTATCCGGGCACCACCGCACGCGAATCCACGCCGTCGCACCGCGAGTTTGCCGAGGGCTACCTGCTGACGCACGAGATGATCCGCTGGTTCTTCTCGCAATACCTGCGCAGGGATGCCGACCGCGACGACTGGCGTTTCGCCCCGCTCGATGCAGGCGGCCACGGCGCGGACGTGACCGGCGTATGCCCCGCATGGATTGCGGTGGCGGGCTTCGACCCGATCCGCGATGCCGGCATCGGCTACGCCAACAAGCTGCGCGCAGCTGAGGTGCCGGTCGAGCTGAAACTGTACGAAGGCATGATTCACGACTTCTTCAAGATCGGGCGCTTCGTGCCGGCCGTCGAAGACGCGCATCGCGACGCCGCCAACGCGCTACGCCGCGCCTTCGGCACCGAGACCGAATCCCCATAACCAAAGCAAAAAAAGGAGACCGCATGGCGATCGAGGATTTCCGCCACAGCACACCCCTGCGCGTACGCTGGGCCGAAGTCGATGCGCAGAGCATCGTCTTCAACGGCCACTACCTGCTGTACGCCGATGTGTGCATCACCGAATACTGGCGCAGCATCGGCGTGCGGTATCCGGTGGATGTGGTCGACACCTTCGGCGTGGATTTCTACGTGGTCAAATCCACGCTCGAATATCACGCCTCCGCGCGCTTTGACGACGAGCTGGACTTGCGCTGCCGCGTGGCGCGCCTGGGCCGCTCCAGCATCCGCTTTATCATCGAGATGTATCGCGCAGACGAACACCTCGTCACCGGCGAAGTCATCTACGTGTGCGCCGACCCTGCCACGCAGACCTCCGCGCCGATTCCCGACACGCTGCGCGAGCGCATCCTCAATTTCGAAGTCCTGAAGCCTGAAGTGTGAGAACCGAGCATGACTGCCCCTGAATCTGTCCGCCCGCTTGCCGGTGTTGAAGTTGCCCGCTGGGACGCCGTGCGTGAAGAAGCGCGCGCCATCCGCTACGACGTGTTCGTCATCGAGCAAGGCGTGCCCGTTGAACTGGAATGGGACGAATGGGATGACGAGTGCTGGCATGCGCTGGCACACGATACGGCCGGGCGAGCCGTCGCCACCGGCCGCCTGCTGCCCGACGGCCATATCGGCCGCATGGCGGTGCGCAAGGAAGCACGGGGCACGGGCGTCGGGGCGCGCGTGCTGGATGCCTTGATCGACAAGGCACAGTCGCTGGGCTACCCAGAGCTGATCCTGAACGCGCAAACGCACGCCATGCCGTTCTACGTGCGCGCGGGCTTTACGGCCGAGGGCGAGGAGTTCGAGGAGGCCGGCATTCCGCACCGGACCATGCGCCGCGTGCTTACACGTTGATGCCGTGGGCGGCCCGCACAATCGCTGCGATGGCCGCCTGCGCTGCCGGCGACGCGGTTCTGCCGTGCAGTCGCACAATCCCCGTGGTCGACGGTGGCGACAGCCAACCCTTCACCGCCAGCCGCACCAGCGCGCCGGTTTCCAGCTCCTCCCGCACCGCTGCATCCGTGGCACCGAGCACGGTGTCCGTTGTGAGTGCCACCGTCTTCAATACGCCGTAGTTGTCGCATTCCAGCGCGATGCTGGCTTCCTGGCCTGCGGGCAGGCCAAGCAGCATCGCCAGTTCCACCTTTGACGGGCTGAGGAGCTTCGGTACGGCAATGCCGTATTCCCAGACTTCGCGCAGCGTGTGTGTGCGCCCTGCAAGCGGATGGCCAGCCCGCACGTACAGGTGAGGGGGCTGGCCGCCGATCGGTTGGATGTCCAGCGCAGCGTCTTTCGGCATGTCGCGCACGTCGGCGGCGAAGAACTCGATGCTTTCGCTGCGCAGGCTTTCCAGCAGCTGCACCCAATTGCCGACTTCCATGCGCAGTGCGACTTGGGGATGCTGCTGCCGCAGTTCCTGCAGCGCTTGCGGCATCAGCGTGGCCGTCAGCAGCGGCCCGACGCCGAACGCCGTGTCGCCGAGCTGGCTGTCGCGATACAGATCGACATCGCGTTGCAGGCAGCGCGCTTCGAACAACAGGCGCCGCGCACGTTTGATGACGAATTCGCCGGCCGGTGTGGGGCGCACGTCGCCGGTTTCGCGATCGAACAGGCGGATGCCGAGATCGTCTTCGATCGCCTGGATGCTGCGGCTGAATGCGGGCTGGCTCAGATGCACTGCCTGCGCGGCCCGCGCGAAGTGCAGCGTGTCGGCGAGGGCTACCACGTGGCTGAGGCGTCGCAAATCCATGGCATTGCGTCCTGCGCATTGAACGGATGTTCATTATGCATTGGACGCATTGGTGTGGCACTCCTAGGCTTGTCTGCACAACAAAAGCGAGGAGACACCAATGAGTTCGCACATGGAGCACGCGCTGATCGTCGCCTGCATCCTCGGATTTGCCGCCATGGAATTCGTGACGCGGCGCTATCAAGCCAACGTGCGCGGCCGCGCCACCGGCAACGATGCGTGGCTGGAAGCGCTGATGTTCATCAGCCTTGTTGCCGTCACGCAGCCGATCGCGCTGCTGGGCAGCAACGCATTGTGCAAGTGGCTCATTCCCGCGCAGCACAACGCCTGGGCCGATCTGCCCTGGTGGGCGATGACCGGGTTGCTGCTGATTGGCGATGACCTGACGCAATACCTCTGGCACCGCGCCTCGCACACACCGCTGCTATGGCCGCTGCACCGCGCACACCACAGTGCGTCGTACATGAGTGTGCGCGTGACGTACCGCAACAACTTCTTCTACTACCTGATGATGCCGGGGCTGTGGATTGGCGGCGTGGCCGTATACCTCGGTTTTGGGCCGGTCTATGCGGCGTACCTGGTCGTCAAGCTGACCGTCATTGTGGGCGCGCATTGCGCCTGGCCTTGGGACGCGCCGCTATACCGCATCCGCGTACTGCGCCCGCTGATGTGGGTGATCGAGCGGACGATTTCCACGCCCGCCACGCACTGGGCGCATCACGCGCTCACCAACGCCGACGGCATTGGCCACTACAAAGGCAATTTCGGCAACCTGCTGTTCTTCTGGGATGTGCTGTTCGGCACCGCGCATATCACGCGCAAATATCCCGAGAAGATCGGCCTGCAGGACGACGTGCTGTTCGGCGCCGAGCCGTGGACGGCGCAGATGTTCTATCCGCTGGTGCAGTCCAAGCGCGAACATTCGGCGTTGCGCCCGGGCGGCGCGGCCATCACCGAAATGGAAGTGGATCAGGCCGCCAGCGCTGGGCGGGAAGCGGCCTGAGCGGCCCAGCGCTTACGTATCGGCGTGCGTGACGGTATCGAGCACGCCGAGATAGCGCGTCTCGCCGATCTGGCCCTGGGCGTCGAAGCGGCGCTCGGTGACGTCGAAGCAGCCGTCGTGGCGGATGCGCAGGATGGTGCTGGCACGCGTGCCGTAGCGCGGCGAGCGGATGAACGCGGCGGACAGCAGCTTCTCCCACTCTGGGGCCACGCCTGTGGCGGGCAGGGCGCCAGTCGGTGCTTCACGCGTTTCCGACAGCAGATCGAGATAGCGCGCCACGTCCAGCGCGTTGCCGTGCCGGCCCGTATCTGCGGCCAGCGCTTCGGCAAAGGCGGCCATGCGATGCCGCACCTTGAACCACGGCGTATCGAGCAATGCGTTGGACAGCCCGTAGAGGCCCGGCGCGAGCTTGCGCGGCGCTTCGGCGCGGTTGCTTGTCCACCAGAGTTCGTCGCGCGTGGCGGTCAGCAGGTTGTAGCCGTTGTAGGCGCGGTCGCGGGCGGCGAGGCTGTCGAGATACGCGGGCACCGACATGTCGTCCGCCATCAGGAAATTGGAGACAAGTTCGCCGCGCGAGCGTGCATCGGGCCGGCGCTCGGACGGCGCGCGGTAATTCGTCAGCGCGGCAAAGCGGCCGTCGCGCGTCATGCCCATCCACGTGCCTGCGTGACCGACCACCTGGGCCATGTCACGCCCGGCCAGCACATTGGGCGCATCGCTCCACCACGCCAGCGGCGCGGCAGGGCGGTCATAGAATTCGTCCCGGTTGGCGGCCACCACCAGCGCGTAGGCGGGGTGGGCGTGCCAGGCCGTGAGAATCAAACACATGAGCACTTCCTTTGAACGTGCCGCGCAACGAACGACCAATGGTCAATGTGACGACCTGTGTCGCGCGGGCTTCGGCCAAGCATAGCAGCCTGCCGGATTTTTGCGATGAGGATTGCGGCAGGGCGCCGTCAGCTGTTTTCCAGATCGACAAACAGCTCTGCGTGGCGTTCACCCGCGACGAATTCGCGCGGGCCGCCGGTTTCCCACAGCGCCGCCAGCGTGGCGGCAAATGCGGGCGGGACGTCGTAGTAAGACTCCATCCAGGTGGCCTGGCCGTCGCGTGTTTCGGGGCGGCGCATCAACGCGCCGGCCACGCCGGTCGCTTCTTCCACGGTCTCGAGCCAACGCTGCCAGCGCGGCAGGGCAGCGGCAGCGTCACGCTCGGCGATGCGGAAGTAGACGAACAGGTGGTCGGCCATGATGGGGCGGTATCAGGCGTTTTCTGAAACGGGAATGACGTACGGCAGCGCTTGCAACGTCAGCACCGGGCCGTCCGGCGTGGCGAGATGGATCGCGGTGTCGAGCGCGTCCAGCTTCAACTCGACGAGCAGGTCGGTCCCGCCGTCGGGCGCCATGGCTGCGTTGACCACCATGCCGCACGGTTGGTTCGGATCGGCGGCGCTGTAGACCTCGGCGCCGGCCGAGGTGGGGGCGTTGACGTGCGCGCGCTGCATGCGCCGCTTGAGCGTGCCGCGATACTGGCTGCGCGCCACGACTTCCTGCCCGGGGTAGCACCCCTTGCGGAAATCGACGCCGCCGAGCAGCTCAAGGTTCACCATCTGCGGGACGAACTGCTCCTGGGTGGGCAAGGTGATGTGCGGCACACCTGCTTGCAGGCTCAGCCAATCCCACACCTCGGTGCCGACCAGCGACAGGCGCGACGACAGGGTCTTCCAGGCGTCCTGGAAGTGCTCGGCATGCACCATCCATTGATAGCGGGGGCGGCCGCCGGCATCCGGCAGGCGCACGACCGCACCGAATTGCTGGCCGACCGTGGCAGGCTGCTGCGCCACCGCATTGACGGCATCCGGCTCCGGCAACACGGCACCGGCCTCACGCAGCGCGTCCGCCGCGTTGGGCCCGGCGACGCCGATGGCGATGAACTCGTCCATCGGGCGCAGCTTGGCCTTGGCGCGCAGCACGAACATCGACAGGCGCTTGGTCAGCGCCGGCGCGATGGCCTTGTCGGTCTGCAGCACGACCGTATCGGCCTGACGCCACACCAGCAGCGTGGCAAGCAGGCGTCCCTTGGGCGAGCAATAGCCCGCCAGGCGCGCCTGGTTCAGGCCCAGGCCCGTGACGGCGTTGGTCAACTGGTTATGGAGAAACTCGGCGGCATCGGCGCCTTCGACGGCGATGCGCGCCAGATCGGTCGGCGCGCAGAGCACGCTGCCGCGCGTAGCGGCATCAAATTGCACGTCGAGCGGGGGAAAGCTCAGCGTATCGACAAAATCGTGGAAGACATCGTTCATGGTGCGGGGGCGGCCTGAGATTGACCCGGTATTATATTGGGCTGTCTGAAGGGCAGCTTGTGCCCTGTCTATCCATTTCAAGAGTGCGGAAATCGCCGGTGTCGGCCGGTTCCTCACACAGATTCGCAACAGAATGCTCTCTTTTCTCAAGCGCCTGGTCCTGCTGGCCATCCTGATTGTGCTGGCAGCGGCAGGCGGCGTGGTGTGGTGGGCCCAGCAACCGGTGAGCCTGGCGGCGTCGCCGCTGGAGGTGGTGATCAAACCGAACTCGAGCGTGATCTCGGTGGGCAAGCAGTTGGCCAATGCCGGGGTGGGCGTGCAGCCGCAGTTGTTTTCGCTGCTGGCGCGCGCCACGGGCAACGCCAAGAGCCTGAAGGCCGGCGGCTATGCGTTGGAAACCGGCGCGACGCCCATGTCGATCCTGGACAAGATGGCGCGCGGCGACGTCACGCATTACGTCGTCACCGTCATCGAGGGCTGGTCGATGCGGCAGATGCGGGCGGTGGTCGACGCCGAGCCTGCGCTCAAGCACGACACGGCGGGCATGTCGGATGCAGACCTGATGCGCAAGATCGGCGCGCCGGAGGCCAACCCCGAAGGCCTGTTCTTTCCCGACACCTACCTCTTTGCGCGCGGCAGCAGCGATGTGGAGCTGTATCGCCACGCCTACCAGGCCATGCAGAAGCGCCTGAACGACGCCTGGGCCAAGCGCTCGCAGGATCTGCCATACAAGACGCCGTACGAGGCGCTGACCATGGCTTCGATCATCGAAAAGGAGACCGGCCAGAAGCTGGAGCGCCCGATGATCGCCGCCGTGTTCGTCAACCGCCTGCGCAAGAACATGCTCCTGCAGACCGACCCGACGGTCATCTACGGCCTCGGTGCCAGCTTTGACGGCAATTTGCGCAAGCGCGACCTGCAGACGGACACGCCGTACAACACCTACACGCGGACCGGCCTGCCACCCACGCCGATCGCGCTGCCGGGCATGGCGTCGCTGCAGGCGGCGCTGAACCCGGCGTCGTCCGACGCGCTGTATTTCGTGGCGCGCGGCGACGGCAGCAGCCAGTTTTCGACCAACCTGACGGACCACAACCGGGCCGTCAACAAATATCAGCGCGGCCAACCATGACCGGCAAGTTCATCACATTCGAAGGCATCGACGGGGCAGGCAAGAGCACGCACCTGGCGTGGTTTGCACAGCAACTGCAGGCGAAACTCGCGCCCCTGGGCAAAAAGGTGGTCGTCACCCGCGAGCCGGGCGGCACGCCGCTGGGCGAGCGGCTGCGCGAAGTGCTGCTGCACGAGCGCATGCACCTGGAAACCGAAGCGCTGCTGATGTTTGCCGGCCGCCGCGAGCACATTGCCGAAGTGATTCAGCCGGCCCTGGACGCCGGCGATTGGGTCATCTCCGACCGCTTCACCGATGCCACGTTCGCCTATCAGGGCGGGGGAAGGGGCTTGGCGATCGACCGGCTGGAGGTGCTGGAGCACTGGGTGCAGCGGGGCCTGCAGCCGACCAAGACCATCCTCTTCGACCTCGCGCCCGAAATTGCCGCTGCACGCTTGGCCGATGCCCGTACGCCGGACAAGTTCGAAGCCGAGTCCGCGCAGTTTTTCCTGCGCACGCGTGCCGAATACCTGCGTCGCGCGGCAGCCGAGCCGGATCGATTTGTCGTGATCAACGCCAACCGCGAGCGCGCCGATATCCAGAAAGACTTAGAGAATGTGCTTGCAACGCTCTGATTCTGCAGGCAATTTCGGATACGGAAATAATGGTTTCACGACGAGTTTCTGCATCAACAATCTAACGCAACCCATTGATTCATGATGCTTTATCCCTGGCAATCCGCTGACTGGTCTCGTCTGCAAGCAATGCGGGCCAAGTTGCCGCATGCGATTCTGCTCAACGGCCAGGCTGGTACCGGCAAGCGCGATTTCGCCATGCATTTCGCGCAAAGCCTGCTGTGCGATACGCCGGCGGCCGACGGCCAGCCGTGCGGCACGTGCGCGGCGTGCAACTGGTTTGCGCAGGGCAACCATCCGGATTTCCATCTCGTGCGTCCTGAAGCAATGGAAGACGCGCCCGAGACAGAGAAGGACGCCGACGGCAAGAAGAAGGCACCCAGCAAGATCATCCGCATGGAGCAGGTCCGCAACCTCATCGAAGGGGTGGGGGTCGGCACGCACCGCGCCGGGTTGCGGGTGGTCGTGCTGTATCCGCTCGACGCGTTGCAGACCGAAGGCGCCAACGCGCTGCTCAAGACGCTCGAAGAGCCGCCGCAGAACACCGTCTTCCTGCTGGTGACGGATCGCATCGACCGCATCCTGCCGACCATCCTGTCGCGCTGCAGGCAATTTCCGCTGCAGCCGCCCCAGCCCGAGGCGGCGCGCCAGTGGCTGGAGCAGCAAGGCGTGCCGCATGCGCAAAACCTGCTGGCCGAGTTCGGCAATGCGCCGCTGGCCGCGCTGGCCGCCGCCGAGTCCGAAGACCGCCCCCTGCTGCAATTCCTGCTCGAACAGCTCGGCCAGGGCGCAAAGCTGGACGCACTCGCCACGGCAGATCATTTACAGAAATTGTCGGTGCCTGCCGTTCTCAGTACCATGCACCGGTGGGTCTTTGACCTGATGGCGGCACGGCTGGCGGGGCGTCCGCGTTATTTCCCGGGGCAACGCGATGCGCTGCAACGTTGCGCAAATACCATCCCGCTGGATCGCCTGGAACGTTTTGCGCGTGCCTTGCCGGAGCGGCGCCGCACCGAGCAGCACCCGCTTGCCGCGCGGCTTGTCATCGAAAGCCTGTTGATGGATTACCGACAGCTGTTTCCCGCTGCCTGAATCCGAACCTGCACCTGAACGTTTGCACTTTGTGGACATCCTGTGAGCACTGCACCTCTTCGTACGCCCGGTACTCCCGTCACTCCCGGTACCCCCGCCGCGCCTGGCACGGCCTCAGGCGCACCGACCCGTCCGGGCATCGTCTCGCTGGCCATCAAGGATGAAGCCGGCCTGCATGCCGCGTATATGCCGTTCCTCAAGAACGGCGGCATCTTCGTGCCGACGCAGCGCCCTTACCGGATTGGCGAGGAAGTCTTCCTCGTGCTGTCGCTGCTGGACCGCCCGCAGAAGTATCAGGTGGCCGGCAAGGTGGCCTGGATCACGCCAGTAGGCACGCCGGCCAAGACGCCGGGCATTGGCGTACATCTTGGCGAAGATGAGCAGTGCCGCGTGTTGCGCCGTGTGATCGAAGAAGTGCTGGGCAAGCAGATCAACTCACAGCGGCCTACCCAAACCCTCTGATTTTTACCTGATACGGCGCACGAAGTTTGCGCCGTAACTTTCTGATTATTCGATGTTTGTCGATTCCCACTGCCACATCAATTTCCCCGACTTGCGCGCGCGCCTGCCTGAGCTGCTGACGCGCATGCGCGAGAACCGCGTCACCCACGCGCTGTGCATTTCCGTCACGCTGGAAGACTTCCCGAGCGTGCTCGAGATCGCCGAGCAGGAGTCGAACGTGTACGCCACCGTGGGCGTGCATCCCGATGCCGAGGCGGACGTTGAAGAAGGCCGGTCCATTGAAGAGCCCACGCTCGAGCGTCTGCTGACGCTGGCCGATCATCCGCGCGTGGTCGGTATCGGTGAAACCGGGCTCGACTACTACCGCCTGGGCGACCGCACCGTGGCCGACATGGAGTGGCAGCGCGATCGCTTTCGTACGCACATTCGCGCGTCGAAGCAGACCGGCAAGCCGCTGGTGATCCACACGCGCTCGTCGGCTGACGACACGCTGGCGATCATGCGCGAGGAAGGCGCCGAGGCCGCGCGCGGCGTCATGCACTGCTTTACAGAGACCTGGGACGTGGCCAAGGCCGCGCTGGACCTCGGTTTCTATATCTCGTTCTCGGGCATCGTGACGTTCAAGAATGCCGTCGACCTGCAGGAAACCGCCAAGAAGGTGCCGCTGGACCGCATGCTGATCGAGACCGACTCGCCGTACCTGGCGCCGGTGCCGTTCCGCGGCAAGACGAACGAGCCGGCGTACGTGCGCCACGTGGGCGAATTCCTGGCAACGCTGCGCGGCGAACCGCTGGAGCGGATTGCCGGCGTTACCACCGAGAATTTCTTCAATCTATTCAATGCGATACCGCGATAACTTGAAGCACGCAATGAACAAAATCGCCCTCGCTGGTGCGTTGACGATAGCGTTGTCGGGTGTCGCACTCGCCACGCCGCAGGACGATCTGCGCAACGCCGTCGAATACAACCGTCCGGCGCTGGTGCAGAAATATGTCGCGCAGGGCGTCGACCCGAACCTGAAGACCCGCGATGGCACGCCGCTGCTGGTGGATGCGCTCAAGGAGAAGAACATCGAGGTGGCCGAGGCGCTCATCCGCGCCAAGAACATCGATTTCGAGCGCACCAACGCCGCAGGCGAAAACGCGCTGATGATGGCTGCCTACCAGGGCCTGCTGCCCATGGTGAAGCTGATGGTGGAAACGTACGACGTGGAGGTCAACAAGACCGGCTGGACCGCGCTGCATTACGCCGCCACCAACGGGTATGACGACATCGTCAAATACCTGCTCGACCACGCGGCCTATATCGATGCCGAAAGCCCCAACGCGACCACGCCGCTGATGATGGCGGCCATGGGCGGGCACATCACGACCGTCAAGCTGCTGCTGGACGAGGGCGCCGACATGAACCTGCGCAACCAGCAGAAGATGGACGTGATCGACTTCGCCAAGCGGTATCACCAGGATGAGATTGCTGCGGGGCTGGAATCGCGCCGGCGCAAGCTGGCGGAGCAATCCGGCAAGCCCGCTCCAGCACCGGCGCCTGCGGCCGCAGTCTCGCAGCCTGCCAAGCCTGCAGCGCCGGATGTGCCGACGCCGATGCCGCCCGCAAAACGCGGCGCGGCGGCGCCTAGCCCGGCCAGGCAGGATACGATCGGCACGCCGACCAACATGCTGTTTGACAGCAACCGCTAGACGCAGCCCGAACGGCCCGGCACGTCGTCAGCGCCGGCGCCGGGCGTGATGCGCGTCACGCCCGCCGCGCCAGCCGCACTCCGGTGAACTGCCACCGTTGGTGCGGATAGAAGAAGTTGCGATACATCGCCCGCAGATGCCCCTCGGGCGACACGCACGATCCGCCGCGCAGCACCATCTGGCTGCACATGAACTTGCCGTTGTATTCGCCCACCGCGCCTTCGGCCGGCTCGAAGCCCGGATACGGGCCATAAGGGCTGGCAGTCCATTCCCACACATCACCGAACAATTGACGCAGGCTGCCGGCCTCGGCGATGCCGTGGTCAGGCAGCGGGCGTAGCGCGCCCCGGCCGGCGAAGTTGCCTTGCACGGGCAGGCCCTCGGCGGCGTGCTCCCATTCGGCTTCCGTCGGCAGGCGGGCGCCGGCCCAGCGGGCGTAGGCATCTGCCTCGTAAAAGCTGACGTGCGCGACCGGCGCGTCCAGATCCACCGGCTGCAGGCCCTGCAGCGACATCTGCTGCCACCCCTCGGCCTCGTCCATGCCGGCGCGCCAGTAGAGCGGGGCATCAATGCCTTCGCGCTGCACCCACGCCCAACCGTCGGACAGCCACAGCGTTGGCTGCCGATAGCCGCCGTCCTGCATGAAGGCGAGCCATTCACGATTGGTGACAGGGTGCGTGGCCAACGCATAGGGCTCCAGCCAGACGGTGTGGCGCGGGCCTTCGCAGTCGAACATGAAATCGGTGTCGGCTCCTGTCTCGGTTTTGCCGATCTGCACGGCACCGCCCTGGAAACTGACCCAACCCGGTTGCGCCGCGGCCGCATGCACGCGTGCTGCGGGCGCCTCGGCATAGGCCGGGCACAGCGGGTTCTGCGCAAACAGGTGGAGAAGATCGGTCAGCAGCAACTCCTGGTGCTGCTGCTCGTGGTGCAGGCCGAGGGTCACCAGGCGGGCAAGATCGTCCGATACGCCGCCGGCCAGCAAGCGCTGCATGGCCGCATCGACATGGCCGCGATAGGCGCGCACCTCGTCGAGAGTGGGGCGTGTGAGCATGCCCCGGCGCGGGCGCGGATGCCGCGCACCAACCGTTTCGTAGTACGAATTGAACAGGTACCGGTAGCGCGCATCGGGCGAGCGATAGCCCGGCACGTTGGGGCCGAGGATGAATTCTTCAAAGAACCACGTCGTATGGGCGAGATGCCATTTGGTGGGGCTGGCGTCGTCCATGGACTGGACGGTGGCGTCGGCGTCGGACAGCGGCGCAGCCAGGGCCAGCGATTGCGCTCGCACCACGCCGTAGTGCTGCATCAGCGCGGGCAGGGCGGTGGTCGGCACATCAAGAACGGGCGATACGCGCATGGGGTCTCCAGAGCAGGCAGCGAGGACAGCACAGCAGCAACTGGGCCATGCCGCGGCGCACGCAATGACGCACCCCGCTTGCCCATGTTCGTAAGAAGCATATGCGAGCTTTGTAACTTTGCCATGCGCAACACCGGCGATGCTGCGTTGCGACGATGGCTGCACCGCAGCATCGATTGTCATGAAACAGTCACTGCGGCCACCTAGGATGTAAACGTTTACAAATTCCAAGGGGCGCGCAGTGGGCAGCAGCATCAAGGATGTCGCGACACATGCCGGCATTTCGATTGCCACCGTGTCGCGGGCAGTCAACACGCCGGAGCGGGTGAGTGCCTCGACGTTGGCCCGGGTGCAGGCCGCCATGGACGCGCTGCACTATCGCCCGAATGCGCTCGGCCGCCAACTGCGCGCCGAGCGCACGGGCCTGCTGGGCGTTGTGCTGCCGTCGTTGGCCAACCCGGTGTTTGCCGAATGCATGCAGGGCATCGAGGAAGCCGCGTCCATCACGGGCCAGCGCGTGATGCTCATGACCACCGCCTACGACCGCGAGCGTGAAGCCCGCGCCATCGAGACCATGCTCGAGCAGCGCGTCGACGGCCTGATCTTGACCGTGGGCGATGCCGCTGCCAACCCGCACCTCGATCGCCTGGACGCCGAGCACGTGCCCTACGTGCTGGTCTACAACGACACGGTCGGCCAGGCGCGCATTCCCGCCCGCTGCTGCGTGACCGTCGACAACCGCGCCGCCGCACGCGACGCCATTCGCGCGCTCCTCTCACAGGGCCACCGCCAGATCCGCATGCTGACGGGCACGCTGGCGGCGTCGGACCGTGCGGCCCTGCGCCACGACGGCTACCGCGAAGCGCTGGAAGCGGCCGGCATTGCACCGCAGCCGCCCGTCGAAATTGATTTCAACGCCGATGCCATGCTGCCGGCCGAGCTGGCCCGCCTGCTGGCGCCGCCACGCCCGACCGCCATTTTCTGCAGCAACGACCGCCTTGCCTTGCTCACCATCCGCTCGCTGCGCGAGATGGGCCTCCGCGTGCCCGAAGACGTGAGCGTGGTCGGCTTCGATGGCCTCGCGATGGGGCAATGGCTTTCGCCGACGCTGGCCACCGTGGCCCAGCCGCATCGCCGGATCGGCGCCGACGCGGCCACCGCACTGGCCCGCCGCATCGCCGGCGAGGTGGTGCCCTCGATTACGTTGCCGCACCGCTTGCTGGCGGGCGGCACGCTGGCCCGTGCGCCGGCGGAAGCGTCTCTCTCCGTTGTTTCTTCCCTCACGTCTGATACGCAAGGAGCGTCTCGATGAAACGTCTCGTTCAATGGCTGCGCGTGTGCGGCCTCGTGGCTGCCGGCGCGTTCGCCGTGGCTTCGCCAGTGCAGGCACAGCCGGCCGGCCAGCAAGTCGCCATCTGCTACAACTGCCCGCCCGAATGGGCCGACTGGGCCAGCCAGATCAGGGCCATCAAGGACAAGACCGGCATTACCGTGCCGTTCGACAACAAGAACTCCGGCCAGGCCATCGCGCAGATGCTGGCCGAGAAGTCGCACCCCGTGGCTGACGTGGCCTACCTGGGCATCACGTCTGCGTATCAGGCCAAGGAAAAGGGCTTGGTCGCCAACTACAAGCCCAAGCATTGGGAAGACATCCCGGCCGGCATGAAAGACCCGGACGGTGCGTTCTTCTCGATCCACTCCGGCACGCTGGGCTTTTTCGTCAACAAGGATGCGCTGGAAGGCAAGCCCGTGCCGCGCTCCTGGAAAGACCTGCTCAAGCCCGAATACAAGGGCATGGTCGGCTACCTGGACCCGAGCAGCGCCTTCGTCGGCTACGTGGGCGCCGTGGCGGTCAACCAGGCCCTGGGCGGCACGCTTGACGACTTCAGCCCCGCCGTCGAATGGTTCAAGCAGTTGAAGAAGAACGCGCCGATCGTGCCGAAGCAGACCGCCTACGCGCGCGTCGTGGCCGGTGAGATCCCCATCCTGCTCGACTACGACTTCAACGCCTACCGCGCCAAGTACAAGGATCACGCGAACGTGGAATTCGTGATTCCGCAGGAAGGCACCATTGCCGTGCCGTACGTGATGAGCCTGACCGCCGGTGCGCCGCACGCCGACAACGCCAAGAAGGTGCTGGATTTCGTGCTGTCCGACGAAGGCCAGACGCTGTGGGCCAACGCCTACCTGCGCCCCGTGCGCGCCAATGCCATGAGCAAGGAGGCCGCCTCGCGCTTCCTGCCGGCCAGCGAATACGCCCGCGCCAAGACGGTCGACTTCAACAAGATGGCAGCCGGCCAGCAAGCGTTTGGCACGCGCTACCTGAACGAGGTCCGCTGAGCATGAGCACCGTCACCCGAACCACCTTGCCCGACGATGCGGTGTTGCCCGCTCGGTGGCGGGTGGCGTTGCTGGCACCGGCCGTCGCGCTGTTCTGCGCGTTCTGGCTGCTGCCGATGGCGGCGCTGCTGCGTGTGAGCGGCAGCGAAGGCGTGATTGCCACCTACACAGCGGCGCTCACCACGTCGCGCTATCTGGGCAGCCTGTTTTCGACGGTGGTGCTGTCGGCGGCAGTCACGCTGGCAACGCTCATCCTCTCGACCATCGCCGGGCTGTTCCTCGTGCGTCACAACGTGCCGGGCAAGCGGATGATTACCGCCATGCTGACGTTTCCGCTGGCATTTCCCGGGGTGGTGGTCGGCTTCATGGTGATCCTGCTGGCCGGGCGCCAGGGCCTGCTGGGCGACGTCACGCACAAGCTCGTCGGCGAGAAATGGGTCTTCGCGTATTCCATCGGCGGGCTGTTTCTCGGCTACCTGTATTTCTCGATCCCGCGCGTGGTGCTGACGGTGATGGCGGCGGCGGAAAAGCTCGATCGTTCACTGGAAGAGGCGGCGCGCTCGCTGGGCGCATCGTCGTGGCAGGTGACGCGCGATGTGCTGGTGCCGGGGCTGGCGCCTGCGCTGATCGCCTCGGGCGCGATCTGCTTTGCCACGTCGATGGGGGCATTCGGCACCGCCTTCACCCTCGCCACCGATATCGACGTCTTGCCGATGACGATCTATACCGAGTTCACGCTCAACGCCGGCATTGCGATGGCAGCGGCGCTGTCAGTGGTGCTGGGCGTGGTGACGTGGCTGGTGCTGGCGATTGCGCGTACGGCGAGTGGTAGCCCGACGGGGGCGGCAGCATGAGCAGCAAGCAGGGGCCCCGCGCAGCAGGGATGCGCGCGTCCGCGAATGCTGCCGGCCGCCGACACCAATGCAGAGCGATGAACGACAACCCTGGCGAGGCGGCAGGATGAAACGCATGCTTTCTCTTTCGCAGTGGCTCATCACGCTGCTGCTGTGCCTGTTCCTGATTGTGCCGGTTGTGCTGTCGATGGCCGTGGGCCTGACGCGCAACTACATGCGCGGTTTCAAGAGCGGTTGGACGCTGGATTGGGTCGCCCAGGTGTGGGACATGTATCACGCGTCGATCTGGATGTCGCTGCTGGTAGCGCTGTGCACGCTGGTGATCGTGCTCGCGGCCGGCGTGCCGGCGGGCTATGTACTGGCGCGGCGTCAGAGCCGTGCAAGCCGCCTGATCGAAGAATTGGTGACGCTGCCCGTGGCGCTGCCGGGCCTGGCGACGGCGCTAGGCTTGATCGTGGCCTACGGTGGCTTTGGCGGCTTTCGCGAGAGCCTCTGGTTCATCGTCGTCGGGCACGTGGTGTTCACGCTGCCGTTCATGGTGCGCTCGGTCGCAGCCGTGGCGGCAGGCCAGAACCTGAAGACGCTGGAAGAGGGCGCCGCCAGCCTGGGCGCGTCGTTCTGGCAGCGTTTTCGGACGATTGTGCTGCCCAACGTGCAGCCCGGCATCCTGGCCGGCGCGCTGACGGTGGTGACGCTCTCGGTGGGCGAGTTCAACCTCACCTGGATGCTGCACACGCCCGAAACCAAGACCCTGCCGGTCGGCCTGGCCGATACCTATGCGTCGATGCGTCTGGAAATCGCCAGCGCCTACACGCTGATCTTCTTCGTCATGATCGTGCCGCTGCTGGTGCTGATGCAGCGCTTTGGCGGCCTGCGGGTGAACAACGGAAAGGCTTCCCGATGAGTACCGAACCTCTACATCTCGCGCCCGTGCCGATCCGGCTGCGTGGCTGCGGCAAACACTTTGGCGGCCAGCGCGTGCTGGAGTCGATGGACCTCGACATCGCCGCCGGCGAGACCGTCGTGCTGCTCGGCCCCTCGGGCTGCGGCAAGACCACCACGCTGCGCATCGTTGCGGGGCTGGAGGCGCCGGATGCCGGCGGCACCGTGCACTTTGGCGATGAAGACGTGACCGCACGCCCGATCGAGCGCCGCCGCGTCGGCATGGTGTTCCAGAACTA
The DNA here is from genome assembly GCF_958439105.1 of Ralstonia flatus. Lineage (NCBI taxonomy): Bacteria > Pseudomonadati > Pseudomonadota > Betaproteobacteria > Burkholderiales > Burkholderiaceae > Ralstonia > Ralstonia flatus. The sequence continues at coordinate 130,599 of NZ_CAUDLI010000012.1, read as the reverse complement.
CGCGCTGTTCCCCAACCTGAGCGTGCGCGGCAATGTGGAATACGGCCTGCGCATCCAGCGCCGGCAGAACGGCTTGTCCGACACGCAGATCAGCGCCCGGGCAAACACGCTGCTGGAGATGATGCACCTCACGCCCTATGCGGATCGCGGTGTGGCGCAGCTTTCCGGCGGGCAGCGCCAACGCGTGGCCCTGGCGCGCGCGCTGGCGCCCGAACCGCGCGTGCTGCTGCTCGACGAACCGCTCACGGCGCTCGACGCCAAGCTGCGCGAATCCGTGCGCGCCGAGATGGACCGCCTGCTGCGCGGTCTCGGCATCACGACGATTTACGTGACGCACGACCAGGAAGAAGCGATGGCGCTGGCCGACCGCATCGTCGTCATGGAAGCCGGCCGCATTGCGCAGATCGGCACCCCGCGCGAGATCTACTTCCAGCCGGCCAACCGGCACGTGGCGGACTTCATCGGCATCATGAACCGGCTCGACGGCACGCGCGAGAATGGCGCATTCGTCTGCGCGGGCGGTCGCGTACCCGTGCCGGCCGGCGAGGGCAATGCCATCTTCTTCCGCCCCGAAGACGCCGTGCTGGCCGACCCGGCACAGGCGGCGCTCAAGGGCACGGTCGAGTCGGCGGTGTTCCTGGGCTTTCGCACGCGCGTGCGCGTGGCGGGTGTCTCCGCCACGCCGCTCTTTATCGATGTGCCCGGCCGCCAGCACTTTGCGCCGGGCCATGCGGTCGGCTTCGATATCCCGGCAGACCGTCTCCTGACCTTGCCAGCCTGATGCCGATGCACTTCCTGCAACTGACCGACCTTCATATCAAGCGCCCGGGGCGACTGGCTTATCGGCGCGTGGATTCGGCGGCGTATTTGGCGCGCTGCGTGGCCCATATCCTGGCGCAGCCGGAGAAACCGGACGCCATCGTCCTGACCGGCGATCTGGTCGACGCCGGTGCGCCCGAGGAATATGCGCACCTGCGCGCGGTGCTGGCGCCGCTCGATGCGGCCGGCATCCGCATGCTGCCGGTGCTCGGCAACCACGACGGCCGCGACGCCGCCCGCGAAGCCTTTGCCGATTGGCTCGGGCCCATTCCGGCCGATGCGCAAGACACACGCGCTTTCCAGTACTGGACCGACATTGGCGACGTTCGCCTGATCGTGATCGATACGCTGGACACCGGCCATCCGGGCGGTCGCCTGGGCGTGCAGCGCCTGGATTGGCTGGCCGAGGCGCTGGCGCATGAAACGCAACGCCCGACCGTTATCGCGATGCATCATCCGCCGTTTGCCACGGGCATCGGCCACATGGACGTGCAATCGCTCGCCCCCGAAGACATCCCGGCTTTCGCGCAGATCGTGCGTGCCGCCGGCAACGTCGAGCGCATCCTCTGCGGCCATCTGCATCGCTCCATTGACGTGCGGTTTGCCGGGACCGTGGCCTCGACTTGCCCGTCGCCGGCGCATCAGGTGGCGCTGGATCTCGACCCGGACGGCGAGCCCGGCTTCGTCATGGAACCGCCCGCCTACAAGGTGCACGCGTGGGTGCCGGGGCAGGGCCTGGTGAGCCACCTCGCCTACGTGGGGCAATTCGATGGCCCGCATCCGTTCTTCGAGCCGGACGGGCGGCTGATCGACTAAGCCGCTTCCACGGCGGCCGCCATCTGCGCGACCAGTGCATCGACGTCGTTTTCCGCCGATGCGATGGACGCGCGTAACCGCTCGTCGGCAAACTCGTCGTATTCGACGGCGACGGATGCCACATCGGTGATGCCGATGTAGCCGAATGCCGTGGCGACGCCGGCCTCGACGTGGTTCAGGTGCGCAATGCGCTGGCCGGGGCCGTAACCGAAATCGCCGCGCGCGCTGAGGATGACGAGGCGCCTGTTCATGCCGGCCAGAAGCGGCCAATAGGGCTCGCCCGGTCGGCTGCGGTCGAAGCCGAACGTGCGGCCAACGCGCACGATGTTGTCGATGTACGCCTTGAATTGCGCGGGCATGCCGAAGTTGTACATCGGCACGCCGGCCACGATCACGTCGGCGGCCAGCAATTCGTCGATCAGTGCATCGCTTTGCGCAAGCCGGTCGTGCATCCACGGTTCGCGCTGAGCGGGCGGCGTGAACGCGGCATGGACCCAGCGGGCATCCACGGGGGCTGGCGGTTCGGCCCCGATGTCGCGATAGACGACCTGCGCGTCGGGCTCATGCTCAAGCCAGCGCTGCACGAAGCGCGCCGAGAGCCTGCGCGTGTGCGAGCCATGGCGCGAAGTCTCCGAGCTGCCCGGCCGGGCGCTGGAATCGAGATGTAGCAGACGAGTCATGTTGAATCGTTGATGAGTGGAGGTGTGCCCACTCTACGAACCGCGCGGCACTGCGACAAACGACATGTTTTGCGCGCGATGGCTGACATGGATTCATCCATGCCGCCCACGCGGGAAATGCGCCCATGACACAATCCCGCGCATGCGAAAACTGCCACCCCTGAGCGCGCTGCGGGCCTTTGAAGCCACCGCGCGCCACCTCAGCATGAAGCGCGCCGCCGACGAGTTGTCGGTTACGCCCACGGCCGTCAGCCATCAGATTCGCCGCCTGGAAGATGCGCTCGGCGTGGTGCTGTTCGAGCGCCACGTGCGCGCGCTGCGCCTGTCGGCTGCTGGCGAGCAGCTGTACCCCGTGCTCAACACCGGCTTTGACGCGTTTGCGCAGGCCATCGATGCCATTCGCGGCACGCAGGCACAACCGGGGCGCAGGCGCGTGACGCTCACGGCGCCGATGGGGCTCGCGGCGCGCTGGCTGGTGCCGCGGCTGGGTGAATTTGCGACGCAGCATCCGGAGGTGGATCTGCGCATTCATGCGTCCGACACCGTGGTCGACCTGCATGGCGGCAGCGCAGACCTTGCCGTGCGCTATGGCGATACGCCCGCCAAGGGGAACGGGCTCGTCACCGAACGGCTCTTTGGCGACGCCTATGCGCCCGTCTGCCACCCGGGCCTGAAAGTGCAGTCGCACGACGATCTGACGCGCGTGCCGCTCATCCATTCCGAATGGCAGCGCACGCTGCCGCAGGCGATCGGCTGGCCGATGTGGGCGCGCGCGGCGGGTATCGAGCACACGCTGAAGACGGACGCGGGCATCGTGCTGTCCGACGACGGGCATGCCATGTCGGCGGCAATGGCCGGGCAGGGCGTGATCCTGGCGAACCTGCCGCTGGTGCGCGATGCGCTGGAGGCGGGCACGCTCGTCCAGCCTTTTTCAGCGCCCGTCATTCAGCGCTATGCCTTCTGGGCCGTGGCGCCATCTGCGCGGCTTGAAGACGCTGCCGTGCGCGCGGTGTGGGATTGGCTAGGCGCGTGCCGGGAAACCACGGCGCGTGTGCATCGCTCAGCCCAATAGCGGCAATAGCGGCGAGGCCGCACGCGCCGGCGCAAACGCTTCGTGCCACGCGGCTGCAAGCTGCAGCAAGGCAAATTCCGACCGGGGCGGCGCAATCACTTGCAGGCCCAGCGGCAAGCCATCGGCGGTCAAGCCGGACGGCAGGCTCGCGGCCGGCACGCCCGCCAGCGTGGCACCGATCACGACTTCCATCCAGCGGTGATACGTGTCCATCGCGCGGCCCGCGACGGTCTTGGGCCAGTGTTCTTCGGCAGGGAAGGGCGCAACCTGCGTGCAGGGCAGGACAAGGAAATCGTAGTGCGCAAACTGCCGCAGCAGCGCCTGGTACCAGCTCGCACGCGTGGCGATGGCACGGTTGATGTCGATGGCGGTGCGGCTGCGTCCGTGCTCGATTTCCCAGATCGCTTCGGGCTTGAGCAGATCGCGCGTGGCGGCGTTGGCGTACAGCAGGCCGAGGTTGCCGGACACGCTCAGCGCGCGCAGCGTGCACCAGCATTCCCATAGCGCGTCCATGGCGAAGAAAGGCCGCACGGTCTCGACATGGCAGCCCAGCGTGTCGAACGTATCGAGCGCATGCTCGTTGACGGCCAGCACTTCGGCGTCGATGGCAAGGTAGCCTCCGAAATCGCCCAACCAGCCAATGCGGGCCTGCCGGAAGTCACGGTGCAGCGGCTGCATGAAGCACGCCGGATCGTCGCTCAGCGACAGCGGCGCACGCGGGTCGTAGCCGGCCTGCGTGGCGAGCAACCAGGCGAGGTCGTGCGGATTGCGTGCCATCGGGCCTTCGGTGCCCAGCTGCTGGAAGAACACGTCGCCGGTGGGGCCGTACGGCACGCGACCGAGGCTCGGACGCAGGCCGTAGATGTTGTTCCAGGCCGCGGGGTTGCGCAGCGAGCCCATCATGTCGCTGCCGTCGGCCACGGGCAGCATGTTCAGCGCCAGCGCGGCGGCTGTGCCACCGCTGCTGCCGCCGGCCGAGCGCTCGGGGTTCCAGGCGTTGCGCGTCGTGCCGTACACGCGGTTGTAGGTATGCGAGCCGAGCCCGAACTCCGGCGTATTGGTCTTGCCGATCAGCACGGTGCCCTGCCGGCGAATGCGCTCGACGACGATGCTGTCATGCGTCGGCACATTGCGCGCCATGGCGAGACTGCCCATCGCCGTCACCATGCCGGCGGTGGCCGCAAGATCCTTTGGCGCCTGCGGAAAGCCATGCATCCAGCCGCCGGACAAGCCCTGCGAGAGCAGCACATCGCGCTCGCGTGCCTGGTCGATGGCCGATTCGGCATCGATGCGGGCCACGACCGCGTTCACCGTCGGGTTATGACGATCGATCTGCGCAAGGAACGCTTCCATGACTTCCACGCACGACACATCGCGCGCGTGGATGCGCCGGGAGAGTTCGATCGCGCTCCACTGCACGATCTCTTCGTTGGCGGCCGCAGGTATTGCAGCGTGGCTCGGATTCGCTTGCATCGCTTGACTCGAAGTTCACTTCACGCGGTCAGGTAGGTCTGCGCCAGACGCACCCAGGCGGCGGCGCCCAACGGCAACACCTGGTCGTTGAAGTCGTAGCCGGGGTTGTGCACCATGCAGCCGCCGAATTCGCCTTCGCCATTGCCGAGGATCAGGTAGCAGCCCGGCACTTCATTGAGCATCCAGGCAAAGTCTTCGCTGCCGTTGAGCCCCTTGGGCGCCTGCGTGACGACGTTGGCCGCGCCCACCAGTTCGGTGCAGACCTGCTGCGCCAGTTGCGTCTCGGCCTCGGTGTTGACCATGGGCGGCGTCAATTGACGATAGTCGATCTGCGCCTCGACGCCATGGGCCTGTGCGGTGAGGCTGACGATCTCGCGAATGCGCATTTCCACCAGCGCACGCGTTTCCGGCCGCGCCGCACGCACATTCAGGCCGATCGTCACCGATTCGGGAATCACGTTGTGCGTGGCCCCGCCGCGAATGAATCCGACCGACACCACCGCCGTGTCGTCGGGCGCGACGTTGCGTGCGACCACGGTCTGCAAGGCGGTGATGATGGCGGCCGAAGCGGCAATCGGATCCCGCGCGCGATGCGGCATCGCGCCGTGTCCGCCCATGCCCTTGATGGTGACGTCGGCCACATCGGAAGACAGGCTCACCGGCCCCGGCAGCACGCGGAAGCTGCCGGCCGGCACGCCCGGCATGTTGTGCAGGGCATAGACGGCATCGCAAGGGAAGCGCTCGAAGAGGCCGTCTTCGATCATGGCGCGCGCACCGCACAGGTTTTCTTCATCCGGCTGGAAGATGAGGTTCAGCGTGCCGTCAAAATCGCGGCTCTCGGCCAACGCCTTGGCCGCGGCGAGCAGGATGGCGGTGTGCCCGTCGTGGCCGCACGCGTGCATCTTGCCGTGGTTGCGGCTGGCGTAGGGCAGGCCGGTCGCCTCCACGATGGGCAGGGCGTCCATGTCGGCGCGAATGCCGAGACGGCGCGTGCCCTTGCCGAGTTTCAGCTGCCCGACCACGCCGCTCTTGCCGATGCCGGTGTGGACCTCGTAGCCCCAGCTCTTGAGCAGATCGGCCACCAACGTGCTCGTGGCGCCCACCTCGAAACCGAGTTCAGGCTGCGCGTGGATCTGGCGGCGGATGTTGACGAACGTTTCTGCATCGATATGGACGGGCGGCAGCAGATGCGGCAGCAGTTGGAACGGCGTGAGCGTGGGGGCTTTGGTCATGTCGGGGCTCCGGGGTTGGACGTTGGAGATGGGAATCCGGTGTCAGTGGGTGTCGCGCGCTTCGCGCAGGCTCAGCACCGTCAGCAGCGTGATGGCGCTGCACGCCATCATGTAAAAGGCAGGGGAGAGCGGATTGCCGGTGCGGGCCAGCAGCCACGTCACGACAAACTGGCACGAACCGCCAAATACCGTGACGCCGATCGCGTAGATGACCGACAGGCCGCTGGCGCGCACCTTGATGGGCAGCAGCTCCATCATCATGAGCAGCATCGGCGTGGTGCCCAGGTACAGCGTGCCGGTCAGCAGCGCCGAGAGCACCAGCACCAGCGGCACGCTCGGGTAATGCGTCATCAGCCAGAAAGCCGGATAGAGCGCCGCCACGGTGACCAGCGTTGCGCCCACCACCAGCGGCTTGCGGCGCGGCAGGCGGTCGGCCAGCCAACCGGAAAGGAGCGACGCGCCAAAGCTCGTCAGCCCCGTCACGCAACCAGCGAGCAGCGACAGCGAAGGCGGCAGATGCAGCTCGCGGATCATGTAGGTCGGCATGAAATAGATCACCAGATACGTGCCGACCGTCCCGCCGATAATCGTCAGCACGCCTTTGACGACAAGCCCGCCGTGGTCGCGGAACAAGGTGCCGAGCGGGCTCGGCGCATGCGCTTCCGCGGTGTGCGTTTCATCCAGGTGCGAGCGGATGTAGAGACCCACCGGCGCAATGAGCAAGCCGAGGAAGAACGGCACCCGCCAGCCCCAGCTCTGCAGCGCTTCCGGCGACAGGCTGCCGTACAGAATGGCCGCAGTCAGCGCGCCGCACAGCGCCGCAATGCCCTGGCTGCCCAGTTGCCAGCTCACGCGAAACCCGCGCCCACGGACGCCGCCGGACTCCATCAGCATCGCGGTCGACGCACCGATTTCGCCGCCCAGCGAAAAGCCCTGCAGCAACCGCCCGGCCAGAATGACCAGCGGACCGAACAGGCCTGCGGTGGCGTACGTCGGCGCCACCGCCAGGCACAGCGTGCCGATGACCATCAGGCCGATCGTCAGCGTCATCGCTGCCTTGCGTCCGTGGCGGTCTGCATAGTTGCCGATCACGAAGCCGCCGAGCGGGCGCATCACAAAGCCGATGCCGAACGTCGCCACCGCCAGCAGCAGCGAGCCATACGCGCTGTCGGACGGAAAGAACAGCTTGCCGATCATCAGCGCGAAGAAACTGTAGACCGTGAAGTCGTACATCTCCAGCGCATTGCCGATCGAGCATGCGGCGATCAGCCGTGCCTGGCCGACAGGCTTGGGCGCAGCAGCAACCGAGGCGGGCAACGGCGTCTGCAGGGTGGCGTCATTCATGTGGATCTCCATCCGGGGGATTGGCGAGAGGGCTTCTGCGAACCCTTGGGCGCTTGCAGTATTCCGCCAAGCCGCCGTCCGGAAAAAATCGTAAATATTCATCCCGATAACCAAATAGAATCGCCGTCATAACCGGCTTGCATCCGCTATCGGGGAAAGCCCGCGAATCCTGGGGGCGACGTCGCGTGACACGCCGAGTGCCGGGCATGGCGCCCAACAATGGGGAGAGCGACGTGAAGCTGCACCAATTGCGCATCCTGCTGGCCGTGGCACAGCACGGCAGCATCCACGAAGCGTCTCGCGGGCTGCACATCTCGCAGCCGGCGTTGTCGAAGGCGATTGCGGAGCTGGAAAGGGAGCTTGGCGTCACGCTGCTGTCGCGTTCGGTGCGCGGCGTGAGCCTGACCGCATATGGCATGGCGCTGGTCAAGCGCGCGAGTGTCGTCGAACAGGAACTGCGTCACGCGCTGGAAGACATCGAAGCCATTCGCGGCCATGCGGAGGCGGAACTCAACATCGGCTTTACCGCCGTGGCGTCGAGCGGCCCGCTGCCGGACGCGATGGCGGCGCTGCGCAAGCGGTTTCCCAACGTCGCGCTACGCGGCTTCGAACAGCGTCCGCAGCAGATTCTGGAAGGGCTCCGAGAGGGGCGGCTCGATATCGGTTTGATCTCCAGCAACAGCGGCCCCGGCACGGGCAGTTTTCAGTGGGAGCCGCTGTTTTCGGTGCCGATGCGCCTGGCGGTGCGCCCGGGCCATCCGCTGCGCCGCGTGCGCCGGCTGCGGCCACTGCTGGATGCCGACTGGCTGGTGCTCGACCCGCTGGAGGATCCGGGCAGCCCGATGGTCAGCCTGATGCGGCTGCATCGTCTCGACATCCCGCGGCGGATCGTGCAAAGCGCGTCGAATCTGCTCGGGCTGCAGCTGGCCACGAAGACAGACGTCGTCAGCATGTGGTCGGAATTTGTCTTCAGCGGCACCGGCGGGCCGCTGCGCATGGTGCCGGGCTCGCTCGAAACCTTGCCGATGGAAGACGAGTTGCCGGATTTCAACGTCTACATGGTCTACCGTTCGGCCGATCTGATGACGCATGTGTGCGCGGAATTCAGCAAGGAGATCCGGCACGCGGCACAGCACTATCGCCAGCGCTGAACATCACGCGTCAAGTTCGGCGCCTTCTGCGCGCATGGCACCCGGCGGCCGCCCAACCACCCGTTTGAATGCGCGGCTGAACGCAGCGAGCGACCCGTAGCCGAGCCGATACGCGACGGCTTCGATCGCCTCGCGGTCACGGGTGATCCATTGCGCGGCGAGCCGCATCCGCAGCTCGGTCAGATAGCGCACGGGTGTCATTCCGGTCGCCGCCAGGAAGCGCTCGGCAAACACCGAGCGCGAGACACCGGCTTGCGCTGCCAGCTCCGCGACGCTCCAGTTGCGGCCCGGGTCACGATGCAGGGCGACGATCGCGCGGCCCAGTTTCGGCTCGCGCAGGGCCTGCACCCAGCCCGTGGCGTCGCCGCAGCCGCATTCCACCCAGCCGCGCACGATGAAGGCGGCCACCACGTCCGCCAGCCGCGCCAGGATGCCGGCAAAGCCTGCGCGCTCGGAGCACGATTCGCGCTCCATCGCGTCGAGCATCGGGCGGATTTCCGGATAGCGCGCGAGCAGGGTGCCGACGTGCATGAACTCCGGCATCGTGCCGACAAGGGGCTGCATGCCGCCCAGGTCCAGCTCCATGCACGCGCTGAAAATGAGCGCATCGCCCGGCGCCGCTTCCGTACCGGCACCCACCGACGCCACCGTGTCGCAGATTTTCGCGGCTTCAAAGCCGGCGATCTCGCGGCACGGCGCATCCGGATCGGACAACAGCGCATGCGGCGTGCCCTGCGGCAGCAACACCGCATCGCCGGCTTCGAGTCGCATCGTTGCGCCCGACGCATCACGCAGCAGCACGGGCCCGCGGCCAACGAAGTGAAATTGCGCACGCCCCGGCGCCTCGCCAAAGCTCAGCCCGAAGGGCCGCGCCACGTGGATACGGCGGTACTGGACACCGCTCAGCCGCATGCCCAGCAGCAGCTCGCTGACAAGGTCGTGCACGTCGGGGAGGGGAGTGGGCATCGCAACTATTCGGACGAATGATCAACAAGATCGGATTGTATGTCATAGACCGTCCGATTGACGGGCCCTACCATGCGGCCTTATTGGTACTTTCCCTGACTTTTCTACGGAACGACGCATGAATCCCGGAACCTCTACGGCCGCCTCAGTCGCGGCCCCGCGTGAACCTGCCTGGGGCGCCGTCTTCGCGATGGCGCTGGGCGTGTTCGGGCTCGTCACGGCCGAATTCCTGCCTGCAAGCCTGCTGACGCCCATGGCGGAAAGCCTCGGCGTGACCGAGGGCGTGGCAGGGCAGGCCGTCACGGCCACCGCAACGGTCGCCCTCGTCACCAGCTTGCTGACCGCCGCCGTCACGCGCACCATCGACCGGCGGCGCGTGCTGCTGGCGTTTTCGGTGCTGCTCGTGGCATCCAATCTTGCCGTGGCGTTTGCGACCAACCTGACAACGATCCTGATCGGCCGCGTGGTGCTTGGTGTTGCGCTCGGCGGCTTCTGGACCATGGCCACCGCCACCGCAATGCGCCTCGTGCCTGCTGCGCTCGTGCCGCGGGCGCTGTCGATCATCTTCAGCGGCGTCGCCGTCGCCACGATCGCCGCCGCGCCGCTCGGGAGCTACTTCGGCCACCTGATCGGCTGGCGCAATGTGTTCCTTGCTGCGGCCGCGCTCGGGGTGCTGGCGTTCGCATCGCAAGTCGCGACGCTGCCATCGATGGCGCCAAGCGGCACGACGCGGCTGCGCACGCTGATCGACGTGCTACGCCGCCCGAGCGTCGGCATCGGGATGTTCGCGACGATCCTCGTGTTCACCGGGCACTTTGCGTTCTTTACGTACCTGCGGCCGTTCCTGGAGCAGGTGGCGGGCGTTGGCGTGAACGGCCTGTCGGCGATCCTGCTGGGCTATGGCATTGCCAACTTCGTCGGCACATCGTTGGCCGGCCGCGTGCTGGAACATCGGCTGCGCCCAATGCTGATCGCAATGCCGGCGCTGATGGTGGTGCTCGGCATCGCACTCGTGGCGCTGGGCCGCGCGCCCGTCATCGATGCTGTGCTCATCGCACTCTGGGGCATGGCGTTTGGCGGCGTGCCGGTGGCCTGGTCGACATGGGTGACACGCACCGTGCCCGACGAGGCCGAAAGCGCCGGCGGCCTGATCGTCGCCGCCGTGCAGCTCGCGATTGCAACGGGCGCGGCAGCCGGTGGCGTGGTGTTCGACGCGAACGGCGCGGCCGGTGTGTTCATCGGCGCCGCCGTGGTGCTGGCGATTGCCGTCGCGACCATCGTGACGGGCGTGCCGAAACGCGTCGAAGTGGTGCCGGCGATGGCCGAGTGATATGGCGAATGCGCGCCGCTGGGTTGGTCGGGTGATGTGACACCGCCACCTCAGCGCGCGTCTGTATATTTCTCATAATTTGCATTATGTTAAATAAAAGATCGACCAGCCTCGGCCAGTCTCGATCCAACGCCCTCCACTAAGCCTTCTTCAAGAACTCCGGCTTGAGCAGATAGCTCACGCCATCGATCTTGCAGTCGATCGGATGGTCGCCCGGCACCAGCCGGATGTTCTTGATCTTCGTGCCCGCCTTGAGCGTGCCCGAGCCGCCCTTGAGCTTCAGGTCCTTCACCAGCGTTGCCGAATCGCCCGCATTCAGCGGATTGCCGTTGGCGTCCTTGATGACCAGCGCCGTCTCTTCTTCATCTTCCTGTGCCGACGGATTCCATTCGTGCGCGCAATCCGGGCAGATATATAGCTCGCCGTCTTGATAGGTGTTTTCAGAGGCGCATTCTGGGCAGGCAGGAATCGTAGACATGTGAAAGCCGTGAATCTGGTCAAAGGGGCCGCACTATATCAGCCGCGATCAGCCGAGATGTGCGCGATGGTTGCCGACTGCCACCGCATGCCTGTACCTTGCAGCCCGATCCGCCGCAACCTATACCGTGGCAGCGCCGCCATGGAAGGTTGCCAGCCGACACGTCAAATAACATCCGGAGCCGCTTATGTGGATTCACGAAGAGAGCATTGAAACGACCGCCTCCCCCGCCCGCGTCTGGGAACTGCTCGCCAACGTCGAGAAATGGGGCGACTGGAATGCCGGCATCGAGCGCATTGAACTCCACGGGCCGTTTGCCAACGGTACGCAGTTCACCATGCAGCCGCCGGGGCAAGACCCGTTCGTCAGCACGCTGGTCGACGTGCGTCCCAACGAAGGTTTTGTCGACGAGACGATCGTCGATGGCACCCGCGTATTGGTGGATCACCAGCTCGTCAGCCTGCCGTCCGGTCACACGAAGATCGTCTATCGCACCGAGATCACGGGCCCCGATGCCGCTGCATTCGGGCCGATGGTCACATCGGATTTTCCCGACGTTCTGGCCGCGCTGAAGCGATTGGCGGAACGCTGAGCGGGCGGTGCGAACTGGCAGCTGTGCCGCGCCGTTCGGTATGATCCATCCTCCAATCATCTGAATCAGGAAGAACATCATGGGCGAAGCCAAACGACGCGGCTCACAGGCCGACCGCATTTCTCAGGCACACGCCCGGCTGGAGGCGCTGCGCCCTGAAAAGCTTGTCTGCGGCGCCTGCCAGACCGCCTTTACCGAATTCGAAGGGATGGAGCCGCGCGACATGCCCGGCATCCACGCCATCTTCGGCGGCGAATGCCCGAACTGCGGCGAGAGCGTGATTTCCTTCAACGGCGAACCCGAAGCCGTGGCCGCGGCCATGCTGGCTTACCAGGACGCCATGGAAGACGCCAAGCTCGGCGCGCAGACGCAGGAAGGCAAGCACGTCCCCTACGTCGACGAAGACGACAAGCCCACGCACCACTGAAGCTGCCATGCAAGACACGTCAACGCGCCGCTACCGGCACTACAAGGGCGGTGAATACGAATGGCTGTGCGAGGCCACGTACGAACCCGATCCCGCCATCAAGATGACGGTCTATCGCGCCGCCAACGGCACGATCTGGACACGCCCATCGACGATGTTCCACGAGATGGTTGAAGTCGACGGCCGGCAGGTGCCGCGCTTTGCGCTGATCGACTGAATGCCGGCGGAAACGATCTCCTTGCGAGCGGGCCTGCGGGCCCGTTTTACGTATTGGCGTGACCGCAGCGGCGCTTGGGCTGCGCGCCACGGCCAATTGGCTGCGGGGCTGCATGAGTTTGTCGTCTTCGGGATCAAGCAGGCGTGGGCATGCCTGTTCGGCGGGCTGATGGTCGCCCTGCTGATCGGCACGCATTTCTGGTATCCGGCCGACGCACCGATTGCCCGCTACGACGCCCTGACGATGGCCGCGGTGATCATCCAGATTGCGTTGCTGTGGCTGAAGCTGGAGACGTGGGACGAGGCCAAGGTGATCTTGATGTTCCATGTGGCCGGTACAGGCATGGAGGTGTTCAAGACGGCCGTCGGCTCGTGGATTTACCCCGAGGCGTCGGTGCTGCGCATTGGCGGCGTGCCGCTGTTCACCGGCTTCATGTATGCCTCGGTGGGCAGCTATATCGCGCGGGCGTGGCGCGAATTTGACCTGCGCTTCACGCATCATCCGCCGTTGGCGGTGACGGCGCTGCTCTCGCTCGGAATCTACGTGAATTTCTTCCTGCACCACTATTGGTGGGACTTGCGCTACGTGCTGATGGCGCTCATTGCGATGGCATTCCGGCGCTGCTGGATCCACTTCCGCATCGATCGCGTCCACCGGCGCATGCCCTTCCTGCTGGGCTTTACGCTGGTCGCCCTCTTCATCTGGCTTGCCGAAAACATCGGCACGTTCACGCGCACGTGGCTCTATCCGAACCAGTTGCAGGGCTGGGAGATGGTGTCGATCGCCAAGCTGGGCGCCTGGTTCCTCCTCACCATCATGAGCTACGTGATGGTCACGCTCGTCAACCCGCCGCAGCCCGTTTCTGACGCTTGAACCAGGCATGCTCGCCAGGCGCCCGGTCGCGTAGTTCGAAGGTGATGTGCACACGGCGCGAGGCCTGCAAGTAGACGCCGCACGTCAGCGTCAGTGCCACGGCAACGGCCACGCCGTCGATGAAGGTGGAGCGTGCCCCTGGAATGCCGCCCGCCATCAGCATCAGACCAATCAGCGGCGGCAGCAGCGCCATGTGCACGAGCATGGCCGGGCGGAACGCGCTGTCGTGCGTGGTGGCCAGCACCAGCACCGTCACGCTGGAAATCAGATACAGCAGCGTGGTGAGGTTGATGGCGCCGCTGCCTGGCGCGTTGGCATCAAACAGGTCGGCGCCGGCCAGCTGCAGCGCATCCATTGACAGCCCCTGCCAGAACACCCACGTTGGCCCCGCGATGGCAATGGCCAGCACCCACGGCAGCCATCCGGCAATGCCGTACAGCGGATGTTGACCCGCTGCGATCGGGTCGATGTCGACCCAGCGATACGTCAGCATGATGCACCCCCAACAATGCGCGTCCGTTCTGATGACGGTTGCTCTCGGCAAGCGCCGGCGGCGTCTGCCTCCCCTGCTCTCTAGCTTAGGTCGCCGCGCAAGGCGCGCAATGCAGGAGGAACCCTGAGCGCACAATCGGATTGCGCTACCTCAACTGCGGGCCAACTAGCGGCGGAACAGCCGGGGGCGGTCCGGATCGTAAAGCGGGTCGGGCGTGATCTGCGTCAGTTGCAGGACGCCGGCCGGGTCGAAGTAGAAATGCATCAGCGACGGCCAGACGTCGTCCGCCTTGAAGCGGTACGACCAGACCAGCCGTTCCATGCGTGGGAAATACGCGGTCTCGACCGGCTGACCGAAATGCCGGAGCACGTCGTCGCGGGTCCAGACGCCGATCTTGGCCAGGGCAAATTCGAGACTGCTCAGGACTTGCTTGAAGGCGACGAGCTTGCCGCCGGCATCAAAGTCGGCCGCGTAGGTGAACTGGCCGTACGGTTTGGTCGGATAGAGCCATCGGGTGCCGCCATTGAGTGGATACGTTTCGCGCGGCGGCCCGAACTGCGCCTGCACGGCGGGCTCGTCGGCGCCGACCAGTCGCTGCCCCTTGGTGACGGGGGACTCCAAGGCCGCACATCCCGCCGTCGCTGCCACCACAATCGCTACCGCCAGCCAACGCATCGCCCGCATCACAATCGTCCCTGTTGCACTGAGTGAAGCGCCTAGTTTACCGCCGCGTTTCGGCCGGGCGCGCGAGTAGCGGTGCGATGTCGACGTGGGCCCCGGCGAGCCGCGCATCGGCGTGCGGCAATCGCGGAATCATGCCCAGATGCGGTGCGTTGATCCACCGGCGCAGGGTGGCGACATTGTCGTCAAGCCCTGCCATGGACGCGTCAACCACGTTGCCGACCCAGCCGGCCAGATGCAGCCCGCGCGCGGCAATCGCCTCGGCAGTGAGTGCGGCGTGATTCAAGCAGCCCAGGCGCAAGCCCACAACCAGCACCACGGGCAAGCCCAACGCCACGGCCATCTCGGCCGTATCAAAGTTGTCCGACAGCGGCACGCGGAAACCACCGACGCCCTCCACCACGACGGCATCCGCCAACGATCTGGCCTGCGCAAACGCATCGAGAATCGGCGGCAGCGTGATCGTCACGCCTTCGCGCGCGGCAGCCAGATGCGGAGACATCGGCGCGTCGAGCAGCCATGGACAAACGGTGTCGAGCGGCAGATCCACCGATGCCGCGGCGCGCAGCTGCTCGACGTCTTCGTTGGTGCGCGTGGGTGCGCCCGCCAGCGTGCCTGCCGCAATCGGCTTGAGGCCCGCGGCACGGTAGCCGGCGTCGGAGAGCTTGGCCAGCAATGCCGCGCTGACGAGCGTCTTGCCGATCTCCGTATCGGTGCCGGTGACAAAGCAATCGAAGCGTGCGGGCATGTCAGGCTGCCTTGGCGGGCTGCAGGGATTGGCCAGCCGCTTCCAGCGCCTGCGCCAGACGCTCGATGTCGGCATCGGTATGCGCCGCTGACAGCGTGATGCGCAGGCGCGCCGTTCCGGCCGGCACCGTCGGCGGGCGGATGGCAGCGATGCGGATGCCTTCGCGTTCGAGCGCAGCGGCCAGTTCAAGCGCGGGTGCGTTCTCTCCAATCACGATCGGCTGGATGGCTGTCGGCGACGGCATCCACCGCCAGCCGAAGCGTGCAGCCAACCGCTGCGCGTGCGAAGTCCACACGGCGATGTGGCGGTCAAGGCGGGCACGACGTTCAGCGCCCTCTTCGCTTGCAATCAGGTCCAGCGCGGCTTCCACGGCAGAGGCGATGCCCGGCGGCGTGGCCGTTGTGAAGATGTACGTGCGGGCGCGCTGCACCAGCCAGTCAATCACCAGCCGATGTCCGACGATGGCCGCGCCCGAGCCGCCGGCCGCCTTGCCGAACGTGCCGACATAGATGATGCGCTGCGAGCGCAGCCCGAAGTGCGACAGCACGCCCGCGCCGTTCTCACCCAGCACGCCCAGGCCATGGGCGTCGTCGACGATCAGCCAGGCGTCGTAGCGTTCGGCCAGCGCAAGCAGTTCGGGCAGCGGCGCGATGTCGCCATCCATGCTGAACACGCCGTCCGTGACGATCAGCTTGTTGCGGCTGGTGCTCGCCGCCAGCAGCACTTCCAGCGCAGCGAGGTCGACGTGCGGATAGACCTTGGTGGGCGCCCGCGACAACCGTGCACCGTCGATAAGCGAAGCGTGATTTAACGCGTCGGAAAAGATCGTGCATTCATCGGCCGGGCGGATGCCGCCAGCCTGCGCCATGGCGCTCACCACGGCCAGATTCGCCATGTAGCCCGTGCAGAAGAACAGCGCATCCGCCTCGGGAATATGCGCGGCTTGCAGCGCAGCCATGCGTGCTTCCAGCCGCGCGTGCGCAATCGAATGGCCGCTGACAAGGTGCGATGCGCCGCTGCCAAAGCCATATTGCTGCGTACCTTGCGTCATCGCCTCGGCCAAGGCGGGGTGCGCTGCCAGCCCGAGATAGTCGTTGCCGCAAAAGCCCAGAATGTCGCGCGGCTCTTCGCCAGGCACGCTGATGCGCTGGCTGCGGTCGGTCGGGCTGTACGCGGTGCGGCGCACGCGGCGCAGGTGCGCAGCGTCAATGGCGTCGAGGCCCGCCTGCAGGTCGTCAAGCAATCGCATAGGTGTGTCCTTCAGTTTCGCCCGTGGCTTGGGCGAGCGTGTCTTCAAGCGTCTGCAGCGTGCGCTCGACCAGCGTGTCGGTCTCTTCGTCGCTCAGCACATACGGCGGCAGCAGATAGACGGTGTTGCCGATGGGGCGCAGCAGCAGCCCGTGCGTGCGCGCCGTCAGCGCAAAGCGTTCGGCAAAGCGTGCGCCGGCCACGTCGGGGTGCACGTCGAAGGCGGTAATCATCCCGGTCTGCCGCAGATGGGCAAATCGCGCATCGTGCGACAGCGGCGCCAGCGCCTGGGCGATGCGTGCCGCGGTCACGCGATTGCGCGCAAAGACGTCTTCTTCAGCAAACAGATCGAGCGTGGCGAGGGCCGCGCGGCACGCCAGCGGATTGCCCGTATACGAATGCGAATGGAGGAAGCTGCGCACCGGCGCATCGTCGTTGAAGGCGTCGTAGATGGCATCGCGCGACAGCACGATCGACAGCGGCAGATAACCGCCGCTGATGCCCTTTGAGAGGCACAGCAGGTCCGGCCACACGCCAGCCTGTTCGCAGGCGAAGAACGTACCGGTGCGGCCGCAGCCGACGGCAATTTCATCCGCAATCCAGTGCACGCCAAATTCGTCGCAGAGCGCACGCACGCCGCGCAGATAGCTCACGTCGTGCATGGCCATGCCGGCCGCACATTGCACCAGCGGTTCGATGATGACGGCGGCGATGGTGCCGGCGTGGGTGCTCAGGCAATCGCGCAGTGCCGCCAGCGCGCGTTCGGCTACGTCGGCGGCGGTTTCGCCCGGGCCGGCCAGACGCGCGTCCGGAGACGGCACGCGATGCGATTGCAGAATCAGCGGGTCATACGCATCGCGGAAGATCGCCACGTCGGTCACGCCCAGAGCACCGAGCGTTTCACCGTGGTAGCCGTGTTCCAGGCAGACAAATCGGCTGCGTGCGCCCTGCCCTGCATTGCGATGCGCGTGAAAGCTCATCTTGAGCGCGATTTCCACGGCAGAAGCGCCGTCGGAGCCGAAGAAGCTGTGGCCCAGCACGCCGCCCGTCAGCTCGATCAGGCGCTCGGCCAGTTCCACGGCCGGGCGGTGCGTCGCGCCCGCCAGCATGACGTGCTCCAGTGAATCGAGCTGCGTCTTCAGCGCCGCGTTGATGTGCGGATTCGCATGGCCAAACAGGTTGACCCACCAGGAGCTGGTGCCGTCCAGGTAGCGCTTGCCGTCAAAGTCGATCAGCCATGGCCCCTGACCGCGCGCGATCGGCAGCGGCGGCATGGCATCGAGCCGCGCATTTTGCGTGCACGGATGCCAGACGGCCGCGCGGCTGCGCGCCTGCCACGCCGTGTTGGCGCTGGGCGCGCCGTCGGCCGGCACCGGGATTGGGGGATACGCCATACGAGGCCTCCTCGAAACAGAAGCAGAAGCGGGGGATTCGGCGGCGTATGGTAGAGGGCATGTGGATCAAACAACAAGCCCGCACGTTGAAAGAAAATGGCGGCATATAGGCGAAAAATGAGCGAAGAAGATCACTTCTTCGTGCGATTTTTCACCTCTTGCGCGGAACGTGCCGTTAAAAAATCTTTTCCAGCGCGGAAAAATATGCCTCAAAAGTCACATAACGAGTCGCTCGATTTTGCTTGGACCGGGCGCAGAGCGGGCGCCGAGCGCACCGATTATTTACATTGAGTGATATTGAAAATGGACCGCAGGTTTGCTTTGACTCATTGCTCAGCCCTAGGGATAACCCTATACTCGGGAAAACCCTAGATCACGCACTGAGAGAAAACATCATGGTCCAGCAAGCCTATTTCACCCCCAAGTTCGCCGGCGAAATCCAAGTTCAAGCCGCCAACCGCACCTCGCTGCTGCGCGCAGTCATCAACTTTTTCCGCAACGGTTGGGACGACAACCTCGCGTACGCAGAGGTGGTTGGCAAGTCCGGTTCGTATCTGGGCTGAACGCCGCGGCCGAATGTTCGGCTATCCCGCGAAGGCATAAAAAAACGGCGCATCGGCGCCGTTTTTGTTTTGGCTCGCGCCCTTGCTCACGACCGGCTCAACCGAATCTCGACCCGGCGATTGATCGCACGCCCCGACGCCGTGGCGTTGGAGGCAGCGGGGTTCTCCTTGCCGAAGCCACGTACGGTCAGGTCGTCGCACTGCAGTCCGCGACTGCGCAGGTAGCCCGCCACGCTCTCCGCGCGTTGCCGCGACAGCGCAAGGTTATATGCCGCCGAGGCGCGCGAATCCGTGTAGCCACTGATCTCGCCGTGGCTGAACGCAATGCCGCGGCTGCCTGCGAGCAATTGATCCAACTTGCGCTTGGCGGCGGCCGTGAGCGTCGCCTTGCCCGTATCGAAGTTGGCGTCACCGTTCAGATCCAGTTTGACGACCGCCGCTGGCACGAAGACTGCTGCCGGCCTGGTTTCCGGAGGCGCCGCCGTTACGGGCTTCGCAGGCGCCGGCCCGCATTGGAAGGTCAAGGTGCGCACGTCCGTGCTGCGACCAAAAGGCGTCACCGGTTCGATCGGGCGCACAACTTGGTCGACGCAAATCTCCTTGGCCTTGTCGGTGCAGACGCCCTGCCCCTGGAGCAGGCCGTGACATTCGACGCGATACGTCGCGATACCGTCTTGCGCGTTGATTTGATAGGCATTGAATGTTGGACCTGACGCGCTTGAGCACGCGGCCAGCGGCACGGCAAACGCCAGTGCCCAGATAACGGATTTCATCATGATGGTGTGTGGTGGAGCGTTCTGGGTTGGACGGGCGGCTTACCACTGCATCGAAGCGCCCATGCCAAACGTTGTGCCATTGCCGGGGCTCGTGCTGACCCCTGCACGAACCTTGATGTTTTCGGTCATGCGCGCGGTGCCGCCGATCGCCACGGCTTGATAGCCGTGATAGAAGCCCGCGCCGATGCCAAGCGACAGCGTCTTGTCCTTGTCGACGTCGGGAATCATCGTCAGCGCGGTGGCCGCTGCGACGCCGGCATAGGCGTTGCGCGCGACGTTGTTCACGCTTTGCTGCAAGCCATTGAGCTGCTGCGTCATATTGGCATTCGACTGGCCGATCGCGGAGTTGAGTTGGCTGACGTTGACCGCATCCGTGCCTTGCGTGCCCGCGGCAACGTTGGTGATCTGCCGCTCACCCCCCGCCGATCCCACGCTCACCACGTTTGCGCGCCCGCCGTCGCTGGAGTTGTTGCCCAGCGCGACGGAGTTGCTTCCGGTGCTGACGGCGCCGCTCCCTGCTGCAGTGCTGTTCGTCCCGATGGCCAGGGGCGCTGTGTAGGTCGTCGGGTTGCCCGTGATCCAGGTGTTGGCGGCTGCCAGCAGCCCTGCCGATACGGTGGTCGCGGGCCCGCCCCCGGCGCCCACGTTGTTGCCGAGCGAGCTACCGCCGCCATTGCTTCCGTTGCCAAATGTTGGCGAGGTGACCGCGCCGGTCGACGAGTTATAGCTCGATCCGCCACCGAGGTTGGTGGCCACCGTCGCCCCCAGGCTGTTGACCTTGTCGCTCAATGCGGTGATGGCCAGATCGGCTGCATTGAGTTGCGAGCCGTTGATCGCGTCCGTGCTGCCTGCGTTGATGCGCCCAGCGGCCACATTCGTGATGGTGCGCTCTGCGCCCGGCGTCCCCACGCTGACGGTACTGACCGGCGCGCCGCCGGCAAACGTGTAGAGCGTGCCGTTGATGGCGGCGGAAGGCGTGGCGATCGTCGATGCCGTCACGCTGCCGGCACCCAGGGCGATGTCGCCGGCATGGTTGGCGACGGCGTTTGGACCGATCGCCACGCTGTCCAGGCCCAACGCCTGGCTGTCCGGCGCCGTGCTGTTGGCGTGGAAGTACTTGATGCCCGCGCTGTTGATCGCGTCCAGCGCTGCGCCCACGTTGTTGACCGTGGACGTTGTGCCGTTGGCGTTGCTGACCGTGTACGTCGGCCCCGTCACCGCTCCGGTAGACGGGTTGATGGAGGCGCCGCCGCCCAGACCTGCCACCGCGCCACTGAGCTGCCCCACGTTCACGGCATCGGTTTGCGCCACGCCGGGGGCCACGTTATGCAGCGTCACCGGACCGGCCGCCGCCCCCACCAATGTCAGGTCTTGCGAAGGCGTGCCGCCATTCGGCGTGGTCGGCGAAGACGGATTGCTGTACTGGACGGGCCCCACGCCGCCGTTTGTCACCGAATTGACGAGATTGCTGACCGTCTGGTTGGTGGCGTAGAGCTGCGATCCGTTGACGGCATCCGTGCTGGTGGCGGACACCTGCCCCTTGGCAACGTTGGTGATAACGGTATTGGCCGCGTTGATCCCTGTGACAGTGAGGCTTGGGCCAGCGCCGCCATTGGTCGTCACGCCCGTGGCGGTGATGCTCGTGCCGCTGGCCGCCGGGCCGACCGTCACGCTGCCCGCCACATTGACGTTGTTCGCCAGGTTGAAGCTGACGTTGTTGCTCGTCGTCGATTTGCTCACGACGATGTTGCCGTCGGTGTTGTTCAGATCGACGGTGCTGCCCGTGGCGCTGTTCGGGCCGACGTTGGTGGCGTTGGCGCCTTGTGCGCTGACGTTCCACCCCGCGCCTGCCGCCGCATTCACTGCGTTCAATTGACTGACATTCACTGCATCAGTGGCGGCCGTGCCCGCAGCCACGTTGGTAATGACGGTGTTGGCCGCGTTGATGCCGGTGCTCGTCACGCTCGGCCCACCGGTGATCGTCAGGCCACTGTTGTTGAGCACACTGTTGCCGGTCGTCACGCTGGTGAACGTGGGCGTCATGCTGGTGGCCAGCGTGATGTTCGTGCCGTTCTGCGTGATGGCGACGTTGTTGCCGGCGGTGAAAGTGGCCGTGCCGCCCGGAGCGATGTTGGTCACGCTTGAGCCGGTGGCTGTGCCGGTGCCTGTCTGTGCCGTCGTGACGTTCCAGCCCTTGTTGGCAATCGTGTTGACCGCATTGAGCTGGTTCATATCCACCGCGTCGGTGCCATTGACGCCCGGTGCAATGTTGGTCACCGCCAAGCCTCCGCCGTTGATGCCACCCGTGGTCAGGCTCGGGCCTGTGCCACCGTTGGTGGTTACCCCCGTCGCGGTAATGGTCGTGCCGCTGGCAGCGGGGCCGACGGTCAGACTATTGGCGACATTGACGTTGGGCGCCAGATTGAAGCTGACGTTGTTGCTTGCCGCCGTCTTGCTCACAACGAGGTTGCCGTCCGTGTTGTTCAGGTCAACGCTGGTGCCAGTGGTGCTGTTCGGGCCGACGTTGGTGGCGTTGCTGCCCTGTGCACTGACATTCCAGCCAGCACGTGCGGTGGCATTGACGGCGTTGAGCTGACTGACATTGACTGCATCCGTCGATGCCGTGCCCGCGGCCACGTTCGTAATGGCGGTGTTGCCTGCGTTGATGCCAGTGCTCGTCACGCTCGGCCCACCGCTGATCGTCAGGCCGTTGTTGTTCAGCACGCTGTTGCCGGTCGTCACGCTGGTGAACGTGGGCGTCATGCTGGTGGCCAGCGTAATGTTTGCACCGTTCTGCGTGATGGCGACGTTGTTGCCGGCGGTGAAAGTTGCGGTGCCGCCCGGGGCCACGTTGCTCACAGCTGTGCCGCTGGCCGTGCCGGTGCCTGTCTGTGCGGTCGTCACGTTCCAGCCCTTGTTGGCAATCGTATTGACGGCCGCGATCGCCTGATTCGTCGCATAGAGTTCGGAGCCGTTGACCGCATCGGTGCTGGTGGCGCTGACGCGGCCAGCTGCAACATTGGTGAGGGTGCGCTCCCCGCCGACGGTGCCCACGCTGACCGTGCTGGTGGGGCTCGTCCCTGCCACCGCGTAGGTGGACCCCGCCACCGTGACGCTGGAGGTGCCCACAGCAGCGGCCGTGCTCGACCCCGAGCCCAGCGCCACATCTTTCGCGAAGTTCGCGACCGCGCCATTGCCAAGTGCAACGCCATTTGCGCTGATGGCGGATGCCGCTGTGCCGACCGCCGTCGCGCCGGCCCCCGCACTTGAAGAACCTGCGCCAACGGCAATCGCGTTGCTGCCCGTGGCGGCGGCACCCGCCAAGCCTGCCGTGGTGGACCCGGCCGTGCCGGAGCCGATGGCGATGGCGCTTGCCCCGCTCGCTATCGCCCCCGCGCCGCCTTTGCCAGCCGCTACGGAACCGCCCGCACCTCCGTCACCCAAGGCGATCGAGCCGGAACCCGTGGCGACGGCACCTGCCCCGCCGGTGGCGCCTGCCACCGAGCCTCCAGCGCCACCGGCCCCAATGGCGATGACCCCAAGGCCCGTCTTGGCCTGCGCGCCGGCGCCGCCAGCTGCAACGCCTGTTGCCCCTGCCGAGCCCACGGCGATCGCGCCCGCCGTTGCCGCAGAAGAACCGCCGCCCACCGCAAACGATGCATCGCCCGTTGCGTTGGAACCCAACGTGCCGTTGCCGCCCAACGCTACCGAGCCAATACCCGACGACGTGGCCGAGTAACCGAGCGCAACCGAACCGGTGTTCGTCGCAGCCGAAGACTGGCCGATGGCGGTGGACTCGTTGCCGGTCGCTTTCACGCCGGCAGCGTTTGCATGACCGCCAATCCCGATCGCATCGACGCCTGTCGCGACTGCCTGGTCACCGATGGCAACCTGAGAGCCTGTGCCGTTGGCATTGGAGGTCGCACCGATGGCAATCGGCGATGTGCCGCCTGTCGGGTTGCTGCTCAGTGCCTGCGCGCCCTGTCCAATGGCAATGGCGCCATTCTGGAATGGCGTGCCTGATGTGCCGGCCTTGGCGCTGCCGATGGCGATGGCGCCTGCGCTGGTCGAGCCGCCCGTGGCGGTTGCGCCGCTGCCGATGGCCACCGCTGCAGAACCCGAGGCGCTGGCAGCGTTGGCGCCCGTGCCGCTTCCGATCGCCACCGAGGTGCCTGTTGCGGTGCCCGACGTGCCGTTCGTGTATTGCGCGTGCGCGGTGCCGTGCAGGCACAGCCCTAGCAGCGCAGACAGCGCCAACGCGATGGCGGACTTCCGGTGCAACACCGTATCGAGCGCTTTCAGCGCACGCTGGCTCGCGGTTTTTCCCTGCGCGGCACCACCCTTGCCAGAGCCGCAGCACGTCTCCGCCACCACCACCATCATGTTCCTGATGTGGCTGTACTTGGTTTTATAGATGAGATTCAATTGGCTTCCCCAAACGTATTGCTCGACAGCAACGCCGTGGATGAAAAAGCGTGTTGCTGATTTTTATGGGCCCTGGTCCGTGTGCGCGAGGGCACTCTGTGAGTCAATTTAATAGGGGTCGCTTTATCCAATGCAAAGCATTGAAAAGCAATTGTCAGGCACCGTTAAATTGCATTGCGATAAAGCACATCGTGTTTATCTCGCCGGGAAAATGCGAAGACGAGAGAAATCCGACAAGCGGCACCCTGCCGATAGGAAGCGCGATGGGCTGCGGATCACGGCGTGACGCGGCTTGGCAGCCACATGCGCAATTCCGTCAGGCCGCCGACGTGGCGCGGACGACAGTCAAGGGGGGAACTTGAAAATCACGGGTTGCGTTGGAACGCCATTGGAATATTGTCGCTCTGCACTGCCAACAAAATACCATCGCCCATCGCCTTCTAATCGAAAGCTGATCAGCCGATATTTCACATCGCCGTTTTTCAGATGAACCGCATAATCCACGTTGGCATAAAGTCCGTCCGGGATATCACGGCTGTGTTGATATCGGATGCGCGTGATGGAAGCCCAGCCATGATCCAGCACGGCGCGGTCGGTCATTTGCGTCGCCTGCATCTGGCGGACGAACGATCCCTTGTCGGTCGTGGCTCGAACCATCGGCGCCGCCGTCTCCCACAGGTCGCCGTACTGCGCCATTTGCAGTTGTGCGACCGTGCGATCCGCGAGTCGCAGGATGTCTTCGGGTGAGGTTCCGGGCTCCGCTCGCGCCGGGCCCATGGCCAATACAAACAGGCTCAGCGCCACGCTGCGGGAGCGCCAACCTGGCAAAGCACGTCCGTCATGCATCACGCACTCTCCAGGCGGTATCCGGCTCCATATACCGAGATCAGCTTCACACCGTTGCCAGGGTTCAGCCCCAGCTTCAGCCGGATCTGCGAGATATGCGTGTCGAGCGTGCGGGATTCCCCGGCATAGGTCTCGCCCCAGATTGCACTCACCAGGTAATCGCGCGTCAGCAACTTGCCCTTGCGAGAGAAGAGCTTGTGAGCGAGTTCGTATTCCTTGCTGGTCAGTTTGATTTCCTGGCCGCGGACGTAGGCAACGCGGCGCGTGCCGTCGAACCTGAATGCCCCAAGCTCGAGCGTGCTGTCGGCTTCTTCCTGATACAGCCGCCGCAGAATGGCCTCGATGCGGGCCTCCAGGACGGCAGCGCCGATCGGCTTGATGATGTAGTCGTCCGCACCCTGGCGCAGGGCGGCCACGATTTCCGATTCAAAGGCTGCGCTGGTGACGAACGCGACCGGTGTGCGGTCTTCTTTCTTTTGTCGCAGCCAGACCAGTATCTCCATTCCGGACATTTTTGGAACATGCCAGTCCAGAATCAAGAGATCGTAGGAATCGCGCTGCAAGTTCTTGAACAATTGCATGCCATCCCGAAATGACACGCACGAGTGTCCCAGGCGCTCAATCACGGATTCCATGAGTGACAGAAAGCCAGGATCGTCTTCTAATACAGCGATCCGCATCGCTACTTCCCCGTTGATTTATATCGTTCTATCTATTTTTTCTTGTAATCGATATGCCGATCACTTCGGCCAGCTGCCTTCTTTTTCTAGGAGGCTTGCTCATTGAGGCAGCATGACAGGGTTAGAAATAGCATGCGCTATCTGGGGAATTCCAAACAATTGCAAAGTCACCAGAGCTTTGTTTCGCCTGTAATCAAGCGACCGTTTGAAGCAGTCGAAATATGCGAATTTGCGGGAGGACGCCCACCGAATATGGAGAAACGTTCACATTCCCTGGGGCTGCGACGTGAAGGGCAGGCGCTAGCAAGGCATGGCTGCGCAACGGCCCAAGGGGAAAACAACGAAGTCGCCGAGTTTCCGGGAAAATTATCGCCATATGAATTACGTGGCGACATGTGCAATTTTCCAGCACTGCCCTATTGGGATAAACAATATCGCGCGAAAAGTCGCCGATCGATCCATCGCGATCTGTTTGACAATGCCTTGCCTTCTTTTCAATTGTGATGCTTACCCTAGAAACATCGAACTGCTGCCCCCCCGGCCGTTCGATTCCCGTCGCATGGATGAGTTGCCCGTTCATGCCACGTTGTGCAGCGCCAAGCGGTGCGCCCGCTTGGCGTTTTTTTTATATAGGCAAGGGCCTTGCAGAGAGCGGCGATGGTCAGCCCAGATCCCCGCCACCCACCGGCAACACCGTCCCCGTGATGTACGAAGCGTCGTCTGACGCCAGAAACAGAATCGCCTTTACCTGCTCGCCTACCGTGCCGTAGCGGTGCATCAGGCTGCTGGCGATGGTCTGGTCGACGATGCCCTGATACCAGACCGCCTCCTGCTCCGACATGGGCGCCGTGTTGCGCGGGATTTTCCTCGGCGGCGCTTCGGTGCCGCCCGTGGCGACGGCGTTGACGCGGATGTTGTCCTGCGCGTGCTCCATGGCGAGGCTTGCCGTGAGCGCATTCACGCCGCCCTTGGCCGCCGAATACGGAATCCGATAGATACCGCGCGTGGCAATCGACGACACATTGACGATCACGCCCTGACGGCGCTCCACCATGTGCGGCAGCACGGCGCGGCAACACCACAGCGTGGGGAACAACGAGCGGCGGATCTCCGCTTCGATTTGCGCTTCTTCATAGTGCTGATAAGGCTTTGCCCAGATCGTGCCGCCCACGTTGTTGATGAGCACGTCGATGCGGCCGAACGCATCCAGCGCCGCTTGTACAGCATGTTGAGCGCCAGCGTAGGTTTCCAGATCGGCGGTGGTGGCGTGGGCTTGGCCGCCCGCTGCAGCAATCTCGGCCTGCACGTCGTAGACCAGCTCCGCCCGGTCCACCAGCAGCACCTGGGCGCCCTCTTCTGCTGCGGCCAATGCCACGCCGCGCCCGATGCCCTGCGCCGTCCCCGTCACGACGACGGCCTTGCCTGAGAATCGTTGCATGCTCATGCCGCCTTCGCCTCCGGTACTGCATTGGGCGTGAACTTCTCGTAGTAGAAGCTGCGCGGCTTTACGCCTTCGTCGTCAAAGTACTTGCGCACCGCATCGACCATCGGCGGCGGCCCGCACAGATAGACGTCGACGTCGCCATCGTTCAGCGCATCGGCCGGCACGTGCTGCGTCACCCATCCCTTGCGTGGATGATTCGACGCGGCGTCGGCCACGACCGTGGCGTAGCTGAAATTCGGCAGCCGCGCTGTATAGGCATCGATCGCATCGACCTGCACCAGGTCGAGGTCACGCGTCACGCCATAAATCAGGTGCACCTTCTGCTGCGAATGGGTGCGCGCCAGCACTTCAAGCATCGACAGGAACGGCGCGAGCCCCGTGCCGCCGGCAAGGAACAACAGCGGCCGCTGCACATCGCGCAGATAGAAGCTGCCCAGCGGGCCGTGCAGGTTGAGCTTGTCGCCGGGTTGTGCGGTTTCGAGCCAGCGGCTCATCCCGCCGCCGGGAATCTTCTTGATGAGGAAGCTGATCTTCGACTCGCCCGGCGCGGATGAGAACGAATACGAACGGTGCTGCCCGCTGCCCGGTACGCCGATGTTGACGTACTGGCCCGGCAGAAACACCGGCGCCTCGGCATCCACGTCCAGCTCCAGCACGACAGCGGCATCGTTGTGCAGCTCGACGTTCGACACTGTTGCGCCGAAAGCGCTCTGCCCCGTTTTGCACGCCGCCGACGAGGTCGGCACCGCGATCACGCAATCGCTGTGCGGCACCATCTGGCACGTCAGGACGAGGCCGGTGTTTTTCTCGTCTTCGCTCAGGGCGTCGTCAATGTAATCGTCACCGAGGTCGTAGCTTCCGCTTTCGGCGCGGCACTTGCAGGTCCCGCAAACGCCATCGGAGCAATCCATCGGCAGGTTGATCTTGGCGCGGAAGGCAGCATCGAGCACCTTCTCGCCTGCTTTGCAATCGATGAAACGGGTCACGCCGTCCTCGAAATTCAGTGCGACTGTGAAACTGGACATGGAATACCTCCGCTGCCTCTTGCGTGTCCTATACGGGGGGCACATCAGACGTGATAGACGTCGAGCACCTGCCGGATGTAGTCGTTCTTCAGAACGATCTTCTTGGATGCGATCAGGAAGCTCTCACCCGCGCGGCGCAGGGTGACGAACATCGTGCCGAAGAAGTGGTCGGTGGTTTTGTACCGGTGGCTGAGCGTGTGGAAGTTGTAGCGCACGTCGACTTCATCGCCGCGTTCGGCCAGGACTTCGACATTGGCGACGGTGTGGCTCGTTCGCGGCTCGGGTGTGGAGGCCCCGCTGCGTTCGGTCTTGATGCGGAAGACGCGATCCTCCAGCCCGCAGCGATTGGCGTAGTACATCAACGAAATCTGGCTCTGCGGATCGTCGGTCAGCTGGTCGTCGTCATCCCAGGCGGGCATCCAGTACGTGACGTCTTCGGCGTAGCAGTCGAGCCACGCGTCCCACTGCCGGTCGTCCAGCAGGCGCGCCTCGCGGTACAGGGCGGCGCAGATGTTCTGGTAATCCGCGCTCATGCCGGCACTCCTTCGCATTCCTGCTTGAGCGCCTCACGCATGACGCGCACCCAGTATTCGTGCTGGCAGACGAACAGGCCTTCGTCTTCGCTGCGCTCGCCCGAGATGAGGGGCTTCAATCCCATCTTCGTTGCATTCTCGTCGGGTCCATGCACCCACAGCGGCGCCCCGCGTGACAGGTCGTTCCACAGCGCGGTCGTTCCGGCGTAGCCGTGTTGGCAGGCGCGGAATTCCTCCAGGTCGTCGGCGGTGCCCATGCCGGTGACGTTGAAGAAATCTTCGTACTGGCGAATGCGCGTTGCGCGGTCCGTTGCGCTTTCGCCCTTCGGCGCGAAACAGAAGATCGAGACCTCGGTCTTGTCGACGCTGATCGGCCGTACCACGCGAATCTGCGTGCTGAACTGATCCATCAGGAAGACGTTCGGATACAGGCACAGGTTGCGCGTCTGGTTGACGATGAAATCGGTCTGCGTTTCGCCCACGCGCACCTTGATTTCCTCGCGGTGCGCATAGACGGGCCGCACTTCCGGGTTCATCGTCTGCGTCCACAGCAGGATGTGGCCGTGCTCGAACCCATAGACGCCCGCCACCGACTTGCTCCAGCTGTTTGCGTCGACTGCCTGCGTGCCGCCTTCCTTGCGTCGCCCCATCGTGGCGGCGTAGTTCCAGTGCACGGTGCTGACGTGGTAGCCGTCGCAGCCGTTTTCCATCTGCATCTTCCAGTTGCCGTCATAGACGTAGGAAGAATTGCCGCGCAGCACTTCCAGCCCTTCAGGCGCCTGATCGACGATCTGGTCGATGATCACGCGCGCTTCGCCAAGGTACGCCTCAAGCGGCTGCACATCGGCGTTGAGGCTGCCGAACAGGAAGCCGCGATAGCTCTCGAACCGCGCAACCTTCTTGAGATCGTGCGACCCGTGCGTGTTGAATTGCACCGGGTACTCGGTGGTCTTTTCGTCCTTCACTTTCAGCAGCTTGCCGGTGTTGGAGAACGTCCAGCCGTGGAACGGACATGTGAAGCTGCCCTTGTTGCCGTGCTTGCGGCGGCACAGCATCGCACCCTTGTGCGCGCACGCGTTGATGACCGCGTGCAGCTCGCCGGTCTTGTCGCGCGTGATGACGATCGGCTGGCGGCCAATCCACGTGGTGTAGTAGTCGTTGTTGTTTGGAATCTGGCTCTCGTGCGCCAGATACACCCAGTTGTTCTCGAAGATGTGCTTCATCTCCAGCGCGAACAAATCGGGGTGGGTGAAGATGTCGCGGCGGCAGCGGTAAATGCCGGCCGCTTCGTCATCCACCACGGCGGTTGACAGCAGCTGGTCCAGTTCGCGGGCTTTGTCGATCAAGGCAGACATGGTCGTCTCCACGTTGAGGCAGTTGGCCTCAGGCCTCGGCCGAAGCGCGCAGGCGATTCACGCGCTGGTTGTCCTTGCCCTGCACCAGCGGCGTGAGCACGAAGTTGAATTCGATGTCCTTGTACGCATCGGCTTTCAGGCCGAGCGCGCTGCCGCCGGTTTTTTCCACCACGTGCGGAATCAGCTCTTCGCGGGTGGCATAGGCGAAGTCGTCCCAGATCAGCGGATCGCCTTCGATGTTGAATTGCGTCGTCAGTTTGCGGTGGCCGTCGCTGGTGACGAAGAAGTGCACATGCGCCGGCCGGTTGCCGTGGCGCGCCAGTCCATTCAGCAGTTGCTGCGTGGCGCCGTGCGGCGGGCAGCCGTAGCCCACGGGCATGAGCGTGCGGAATTCATATTGGCCATCGGCGCCGGTCCTGACCGCGCCCCGCAGGTTGAACGGGCTCTGTGCACCGGTCGGATCGAAATGCGAGTAGAAGCCGTTCGAATTCGCATGCCAGCACTCGACCACGGCGCCGGCGACCGGCTTGCCGTCCGTCCCAGTCACCGTGCCATGAATGACGAGCGGGCCTGCCGCCGGGTCCGGATCGATGTCGATCCTGGAGACGCCATCGCGCACCGTCGTGCCGGCAACGTACAAGGGCCCTTCAATCGTGCGCGGCGTACCGCCGTTGATGCCCAGCGCCGCATCCGCAGCATCCATGCGGATGTCGAGGTATTTCTCCAGGCCCACGCCGGCCGCCAGCAATGCCGCCTCCCCGTCCTGCCCGAGCTTGTTCAGGTAGTTGATGCCGGCCCAGACCTCGTCCGGCGTGATGTCGAGGTCGTCGATGGCCTTGAACAGGTCGGCCAGCAGCCGGTGGGTGACCTGCTTCAGGCGGGCGTTGCCGTCCTTGCCGTCCAGGTTGGTGGCGGCCTTCAGCAGGTCCTGCACTTCTTTTGTTTGGAATACGCGTGCGTTCATGATGGGTGTCTCCTCGTGGTTTTCTGGGGGGATATGGAATGTCTCAAGCATCGTCGCCATGAACTGACGACGGGTGACGGCACAGCGGCGTCACGGCGATCTGCATGTACGGAAACAGCGGCAGCGCCGTCAGGATGTCGTGCAGTTCTGCATTGCTCTGCACGTCGAAGATGCTGACGTTCGCGTACTCGCCGACCAGGCGCCAGATGTGGCGCCACTTGCCGCTGCGCTGCAGATCCTGCGAATAGGCCTTCTCGCGCGCCTTGATCTCGTTGGCGACATCGGCGGGCATGTCGGCCGGCAGGCGGACATCCATGCGGACGTGGAACAGCATCGTGGTCTCCTTGGTGGTCTCGTTCGTTTTGGATTTATTGCCGGCGCAGGTGTGCCAGCTTGTCTTGATCGATGTCGATGCCCAGGCCGGGGCCGGTTGGCACCTGCAACATGAAGTCGCGGTACTGCAGCGGTTCGGTCAGCAGTTCTTGCGTGAGCAACAACGGGCCGAACAGCTCGGTGCCGAACTGCAGCTCGCCAAAGGTGGAAAACACATGGGCCGATGCGGCCGTGCCGACCGCGCCTTCGAGCATCGTTCCGCCGTACAGGCCGATGCCCGCCAGCTGCGCGATGGCTGCCACCTGCATCGCCGGCACAAGGCCGCCGGATTGCGCGATCTTCACGGCGAAGACATCGGCACTGGCAGAGCACGCCAGCTCAAACGCGTCGAGCGGACCGTGCAGGGCTTCGTCAGCCATCATCGGCACCGCGAACTGGCGGGCCAGGCGCTCCAGCGCGGCGCGGTTTTCTGCGCGCACCGGTTGCTCGATCAGGTCGACGCCCCCGGCTTGCAGCGCGGCGATGCCGTTGGCAGCGTCCAGCTCGCTCCAGGCCTGGTTGACGTCTACACGCACACTCACGACGTCGCCCAGCGCGCGCTTGATGGCCAATACGTGGGCCACATCGTCTGCCACCGGGCGCAGACCGATCTTCAGCTTGAAGATGCGGTGGCGGCGCTCGGCGAGCATCGCTTCTGCCTCGGCAATGTCCTTGCGGGTGTCGCCGCTGGCGAGCGTCCAGGCCACCGGCAGCGCATCGCGCAGGCGGCCGCCCAGCAGCTCCGACAGCGGCACGCCGAGCCGGCGGGCCTGCGCATCGAGCAGCGCCGTTTCCAGCGCGCACTTGGCAAAGCGGTTGCCCTGGATGGTCTTGCGCACGCGTGCCATGGCAGCCGCCACATTGCGCGCCTCCATGCCGATCAGCAGCGGCGCAATGTGCGTGTCGATGTTGACCTTGATGCTTTCGGGGCTCTCTTCGCCGTAGTTGAGGCCGCCGATGGTGGTGGCCTCGCCCCAGCCTTCGATACCGTCTTCGCAGCGCACATGCACGAGGACGAGCGTCTGCGTGTACATGGTGGCGACGGACAGCTTGTGCGGACGGATGGTGGGCACATCCACTAGAATGGCCTCGATCGAGCGAATCATGTTTTCCAGGTATCAGAAGAACAGCTATCAACGTGGAAACCAGATTACGCAGCGCGATTTACTGCGTCCAACACCGATTTAGTATCAGTTTCATACCTGAAAGGTATAAAAATGGAGCTGCGTCATCTGCGCTATTTCGTTGCCGTTGCTGAAGAGCTGAACTTCACGCGCGCCGCAGAACGGCTGCATATCGCGCAGCCGCCGCTTTCGCGGCAGATTCAACAGTTGGAAGAGGAAGTCGGCGTGCTGCTGTTCGAGCGCGGCAGCCGCCCGCTCAAACTGACCGAAGCCGGCCGCTTTTTTCACGCGCATGCGCGGCAATTGCTGGCGCAGACGGCAGAACTTGCGTCGATGACGCAACGCGTCGGCCAGATCGAGCGACGCATGTCGGTCGGCTTCGTGGCTTCAACGCTGTACGGGATGCTGCCGAAGGTCATCCGGCGCTTTCGGGCGGAATATCCAATGGTCGATCTGACCATGCACGAAATGACGACCATGGACCAGATCCAGGCGCTCAAGGACGGCCACATCGACGTCGGTTTCGGCCGCATCCGTTACGAAGACCCGAACGTGCGGCGGATCCTCCTGCGTGATGAACGACTGATCGTCGCGCTGCCCTCAGGCCATGCGCTGCTGGACGGCAGGACAACCGCCTCGCTACGTGACCTTGTCGGCGACACGCTCATCATTTACCCACGCACACCGCGTCCGAGTTATGCGGACCAGGTGCTCGCCCTCTTCCACGATCGCGCGCTGGAACCCAGCAAGATTTACGAGGCACGGGAATTGCAAATCGCCTTGGGGCTGGTGGCTGCGGGCGAAGGCGTATCGGTGGTGCCGCGCAGTGTGGCGGGCCTGCGGCGCGAAGATGTCTGCTACATGGAACTCGACGATCCGCAATTGGTCTCGCCCATTATCTTCAGCACGCGCCTGCTCGACGAGTCTGAAGACATCCGCGCCATGCTGGCGCTGACGTATCGGTTGTACGACGAGCAGAAGATTCCGTATTACGCACCCTCGTAAGGCTTGCAACGGCGGCCCCAAAGTTACAAGCCGCTGGACACGACGGCCGCATGGGCTAGATTGAAGCAAGGCGCCCGTTCGCCTGCGATTGGAGCGCAAGCGAGTGAAAAGAATACGCCGCCCCATCATCATCAAATTGGCCTTCGTCGTGGCGCTGGTGCTTGCGGTGGCCGCCTGGCTTGTCGCTCACGAATTCCGCACCTCCGCCTGGCAGGCCCGCTACTTCGCGCACCTGGCGCAATCGCAAACCTTTCCCGTCAAGCCTCGGCCGAACACGTCGGCCCGCTATCCGAACTCGGGCCCTTACGACGAGCGGCTCGGCTATCACGACCTTCCCACGTTTCTGGATCGCCTGCGCTCGCGCGGCTACATCGTCGCGCAGCAGGCCGTGCCATCCAAAGAGATGGTCGCGCGAATGGACAGCGGCATGAACCCGCCCTATCGCGAGAAGGACCAGGCCGGCCTGGAGCTGCTCGACGACGACGGCCGCCCGATCTACCGCGTGCGACACCCTGAACGCGTCTATGACAGTTTTGCGTCGGTGCCGCCGCTGCTGGTGAACTCGCTGCTGGCGATTGAAAACCGCACGCTGCTGCAGACCGAATACCCGAAGCGCAATCCGGCCGTGGAGTGGTCGCGCCTCGCGCGTGCGGTGTGGGACCGCGCCCTGCATGTCGTCAATCCGGCGCATGAATCGCCCGGCGGCAGCACGCTCGCCACGCAGATCGAAAAGTATCGGCACTCGCCCGAAGGCCGCACCGAATCGCCCAGCGAAAAGCTGCGCCAGATGTTCTCTGCATCTGCCCGCGCCTACCTGAACGGCGAAGACACCACTGCCGCGCGCCACCAGCTCGCCGTCGATTACCTGAACACCGTGCCGCTGGGCGCGCGCGCCGGCTTTGGCGAGATCCAGGGCATTGGCGATGCGCTGTGGGTCTGGTACGGGCGCGACTTCGCCCAGGTGAATGCGCTGCTCGCGGCCCAATCGACCGCGCCGCTCCCAGACCGTGCGCTGGCCTACAAAGAGGCGTTGAGCCTGCTCGTCTCGCAGCGGCGGCCTTCGTATTACCTCGAGAATCTCGATGAGCTGGAAACGTTGACCAACGCCTATCTGCGCGTGCTGGCGGCCTCTGGCGTGATTCCGCCCGCGCTGCGCGATGCGGCCATTGCGCAATCGCTCAAGCAGCAGGCGCTGAACACGCGCGTGCCGCCTCCGCCGCTGGAGCACAAAGGCACGAACGCCGTACGCGTGAATCTGGCGGGCATGCTCGGCATCTCGCGCATGTATGCGCTCGACCGGCTCGACCTGACCGCCAGCAGCACGCTCGATGCACCGTTGCAGCGCGATGTTTCTGCCGAACTGCGCAAGCTGCGCGACCCGGCCAACGCCAAGGCTGCCGGCCTCGTCGGCGACATGATGCTGGAGCGCGGCGACCCGCGCGGCGTGACCTACAGCTTCACGCTCTACGAACGCGCGCCGGGCGGCAATCGCGTGCTGGTGCAAGCCGATACGTTCGACAAGCCGTTCGACATCAACGAAGGCGTCAAGCTCGATCTCGGCTCTACGGCCAAGCTGCGCACGCTCGTGACGTATCTGCAGATCGTGGCCGAGCTGCACAAGCGCTACGCCGACCAGCCCGCTGCGGCGCTACGCAAGGTCAATATTCCCGTGCAGAACCCGATCGAGCGCTGGGCCGTCGATTACCTCGCCCACACGCAAGACCGCTCGCTCGCGGCGATGCTCGATGCATCGATGGAGCGCAAATACTCCGGCAACGCCGGCGAGTGGTTTGCCACCGGCGGCGGCATGCAGAGTTTCGAAAACTTCGAGAAATGGGAAGGCACTCAAAACTTCACAGTGCGCGAGGGGCTGAAGCACTCCGTCAACCTCGTCTTCGTCCGGATCATGCGCGACATCTCGCGCTACTTTCAGCACCAGTTGCCCAATGCCGGCGCCGAGGCGCTGACCAATCCGGAGTCTCCGCAGCGACAGATTTACCTGCGGCGCTTTGCCGACCGCGAAGGCAAGCTGTTCATGGGCCGTTTCTACGCCAAATACAAAGGCAAGACCGACCAGGAGCGCGAAGCCATCCTGGTGCAAAGCACGCGCGAGACGCCGGTGCGGCTGGCCACCATCTATCGCAGCATCGACCCCGAAGCCGGCCCCGGCAAACTCGCCGCATTCATCCGCAGCTACCTGCCTGGCGCAAAGCTGGATGAGGCGGAACTCACCAACCTGTATGAGAAGTACTCCGTCCAGCGTTTCGACCTCGCCGACCGTGGCTACATCGCCAAGCTGCATCCGCTGGAGCTGTGGCTGGTGGCGTATCTGCGCACCCATCCGCAAGCCACGCTCGCGCAGGTGAACGAGGCCAGCGCCGATGAGCGCTTGTCCGTCTACAAATGGCTGCTGCAATCGCACCGCAAGGGCGCGCAAGACAAGCGCATCAAGCAGATGCTGGAGATCGAAGCGTTCCAGCAGATTCACGCCATGTGGAAGCGGCTGGGGTATCCGTTCGAATCGCTGGTGCCGTCATACGGAACCGCCATCGGTGCGTCGGCGGACCGGCCGGCATCGCTGGCGGAGCTGATGGGCATCATCGAAAACGACGGCATCCGCCTGCCCAGCGTACGCATCGACCGTCTGCGCTTTGCCGCCAACACCCCTTACGAAGTCATGCTCTGCCGCGATCCCAACGCCGGAGAACGCGTGCTGCCGCCCGAGATCCCGCCCCTGGTCAAATCCGCCCTGGCCGGCGTCGTCGAAGGTGGCACCGCCAAGCGCATCTCCGGCACGTTCGTCCAGAAGGATGGCAAACCCATCGCCATCGGCGGCAAAACCGGCACCGGCGACAACCGCTTCAAAACCTTCAGCCGCGGCGGCGGCCTCATCTCAGAACGGGTCGTCAGCCGCTCTGGCGCCTTCGTCTTCTACCTGGGAGACCGCTACTTCGGCACCGTCGTCGCCTACGTGGCCGGCGCCGACGCCGCCAAGTACAAATTCACCAGCGCACTGACCGTTCAAGTGCTCAAGGTCCTGGCCCCCACGCTGATGAACCACCTGGACCTGCAAGACGAAGCGCCCGCCTTCAACTGCAAGATGCCGCAAGCCACAGCGCCGGAACAGAAGCTGGATTGAGCCGAGCCTGCACAACAGACGGCGACGACAACGCAGGCCGCCAGACGGTGTGGCCGTACCCTGCCCTAGATGGCGCCTTGAATTTCTGTTGCAGGGAGGAAAAAGGAAGGAGGCCTGTCTGAGCGCAGCAAGTTTGCCTCCCTTCCCTCCACGCGACAGAAATCCAAGGAGGAAGTCGCCGCATCGGGCGCGCCTTTCTTTGCTTACCTTTCTTTGGCAAGACAAAGAAAGTAAGTCGTCCCGCCAGGGACGAAACACCCGGCCCACAGCACCTTCACCGCAACGACCGCTGCAACCAAATCCCCCCCGCACACCCCAACGCCACCACCGCGCCCCAGGCAAACAAATCCCCCACCGCCAACAACGTCGCCTGCCGATCAATCTCCGCCGAAATCTGAATCAACTCAGAACCCTGCAACGCATGCGGCCACTGCCAGGCCGGCGTCAGCGCACTCACATGCCCGACCAGGTCGGTCCGGTGCTGCGCCTGCCCGCGCTGCAGCAACAACGTCGCGCCCATCGTCCCAAACGCCTGCGCCCAGGCCCGCATGATTCCCTTGAACTGATAGGCATGGCCGAAATCCTTGGCCGGCAGATCCACGTAAGTCAGCCCCGCCACCTGGATCACCACGAACATCCCGACCATGCCTTCGATCATGAACCCCGGCGCCACCGCCGCCACCGACGCGCCCGGCATGGCCACATGCGACATCCACAGCAGCGCAGTCGCCATTAGCACAAAGCCGATGGAAATCAACACGCGCTTTGTCGGCAGCACATTGGTCAGCTGAAAGTTCAGGATGCCCAGCGCCACCGTCACCAAGCCGCCCAGGCTCATCAGCTCCGCGGTGGTTTCGTAGCGGAAGCCCAGACCGTTCTGCAGCAGGCTCGACGAGAGAAAGCCCCAGGCGCTCGCAAACATGTAATAGATGGCGTAGAACACCATGCCCATCAGGAAGCGCCGCTGCAGCGTGGCCCGCAAGTCCACCCACGGCCGCGGATGGCCCGTCTGCCGAATCCCAACCCAGAGGATGAGCGCCACCACCGCAATGATCGGCACGACCTGCGCGGGAGAACCGTCGGGGTGAATGAACCGCGCCTGCTGAAAGCCGTGCAGCGCAATCAGCGCCGCCAGCCCAAACGCGATGGCCGAGGGCCAGTCGAGCGAGGCGAAATCGCCCTTGCGCTCGTGCATCTTCGGATGCGGATAGAACGCCGCCACCAGCCCACACACCACCACCGCCACCAGCAACTGTGCGACGAAGATGGCGCGCCAGCCGAATTGTTCGGTGAGCGCCGCCGACAGCATCGGCGACACGCAACTCAGCCCGAAGATGCCGTAGATCATGCCCTTCATCATCGTGCGGCGTTCGTGCGCGGGGCTGTGCTGCACAAAGATGCGTGAAGTCGATAACATCGGGCCGCCGCCAAACCCCTGCACCGCCCGCCCGACAATCAGCATCGTGCCGCCCTCGGCTGCGGCGCACATCAGCGTGCCGGCAATGAACACCAGCAGTGACAGCAGCGTGTGCCTGCGATACGTCATGTGATCGGCCAGCCGGCCCATCACCAGAATCGCCAGGCTGGCCGCGGCCGCATAGGCCGTCACGGCCCACAGATACACATCCTGCGACGCCAGCACCCCACCTTCGATATGCGGGCCGGCAATCGAAAACATCAGGTTGGACATGTAGTCCACGCCCGTCGCCAGGCCGATCACCATGCCCACCATGCGCAGTTCCATCCGGCTGCCGACGGTCGACTCGGCAGCGGGTTTGCGTGGTGCAGGCGGTGGAGAAACCGTGTGGTCTGTGCTTGGCGTGTTCATGCAGGGATGGTAATTTGCCGCGAAACCGGCGGAAATCGCCTGCCAACAAATTCATTGTTCAATTATGCGAACGACGGACTGGAACGACTGGGACACTTTTTGCACCGTGGCCACGCTCGGCAGCTTCACGCGCGCGGCCGATCGGCTGGGGTTGCCCAAGTCGTCGGTCAGCACGGCGGTGTCGCGGCTGGAAGGCAAGATGGGCGTACGCCTGTTCGAGCGCAGTACGCGCCGCCTGCGCCTGACCGACGCCGGCGAAGCCCTGCTGCGTGACGCCGGCCCATTGTTCCAGCGGCTGCGCGAAGTTTCGGAAGACGCCGCAGCGACATTCCAGTCGCCCGCCGGCACATTGCGCATTGCCATGCCCTACGAATTCGCCGCCCGGCAGCTCGCCGAAGTGGTGCTGGAAGTCATGCGCGAGCACACCAGCCTGCGCATCGAAGTGGACGTTGCGCCGCGCCAGATCGACCCGCTCGCCCAGGGCTACGACATCATGCTGACCGTGCCGCGCGGGCCGCTGCCTGATTCCGGCCTCGTCGCCCAGCGCGTCTTCGATCTGCGCCGCGCGGTCGTCGTCGCCCCACAACTGCTGGAGCGGCTCGGGCCGCTGACACACCCAGACCAGCTCGCCGACTGGCCCTGCCTCGGCACCTCCAACGAAGCCGAATGGCAGTTCCGCACGCCCGGCGGCGAGACGATCAACCTGCCGCTGGACTTCCGCATGCGCACCTCCAATAGCGAATTGCGCATGCAGGCCGCCATTGCCGGCCTGGGTGTGGCCCGCATCACTTCCGTGTTCGCAACCGAGCTGATCGCTTCGGGCGCGCTGCAGGAGGTCCTGACCGATTTTCAATCTCCGCCGATGCGCGTGTATGCCGTCTTCCCGGGCCGCCGCCTGATGCCCGCCAAGGTCAAGGTTTTCATGGATGCCCTGCACCGCCGCATAGAGCATTCCCGCCAGCACACCGACATGCGGCCCACCTTCGTAGACGAGGCCGCCGCATCCTGGGCGCCCGAATCGCTGCTCTGACTGACAAACCCTCTTTTACCTACGCAAAGCCATGCGCCCGTTCACCAAACTTCCCCTCTTGATTGCCGCGCTCGCTCTGAGCACCGTTGGATGCTCCCGTGCCGAGGACATCGGCAGCGTCAGCACCAATTTCCGCATCACCGGCTCCGACAAGATCGTCATAGAAGCCTTTGACGACCCGCTCGTGCAGGGCGTGACCTGCTATGTGTCGCGGGCGCGCACCGGCGGCATCAAGGGGACGCTGGGCGTGGCCGAAGACGTGAGCGAGGCCGCGGTGGCCTGCCGGCAGGTCGGCGAGATCAGCTTCGCCAAGCCGCTGCCGCAGCAGGACGACATGTTCACGCAGCGCCTGTCGCTCGTCTTCAAGACGTTGCACGTGGTGCGCACGGTCGACCGAAAACGCAATGTGCTGGTCTATCTGACGTATTCGGACAAGGTCATTTCGGGCAGCCCGAAGAACAGCGTGACGGCGGTGCCGATCCCGGCCAGTCAGCCCATCCCAGTCAAATAAGCGATGGACGCACCACATTGGTGCGGCGCAACGCAAGCGTGGTGGCGGAGCAACGGGAGACGGCGCAAAAGGGGTGCATACGTAAGCCTACGTATGGTGCATTGCATCATCTGGTGTATAGTCAGGGTATTCCCTAACCGGGATTTCCCTAAGAGGCCAATCATGCAAAACACGAACGACCTGAAGCTGACCGATCAACTCGAACGCGAACTGATCGAGCGCGAAATGTCCGAAGGTATCTACTACTATCGCCGTCCGAGCGGCCAATCGTTCTCGTTCGCCCAGTTCTTCTCGGCAATCGCGAACCTGTTCGGCACGCACCGCACCGCCAAGGCCTAACCCGCCGCGCTATTGTTGATGGGCGTGTGCCCAAGCTAGCTGTATGTAGCAATCGCAGTTTCAGTAGCACCGTGCGCCGGCCGTGTGTCATCACACCCGCCGCCACACCCGCCAGGTCATGACCGCCTGGTGCCAATCGAGGGCCGGATTCCGGCCCTTTGTCATTTCTGCGGCATTTGTATGGGTTGTTGCATGCCGCAGCATCGCCCTGACGCCTCCGACGCTCTGGCCGCCCAGCGGTTGTCTTCTGTTTAGCCTGTGCTTTACTGAGTAAAGCCGCGACCACCGATATCCAGACCACGCGCACGTCTTCACAGCCAGGAAGACGCACAGCATGGCACCCGGCGCCCATCCCCCAAGGAGACTCCCATGGCGATCAGCCTCAAGCTGTCGGTCAACGGTGCGCCTGTCACCGTCAGTGTCGAACCCCATACCCTGCTGGTCCAATTGCTGCGCGAGCACCTTCGCCTCACCGGCACGCACGTCGGCTGCGATACCGCGCAATGCGGCGCGTGCACGGTGCATATGAACGGGCGCGCAGTGAAGTCGTGCAACATCCTGGCCGTGCAGGCCG
The DNA here is from genome assembly GCF_958439105.1 of Ralstonia flatus. Lineage (NCBI taxonomy): Bacteria > Pseudomonadati > Pseudomonadota > Betaproteobacteria > Burkholderiales > Burkholderiaceae > Ralstonia > Ralstonia flatus. The sequence continues at coordinate 90,032 of NZ_CAUDLI010000012.1, read as the reverse complement.
ATGGCGCCGAGGTGACGACCATCGAAGGCCTGTCGAAAGATGGTGCGCTGCACCCGATGCAGGAAGCCTTTCGCCAATGCCACGGCCTGCAATGCGGCTTCTGCACGCCCGGCATGGTGATGGCCGCGACGGCGCTGGTTGCGCAGCATCCGCATCCCGATGAACACACGGTGCGCGAGCAGCTCGACGGCAATCTTTGCCGCTGCACGGGTTATCACAACATCGTGCGCGCCGTCATGCATGGTGCCGAAGCCATGGCCGCAGCCGAAGGCGACGATGCCTCGCTGCAGAGCCTGGCAGCGGCGCGGGCCCACGCCGCCTGACCCACGCGAGGAGACCACCATGAACGCTCCCGCAGAACCCAACAACCACCTGATCGGCGCGGCCGTCAAGCGCAAGGAAGACTTCCGCTTCCTGACGGGCGCCGGGCAGTACACGGACGACGTTGTCCAGGCGCACCAGTCCTACGCGGTGTTCCTGCGCTCGCCGTATGCGCATGCCCGCATCAAGCACATCAATGCGGATGCGGCACGCAATCATCCGGGCGTGCTGGCCGTGCTCACGGGCGACGATCTGGCCGCCGACAAGGTGAACGGCCTGCCGTGCGGCTGGCTCATCCACAGCATTGACGGCACGCCGATGAAGGAGCCGCCCCACCCCGTGCTCGCGCAAGGCAAGGTGCGCCACGTGGGCGACCAGGTCGCGCTGGTGGTGGCTGAATCGGTGAAGATCGCCAAGGACGCCGTCGAGATGATCGACGTCGAATACGACGAACTGCCCGCCGTGGTGGACACCGCCACCGCGGATACCGCCGGCACCGCCGTCCACGACGACGTGCCGAACAACACCTGCTACACCTGGGGCCACGGTGACAAGGCGGCCACCGACGCGGCATTTGCCAAGGCCGCGCACGTGACGCAGCTCGACATCGTCAACAACCGGCTGATCCCGAATGCGATCGAGCCGCGCGCCGTCAACGCCAGCTATTCGCGCCAGGACGACAGCTACACGCTCTACGTTGCCAACCAGAACCCGCACGTCGAACGCCTGCTCATGTCCGCATTCGTGCTGGGGCTGACCGAAGCCAAGGTGCGCGTGATTGCGCCGGATGTGGGCGGCGGGTTCGGCTCGAAGATCTTCCTGTACCCGGAAGACGTGGCGCTCACGTGGGCATCGAAAAAGGTCGGCCGACCGATCAAGTGGACGGCCGAGCGCTCCGAATCCTTCCTGACCGATGCGCATGGCCGCGACCACGTCACGCATGCGGAACTGGCGCTCGATGCGCAGGGCAATTTCCTCGCCATGCGCGTGCATACGACGGCCAACATGGGCGCGTATCTGTCGACGTTTGCCAGCAGCGTGCCGACCATCCTGTATGCGACGTTGCTGGCGGGCCAGTACAAGACGCCGGCCATCTATGCCGAAGTGAAAGCGGTCTTCACGAACACGGCGCCTGTCGATGCGTATCGCGGTGCCGGGCGGCCGGAAGCAACGTATGTGGTCGAACGCCTCGTGGAAACGGCTGCGCGCGAATTGCAGATCGACCCGGCAGAGCTGCGCCGCCGCAACTTCATCCGCACGTTCCCGTATGCCACGCCGGTGGGCCTCACGTATGACACGGGTGACTACGAACCGTGCCTGGACCGCGCCATCGAATTGGCCGACGTGAAAGGCTTTGCTGCCCGACGCGATGCCTCCCGCGCCAAGGGCCGGTTACGCGGCATGGGCTATTCCTGCTACATCGAGGCCTGTGGGCTCGCGCCGTCGAACATCGCGGGGGCATTGGGCGCGCGGGCCGGCCTGTTCGAAGCGGGCGAAATTCGCGTGCACCCGACCGGCTCCGTCACCGTCTTCACCGGCTCGCACAGCCACGGCCAGGGCCACGAGACGACGTTCGCGCAAGTGGTGGCCGATCGCCTGGGCGTGCCCATCGACAACATCGAGATCGTGCACGGCGACACCGGCCGCATTCCGTTCGGCATGGGCACGTACGGCTCGCGCTCGATTGCCGTGGGCGGTTCGGCCATCATGAAGGCGCTCGACAAGATCGAGGCCAAGGCCAAGAAAATTGCCGCGCATCTGCTGGAGGCATCGGCGGAAGACATCGAGTTCAAGGATGGCGTCTTCCGCGTGGCCGGCACCGACCGCACCAAGACCTTTGGCGAAGTTGCGCTCACCGCCTACGTGCCGCACAACTATCCGCTCGACAAGCTCGAACCCGGGCTGGACGAAAACGCCTTCTACGATCCGACCAACTTCACCTACCCGGCCGGCGCGTACATCTGCGAGGTGGAAGTCGACCCCGACACCGGCGAGGTGCACATCGACCGCTTCGTTGCGGTAGACGACTTCGGCAACATCATCAATCCGATGATCGTCGAGGGCCAGGTGCACGGCGGGCTTGGCCAGGGGATCGGCCAGGCGCTGCTCGAAGCGTGCGTGTACGACGAAAACGGCCAGCTGCTGACCGGCTCGTACATGGACTACGCCATGCCGCGCGCCAACGACCTGCCCAGCTTCACGGTGGAAACCGCCAAGGGCACGCCGTGCACGCACAACCCGCTCGGCGTCAAAGGCTGCGGTGAGGCGGGCGCGATCGGCTCGCCGCCGGCGCTGATCAACGCCATCGTCGACGCGCTTGCGCCGCTGGGCGTGAAGGACATCCAGATGCCCGCGACGCCGCACCGCGTCTGGCAGACCATTCAAGCGGCCAAGGCCTAGGCAGAGGAGCGAACCATGTACGACTTTGAGTACCAGAAAGCCACCGACGCCCAGACCGCCGTCACCGCGCTCAAGACGCACACCGACGCCAAGTACCTCGGCGGCGGCCAGAGCCTGCTGGCGGCGATGAAGCTGCGGTTGGCGCAGCCGTCAACGCTGGTGGATGTCACGCGCATTCCGGGCATGTCGGGCATTCGCACGCAGCCCGGCGTGATTACGGTCGGCGCGGCCACGCGCCATGCCGATGTGGCCGACAGCGCCGAGATCGCCCGCATGCTGCCCGCGCTGGGTGAGCTGGCCGGCGGCATCGGCGACAAACAGGTGCGCGCCATGGGCACGCTCGGCGGATCACTCGCCAACAACGACCCGGCCGCGTGCTACCCGGCCGCTGTGCTCGGCCTGAACGCCACCGTCGTCACCGAGCGGCGCAACATCGCGGCGGACGATTTCTTCCTTGGCATGTATGAGACCGCGCTGGCTGCGGATGAACTCATCACCGAGGTGCAGTTTCCCGTGCCGGACCAGGCGGCCTACGTGAAATTCCGCAACCCCGCGTCGCGCTTTGCGCTTGTGGGCGTATTCATCAGCCGCAAGGGCAACAACGTGCGCGTGGCGGTGACGGGTGCGGCGCCGTGCGTGTTCCGTTGCACGCCGCTGGAGCAGGCGCTGTCGGCCAGCTTTACATCGGAAGCGGCGCGCAAGGTGGTGGTGCCGGCAGACGACCTGGTGGCCGATCTGCATGCCTCGCCGGAATATCGGGCGCACCTCATTCCGGTTTTGACGGCGCGCGCGGTTGAGCAGGCGTTGGCGCACCATCATTGAGCGCACCGCCCAAGGAACGGCATGCCGGTCGATTCCATCGACGACTGCATCGCGCAACTGCAAGGTCAGGGCTATTTCGCCGGCCGTGAGCTGGCCACGGCCTTGTTCCTCGCGCTGCGCATGCAGCGGCCGCTGTTTCTGGAAGGCGAGCCCGGCGTCGGCAAGACCGAGCTGGCGAAGGCGGCGGCGGGACTGCTCGGCACGTCGCTGCTGCGGCTGCAGTGTTACGAGGGGCTCGACACCGCCAGCGCGCTCTACGAATGGGACTACCCGCGCCAGATCATGGCGCTGCGCCTGGCCGAGGCCGCCGGCGAGAAGCCCCGCGCCGACACCCTCTACCGCGACGAATTCCTCCTCAAGCGGCCGCTGCTGCAGGCGCTGCTGCCCGACCCACTGCATCCCGACACACCGCGCGTTCTCTTGATCGACGAGATCGACCGCGCCGACGAACCGTTCGAGGCGTTTCTGCTGGAACTGCTGTCCGACTTTCAGGTGTCGATTCCCGAATTCGGCACGGTGCGCGCGCAGGTGATTCCGCTGGTCATCATGACGTCCAACCGCACGCGGGAGGTGCACGACGCGCTCAAGCGGCGCTGCCTGTATCAGTGGATCGGCTATCCCGATAAGGCGCGGGAGCTGCAGATCGTGGCGCAGCGCGCCCCCGAAACCGCCGCCCGCCTGCAACAGCGCGCCGTCGACTTCGTGCACTGCCTGCGCGGCATCGACCTGTTCAAGGCGCCGGGCATTGCCGAGGCCATCGACTGGTGCCGCGCATTGGCGGCGCTGAACGTGACGGAGCTGGATCCGCAGTCCGTGCAGGACACGCTGGGCGTGCTGCTCAAATACCAGGACGACCTGGCCCGTGTGGATAGGCCCACCATCGAGCAACTGCTGGCCGCCCCCGCGCTGCCGGAGTAACGCATGCAAGCGATCGTGCCAACGCAATTGCCCATGCTCGCGCGCAACGTCACGCATTTCGTGCGACTGCTGCGCAATGCCGGCATGCCGCTTGCGCCCTCGCGCGCCGTGGACGCCATCGAAGCCCTGAGCCATATCGACATCGGCCGCCGCGACGACGTCCAGGCCGCGCTGTCTGCCCTGCTCGTCTCGCACCCCGACGAGCGCACGCTGTTCGATGCCGCCTTCAACGTGTTCTGGCGGGATCCGGATTGGGAGGGCAAGCTGCGCGCCCTGCTGCTGCCCAAGGTGCGTGGCGGTATTCCGGCGCCGCGCAGCAACCGACTGGCCGATGCCTTGCGCGCGCAGCCATCGACGAATCTGCCCCGGGGCCCCAAGCCCGACGGGGAGCGCCATGACATCGTGGCGCCGCTGGCGTTTTCCGCCAACGATGCCTTGCGCACGCGTGATTTCGACACGCTCAACGCTGCCGAATGGCGCACGTTGCAACACATGATCCGCCGCCGGCGCGTGCATCTCGCCCAGGAGCGAACGCGCCGGTTGAAGGCCGCCTCGCGCGGGCGCCATCCGGACTTGCGCGCCACCGCCCGCCAGGCTGTGCGCGCCGGCGGCGAGTGGACCGGCTGGAAATACCGCCAGCCCGTCGACCGCACGCCGCCGCTGGTGCTGTTGCTCGACATTTCCGGATCGATGAGCCGCTATTCACGCGCCGTGCTGTATTACTGCCACGCGCTGGTGCAGTCGCGCGAGCGCATCCAGGCTTTCCTGTTCGGCACGCGGCTGACGAACGTCTCGCGGCAACTGCGCGAGCGCGATCCGGATGTCGCCGTGCAGGCCATCGCCGAGCTGGTCCCTGACTGGTCGGGCGGCACGCGCATCGGCGCGGCGCTGGCGGAGTTCAATCGCCAATGGGCGCGCCGCACGCTGTCCGGCCGTGCCACCGTCCTGCTGGTGACCGACGGCCTAGACCACGAGCACATCGACGTGCTCGACACCGAGATGGCACGCCTGGCGCGCTTCGCCCACCGCATCGTCTGGCTCAACCCGCTGTTGCGCTTTGCCGGCTTTGAGCCGCGGGCACGTGGCGTGCGGGCCATCCTTCCGCATGTCGACGTGATGGTGCCGGCGCACCATTTCGACAGCCTGGCTGCGCTGGAGCACGAACTGGCGCATGCCCGCCGCACGCGTCCGCCGCGCCCCCCCACCCCCGCCCAATCGACCGCCCAATCGACCGCCCCATGGAACTGACCCAGACCCATCTCCTGCCCGTGCCCCTGCAGACCGCCTGGGATGCGCTGAACGACCCGGCCGTGCTGCAGCGCTGCATTCCCGGCTGCGAGAGCATCACCGCCGCCGAGGCCGGCGCCAACCCGGCCTACGACATCGCCATGACCGCCGCTGTCGGGCCCGTCAAGGCGCGCTTCAAAGGACGCATGGAGCTGGCCGACGTGGCGCCCCCGCGCAGCTACACGCTGCATTTCGACGGCCAGGGCGGCGCGGCAGGCTTCGGCAAGGGCAGCGCGCAGGTGCAACTCACGCCCGAAGGCCCCACGGTGACGCGGCTCTCTTACACCGCGACGGCGCAGGTGGGCGGCAAGCTTGCGCAGATCGGCTCACGGCTTGTCGATGGCGCCGCCCGCAAACTGGCCGACGAGTTCTTCCAGCGCTTTGCGGCAGAATTCGGCCCCGCAGAGACGGCGGGCATCGACGGACACGCCGCGCCGGTCGACGGCATGCCGGCCACACACGCGATTCCCGATTTGGCCGCCGCCCAGCTGCAGGCCCACGGTGCGCCGCCTGGCCACGCACCCAACGTCAGCCCCGCGCTGCAGCCGCGCAATCCATGGCCGTGGATCATCGTGGCGGTGGTGGCCGTGGCGGCCGCCTACCTGTTTTTGCACCACGGGGCATAATCGGTCCCTTCCCCCGCAACACATTACTGAAGCGCGCGAAAGCGCAGCCAACGCATCATGGACAGCGTCGATCTTGAAGTCTTGAAAACCAGCGTGCGCTGGCTGGAACAAGGGCGCCGAGTGCTGCTCGTCACCGTGGTCAAAACGTGGGGCTCGTCGCCGCGGCCCGAAGGCGCGATGCTCGCGCTGCGCGATGACGGCGTCGTCATTGGCTCGGTCTCGGGCGGCTGCATTGAAGACGACCTCATCGACCGCGTGCGCCGCGAAGGCCTGCATTACACGAAGCCCGAAGCCGTCAAATACGGCATCAGCGCTGAAGAAGCGCACCGCTTTGGGCTGCCCTGCGGCGGCACGCTGCAGCTCGTGCTCGAACCGCTGAACGCGTCCAGCGGCATCGACGCCCTGCTGCGCGCCGTGGAGGCCGGCCAGCTCGTCGCGCGCACGCTCGACATGGCGACCGGCGCCTCCACGCTGCAGCACGCCACCGTCACCGACGGCCTGCAGTTTGACGAAGCGCGCCTCGTGACGATTCACGGGCCACGCTACCGGATGCTCGTCATCGGTGCGGGGCAGCTCTCGCGCTACCTGTGCCAGATCGCCGTGGGGCTCGACTATCAGGTCACCGTCTGCGACCCGCGCGAGGAATACAGCGAGGAATGGTCGATCCCGGGCGTGGCCATGGTCCGCACCATGCCCGACGATACGGTGATGGCCATGAAGCTCGACGAGCGCTGCGCCGTCATCGCCCTGACGCACGACCCGAAGCTCGACGACCTCGCGCTCATGGAGGCGCTCAAGACGCCCGCGTTCTACGTCGGCGCGCTCGGCAGCCGCCGCAACAACGCCAACCGCCGCGAGCGCCTGAAGGAATTCGACCTGAGCGACGCCGAGCTTGCGCGCCTGCATGGGCCGGTCGGCATTTACATCGGCAGCCGGACGCCGCCGGAAATCGCCATCTCGATCCTGGCCGAGGTAACGGCCGCCAAGAACGGCGTGTCGCTGCCGACCCTCCTGCAGGTGGAAGGCGCCAAGGCGGCGCGCGAGATTGCCGCCAACGCCGCTTCGAGCTGCGCGGTCCCGCAAACCTGAGTCAACCCTCTGATCGAATGGGATGCCGAAAGGCGCCTGAAAGGTTACATTCTTATATATCGCTGATTGTGCGCGGGTTTTGGCTGCATCGCATCGCGCGAATCCTGCGGCCCGCGAACCTTGTTTCGTGTGCGCGGCTTCATTTGCATGACCTGCCTGCCCCTTGCACCTGAGCGGTGCGGCGGCGGTCGTGTTGTTTGCAAGCGGGACGGTCGCCCGTTTTGCCACCTAGAAAATTCAAGTTTTCTCGCATGAGTATTTTGCTGACCGGTGCCACCGGCTTCGTGGGCGGCGCCATTGCCGCCAATCTGGCAGCCAAAGGTTTGCTGGCCGACACGCGCTTTGCCGTGCGCGGCGACACGCCTGCTGAAGGGTTGGCGCGCTTGCGCAGCAACCTGCGACGTTTTGAATTCGCACAGGGCACGCTGGACGGCATTACGGAATCGCAAATCGTGCCGTTCGACCTGCGAGAGGCCGGCGCGGCGAAGCTGGGCGATCCGGAAATCATCATCAACTGCGCGGCGCTGGCAACGTTCTCGAACCACCCGTCGCTGTGGGAAACCAATGTGGAAGGCGTGCTGGCGCTGGGCCGGCTCGCAGCGCAGGGCAAACGCCTGAAGCGCTTCCTGCAGATCGGCACGGCCATGTCGTGCGGCCAATTGGCGGATCGCCACGTCAGCGAGAGCTGGGAGGTGCCCGCGCTACAACAGCACGCGGTGCCGTACACGTATTCCAAGGGCATGGCCGAGCTGAAGCTGCGTGAAGCCGTGCCGGAGCTGCCGCTGGTGGTCGTGCGGCCGTCCATCGTGGTGGGCCACAGCACGCTGGGGTGCGAGCCCTCGGGCAGCATCTTCTGGATGCTGCGTATGGTGGCGATGCTCGAAACGTTCAGCTGCCGGTTGTCCGACCGCGTCGACATCCTGCCCGTGGACGACTGCGCCGAAGCGATCGTGCAACTGTCGACCAAGCCCACGCTGGCGCACGACCTGTATCACATCAGCGCCGGCGATGCGAACTCCGAGCGCATCGAAACGCTGTACCCGCGCTTCAAGCGTTGCAAGACGCCGGAAGAAGACGCCCAGGCGCTGGCGGGCTACGTGTACCAGGAAAAAATCGCCGAGAAAGCATTGGCGCGTAAATTCCTGAGCCTGACGGGCGATGGCAACGTGCGACTGGTCGCGCGCTGCATCCACCTGTATGCCAAGTTCGCCAGCATGAGCTACGTGTTCGACAACACGCGGCTGGTGCAGGAGACCGGCTTCCAGCCGCGCTCCCTGCTCGCTTACCTCGACCGCTGCCTCGAGACGTCGGACGCCGTGCCGATTCCCGAGCAGATGCAGTGGGACTATAAGTAGCCGTCCGGCCTCCCCGACCCGCACGGCGTGTCATGGCGCCGTGCTATAACCATCGGCGCCATTTACCAAGACTCCGGTCACCACAACAAGGAGCCGCCGATGACGCTGCAAGCCCTCGTCCATCTCAATGTCGCCACGCTGGTGGATTCGTTCATCAGCCTTGCCTCGGCCTTCGCGCTCGGGTCGCTGATCGGCTTCGAGCGGCAGGTCAGACAGCGGACTGCGGGGCTGCGTACCAACGCGCTCGTGGCGGTTGCGGCATCGGCATTCGTCGATATGGCCGCGCAGATCGGCACCGCATCGGACACCACACGCGTGATCGCCTATGTGGTGTCGGGCGTCGGCTTTCTAGGTGCCGGCACGATCATGAAGGAAGGGCTGAACGTGCGCGGGCTGAACACCGCCGCCACGCTGTGGGGCTCTGCGGCGGTGGGCGCGGCGGCAGGCTCCGACCTGGTGGGTCAGGCCATTCTCATTACGCTATTTGTGCTGGCATCGAACATCCTGCTGCGGCCGGTGGTCGATCGCATCAACCGTACGCCACTCGACAACCAGGCCAGCGAAGTCACGTACACGATGTGCGTCATCTCCACCAGCGAGCGTCAGAAGGAGGCGCTGGCCGATCTGGAACGCCTGCTGGAAGAAGCCAGCTACCCGATCAGCGATCTCTCCGTCGAACCCTTTGGCGACGACCACGTGGAAATTGAAGCCATGCTGATGTCGACGGCTGTGAACGCGGCCGAGCTGGACCGCATCGTCACGTCGCTGCAATCGCAGCCGCACGTGGCGCAGGCTTTCTGGAACCCGAGTACGACGGAATAATCGGGATCAACGCACGGGTCAAAGCTCCTGGCTGGCCGCCAGCGCGAAGATCTTCGCCCAGCGCTTCGCTTCCTGGCGGTTGCGCATCGGAATCGGCCACTCTGCTTGCGACTGATGCTTCAGGCGCAGTGCCAACGTCCAGGCGCCTTCGCGTTCGACCGCATCGGCGCCGGCAATATCGGCGAAGAGAAAACGGGCGCCCTGCCCGTGCAACTGCAGCGTCCCGCGCTTTTGTTCGGCATCGACCGCGACCTGCCCCCAGTTTCCGCTGAGCGACACGATCCGCTCGCCTTTCACGTTCACGCCATGCACGGCGCGGTAACGCCGGACGAAGGTGACGACCGCGCCGGCCAGCAGCGCCACGGCCAGCAGCACCGCCGCGCCACCCGCCACGGCGCCGTAAGCGGCTGCAACCAGCGCATACAGCCGGACTGCGCCGTAGATCAGCAGACCCACCAGCGCGAATGCGGCAATGATGAACGGCATGAGGCGACTCCTTGAATAGACCCGTCGGTTATATCAACCAAAACGGCATTCAAGGCAAGCCATTGCCGTGCCCGTACGACAACGGCGGTGAAATCAACCTCAGGCGAGGCGGAATGCTGCGATGGCGGCGTTCAGCGCTTCGGCCTGTTCTTCCAGCGATTCAGCCGCCGCTGCGGCCTGCTCCACCAGTGCGGCGTTCTGCTGCGTGGCTTCGTCCATGAGCGTGACAGCCTTGTTGACCTGCTCGATGCCCGAGCTTTGTTCGTTCGAGGCTGCAGCGATTTCGCCCATGATGTCGGTCACGCGGCGGATGGACGAGACGATGTCTTCCATCGTGCTGCCAGCGCGTTCCGCCAGCGCGCTGCCGGTCTCGACCTTCGACAGCGACGCCTCGATCATTTCCTTGATTTCCTTGGCGGCTGCGGCGCTGCGTTGCGCGAGGTTGCGCACCTCGCCGGCCACCACGGCAAAGCCGCGGCCTTGTTCGCCGGCGCGGGCGGCTTCCACCGCGGCGTTGAGCGCAAGGATGTTGGTCTGGAACGCAATGCCGTCAATCACGCCGATGATTTCCGATACCGTCCGCGACGACGCGCTGATCTCGCGCATGGTCGCCACCACGTCGGTCACCACGGCACCGCCCTGGCTGGCAACTTCCGACGCGCTGTCGGCCAGCTGGCTGGCTTGGCGCGCGTTGTCGGCGTTCTGGCGCACGATGGAGGTCATTTCTTCCATGCTGGACGCCGTTTCCTCCAGCGAGCTGGCCTGTTCCTCCGTGCGTTGCGACAGGTCGGCATTGCCGGCGGCAATCTGCTTGGTGGCCGCGCCGATCGACTCCGAGCCCGTGCGCACGCGGCGCACCGTATCGGTCAACGCGGTCTGCATGCGCGCCAGCCCTTCGAGCAGGCGGCCCATTTCGTCGTGACGATCGATGCGTACACGCTCGGTCAGGTCACCCGCGGCAATGCGGTCGAACTGCGCCAGCGCAGCGTTCAGCGGCCCGACGATCGCGCGCAGCAGCGACCACGCACACCACAATGCAACCACCAACGACAGGATGATGGCGGCAACCACGATGAGGCGGAAGCGCGCATAGGCGTCGCGCGATGCGTCGTAGTTGGCCTGGGAGAATGCGAGCTGCTTCTTGCTCAGCGCCAGGCTGGAATCGTTGGAATCCCGGAAGGCCTTGGACACTTCCTTGTCCATGATCTTGTCCGCCGTTGCACGATCGCCCGCACGCAGCGCCTTGATGATGTTGCGCAGGGTGGCAGAAGCCGCCTCGCGCTTGGCGGCGACGTCCTTGGCCAGACGTTCCTCCTCTTCATCGCGCGGCAAGCTCAGGTATTTCTTCCAGGCTTCATCTGAGCGAACGATCAGCTCTTCAGTGCGGTCCAGCAACTGCATCGCGCCCTTGTCTTCCGGATACAGCATCGCCTTGTCGAGCGCGGTGCGGGCGCGCGTCAGGCTCAGATCGGATTCGCCCAGCGCAAGGGCAGACGGAAACTGGTTGGTGAAGGTCTGTTCGTGCGCGCGGTTGGCGTCGCGCAGCCCAAGCAAGCCCGCCACGCCGATCAGCAAGGCGAGCAGGAAGAGAACAGAGACCGAAAGCACCAGGCGGGTGCGGATGTTCAGGCGGACGGACATGGACGCGGCGAGAGTGGCGTGCACGGCTCTTCACGCAGGCGCGACCATCGCGCCGGGCGGCCGGCTACCCAGGCACTATCGGCCGCGCGGCGCTGGAACTTGAGAGCGCAGTGACGAAGGCATCACTAAAGCGCATCCGCACCGAGGTGCGTCACTGATATTCCATCAGCACGGACATGGCGCCATTCACAGTGCCAGGCGTGACGTTGGCGTCGGTCTGAACATACGACGCTCGCATCGGGATGGAGTAAGAGCCGCCCGTCGTCTTGCTGTAATCGTCGATTTGGGTCGACGTATCGAATACCGCCGCCGCCCCCGCACTGTCGGTCACCTTGATCTTCACGCCTTTTGCGGTCGATTCGGGCGAAAGTGGCAATACCCCCGCTGAGGTCTCAACGGTGTCGCCCACCGGCTTGAGCCTGTAGAGAATTTTGTTGTATCCCTTCGGGCAGTCGTTAATGTTGATCTGGAAGCTGCGCTCACCGGCCGTTGCGCCGATACCGGTGAGATTTCGTGCAAAGGTAGGTGGCAGTTGGACGGTTTGACTTGGCACGGAACAGCTTCCTTGGATCTTGGTTACTTTCGTGCTAAGCGCAATGTAGTGCTCAAACTCTTTGCTTGATGTCATGGTTTTTGCGAAAAACCAGAACGAAATACCGTCCCAAACTGTTCCGCCAGGAAATTCTTTGGAGTCGTCTCTAATTAACTGAACCTCCACTTTTGAGGAAAACACAATAGGCGGTTGCTCGACTTTCAATCTCATCTGCGGCCTTCCGTTGACAAGGACCTGCATGTTAAAACCTTTCATTTTGCTAGGAACTGTGGGGCCGCCGACAAACCCATCCATCGGGTTGTTAATAGTATCGATTGGATAAAAAAGGACTAACCTGCAAGTGCCTTCGCCACAGAATTCCTGAGGTGACACATAGCCTCTTGCTACCACAGTACCAGCAGGTGTGTCGGCGGGCACTGAAATCACGGCAGGAAGTCCGGACAAATATGCAGCCAAAGCGGGAGTGACTGCAGCAAAACTCAGGGCTGCCAATACTGCGCATCGAATTAGGCGCGCGACTCGGGTGCTTAATTGTTTTGTATGCATCAATTTATCCTGAAAATATTGACTTTGTCTTAGCGATGCCACCACCGGCACCATATAGCTGTTGAGGCGTTATATATGCTCTAGCACGACAGTGTTAGCCGGGACATCTCGTGGCAGTGAGAGTGCCTTTGCAAAAGGATAGAAATCTGCTCCGAAAGAATCTGCGGCGGAAGCAGACGTCGCCGCAGTCAAGCTCAGCGCCGCGAATACTGCGCACACAATTTCGCGCAAGGCTCGATCGCCCGGTCCTTTCATCATCATTAAGTCATCCCGAAATGCAGTCGCCGCAGTCTCGAGCCGCCATGCTCCGCGCATTGGCCTATTGCGTGTCACCCTCCACCGAAATTCGGTGCGCGTCTTAGTCATTGCGCGATGCCCTGGATGCGCTTGGTTATGAAAAACACCGCGCTGCGTATGGATTTCTCGACAACGGCTGGGCACCGGCAGAGTGAAATTCTCAATGTTGAGCGGTGCAGCGAATATCGGATCGATCCTAAAAAACACCCGAGGCCAGCGTGGTATGCACGCAGGCGGCTTAGCGAATTAAGAAATCGGCCAGAAACTCAGGCCTGACGGAAATGCTGAGGGGGCTTGCCGCTCCCGCGTTATGGGAGACGCGCCGCGATGAAGTGCCGGCGCCGACGCAGGCGCGTTGCGCCAAGGCGGCATGCCGAGCATGTTGACGCGTGGCGGGCGGGGAGCGGCGGTCGGCTCTTGATTGATGCCGCGCCTGCGTGGGGCGGCTTCGCGACTTCTGTGGTGCGGCGTTGGAAGACTTCAACGATGGATGGCCGCCGGCGCCAATGGCGGCCATCATCCATTCAGCGGGCCTTGCGCCCACGCGCCTGGCGATAATCCTCCGCAAACTCGCGCCATTGCTGCAGCGACACCTTGCGGCCCTGCGCTGCCAGCTTCAGCGCCGATTTGCGCCACGCCGTGCCGGCCGCATAGTCCTGCACCTTTTCCACCAGATCGGTCCCGTGGCGGCCGCAGCCGCGCAGGTGGCACCACGCCGCCACGCGGGCCATGGTCTGCAGCGCGTCGTCCAGATTGGCGACGACGTTCTTGCCAGCGCCCAGCGCCACACGGTCCGCGGTTGGCTGCAGGCTTTTGACGACGTACGACTTCGGCTTCTCGCCCTTGGCCCCGTAGACGACGCCACGCAGCAGCGCCGGCGAGATGGCCTGCGACAGGCGCTGGATGTCGACCACGCGCCCGGCCTCGCTACGCCACGGCGCCACGCTGCACGCGCTGCCGAGCGTATCGGCCCAGACACTCGGGATGGAGAGCTTGATGTCGATCAGGCGCAGCGTAGCGGGGTCGTTTTCCGGGCGCGCGAGGACGGAATAGCGCTCAAGGCCCAGGCTGCCGGTGCCGGCAATGCGCCGCGCCACGTCCACGGCGACAAAGCGCTGATTGTGGCTGGCGCTGCCGGTGCCGTTGCCCTGCTCGCCATACGCCTGCAGGATGCGGCGCGCGCGGCGGGCCTCTTCCTTGCTAGCCCGCAACGTGCGTCGGCCGTCGATGCGCAGGCGAATGCGGTTGCCATCGCGCTCGGTGCGCTGCGCGAGGTAGGCGGCGCGATTGCGCTTGCGCAGGCCGCGCAGCAGGTCGCGCACGATGCCGGTGGCGGTCGACCGTTCGACCCAGCGCGGCTTGCCGTCAACCAACGCCACCGCATACGTGTCCAGAAAGCGGCGGCACAGGTTGTTGGCGTCTTCATCGGCCAGTTTCCAGCTGTAGGCGGCTACCTGCAGGCTCGACAGCACGCGCACCAGGTCGACCGTAAACGGCGCGGCCAAGGCCTCGTCAAAGTCGTTCATGTCGAAGTAGACGAGGCCGTTGTCGCCCTTGAAGCTGCCGAAGTTTTCAAGGTGGAGATCGCCGCAGACCAGCGTGCGCGGCGCTTCGTGCAGCAGCGGCGCGTCGGCCAGCGAGGCCGCATACAGGTTGTTGGTGCCGCGAAAGAATGAGAACGGGTCGGCGGCGATGGCATCCAGCTTTCGGGTGAGCCTTTCCGGATCACGCCCGGCGTTGTATTCAAGAAGGATGCGGGTGCTTTCGTGCATGGTCACGGCCTCGTTGAAGTGCGTGGAGTGGAGTGCAATGCCCTCAAGAATCGAAGATTACGCGTTGATTGGCGATTGCGAAACCGCGGCACTGGTTTCGCGCGACGGCTCCATCGATTGGCTGTGCTGGCCGCGGTTCGATTCAGGCGCCTGTTTTGCCGCGTTGCTCGGCACGCCAGACCACGGCCGATGGCGCATCGCACCGCAGGCCAACGTGCGTTCCGTGCAGCGCCGCTACCTGCCCGGCACGTTGGTACTCGAGACCGTCTTCGAAACCGACACCGGCACGGCGAGCGTGACCGACCTGATGACCGCCCGGCTGCCCGGCACGCTCGGCGCCCGGGACGACACCTCCGACCTCATCCGCATCGTGCGCGGTCTCTCCGGCACGGTCGACATGCGCATGGATCTCACGCTGCGCTTCGATTACGGCGCGTCGGTCCCGTGGGTCAGCCGGGTGTCGGAAATCACAGGCACCCCGGCCGACGGCCCGTGCGACATGCCCGATTGCGTGCTGCGGGCCGTGGCCGGGCCGAACATGACGACACTTCGCACCCCTGCCCCCATCCGCGGCGAGAACCTTTCCACCGTGGCGGATTTCACGGTGAGCGAAGGCGAAGCGGTGCCGTTCGTGCTCACGTATTCGCCATCGCACCTGCCGTTACCGGCATCGATCGACGCGCTCGAAGCGCAGGTCGACATCGAGGCACGCTGGCGCGCGTGGGCGGGCCGCTGTCACGGCGCGGGCGAATGGAGCGAAGCCGTGGAACGCTCGCTCATCACGCTCAAGGCGCTGACGTATCACCGCACCGGCGGCGTTGTGGCCGCGCCCACCACGTCGCTGCCCGAACAGCTGGGCGGCGTGCGCAACTGGGATTACCGCTATTGCTGGCTGCGCGACGCCACCCTCACGCTGCTCGCGCTCATGAACGCAGGCTTCTTCGACGAGGCGCGCAGCTGGCGCGAATGGCTCGAACGCGCCATCGCCGGCAGCCCCGCACAGGTGCAGATCATGTACGGCATTGCCGGCGAGCGCCGCCTGGGCGAATGGACCGTCCCGTGGCTGCCGGGCTACGAAGGCGCGCAGCCCGTGCGCGTGGGCAATGCGGCAGCGCTGCAACTGCAGCTCGACGTGTACGGCGAGCTGATGGATGCCCTGTTCATCGCCCGCAAAGGCGGCCTGGATGGCGACGATGCCTCGTGGCGCCTGCAGGTCGCGCTGATGACGCATCTGGAGAGCATCTGGCAGACGCCCGACGAAGGTATCTGGGAAGTCCGCGGCCCTTCCCGCCATTTCACGCATTCCAAGGTGATGGCGTGGGTGGCCTTCGACCGCGCCGTCAAAACCATCGAGCAATTCAATGTCGACGGCCCCGTAGAACGCTGGCGCGCCGTGCGCGACCGCATCCACGCGGAGGTCTGCGCGCACGGCTACAACGCCAAACGCGGCTGCTTCGTGCAGAGCTACGGCAGCGAAGAACTGGACGCCGCGCTGCTGATGCTGCCGCTCGTCGGCTTTCTGCCGGCATCCGACCCGCGCATCCAGGGCACGGTCAAGGCCATCGAAGAAGACCTGCTCGTCGATGGCCTCGTGCGCCGCTACCGCACCGAAGCCGTGACTGACGGCCTGCCCGAAGGCGAAGGCGTATTCCTGGCCTGCAGCTTCTGGTATGTCGACAACCTCGTCATGCAAGGCCGCCACGACGAAGCGCGCGCGCTCTTCACCAAGCTGCTGGCGCTGCGCAATGACGTGGGCCTCTTGGCCGAAGAATACGACCCGCGCGTGCAACGGCTGGTCGGCAATTTTCCGCAGGCGTTTTCGCATATCGCGCTCGTGAATTCAGCGCTGGCGCTCTCGGCCGCCGCCGATCATGTCAGCCAGCGCACGGGGGACGGCGCCGGCAGCTGACGCTGCGTCGAAGCCGGTAAAATACCGCCCATGACCGAATCGACCGCTCTCAGCCCCATGCCCGACGACGCAACCAGTGCTTCCGACAGCACCCTGCTGGGCCGCCCCGACAGCCCCTGCATCGGTATCTGCTCGACACTCTTCGACGAGGTCTGCCAAGGCTGCGGGCGCACCCAGCTGGAAGTCAGCAACTGGGTGTTCATGACGGACGAAGAGCGCAACGCGGTCTGGACGCGCATCCTGGCCGAAGGCACCGCCCAGGGCTACAACGCCGACGGCAGCCGCAAGTAAGCGCAGCGCATCAAACGCAAAAAACCCGGCCGAAGCCGGGTTTTTCATGGGTGCTGCATGTGAGGCAGATCAGGCCGTCTTCGCAGGGTTGAGCTGCATCGCCTTGTACTCCAGGAACTCCTCCAGACCGTACTTGCCGTTCTCGCGCCCGTTGCCGGATTGCTTGTAGCCGCCAAACGGCGCCTGCATGTTGAACGGCCCGCCGTTGATGTTCACCTGGCCCGTGCGGATGCGCCGCGCCACGCGAATCGCGCGGCTCTCGTCGCCCGACCACACACCGCCGCCCAAGCCGTAGATGCTGTCGTTGGCGATGCGGACAGCCTCGTCCTCGTCGTCGTAGCAGATCACGGTCAGCACGGGGCCGAAGATCTCTTCGCGCGCCACAGTGTCGGTCGTCTTGACGTTGCCGAGCACCGTCGGCTTGACGAAGTAACCGGTCGACAGGCCTTCGGGCGTGTCGGCACCGCCGGTAATGAGTTCTGCGCCCTCCTCCAGCCCCTTGCGGATGTAGCCCAGCACGCGGTCACGCTGTACGGCGGAAATCAGCGGCCCCAGGCGCGTAGATTCCTGCGCCGGATCGCCCGGCACGTAGGCAGCGGCAAACTGCGCGGCGAGCGCCTTCACTTCTTCATACTTGGCACGCGGGACCAGCATGCGCGTGTGCGCCGAACACGTCTGCCCGGAGTTCAGGAAACACGCCGACAGCGTGCCCTTGACCGCCGCAGACAGATCCGCGTCATCCAGGATCACCGATGCCGACTTGCCGCCCAGCTCCAGCGCCACGCGCTTGACGGACTGCGATGCCAGCTCGGCCACGCGCTTGCCCGCACGCGTGGAACCGGTAAACGACACCATGTCGACCTCGGGGTCGCTTGCCAGCACCTCGCCCACCACCGGGCCATAGCCGGTGACAAGGTTGAACACGCCCGGCGGCAGGCCGGCTTCTTCAATGACTTCCGCCAGCACGAAGGCGTTGAGCGGCGCCACTTCCGACGGCTTGAGCACCACCGTGCAGCCCGCCGCCAGCGCGGGCGCAACCTTCAGCGTGATCTGGTTGAGTGGGTAGTTCCACGGCGTGATGGCGCCCACCACGCCCACGGGCTCGCGTACCACCAGCGAGTTGCCGACGTGCTCTTCAAATTCAAACGTGCTGAGCAGCTTGGCGAAATTGCCCCAGTTATAGACCGGGCCGCCCACCTGGATGGCACGCGCGAGCTTGATCGGCATGCCGACCTCGCCGGCGATCAACTGCGCCAGTTCTTCGCTGCGGGCCTGCAGGCCGTCGGCAATCTTCTGGATGTACTCGGCGCGCTTGGCCACGGGCGTGGCGGCCCAGTCGTCAAATGCCGCGCGCGCCGCAGCCACGGCGGCTTCGGCATCGGCCGCGCTGCCTTCGGGAATGGTGCCCATCACCGCTTCCGTGGCCGAATGAATCACTTCAATGACGCCCTTGCCCTGCGGCGCCACCCACTTGCCATTGATGAAAAGCTTGTCGCGTTGCTGCATCGTTGGTCGTCTCGCTCTGGTGGATGCGCGGTTTGCGCGTTGTGCTATCCGGGTTGCGACTGAGGCCGACATCGCCCCCGGGGCGGTTATGATCGGTCTATTGTAGAGCCACCAGAGCGCACACTGCAGACGCGCCGGCCGAGGGAGACCAGCATGACCACCAGCATCTATCAGAAGACCGAAAAAGGTCAGGACGAGATCCGCACGCGCGCGAACCACCTCGACCAGCGTCACCGCGCGGTGCTTCTGATGATCAACGGCGAAAAAACCTGCGACGACATCCTCGTGCAGCTTCAGCCGCTCGGCATGACGCAAGCGGTATTCGACGAGCTGGAGAACGGCGGCTATATCCGCCCGCACGCGGCCGGGGCGACCGCGGCGAAGGCTGAACCGGCATCTGCACCCACCGCTGCGGAGACGGCTCCTGCACAGGCAACCACGTCAAAAGAGCCCGCCGCCGAAGGCTATCAACGCCTTTATCGCTTCTACACCGAAACCATCAGCCGGTATCTCGGCCTGCGCGGTTATCTGCTCGAGATGAAGGTGGAGAAAGCCGGCAATGTCGCGGAACTCGTCGCCCTGCGCGACACGCTCAAGGCGGCGCTGACCAAGACGCGCGGCGAGCCGGACACCAGCAACGTCATCGCCCAGCTTGATTTGCTGATCGACGAGGCCACCGGCTAAGCCCGCACGCTCGGACAACAAAAAGGCGGCCACCTCTGCCGCCTTTTTTGTTGAGCACCGTGGAATGGGAAAACTTCATTACCATGGCGAATCCCATTCGCATGCTTCATGGCAAAGGTTTGCCCGTGCCCATCGATATCCGAGCCCTTCGTTACTTCGTCGAAACCGCGCGGCTGCAGAGCTTCACGCAGGCAGCGAGTTCGCTCTCGGTAACACAGTCCACCATCAGCAAGATGGTGCGTCAGTTGGAAAGCGAGGTCGGTCAGCCGTTGTTGATTCGCGAAGGCCGGCAGGTGCGGCTCACCGACGTGGGCCGGGTCGTGTACGCACGGGGCCAGGAAACGCTGGGCGTGGTGCACAGGCTGACGCTTGAAGTGGCGGATCTGTCTTCGCTCGGACGGGGTGAACTCACGGTTGGCATCCCACCGATGGTGAACCTGTTCTTTTCGCCGGTCGTGAGCGCGTTTCGGCAGCGTTATCCCAATGTGGTGCTGAACCTGGCCGAGTCCGGTGGCAAGACGGTGGAGCAGCAAGTGGCCAGCGGCGAACTGGAGGTGGGCGCCACCGTGCTGCCCGGCGACAGCGGGCTCGAACTCGCCACGCGGCAGTTTGCAAAGTATCCGATCTGGGTGGTGGGGCCGCGCAAAGCGAAGTGGGCCAGGGGCAAGACCGTCAGCCTTTCTGCGCTGCGCGACGAACCGCTGCTGTTGCTGGCCGAGGATTTTTCGCTGACGCGCAAGCTGCGACACGCCTTTCTCGAAGCCCGCATCGAGCCGCACATCGCTGCGCAGAGCGGGCACTGGGAATTCCTCGCCTCGATGGCGGCAGCGGGCCTAGGCACAACGTTTTTGCCGCAGCCGCTGGTGACCAACCTTGCGAACCGTGACAAGCTGGCAGTGGCACGGCTGACCACGCCGGACATGGATTGGGCACTCGCGCACCTGTGGTCCCCCGGTCGGTACCTGTCGCACGCCGCGCGCGCATGGCTGGCGACATGCGAGGAAGTGCTGGGCGCCTGAGCAGAGGCGCCCACGCTTCAAGCGCTCAATGCAGACTCCGCGAGCGCACCCTCTTCACTGAACCCCGCCGGGCGCATCGATCCATGATCGCGGAACCGAATATGCCAGGCCAGCGCCTCCTCCAGGAGGTGGGGCGTATGTCCGCCGCGCCGCTGCGCCCGCACAACGTAGTCGCGCAGCAGCTCGCGGTAGCGCGGGTCCGCGCAGTTGCCGATGATCTGGACGGCACGCTCGCGCGGCGCCAATCCACGCAAGTCGGCCAAGCCATGCTCGGTGACGATGATGTCAACGTCGTGCTCGGTGTGGTCCACATGCGAGACCATCGGGACGATGCTCGAGATGTCGCCGTCCTTGGCCAACGACTTGGTCACGAAGACCGACAGATGCGCGTTGCGCGCGAAGTCGCCCGAGCCGCCGATGCCGTTCATCATGTGCGTGCCGCCCACATGCGTTGAATTCACGTTGCCGTAAATGTCGCATTCCAGCGCGGTATTGATGGTGATCAGGCCCAACCGGCGGATCACCTCCGGGTGGTTGCTGATCTCTTGCGGCCGCAGAACCACCCGCGGCTTGTAGCGCTCCAGTTCGGTCAGGAACCGCTTGTAGACCGGGCGTGACAGCGTGATCGACGAAGCCGAGGCAAACGCCAGCTTGCCCGAGTCGAGCAGCTCGATGGAGCTGTCCTGCAAGACCTCCGAATACATCTTGAGGTCATGGAACGGCGAGTCGATGAAGCCATGCAGAACCGCGTTGGAGATCGTCCCGATACCCGCCTGCAATGGTTGCAGCGTGGGGGAAAGACGCCCCGTGCGCACTTCCCGCGCCAGGAACGCGTTCAGATGCCCGGCGATGGCGTTGGTCTCCATATCAGGCGGCAACACGTTAGACGGGCTGTCGTCCTGCCCCGTGATGACGATGGCGGCGATCTTGCGCGGGTCGATCGGGATATACGGCAGGCCGATGCGCTGCTCCGCTGCAATGAGCGGAATCGGCTGGCGATAAGGCCGCTGCACCGGGAAGAAGATATCGTGCAGCCCTTCCAGATTGGCGGGCATGTTCAGGTTGATCTCGACGATCACCTGCTTCGCCAGCACCGCGAAACTTGCGGAATTGCCCACCGACGTCGTCGGCACGATGCCGCCATTCTCGGTGATGGCTGTGGCTTCCACCACCGCCACATCCAGCGGCGCAATCTGCCGCGAACGCAGTTGCTCGACGGTTTCCGACAAGTGCTGGTCAATGAACATGACCTCGCCTGCGTTGATCTTGCGCCGCAAGGTGGCATCGGCCTGAAACGGCAGGCGACGAGCGATCACATTGGCTTCGGCCAATACCTTGTCGATGTCGGTGCCCAACGAGGCGCCTGTCATCAAGGTGATGCGCAGCGGCTCGTGCGCGGCACGCCGGGCCAGGGCAAACGGTACGGCCTTGCAGTCGCCGGCGCGGGTGAAGCCGCTCATGCCGACCGTCATGCCATCGCGGATCAACGTCGCGGCTTCGTCCGCAGACACCACTTTGTCCAGCAGGGATTGCAGGCGAATGCGGCCGCCAATATCAGAGGTCATCTCGTCTCCTGGGTACTTCGCCGAGCCTGCGTTTGGCGCTTCTTGGTGCGACGCGCGACGCCTTGCCTGCAGCTCTCGGCCTGTTCACTGTGATATGCGATCCCAGTGTAGCGACGGCAATGCATTCCGATGGCGACAAAAAATCATGGAAGCCAGTCGGTTTTTTCATAAAACGACCACCTTGGCGGCGCGCGGCAGCCGCATTGGGCGGGCACCAAAAACAAAGGGCCGCACATCGGCGGCCCTTGGCTACGGCAGAGGATTGGCGCTCAGACTTCGACGCCCTGGCTTTGCAGGTATTCGTCGTAGGTGCCGAGGTAGTCGGTCAGCGTGCCGTCCGGGCGCACTTCGATCACACGTGTGGCCAGGGCGCTGATCAACTCGCGATCATGCGACACGAAGATCAGCGTGCCTTCGAACTTGTCGAGCGCGATCTGCAGCGACTCAATGGACTCCATGTCCATGTGGTTGGTCGGCTCGTCCAGCGCCAGCACGTTGTGGCGGCCGAGCATCAGCTTGCCCCAGATCATGCGGCCCTTTTCGCCACCGGACAGCACCTTCACACTCTTCTTGATGTCGTCGGCAGAGAACAGCAGGCGGCCCATGGTGCCGCGCAGCGATTGGTCGTCATCGCCGGGCTGCATCCACTGGCTCATCCAGTCCATCAGGTCGCGGTCTTCGGGGAATTCTTCGTAGGTGTCCTGCGGCATGTAGCCGACATTGGCGTTCTCGGCCCACTTGACGGTGCCACCGTCGATCTCGATGCCGCGCTGCACACCGGTCTTCACGGCGCCGTTCAGCAGGCAACGCAGCAGCGTGGTCTTGCCCGCGCCGTTCTCACCGATGATGGCGATCCGCTCGCCCGCGCGCACGGCCATCGTCAGGCCATCGAAAATCTTGCGGTCGTACGTCTTGCGTGCGTTCTCGGTTTCCACTGCCAGGTTGTGCAGCTTCTTCTCCATCTCGAAGCGGACGAACGGGTTCTGGCGCGACGACGGCTTGATGTCTTCGACCTTGATCTTGTCGATCATCTTCAGGCGCGACGTGGCTTGGCGTGCCTTGGACTTGTTGGCCGAGAAGCGGCGCACGAAGTCCTGCAGGTCGGAGATGCGCTCCTTGGCCCGCGCGTTGGCGGCCTGCAGGCGTTCGCGCGCCTGCATGGAGGCTTCCATGTAGTCGTCGTAGTTGCCGGGGTAGACCTTCAGCGTGCCGTAATCCATGTCGGCCATGTGCGTGCAGACCGAGTTCAGGAAGTGGCGATCGTGGGAGATGATGATCATGGTGGAATTGCGCTCGTTGAGCACCGATTCCAGCCAGCGGATCGTGTTGATGTCGAGGTTGTTGGTCGGCTCGTCCAGCAGCAGCACGTCCGGGTTCGAGAACAGCGCCTGCGCCAGCAGCACACGCAGCTTCCAGCCGGGCGCGACGTTGCTCATTGTGCCGTTGTGCTGGTCGGTCGGAATGCCGACGCCCATCAGCAGTTCACCGGCACGCGCTTCGGCGGTGTAGCCGTCGTATTCGGCGTACTTGGCCTCCAGGTCGGCGGCCTTCATGTAGTCGTCGTCGGTGGCTTCCGGGTTGGCGTAGATGGCATCGCGCTCCTGCGCGGCGGCCCACATTTCGGTGTGGCCCATCATCACGACGTCCAGCACGCGCATGTCTTCGTAGGCGAACTGGTCCTGGCGCAGTTTGCCCAGGCGCACGCCCGGTTCCAGGATCACGTTGCCGGAGCTGGGCTCCAGATCGCCGCCCAGGATCTTCATGAAGGTCGACTTGCCGCAACCGTTGGCGCCGATCAGGCCATAGCGATTGCCCTCGCCAAACTTGACCGAGATGTTCTCGAACAAGGGCTTGGGCCCGAACTGCATGGTGATGTTGGCGGTGGAAAGCACGTGGAAACCTTGATTTGGAAAGCGGTGATCTGGCGACGCAGGCACTCGGCCGTCCGCCATTTGGAGAACCTGAGATTTTACCACCCGGACGTGACCCGGATGGCCGGAAGACTTATGCCCTCAGTGTCGGATACCCCGACAAGTGCAGCGTAAAGCCCGCGGCGTCGACATCCAGCTCGGCATGTGCGCCAATCGGCAGCGTCGCCTTGGTCGGGCAATGGCCGAACGGCAATCCCGTGACGACCGGAATCGACAGATGTTCGGCCAGGTAATCGCGCATGGCGTCGAAATCGTAGCCGGCGTCGTACGGCGTGGTGCGATAGCCGGAAAAATCGCCCAGTACCAGCGCCTGCTGCGCATCGAGCACGCCGGCCTGCTGCAATTGCAGCAGCATGCGCTCAACGCGGTACGGATGTTCGTTGATGTCCTCAACGAACAGGATGCCGTCGCGAATGTCCGGCAGATACGGCGTGCCGATCAAACTGCACAGCATGGCCAGATTGCCGCCCCACAGCGTGCCGGCATAGCGCCCGGGCCGCGGGCAGCCTTTGGGTTGCGGCCCCTCCACGCGCAGCGCATAGGTCGGGCTGCGCAAAATGCCCCAAAAGTGTTCGGCCATGAACGGGTCGACCGTCTCCAGCCCGAAGTCCGAACAGACGTGCGGACCGGCAAACGTCACGCCGCCCGTGGCCGCCAGGTACGCCAGCGAAAACACGGTGAAATCGCTGTGGCCGACGATGATGGCGTCGGTGGCCTGCGCGCGGCGGCCGATGTCGATGAAGTCGATGCGATCCAGCAAGCGCGTCAGGCCATACCCGCCGCGAATGGCCATGGCGATTTCCTGGCCGCTGCCCGTGCCGATCTGGTTGAGGTCGGCCAGACGCGCCAGTTCGCCGCCGGCAAAGCGCTGATGCTGCCGGCTCAGGCACTCGCGGTTGACGACCACGCAGCCCTGCGCTTCCAACGCCGCCACGCCGCGCCGGGCGATGGCCGCATCGTTCGGATAACCGGAAGGCGCAATCAGGCGGACAGTGGTCATGTGGCGGTTTCGTCAGGTTCGGTGGACTCCAGGCGCGCGGCCTTCTGGCTCGCGCGGCGCTCGGCAAAGAAGGCGCGCAGCATGTCGCCGCATTCCTGCGCGAGCACGCTACCGGTGATGGCGGTCTGGTGGTTCAGCCGCGTCTCGGCAAACAGGTCGAGGATGCTGCCCGCGGCGCCCGTCTTGGGGTCCGGCGCGCCGTAGACGACGCGCGCCACACGGGCATGCAGCATGGCGCCGGCGCACATCACGCACGGCTCCAGCGTCACGAAGACTTCGCAGTCGGGCAGGCGGTAGTTGCCGAGCTTTTCGGCGGCCTGCCGCAGGGCGCGCATCTCGGCATGCGCCGATGGATCGTGCGTGCCGATCGGCGCGTTGTAGCCGACGCCGACGATCTCGTTGCCGCGCACGACCACTGCGCCCACCGGCACCTCGCCCTGCCCCCATGCGAACTTGGCCTGCACGAGCGCCTGCTGCATCCAGTAACCGTCGCGCTCGGGGGCGGACATGTCGGCGGGCGGGGTGAGGACGTGCGGTGTGGTCATGCGATCCGGCGCTGTCGAATCAATCCTGCTCGTGCGGGCGCGCGAGCTTCACGTCGGCCCAGCAGTTCGGAGTTTCGTACAGCACGAGCTTGGACAGGCGCAGATGATGCCCGAACGTGTTGCGGAACACCGGCTCGAGAATGTCGAAGGCCACCTGGGCGAGGTTCTCGACGGTGGGCACGTCGTTCAGCACGACGGTCTTGTGACCGCCTTCGATGTCGTTCAGGAATTCAACGAGCTTCGTGTCGCCGCGATAGACGAGGAAAGCGTGATCCCACAGGTCGACGAGGTGCTTGTTGGCGAGCTGCTTGACGTCGCCGAAGTCGAGGATCATGCCGTCGTCGGCGGCTTTGTCGTTGTGCAGGACTTCGCCGGTCAGCGTGAGTTCGAGCTGGTAGCGATGGCCGTGCAGGTTGCGGCACTGGCCGGCATGGCCCGGGATGCGGTGGCCGGCGTCGAATTCGAGCCGGCGCGTAATGGAAACGGTCTTGGTCATGGAGCAAGGTGGCGGCAGCGGGCGCCGCGAAACGGCTGGAACCGGCAGAAAACCGGGGACAAAGTGCTGCGGCCCGCCTTAGCGGATGCCCAGCATCTTATGGGTTTGCAGCGACAGGCGCCAGCGCGGCCGGCGCTGGCACAGCTCAACGGCAGCCGCCGTATTTTGCCGGGCGAGCGGGCCGTCCATGGCCTGCAGGAAGAAATGCTGGAAATCCAGCCGTTCGTATGCGTCGAGGTCTTGCCCGTCTTGCGGGATCACCACTTTCAGTTCGTCGCCGCGCGTGACGACGAGTTCGGAGCCCATCTTGGGGCTCACGCACACCCAGTCGATGCCGTCCGGCACGGCGATGGTGCCGTTGGTCTCGATGGCGATTTCGAAGCCGCGTGCGTGCAGCGCGTCGATCAGCGGCTTATCGAGTTGCAGCAGCGGCTCGCCGCCGGTGCAGATGACGAGCGGCTTGCCGCCGGTGGCGCTGGCCGGCCATTCGGCGGCAACGGTATCGGCGAGTGCGTCGGCGGTGGCGTATTTGCCGCCTTGCGTGCCGTCCGTGCCGACGAAGTCGGTGTCACAGAACTGGCAGACGGCGGTGGCGCGATCGGCTTCGCGCCCACTCCAGAGATTGCAGCCGGCAAAGCGGCAGAAGACAGCTGCGCGGCCGGTGTTGGCACCCTCGCCTTGCAGCGTGTAGAAGATTTCCTTGACGGCGTAAGTCATGTCTGAACGGTGGCATTCACAGGAGAACGACGCAAAAGCGACGTAATTCCCGCGCAAACCGTACCAGTGCCCACTAGTGATTAACCCGGTATTGTTTCACAAATCGGGCTCGTGCGTCGCCCTACCCGCAGAAGGACGCCAACGTCACAAAAGAAAATGCACCTTCCGGCGTCAGCCACGCCGCAAAGACCAGGGCAGCGCCGGCCGCCGCCAGCGCCCACGCCGCCCATCGATTGAGCCGACCCTTCATGCCGGTAGCGCCATCGGCGTGCGCGCGAGTTGGCGATCGTCGATCGGCCAGTGCAGGAGCGCGGCCACCACGCCGAGCACCATCGCACCAAACCAGATTGCATCGTAGGAATGCAGGTGGTCGTACACCACGCCGCCCAGCCACACGCCCAGGAAGGCGCCGATCTGGTGACCGAGAAACACGAAGCCGAACAGCGTGCCGATGTAGCGCACCCCGAACACCTGCGACAGCAGCCCGTTCGTCAGCGGCACCGTGCCGAGCCACAGCAGGCCCATCACGATGGCAAACGCATACAGCGTTGCCGGCGACAGCGGGAGCAGGATGAATAGCGCAATTGCCGCCGTGCGAATCAGGTACAGCAACGACAGCAGATACTTGCGCCGGAACAGCCCGCCCAGTGCGCCGCAGTAATACGTGCCGACGATGTTGGCGGCGGCAATCAGCGCCAGCGCGACCATGCCGTGGCGGCCGGTGAGCCCCTTGTCGAGCAGATACGCCGGCATGTGCGCACCGATAAAGGCGAGCTGGAATCCGCACGTCAGGAACCCCAGATTCAGCAGCCAGAAACCGCGGTGGGCGAAGGCCTCGCGGATGGCTGCGCCCATGCTTTGATGCGCCTCCTGCACGGTGGCACTCGATGCCCTCTCGCGCAGCGGCGCGGCCAGCGGCATGAAGATCGCCATGACCACCGCCATGACAACCAGCGCCGTCACCCAGCCGACCGTGCTGAGCAAGCCCTGCGCCGTCGGCACCATCACAAACTGGCCGACACCGCCCACCGCGCCCGCCACGCCCAGCGCCCAGCTGCGCCGCTCGGGCGGCGTCAATCGGCTGATCGCGCCATACACCACGCCGAACGACGTGCCTGACAGCCCCAGCCCGATCAGCCCGCCGGCCGAGAGCGTGAAGCCCAGCGGCGTGCCCGCATGTGCCATCAGCAACAAACCGAGCGCATAGACGACGATGCCGGCCACCACCACCTTGGCGGCACCGTAGCGGTCGGCCAGCATGCCCGCAAAAGGCTGTGCCGCGCCCCAGATGAGGTTTTGCAACGCGATCGCCAGGCCGAAGGTTTCGCGTGTCCAGCCATGGCCCATCGTGACCGGCACGAGGAAGAGCCCTTGCACGTGCCGAATGCCCAGCGCCACGCCGATCACCGCGCCGCCGGCCAATACCGGCAACCAGGGCGATTGCGCGAGAGATTTCAATGTCATGAGCGTTTCTCTCCGATGTGACTGACATTCCAGCTTCGCAAGCGTGCGGAGCGTGCATGAGACTGGAATGTCGTCCGATGGCTTATTAAACTTCGCCCTATCCGGCTTCTCAATTGATCTTTGAGAACGCCTTGCATGAGGAAAACGCATGTCGACTCCCCTGGTTCGGTTGGCCTCCCTGGACTTGCTGCGCGGCTTCGTGGCGGTGGGCCGGCGCATGAGCATCACGCTCGCGGCCGATGATCTGTGCCTGACGCAATCGGCGGTGAGCCGGCAGGTGTCCGCATTGGAAGAGGCGCTGGGTGTGAAGCTGCTGGTGCGCGGGCACCGCTCGATTGCGTTCACGCCCGAGGGCGAACGCCTGTTCCGCAGCGCCGACAGCGCCGTGCAGCAGTTGCAGGACGCCATCGGCGCCATTCGTGTGGCGGCCGAACGGCGGCCGGTCACGATTACGGCCAGCATCGGCGTCACCGGCCTGTGGCTGCTGCCGCGCCTCGCCCGCTTCCAGCAGCAATACCCCGACATCGACGTGCGCGTGGCCACCAACAACCGCCTCGTCGATTTGAAGAACGAAGGCATTGAACTTGCCATCCGGTATTGCCCACCGAGCGATGCGCCGCCCGGCGCCATCCGGCTGTTTGGGGAGACCGTTGCGCCGGTC
This sequence comes from Ralstonia flatus, assembly GCF_958439105.1. NCBI lineage: Bacteria > Pseudomonadati > Pseudomonadota > Betaproteobacteria > Burkholderiales > Burkholderiaceae > Ralstonia > Ralstonia flatus. The sequence continues at coordinate 61,309 of NZ_CAUDLI010000012.1, read as the reverse complement.
GCGCATCCGTCGCTGGGGCTGCGCTCGCTGGATTCCGCCGAGGCGCTTGCCGGCCAAACGCTACTCGACTTTGACGACCGCGACCTGCGCCGCCCCTGGCTCCAATGGACTGACTGGCTGGCCGCCGCCGGCTGGAGCCACGCCAAGCCGCGCACCGTGCTGCGCTTCAACCAGCACGACCAGATCATCCATGCAGCGGTGGCCGGCCAAGGCATCGCGCTGGGCCGTCTGGAGTTGATCGCGCCGCTGCTGGCGGACGGCCGCCTGGTCACCGTACCGACCATCGCCCCGGGGGTGCGCAATACGCATGCGTACTGGTTAATCCAATCCGAGCCGAACCCGCGCCGCGACGTGCGCGATGTGGCTGCCTGGATCTGTTCGGAAGCGGCCACGCACGCTGCATGAAAGGTGCTTGAGGCGAGCACTGACAACGCTCGTTTTACCGCCCTGCGCGAGCAAACGCACGCCGCGCAGATTCGTGGCATCTTTGGCGCTCCCATGTTCTTTGTCGGCGACGCGATGTTCTGGGGCAATGACCGCCTGGACGATGCGCTCGCCTGTGCCGCAGCAGTGCAGTCCAACCCTCATCCCCTTCACACCGGATAGCCCATGCCGACCCAGATCGAAAAAGCCCACGCCTTCCGCGCGCTGCACGAACGCAGCGGCACCTTTGTGATTCCCAACCCGTGGGACCCGGGCTCGGCCCGGCTGCTGGCATCGCTGGGCTTCGAAGCATTGACCAGTACCAGCGCCGGCTTCGCGTTCTCGCGCGGGTTGCCCGACTATGGCGTCGGCCGCGACACCATCCTCGCGCACGTGGCCGATCTGGCAGCCGCCACGGATGTGCCCATGGCCGCCGACCTGGAAAACGGCTTTGGCGATGCGCCGGAAGCCGTCGCCGAGACCATCCGCCTGGCGGGCGCCACGGGCATCGTCGGCGGCTCGATTGAAGACGCGACGGGTCGCGCAGATGCGCCCATCTACTCGCTGGAGGCTTCGGTCGACCGCGTGCGCGCTGCGGTGGAGGCTGCGCGCGCGTTGCCGTTTCCGTTCACGCTCACCGCGCGCGCCGAGAACCACCTGCACGGCCGCAACGACCTGGCCGACACGATCCGCCGCCTGCAGGCTTTCCAGGACGCCGGCGCCGACGTGCTCTACGCCCCCGGCCTGAAAACGCGCGACGAGATCGCCACCGTGCTGCGCGAGATTGATCGGCCGCTCAACGTGCTGATGGGCTTCGCCGACGGCAACCTTAGCGTGGCCGAGTTGACGGAATTGGGCGTCAAGCGCATCAGCGTGGGCGCGACACTCGCACGCGTTGCCATGGGAGCCTTCCTGCGGGCGGCGGAAGAGCTGCGCACCGCCGGCACATTCGCCTTCGCGCGCGACGCTGCCAGTGGGGCCAAGCTCAACAGCGTCTTTGAGCCGTTCGCCTGAAGCTCTCGATTAACGGAAAGCCAATCGCTCGTGGCGCCTCCTTGACCGAAACCCAGATCGCCCAGCGGCCTGTGCAAGATCCCGGCAGGCATCTGAGTGCTCGGCTGTGTCAGCCCGCCGATGATCGGCATCATGCTCGGCTCGCTGGCCACCCCGGTCGCCCACACCGCACCGGCCGACTTGCGCGGTACCGCTTACGGCATGTTCAACCTCGTAAGCGGGTTGGCTATGTTGGCTGCGAGCGTTCTGGCGGGCTTGTTGTGGGACAGGCTTGGCGCAGCCGCGACATTCCACGCGGGGGCGGTGTTCTGCCTGCTGGCGTTGGGCCTGTTGGCTATGCGAAGGAAATCTGCCGGCCCAATCACGTGACGTTCGGCTGCGCCCTGAACCAGTCCACCAGAAAATCCAGCATCGCCCGCAGCGCCGCCGGCATCTGCCTGCGCGAGCTGTACACGCCGTGAATGCCCAGCGCCTGCGGCACGTGGTCGGGCAACAAACGCACGAGTTGCCCGCTGGCGATCAGCGGCGCGGCGGCAAACACCGGCTGCAACGCAATCCCCGCGCCCTCCCGCGCCGCTGCCAGCAGCACCATCGATTCATTCGCACTCAGATTGCCGCCCACCGGCACGTCTGATGGCGCGCCCGTCTTCGCCTCGGTGAACTCCCACAGGCTCTTGCCGAAGTACGAATACGTCAGGCAGTTGTGAACGGCCAGGTCTTGCACGCGGCGCGGCGTACCGTGCGCGGCCAGGTAAGACGGCGCCGCCACCACGACGGATTCGCACATGCCCAGCGGCCGCGCAATCAGGTTCGGATCCAGATCGTTGGTGATGCGCACGGCCAGGTCGATGCGTTCTTCCACGAGGTTGATGGTGCGGTTGTCGACCACCAGATCGACGGCCGTTTGCGGATAGCGCCGCAGGTAGGCCGTCACCGCCGCGCTCAACGTCTGCTGCGCCAGGGACTGCGCGCAGGCAATGCGCAGGAGCCCGCGCGGCGTATCGGCTTCGGGGCCATCCGCCACGGCCATCTGCGAAGCGATTTCCAGCATCTGGCGGCAGCGCGCAAGCGTGGCCTCGCCGGCGGGTGTCAGGCCGATGCGGCGCGTGGTCCGGTGCAGCAGCCGCGCGCCGGACCACGCCTCCATCTGCGCCAGATAGCGCGTGACCATCGCGCGCGACATGTCGAGCGCTTCGGCGGCGGCGCTCAGGCTGCCGCGCTCGACAATCGCCACAAACACTTCGGCCGACGTGATGCGATCCATATTTGATCGATTAGAGAAACAAATATGCGCATCTTAGGGGGTTTTTCGATCGGATCAAGCAACCTACAGTGGCGACATTGCACGCATTTCATCCGACTGGAGAAACCCGATGTCCCTGCTCCGCACCCTGCTTGCCGCCGGCCTGGTCAGCGCCGGCCTTGCTGCTCACGCTGCCCCGCCCGCCCCCTTGCATCTCGAGGTCTACAACCCCGGCGCCAAGGGCATCTTCCCGGTGTCGTCGGAAATCATCAGCGGCGCACACGAGGCGATCCTGATCGACGCGCAATTCCAGCGCAGCGATGCAGAGGCGCTCGTGCAGAAACTCAAGGCCAGCGGCAAGACGCTCACTACGGTCTACATCAGCCAGAGCGATCCGGATTATTACTTCGGCCTCGACGTCATCCGCGCTGCCTTCCCGAACGCGAAAATCGTGGCAACACCGCAAACCGTGGCCGCCATCAAGGCATCAATGAACGGCAAGCTCGCCTACTGGGGCCCGATCCTCAAGGACAACGCGCCCAAGACGCTCGTGCTGCCCGACGTGCTGAATGCCGACCACCTCACGCTGGAAGGCCGCACCATCGAGATCAAGGGCCTGAACGGCCCCGACGCGGCACGTACGTATCTGTGGATCCCATCGATCAAGACCGTGGCCGGCGGCGTGGTCGTCAACAGCGGCGACCACGTTTGGGTGGCCGACACGCAGACGCGCGAATCGCGCCTGGGCTGGTTGCAGACGCTGGACAACATCACAGCGCTCAAGCCGACGACCGTGGTGCCCGGTCACTTCACGGGTGCAATGCCAACGGGGCTGGACGCGGTACGCTTTACCGCGGATTACCTGAAAACCTTCGAGGTACAGGCCGCCAAGGCCAACAACTCGGCGGAGCTGATCAAGGCGATGAAGGCGGCTTATCCGACGCTGGCCGGCGATGCATCGCTGGAGCTGAGCGCCAAGGTCATCAAGGGCGAAATGAAGTGGCCGCAGTAAGCTGGTCTGCCACCGAGGAAACAACATGACGACGTTGCATTACATCTACGACCCGCTGTGTGGCTGGTGCTACGGCGCCGCGCCGCTGGTGGAGGCCGCGCGCACGGTGCCGGGCCTCACGATCGCCTTCCACGGCGGCGGCATGCTTGCTGGCACGAACCGCCGTACGGTCACGCCTCAGTGGCGCGACTACGTGATGCCGCACGACCACCGCATTGCCGAGTTGACCGGCCAGCCCTTCGGCGAGCCCTACTTTGAAGGCCTGTTGCGCGACACCACGGCCGTGATGGATTCGGAGCCCCCCATTACCGCCGTGCTTGCAGCCGAGGCACTCGGCGGCCGCGGGCTGGACATGATCCATCGCATCCAGCGCGCGCATTACGAACAAGGCCGTCGCATTGCAGATGTGCCGGTACTGCGCGCGCTGGCAGCCGAGATCGGCCTATCGCCCGAAGCATTCGATGCGGAATACGCGCGGCAAGCCGGTACGCTCACGCAGCAGCACATCGCCCAAAGCCGACAGTGGCTCGATCGAGTGGGCGGTCAGGGTTTTCCGACGTTTGCGCTGGAAGATGCCGATGGCCAACTGGGCATCATCGACGTTGGCCCGTGGCTCGGTAAACCGGAACCCTGGGCCCAGGCGCTGACGCAGCACATCGGCGCGCCTGCCCCGATGAACCAAGCCGATGGCCCTGTCTGCGGGCCGGACGGCTGCGCATAACAACGTGGCGCTCAGCCTTTGAGCGCCCAGCGGCAGAGTTCGTCGTAGCGCGTTTTGCCGAGCCAGCTATGGATGAGAACGAACTCGCGCACGGTCCACGTGATGGGCTCGACCGCTTTCGGCGCAAAGCCGCCGCGGTCATACAACAGCGTGATGTGCGGCTTGAAATGCCCACGCGGCACTGGCACGGCGGCATGTTGGAGCGCCTCGCCCAGCGCCGCCTGAAACGCCATCAGGCCGCCCACACCCTCATCCCCCAGCAGCACAAACGGCCGATGGTCGCGCCGGCCATGAAAGCTCACCACTTGGTTGAACGTGGCGTCGAATGCCGGCAATGCGAGGCCGGCCGCTGCTGCGCGCACACGCGCCACGACGTCGTCCGGCGGCAGATGAACGAAATCGCCAAGGTGATGCAGCGTGACATGCAGGCGCTCCGTACGCAGCGCCTTGCCCTTGAAGCCCACGACGGGCCGCAATTGCTGGATCAGCCGCGCGATGCGCTCGGCGGTATCCACGTCAGGCTTGATCGCCAGAAACAGGCGATGCGCGGGCAATTGCGGGGTGGCTTCGAATCCGGGAAGAGTGAGCTGGGTCACGGCAGGGTCGTCAAACGCCGGGCTGGCGATCCACCCATTATCGACGCCCGCATGACGTCCCGCTGAAAGTCGTGTTGCTCGCATCAAAAACAACGCCCGGCGGTGTGAACCTGCCGGGCGTGGTCCTCGGATGTGATGCGGCGATCAGATATCGAAGAACACGGTCTCCGCGCCGCCATCCGGCGTGTCTTGCAGGCGCACGTCGAAGGTGTAGACCACCTCGCCGTTACGCTCGCTGCGCTGGGCAATCAGCGTCTTGCGGCGCACTTCCCACTCGATGCCGTTCAGCACCGGGTCCGTGCCGTTGGCCGCAGCCTCGTCGCTGAAATACACGCGGGTGTGCAGGCCGAGGTTGATGCCGCGGGCAAACAGGATCATGCAGATGTGCGGTGCCTGCGTGGTCCCGCTGCGGCCGGCCACGGCGCCCGGCTTGATGGTGTCGAAGCGATAGACGCCCGTATCGAAATCGGCGCCGGCGCGGCCCCAGCCGCGGAATGCCGGGTCGACAGGTTTGTCTTGCCGATCGGCCGGATGGGCGTACTTGCCGTCCGCGTTGGCTTGCCAGATCTCGATCAGCACGTCGCGCACGAGCGAGCCCGAGCCATCGTAGACGCGGCCTTCCAGCGCGATGCGTTCGCCGCGTGTGGCAGGCGTCGTCAGGACGCTGCCGAATTCCTTGTCGTAGATGTCGAAGCCGGCCTGGCGCGGTGCAAGACCGATGTGCACGTACGGGCCGCCCGTCTGCGATGCGGTCTCGTTGAAATGCGCGAACGGCGGCGTTGTCGTCATGGCCGTTGCCTGGGCACGTTCGAGCGATTCACGCAGTGTGGTCGTGGTCATCACTTGGCTCCTTGCGGGGCGGGCACGGCGTTTTCGAAATGCGTGGCACGGCGGCCGCGCAGCGTGATATCGAAGCGGTAGCAGCGGCTGTCGAGCGGCACGTGGTTCGCCGTGTCGTGCAGCGCGATCAGACCGCGCACCTGCTCTTCGCTCGGGATGGTCTTGATGATCGGGCACTGCGCGATCATTGGGTCGCCCTCGAAGTACATCTGCGTGATCAGGCGCTGCGCCCAGCCATCGCCCGAGAGCGAGTAATGGATGTGCGACGGGCGCCAGTCGTTGATGCGATTGCGCCACGGATACGGGCCGGGCTTGATGGTGCGATAGACGTAGTAGCCGTTGGCATCCGTCAGCATGCGGCCGCAGCCGCCAAAGTTCGGGTCGATCGGCGCGATGTACTGGTCTTTCTTGTGGCGATAGCGGCCGCCGGCGTTGGCCTGCCACACCTCCACCAGCGCGTTCGGCACGGGGCGGCCGAACTCGTCGCGCACGTAGCCGTGGACGATGATGCGCTCGCCGATCGGCAGGCCTTCCTTGGCGTAGTTGAGGATCAGGTCGTTGTCGAGCGCGCCCAGGTCGTCGGCGTGGAACACCGGTGCGGTGGTTTCCGACAGCGTATTCAGGGTGGAGATGAGCGCGTTGCGCGGCGAGCGCAGCACGCTGGTCTTGTAGCCGGGGGTCAGTGCGGGCGGATGCTGCGCGGTGTCGCGCTGGGCGAATTCGCCGGTGCCGGAAAGCGGCAGGGTCATGGGGCGTCTCCTTATGAAATCGTGCAGAGACTGTATCGCCGACAAAAAGTGAAGTAAATTGACTTCTTATCGGAAAATCGATAACCACAAGTTATGGAAAGTACCCTCTCAGCGGACTTGCCGTCCCGCATCCGGTTTCGCCATCTGAGCTGCTTTGTCGCCATCGCGCAGGAGCGCAACCTGCGGCGCGCCGCCGAGCGGTTGCATCTGAGCCAGCCGGCGGTATCGAAAACGCTCGGTGAGCTGGAGGCGCTGGCGGGTGTGCAGCTCGTGGAGCGCGGCCGGCAAGGCGCACGGCTCACCGCGGCCGGCGAGCAATTCCTGCGGCATGCAGTGGGCGTGACGCAGGCGCTGGAATCGGCCACCGCGGCGCTGATGGGTTCGACGGACGCTTCCGCGCCGGTCGTACATGTGGGCGCCCTGCCGACGGTGGCCAGCAGCCTGCTGCCCCAGGCGATTGCCCATTTGCACGCGCAGCGACCGCATGCCGGCGTGCGGTTGCGCACCGGCACCAATGTCGAGCTGCTGACCGCGCTCAAGGCCGGCGAACTCGATTTCATCGTCGGGCGCATGGCCGAGCCGGATCGCATGCAGGGGCTGTCGTTCGAGTTGCTGTATGCCGAGCCGCTGGCGCTCGTCGTGCGGCCGGGGCATCCGCTGCTGACGCAGGCAGGCGCGTCGGCCTCGCTGCAGGCGGTGCTGGATTACCCGCTGGTGATCGCCACGCCGGGCACGGTGCCGCGCCATCACACCGAAGCGCTGTTCCAGACGCACGGGCTGCGCTTGCCGGCGGGCGTGACGGAAACGCTTTCGGTGTCCGTCGCACGGTTGCTGGCGTGCCGATCCGACGCGGTGTGGATCACCCCCGAGCGCGCGGCGGGCGACGACCTGGCGCATGGTCAACTCGCCCGTCTGGACATCGTCACGTCGGGCACCAAGGAGCCCGTCGGCCTGCTGCGCAGAAGCGCCGCCACGCCCAGCGAACTGGCCAGCGCGTTCATGGAACTGCTGACGGAGCTAGCGCAGACGCCCGGCTGAGCCGCCCTGCGCTCAAAAAAAATGCCGACCCCCTGGCCGGCATTTTTCGTTTCGACGCGCAGATCAGCGGTGTGCCATCTCCACGTCATCGGCAGCATCGAAGACACTGCGATCGGTCTGCCCCAGCAACTGGCTGGTGATCGTCCCGGCCGTCATCGAGCCGTTGACGTTGAGCGCGGTACGGCCCATGTCGATCAACGGTTCGATGGAGATCAGCAGTGCCACGAGCGTCACCGGCAAGCCCATCGCCGGCAGCACGATCAACGCCGCAAACGTGGCGCCGCCGCCCACCCCCGCCACGCCGACCGAGCTGAGCGTGACCACCGCCACGAGCGTTGCAATCCATACAGGATCGAACGGGTTGATGCCCACGGTGGGCGCCACCATCACTGCCAGCATGGCGGGATACAGGCCTGCGCAGCCGTTCTGGCCAATGGTCGTGCCAAACGATGCGGCGAAGCTGGCGATCGACTCCGGCACGCCGATGCGCCGCGTCTGCGCCTCGATGCTCAGCGGAATGGTGGCTGCACTCGACCGGCTCGTGAACGCGAACGACAGCGCCGGCCAGACCTTGCGGAAGAAGCGAAGCGGATTGATGCCGTTGAGCGTCAGCAGCACGGCATGCACGCCGAACATGATCGCCAGGCCCAGGTAAGACGCCACGACGAAACCGCCGAGCTTGATGATGTCCTGCACGTTGGACACAGCCACCACGTTCGTCATCAGCGCCAGCACGCCGTAAGGGGTCAGGCGAATGACGAGCCGCACGAGCTTCATCACCCAGGCCTGCGCGGTGTCGATGGCGGTCAGCACGCGCTCGCCCTTCACCGCATCATCCTTGAGCAGGTTCAAGGCAGCCACGCCGAGGAACGCCGCAAAGATCACCACGCCGATGATGGACGTCGGCTTGGCGCCGGTCAGCTCGGCAAACGGGTTCTTCGGAATGAAGGACTGCACCAGCTGCGGCACCGACAGGTCGGCCACCTTGCCGACATAGTTGTCCTGGATGGCGGTCAGCCGGGCGGTTTCCTGCGCGCCCTGCACCAGCCCCTGCGCCGTCAGACCAAACAGGTGGGTGACGAACACGCCGACCAGCGCGGAGATCAGCGTCGTGAGCAGCAGCGTGCCGATCGTGAGCACACTGATCTTGCCCAGCGACGCCGTGCTGTTGAGCTTGGCGACCGAGTTCAGCACTGACACCAGCACGAGCGGCATGACGATCATCTGCAGCAGTTGGATATAGCCGCCGCCAACGATGCTGAACCACGAGATCGACTGCTTGAGCGTCGCGCTGTCGTCGCCATAGATCAGGTGCAGCGCCAGTCCGAACAGGATGCCCAGCACCATGCCCAGCAGCACGCGCTTGGCCAGACTCCAGCTCGCGTTCACACGGCCGAGGGCGATCAGGATGACGACGAACGTCGCGATATTGAGTAAGAGCGGAAGGTTCATGTTGCTTTGGTGTCGCACGCAGCGATCAAAAATCGAGCGGGCATCTTACGCCAGTTGCACAAAGGTTGCCGAGGCACGAAGCGCATCGCAAATGTGGCTCGATCTGCTGCAGATCCGCTCGCAACGGCCATTCCCGCCGCGTATAGATGCACTCCAAAAAGAAAAAAACCCGCACACGTGCGGGCTGACAAGGAGCCGAGCGATCAGGAGGTCACGCTCAGTCAGAAGCCAGACGTCAGAACGAGTGAACGATACCCGTGTAGGCACCCAGCTGGTTCTTGCCCGGGGCCGGGTTGTTGTTGGTCGCTTCCACCGAGAAATTGGCGGTGGAGCTGTTCTGCACGGTGCCCACGCTCGCGTACAGCATCGTGCGCTTGGACAGGTTGTAGTTCGCGCCGGCCATGAACAGGTTGGCGTTGCCGCCGCCATGGTTCACGTTGACGCGGTAGGCCGCGCCGATCAGCGTCAGCGCCGGCGTGACTTCGTAGTTGATGCCCAGCCAGTAGTGGTTCGCCTTGGTCGGCGCGCCCGCTGCGGCATCCGGCGCCGACAGGTTTTCATACGCCGCAAACAGCTTCGCCTTGCCGATGGTGTACGTGCCGCCGATCGTCGCTTCCTTCGAGAAGTTGAAGATGTCGCTGAACTTGCCGTTGCCGTCGCGGATCACGTCGTAGATCGCGCGCACTTCCAGCGGGCCGGCCGTGTAGACGGCTGACACGCCATCGCGGCGGCTGTTCGTGAACGAACCCGGCTGCTCGCCCAGGCCCGTCTGCAGGCCGATCTGGAAGCCGCCCCACGTCGGGCTTTGATATTCGACGATGTTGTTCGCGCCCGGCCAGTTGCGCCCGCGCACGAGCGTGGCCGAGCCGATGAACTGCTGGCCGGTCGGGTCGAGGAACCAGACGTCGTTGCTGATGAAGAGGTTCTTGCCGGCCGTCAACGTGCCCCAGGTCGGGCTGGACAGGCCGACGTACGAACGGCGGTTGAAGAGCGCATCGCCGTTGGTTTTGCCCTGCGCTGCACCGAAGCCGGATTCGAGCCGGAACACCGCCTGCAGGCCACCGCCGAGATCCTCCTTGCCCATGAACCCGAACATGCTGGTCCCCCACTGGTTGTCGGCGGCGCGCCAGAGGCTGCCGCCCGGCGAGGTCGCGGTGGGGGCGACGTTGTTCTGGTAGTCGATGCCGCTGGCAACGCGGCCGTACAGCGTGACGTTGGTTTGTGCATGCGCGGCACCGGCGGCCGCACACAGGATTGCCGCACACAGCGGCAAGGTTGCTCGTTTTTTCATTGTCATCTCTCCTCTCTGGTGTCATGCCGGCCACGGCCGGAATTGCTTCTACTGCGGTTGCTGTTGCAAATCGAAGATCCGGCGCATCGGTGTCCACTTCTGCCCGGCGGGCGTCCACGGGGTGGGCGCCTGGAACTGCCACATCAGCGCTTCCCATTCGCGGATCTTCGGGTCCGTTTCGGTGGCAAGCGCCATGCGTTCGGCGTCGTAGATGGCGTCGTCGGTCTCCATGAGCATCACCATGCGGGTGCCCAGGCGATAGATCTCCATGCCGGTCACGCCGTGCTTGCGCAGGTGCTGCGCGACTTCCGGCCAGATGCGTTGATGGTGGGCTTCGTACGTGGCGATGAGCGCCGCGTCGTCTTTCAGATCCAGAGCAAGGCAGTAGCGCATGGCGGCCTCACGTCAGCGCGCGGTCGAGGTGCGTGTAGCCACCGTCGACAAACACCCACTGCCCCGTCGTGTGCGAGGCCTGCGCAGAGAGCAGGAAGACCGTGGTGCTGGCAATCTCGTCGGCGGTGGTCATGCGCTGGCCCAGCGGAATCTTCGATGTAATCGCCGCGAGCTTGGCATCGGGGTTGTCGAACGTGGCGATCCAGCGCTCATACAGCGGCGTCAGCACCTCGGCCGGAATGACCGCGTTGACGCGCACGCCGTCCGGCGCCAGCGACGCCGCCCATTCCCGTGTCAGCGACAGCTGCGCACCTTTTGCGGCGGTGTACCCGCTCGTATTGCCCTGCCCCGTCAGCGCCGTTTTCGACGAGATATTGACGATGGCCCCGCGGCTCGCTTTCAGGTGCGGCACGCACAGATGTGCCATGACGTAGTAATGGATCAGGTTCTTTTCGAGCGACCGCACAAAGGCGTCACGGCCGGCGTCCAGGCCCACGCTGTCGTTGATGCCGGCGTTATTGACCAGCCCATCGATATGCCCGAACGCGCGCACGATTTCGTCCACCATGCCGCGGCAATCGACTTCATCCTCCAGATCGAACTGGAAGAAGCGTGCCTTCGGCTGCCGACGCATCAGTTCGGACTCGAACGCCGGCGTCATCGGGCTCTTGCCGCAGACGACGGGAATGGCGCCCTCGGCCGCCAATTGCAGCGAGATGGCTGCGCCAATGCCGGCCGCGCCGCCCGTGACGATGATGACTTTGTCTTGCAGATGCAAATCCATGGTTCAAGCCTTGAGTTGCAGGTTGTAGCAGCGGGTGGCGTTGCCGCCCCAGAGGTCGGCGCGTTCGGTGGCGCTGAGCCGCTCTTCGGCCCAGACGCGCAGCACGTCGACCACCGTGCCGTACGACGCCGCCAATTGGCAGACGGGCCAATCCGATCCGAACATCACGCGGCCCGGGCCGAACACGTCGAGAGCCACGTCCAGGCACTGGCGGGCGTGCTGCACGTCGCGCGCCGTCACGCCCGTTCGCCAGTCGGCTTCGGTCAGCAGGCCGGAAAGCTTGCAGGCGACATGCGGCATGTCCTTGAGCGGCGCAAGCGCGGCCCGCCAACGCGCCAGGGCTTGCGCGTCACGCTCGAACGCTTCGAGCGGCGGCTTGCCGAGGTGGTCCAACACCAGCCAGTGGTGATCGTGCCGACCGCAGAATTCCACGGCGGGCGCGAGTTGATGACCGAACACCAGCACGTCGTACGTGTAGCCCCAGAGCTGCAGCAGTGCGACGCCGCGCTCGAATGCCGGGTTCGACAAAAATGCCGCGACGTCCGGTTCGTCCTGCACGGTGTGCCGGAAGCCGATCAGCTTGTGCTCACCGCTCCTTGCCTCAAGGCGGGCCTCAAGATCGGTGGCATGCAGGTCTTCCCAGCCCACCACGCCGACAATCCAGTCGTGCGCAGCAGCAAGGTCGAGCAGGAAATCCGTCTCCTCCCGCACACCGCGCGCCTGCACGGCAATCGCAGCGTCGAGGCGTTGCGCGCGCAGCTCCGGCAGCAGGTCGGCAGGCAGGCGGTCTTCCGCCAAGGCTTCCATGCCGGGGCCGATCCACGAATACGCCTCGGGGCGATAGCGCCAGAAATGCTGGTGCGCGTCTATTCGTGGCACGGGCAGCGCAGAATCCGTCATCGCATCAGCCCCGGAAGCGGTATTGCTCAAGCGATGCCGGCTTCATCGTGATGGAGAAACCAGGAGCCTGCGGCGGCAGATAGGCGGCATTGCGCACCACGCACGGATCGACAAAGTGCTCGTGCAGATGGTCGACGTACTCGACCACGCGGCCTTCGCGCGTGCCCGATACGCAGATGTAGTCGATCATCGACAGATGCTGCACGTACTCGCACAGGCCCACGCCGCCAGCGTGCGGGCACACCGGCAGGCCGTACTTGGCGGCCAGCAGCAGCACGGCCAGGATTTCATTCACGCCGCCCAGCCGGCATGCATCGATCTGCACAACGTCAATCGCGCCGCGCATGATGAACTGCTTGAAGAGGATGCGGTTCTGGCACATCTCGCCGGTAGCGACCTTGACGGGGGTGACGGCTTCGCGAATCCTGCGATGGCCTTCCACGTCGTCCGGGCTGGTCGGCTCTTCAATGAACCACGGCTTGGCGAAACCGAGTTCGCGCACCCAGTCGATGGCCTCCTTGACCTCCCAGACCTGGTTGGCGTCGATCATCAATTCGCGGTCCGGCCCCAGCACTTCACGGGCGATAGAGACGCGGCGAATGTCGTCCTTCAGATCGCGCCCGACCTTGAGCTTGATATGGCGGAAGCCGCTGTCGACGGCCTCGCGGCAGAGGCGGCGCAGCTTGTCGTCGTCATAGCCGAGCCAGCCGGCCGACGTGGTGTAGCACGGGTAGCCTTCCTGCTCCAGCGTGCGGATGCGCGCGGCCTTGCCGGGCACCTGTTTGCGCAGCAGCTCCAGCGCTTCTTCGGGCGTGATGCCGTCGGTGATGTAGCGGAAGTCGATGCAGCGCACGAACTCTTCGGGCGTTAGATCGGCCACCAGGCGCCACAGCGGCTTGCCTTCAGCCTTGGCCCACAGATCCCACGCAGAATTGACGACCGCGCCCGTCGCCAGATGAATGGCGCCCTTGTCCGGGCCGATCCAGCGCAGCTGGCTGTCGGACGTGACATGGCGCCAGAAGCGGCCCATGTCTTCACGAATCCAGTCGAGGTCCAGCCCTTCCACCAGATGACGCATCGCCGCGATGGCGGCGCAGCACACCTCGTTGCCGCGACCGATCGTGAAGGTCAGGCCATGGCCCTCCAGGCCCGGCTGGTCAGTCTCCAGGATCACGTAGGCCGCGGAGTAATCCGGGTCCGGATTCATCGCGTCAGAGCCGTCGAGATGCTGCGAGGTGGGAAAGCGCACGTCCAGCACGCGCAGGGATCGGATGATGGTCATGAGTATCGTGTTCGGGATTGCGGAATGCGGAACGCGTGCTTTCAGCCTTGTGCATCCACCGTGCGCTGGCGCTGCTCGCCCAGGCCCTCGATGCCCAGCCGCATGGTCTGGCCGGCCCGCAGGTAGACCGGCGGCTTCTGCCCCAGCCCCACGCCCGGCGGCGTGCCGGTGGAAATCACATCGCCCGGCTGCAGGCTCATGAAGCGGCTCAGATAGCTGACGAGATGCGCCACGCCAAACACCATCGTCGACGTCGATCCGTTCTGATAGCGATGCCCATCCACCTCCAGCCACAGATGCAGCGCCTGCGGGTTGGGCACCTCGTCTGCGGTGACGAGCCACGGCCCGATGGGGCCGAACGTGTCGCAGCCCTTGCCCTTGTCCCACGTGCCGCCGCGCTCGAGCTGGTATTCGCGCTCCGACACATCGTTGATGACGCAGTAGCCCGCCACATGCGCGAGCGCATCGGCCTCGCTGATGTACCGGCCGCCCTTGCCGATCACCACGCCAAGCTCGACCTCCCAATCGGTCTTGACCGAGCCGCGCGGGATTTCCACATCGTCGTTCGGGCCGCAGATGGCGCTCGTCCATTTGCCGAAGACGACCGGCTCGGCAGGCACTTCGGCGCCGGTTTCGGCGGCGTGGTCGGAGTAGTTCAGGCCGATGCAGATGAACTTGCCGACGTTGCCCACGCAGGCGCCCAGGCGCAGGCCCGCTTGCGGCGTGCCATCGACGATGGGCAAGCGACTGATGTCGAGCGTGCGCAGGTGGGCCAGGCTCTCGGGCAGCAGCGCCGTGCCAGCAATGTCGTCAATCACGCCCGACAGGTCGCGCACTTGACCTTGCGCATCGAGCAGGCCCGGCTTTTCCTGGCCCTTGGGGCCGTAGCGGAGGAGTTTCATCGTGTTGTCGTTGTGAACTGCAATCAATCAAGCCAAATCAATTGGACCAGCCGCCGTCGATCACGCAGCAGGTGCCGGTCGTGAAGCGGGACTCATCCGAAGCGAGGTAGGTCGCCAGCGCGGCAATCTCGTCTGCCGTGCCGACGCGGCCCATGGGCTGGCGTGCAACGAAGGCGGCGCGGACGGTGTCGATCGACACGTTCTGCTCGCGCGCCTGCGCGGCAATGCGCTGTTCGAGCGACGGAGACTCCACCGTGCCCGGACAGATGGCGTTGCAACGGATGCCGCGCGCCACAAAATCGGCGGCAATCGCCTTGGTCATGCCGATGACGGCGGCCTTGGTGGTGCCATACACGAAGCGGTTCGGCACGCCCTTCACGCTGGACGCGGCGGAGGCCATGTTGATGATCGAGGCGCCGCCGTTGTCGAGCATCTTCGGCAGCAGCGCACGTGTAAGCCGGTACATCGACGTCACGTTGAGCTGCCACGAGAACGCCCAGTCGTCTTCCGAACATTCGAGGATGCTGCCGGAGTGCACGAAGCCCGCGCAGTTGAACAGCGCATCGAAGGCGGCTTCTTCGCGTGCCAGGACGGCGACGGCGTTGGCGTCTGTCACGTCCAGGCGCAGTGTGCGCACGCCGGCGGTCTCTGCCAGCGTAGCCAGCGCTTCTGCGTTGATATCGGTGGCGAGCACCTGCGCGCCCTCTCTTGCAAACATCATCGCGCTGGCCCGGCCAATACCCTGCCCGGCCGCCGTCACGAGGATGCGTTTTCCTTGGAGTCTCATTGCGTCTGCGTTCCGGCGCGGGCCACGTTGGTGTTGGCCCGTTCCGGCAATGGAGTGAAAAGCACTGCGCCGCTCAGGAAAGGGATGCAGCCGGCATGGCGGTGAACGACACGCCGCCATGCCCCTTGTTGCGATGCCTCGTCAGTACAAGACGTTCTTGGCTTCAGGCGAATCCAGGTTCTGCTTGTTGACCATCATCACGCCGGTGTCGACCTGCTTCTGTACGGGCTTCTTCTCGATCACGCTGACCACCGTTTCGATGCCCTTGTAGCCCATCTGGTACGAGCTTTGGACAGCGATGGCGCGGATCGTGCCGTCGCGCACGAAGCCCTGCAGATCCTGGTTGCCGTCAAAACCGATGGCCGCCACCTTGCCGCTCTTGCCGGACTGCTGCAGCGCGCGACCCATCCCGACGGCCGTCGGCTCGTTCGCACCGAAGATGCCCTTCAAATCGGGATTGGCGGCCAGCACGTCCGTCGTCTGGTTCAGTGCCGTCGCCATTTGCGATTGCGAATAGAACGGCCCGACGATCTGCAGCTTCGAATGCGTCTCGATGTATTTCCTGAAGCCGCCCACGCGGCCGATTTCAGAGCCGGCGCCCGGCACGTACGACATGATGGCGATCTTGCCGGTCTGGCCGACGGCCTCGATCATGGCCTTCGCACACAGCTCACCGGCCTTCGTGTTGTCCGTCGACAGGAACGACTGGTAATACTGCTTGCCGGAATCGGACACCATCGAGTCGATCAGCACCACGGGGATGTGCGCTTCCCACGCTTTCTTCATCGCCGGCACCAGCGCATCCGGGTCTGACGGCGCCAGCACGATGCCTGCCACATGCCGGTTGACGGCGTTCTCGACCATGTTCACTTCGTCGGCAATGGCCGATTCCGCCGCCGGCCCCTGGAGCGTCATCGTGTAGCCCTTCGCGTTGCCCATGGCGGCCGTCGCGCCTTTCTGAACGTTCTGCCAGTAGTTGGAATTTGCCGATTTCACGATCACGGCAATTTCACCGCCTGCCGCCTGCGAATAGGCAGAGAACAGTGCGCACGTTGCTGCAACCACCGCCAGCACGGAAAGCTTCTTCATGTCTCACTCCTTGGTTTTGGTTTGAACTTCTCAAGTCACAACTTGCGGTTTCTGAGCTGATCGATCCAGACGGTGCCGAGGATGACCACGCCGATGATGATCTGCTGGATAAAACTCGATACGCCGTTCATGTTGAGCCCGTTGCGCAACACGCCGATCACGAATGCGCCGATGGCCGTGCCCGAGACCGTTCCGACACCGCCCATCAGCGACGTCCCGCCGATCACGGCGCTGGCAATCGCATCCAGCTCGTACATCACGCCTTCGTTCGGCTGCGCCGTCACGAGGCGAGACATCAGCACGCAGCCCGTCATCCCGGCCAGCAAGCCCGACAGCACATACGTGAACAGCTTCACGCCCTGCACGTTCACGCCGGACAGGCGCGCCGCCTCGGCGTTCGAGCCGACCGCGTAGATGTGGCGACCGAGGGAAGTCCGTGACAGCAGCACCGACACGGCGACGAACAGCGCCAGCATGATCACCACCGGGTAAGGAATGCCGGGGAAGACCGTGTCTGGAAAGCCGTCTGCGCCGATGTGCGAGATGCGGAACAGTGCGCCGTTGCCGAGTTCGCCAAAGGCGTCGCCCAGGCCCGAGACCGGACGAGCGCCCGTGATCTGCAGGGCCAGGCCGCGCGCGACCAGCATCATGCCCAGCGTGGCGATGAACGGCGGCAGGCCCATCCGCGTGATGCAGATACCGTTGACCCATCCGCACACGGCGCCGACGGCCACGCCGGCCAGCATGGCCAGCGGCACCGGCACGCCCATCTTCACGAGCAATGCCGCCACCACGCCCGAGAGCGCCAGCACCGAACCCACCGACAGGTCGATGCCGCCGGTGATGATCACGCACGTGGCGGCCACGCCCAGGTAGGCAATCGACGTGACCTGCAGTGCGACGGTCATGAAATTGCCGACCGAAAAGAACGCCGCGCTGGTGGCGGAAAACGCAATCACGAGCGCCACAAGGCTGCCGAGCGCTGCAAACTTCTGGATCAAGTCGCGGTGATGTTGCTTGCGCTGCGTCTTCACGGGCTGCGGCTGATCTGATGTCATTTCAAGCATGGGTTCGTCCTGATGCGTAATGCAGAATTTCTTCCTGGTTGGTCTTCCGTGTGTCCAGGACTGCGGTGATGCGGCCTTCATGAAAGACGGCAATTCGATCGGTCATGCCCAGCAGTTCGGGCAACTCCGAACTGATCAGCACGACACCGACACCGTCCGCGGCAAGTTGGTCCATCAATCCATAGATCGCGTACTTGGCGCCTACGTCGATGCCGCGCGTCGGTTCATCGAAAAACAGGATGCGCGAACCGCGATACAGCCACTTGCCGATCACGATCTTCTGTTGATTGCCGCCCGAGAGGTTGCGCACGGTCTGCCCGACCGACGGCGTGCGGATGTTCAGTTCGCGCACGTAGCGTTGCGCCACGGCGGTCTCTTCGGAAAAGCGCAAAAAGCCGTGCGAGGAAATCGCCCGCACATTGGCCAGGGTGATGTTGACGGCCACCGGCATCGAGAGCGCCAGCCCGTCCTTCTTTCTGTCTTCCGACAGATAGGCAATGCCTCGCCGGATCGCCTCGCGCGGCGAACGGATCGTGACCGGCTGATCGCCCATATGGCCCAGCATGATCGAGCCGGAATCGAGACGCTCCGCACCGAAAATGGCACGCGCCACCTCCGTGCGGCCCGCGCCCATCAGGCCGGCAAAACCAAGAATCTCGCCCTTGCGCAGCTCGAACGACACCGGGCCGAAGACGCCTGCGCGGCTCAGTGCATTGACGCGCAGCAAAACCTCGTCGGTCGGCACCGATGTGCGCGCGGGAAACACATCGTCGAGCGAACGACCGACCATCCGCGCGACGATCTCGTTGACGCTGGTGGAAGCGAAATCGCTGGTGGCGATGTGGCGGCCGTCGCGCAGCACCGTCACGCGATCGACGATCTCAGCCATCTCGTCCAGCCGGTGCGAGATGTACAGAATCGCCACGCCGTCGGCGCGCAGCTCCTTGATGATGCGAAACAGCTGGACGGTTTCGGACTCCGTGAGCGAAGACGTCGGCTCATCCATGATGAGCACGCGCGCGTTGAGCGAGAGCGCCTTGGCGATCTCCACCATCTGTTGCTGCGCGATCGACAACGCGCCGACCAGCGTGGTCGGCTCGACGGCCAGACCGATCCGCTGCAGATAGCTGCGTGCGTTCGTGTTGAGCTTGCGGTAATCGATGAAGGGCCCGCGCTTGGGCTCGCGCGCCAGGAAGATGTTCTCCGCCACCGACAGATGCGGCACGAGATTCAGTTCCTGATGGATGATTGCAATGCCGGCCGCCTGCGCCTCGGAAGTCGAGGTGAAGCGCACTGCCTCGCCGCGGTAAGTGATGGCACCGTCGTCCGCCGTGTATTGGCCGCTGATGATCTTCATCAAGGTGGACTTGCCGGCGCCGTTTTCGCCGCAGACGGCATGGACTTCGCCCACGCGCAGATCCAGATCCACGCCATCCAGCGCAACGACGCCGGGAAAGCGCTTGCCGATGCGCTGCAAACGCAGAATCTCTTGCGGCATCGACGCTCTGGAGCTGCTTACGTGCGCGGGCACGGCGTCAGCACTGCTCATCGTGGTCTCCGTTGTGTTGCGCGGCTCCGATCTTCCGCTCGACACACTGGTAAGTCCAGTTTGGAACGTTTCGATCAGGCTAGGCATTTTTTGGTCAAGCCAATATCACTTATAACGTACCTGCCTGACCACTAGTGCAAACCCTGAACTGCTGCCGACACCAGTGTAGACAACGGCTCGCGGTGCGCATGCTAGACTCGAAACACACCCGAACGCAGTCACGTCAGCGCCTAAAACCACACCACAATGAAGCAGACAGAGCCAAAGCGGCTTTACCAATCCGTAGCCGCGCAGATTCTCGCGCTGATCCAGCAAGAAAAGCTCGGCCCCGGCACACGCCTGCCGCCCGAACGCGAACTCGCGCAAACGCTGGGCGTGTCGCGACCGTCGCTGCGCGAGGCGCTGATCGCGCTGGAGATCGGCGGCCAGGTGGAAATCCGCATGGGTTCCGGCGTGTATGTGCAGGACGCAAGCGCGGTCAGCGAAAGCGCGGCCATTCCGTCGCTGGGCGAAAGCCCTTCTGAGCTGATGCAGGCCCGGGCCGTGCTCGAAGGCGATGTCATCACGCTTGCCACTGGGCGGCTGACGGCCGCCACGCTCGACAAGCTCCAGCGCACCATCGACCGCATGAAGAAACTCGCATCGAGCGGAAAGTCGCCCACCGATGCCGACCGCCAGTTCCACATGCTGATTGCCGAGACGGCCGGCAATTCGGTCCTGAGCCGCTTCGTGGCGGAGCTGTTCGACAGCCGCCATGACCCGCTCGCCATGGCCATCCGCGACCACGCGGAAGGCGAATCCAGCTGGCATGCGGCCGTGCATGAGCACGAAGAGATTCTCAAGGCGCTGCAGGCCGGCGACCCCATCGCGGCGCAAACCGCCATGCGGGCGCACTTGCGGGCGTCGGAAGAACGCTGGATCGCCGGCGCCATTCAGCAAGACGCCCCGCAGTAAGCCTCCCTGCCTCATGCGCGGCCTGCCCGCGGCCGCGCAACCCTGCCGCGGGGCCTTACGCCAGGCCAGACCGCATCAAAGCGGCCTGACCAAATATCTGCCCACTACGCCTTGACCCCTTGAAAACAAGGGATTTCCGACATCAGGGTTTCCCCCCTCCAGGAATTTCACGCGAGATGTTAAATTGGCCTGACCAATAGGTGAGGCCTGTTTGGCATGACCAGTTGTGGGAGACGCGCACCATTTCCCTCAACTTGGCGCAGTACGCGCAAGCAGTCGGCCCTCACCTCATCCCACCCAAGGAGACCGGAAGGTGACCCATCGTTTGCCATTGCCACGCGCCCATACACCACCTATTCGATGCCTCAGCCGGGCGGAGACTGGCGGCGCGCCCTCGGCGGGAGCCGCATCATGCTGACCGTCGTTTGCGAGACGCCGGGCACGCTGCGCGCACTGGACCGGCCCGTCCCGAGCCCCGCCGAAGGCGAAGTGCTGCTGCGCGTCAAACGCGTGGGCGTGTGCGGCACCGACCTGCACATCTTCACCGGCAATCAGCCTTACCTCAACTACCCGCGCGTGATGGGGCATGAGCTGTCGGGCATCGTCGAACAGGCGCCGGCCGGCAGCGCGCTGAGCAAGGGCGACGTGGTCTACGTGATGCCGTACCTGTCCTGCGGCCACTGCGTTGCATGCCGCCAGGGCCGGACAAACTGCTGCGTCAATATCCAGGTGCTGGGCGTGCATCGCGACGGGGCCTTCACGGAATACCTGAGCGTGCCGCAAGCCTTCGTGCACAAGGCAGACGGCGTCAGCCTCGATCAGGCCGCGATGGTGGAATTTCTGGCTATTGGCGCGCACGCCGTGCGTCGGGCGCAGGTGCGCGCCGAGCAGCGCGTGCTGGTCGTCGGCGCCGGCCCGATCGGCATGGCCGCCATGATCTTCGCCAAGCTGCGCGGCGCGACGGTCACGGCGCTGGATTCACGCGCGGATCGCCTCGCCTTTGCGACGGAGCAACTCGGCGTGGATGCCAGCGTTGCGCTGGGCGATGCCGACGAAGCGCAACTCGCCACGCTTACGGACAACGAGTTCTATGACGTTGTGTTCGACGCCACGGGCAATCCGAAGGCCATGGAGCGCGGCCTGCGCTTTGTGGCGCATGCCGGCACGTATGTGCTGATCTCGGTGGTGGCGGCCAACCTCTCGTTCTCCGATCCGGAATTCCACAAACGCGAGACCACGCTGCTCGCCAGTCGCAACGCCACCACGGAAGATTTCGAGACCGTGCTCGACGCCATGCGCGCGGGCAAGATTCCCGGCGCGCTCAATACGCACCGCATGGCGCTGGCGGATGTGCCCGAGCACTTCAAGACGCTGCTCGATCCCGCCGCCGGCGTGGTGAAAGCCATCGTGGAGTGCTGAGCGCATGACGGCGCCGATCCTCCAGTTCGGCACGAGCCGCTTCCTGCAGGCGCACGTCGACTTGTTCGTGTCGGAAGCGCTCGACGTGGGACAAGCGCTGGGCGGCATCACGGTCGTACAGACGACCGCCAACCCGGCCAGTGCCGCGCGTGTGGCGGCGCTTGCCGGCGGCGCGGGTTACCCGGTGCGCATTCGCGGCTTGCGAGACGGCGCACCCGTTGACCAGACTGTCACCTGCCACGCCGTGCAGCGCGCCCTGCAGGCCGACGCCGATTGGGAGCAACTGCGCGACCTCATGGCAACAGACGTGCAGGTCGTCGTGTCCAACACCGCCGACCAGGGCTACCAGCTCGACCCGCGCGACGATGCCAGCTTGATCCAGCAGCCATCGCGCGTGCCGCGCAGCTTCCCCGCGAAACTCGTGGCGCTGCTGCTCGGCCGCTGGTTGCGACAGCCGCACGCGCCGCTGTCGCTGTTTCCGTGCGAGCTGATCGAGCGCAATGGCGACACGCTCTGCGCAACGGTCTGCGCGCTGGCACGGCAATGGGCCCTGCCCACCGCATTCGTCGATTGGCTGCGCACGCATTGTGTCTGGGCCAACTCGCTCGTAGACCGCATCGTCTCCGAGGCATTGCACCCCGTGGGCGCCGTGGCGGAACCGTACGCCCTGTGGGCCATCGAGCGCCGCCCGGGGCTGGTGCTGCCCTGCACACATCCGGCCATCGTCCTGACGGATGAACTCGATCATCACGAGCGCCTCAAGCTCTTTCTGCTCAACGCGGGCCACACGTTTCTGGCCGAGCGTTGGCGCGAAGATGCGCACCCCGCCGACATGACCGTCGCGCAGGCCATGGAAGACGCGCGCCTGCGGCCGGAGCTGGAAGCCCTGTGGCACGACGAGATCGTTCCCGTATTCACAGCCCTGGGCAAGCGCGATGCCGCCGAGGCTTATCTCGTCTTGCTACGCGAACGACTGTTGAACCCCTACCTTGCCCACCGCCTGGCCGACATCGCGCAGAACCACGCGCAGAAGAAGCAGCGGCGCCTGGCACCCATCGTCGCGCTCGCGCATCAGTTGGGCTTGCACCTTGCCCAGCCGCGCCTGAACGCCGCGCTGGCCAATCCGAATTGAACCTGCAACGCACCATGTCCGACGCTCCCCTCATCCTGCTTGCCCCCGACGACGACGTCGCCGTCGCGCGCGTGGCGCTCGCGCCCAGCGCAGCGCTCAACGCTGCATTGACCACCCGCGATGCCATTCCCGCCGGACACAAGGTCGCATTGCGAGACATCGCCGTGGGCCAGCCGGTGCACAAATATGGGCAGGTCATCGGCGTGGCGACGGCACCCATCCGTGCGGGTGAGCACGTGCACGTCCACAACATCGGCATGGCGCACGCGACTGCCCAGCATGCTGTTGGTCACGCGTACCGCGCCACCGTCCCCGTCGACACGCCCGCCACGTTCGAGGGCTACGTGCGGGCGGATGGCCGCGTCGGCACGCGCAATTTCATTGGCGTCATCTCCAGCGTGAATTGCTCGGCCACCGTGTGTCGGCATATCGTGCAAGCGGCCCAGGCAGAGGCGGCTGCATTTCCCAACGTGGATGGCGTGGTCGCCATCACGCACGGCAGCGGCTGCGGCATGGCCGGCAACGGCGAAGGCTTGGAACTGCTGCAGCGCACGCTGCGCGGCTACGCCGATCACCCAAACTTTGCCGGCGTGCTGATCGTTGGTCTCGGTTGCGAAGTCAACCAGGTCGCGCCGCTCGTGCAGATGCTCGGGGCGCGCACACCGGGCCTGTTCGCATCGCTGACGATCCAAGAGGAAGGCGGCACGCGCGAAGCCATTGCGGCCGGCCTGTCCATGCTGCGCGACATGCTGCCGATCGCGAACCAGGCACAACGCAGCACAGTCCCCGCAAGCCACCTCACGGTGGGCCTGCAATGCGGCGGCTCGGACGGCTACTCCGGCATCAGCGCCAACCCGGCGCTGGGCGCCGCGGTGGATCTGCTTGTGCGGCACGGCGGCACCGCGGTGCTATCCGAAACGCCCGAGATCTATGGTGCAGAACACCTGTTGACCGCACGCGCCGCCTCACCTGCGGTTGCCGATGCGCTGATGAACCGGCTCGCGTGGTGGGAGCACTACACCCGCACGCTGGGCGCGGACATGAACAACAACCCTTCGCCCGGCAACAAGGCCGGTGGCGTCACGACCATCCTGGAAAAATCCCTCGGGGCGGTCGCCAAGGGCGGCAGCAGCGGGCTGATGGCCGTGTATGAATACGCGCAGCCGGTGCAGACGCACGGCCTCGTCTTCATGGACACGCCGGGCTACGACCCCGTGTCTGCCACGGGCCAGGTCGCGGGGGGCGCCAACCTGATCTGCTTCACAACGGGCCGCGGGTCCACCTATGGCTGCAAGCCGGTGCCCTCCTTGAAGCTTGCGACCAACAGCACGCTCTATCGGCACATGGAACTCGACATGGACTACGACTGCGGCGGTATCGTCGATGGCCGCCTCAGCATCGCGCAAGCCGGCGATGCGCTGTTCCAGCTGATGCTGGCCACTGCCTCCGGCACGCCCACCAAGAGCGAACTCAATGGTTTGGGCGACAACGAGTTCGTGCCGTGGCAGCTTGGCGCGGTGATGTAACGCGTGTACGCGGCATGCCTCAGGGAAACGCGGCGCGCAGCACCAACAGCAACCCGGCGCCGATGGCAACCGCGCCAACGTAGCGGGCCATATGCTGGCCCGCAGGTGCCAGGCGCTCCAGCGTAATCGCCGCTGACACAGCCGCCATTGCGCGCAGATCCATCACGCCGGTCACCAGCAGGATTGCCGTCAGCCCCGCGCACGACCCGGCGCAGCGCAGGCCGAGGCGCAAGCCAAATCGCCATGCAGCGCGCCCAGGCGCTGGCACTGCGCGGCACCGTGCAAGCTGGCGCGCCTTCCATGCGCTGAACTGCAGAGCGCCCGCCGACAGGACGACTGCGCCGCTCGCAACCGGCGCCCCGCGTGCCAGCACGGGCCATGTCATCTCGAGCTGGGCTAATGCCGCACCCAGCGCAAAGACCATGACGCCGATCAGCGCCCACACCGCGAAGTACCCCACGCCTGCAAACGCCGTCAGCGCATCGACGTTCTGCTCGCCTGCCAGGTGAAGCGCCACGCGATACTGCCGCAGCATCGGCAGCAATGACGGCAGCATCATCGCCGCCATCATCACCGTCCACATGGCAACAAATGAGGCTGCAAAGCTCCACCATGTCTGACCGCACATCGGCATCCAGGCTATCGGGATCTCGCTCATGGCCGGCATGGCGTTGCACCATGCCACCGTCGCCGCCGTGCTGGCGATAAACAGCAATGCCTAGACGGCCAGAAAGCCGCGCTCGGACACGGCTTGCTCGCGTGACAGCTCAACGCTGCTGAGCGTATTCGTCATGGCGACGCCACCAGACACCGGTTTCGTTGCGGCCCAGCGGCGCGCGGTCCAGCCACTGGTATGCGCCCCACAAGCCGTCGAGCCCGCGCGCGTAGGTGGAATACGTGTGATACACGACGCCATCTTCCAGCACGAACGCGCTCATGCCGGGACGGTCGCGCACGTAGGTGGGCGCATCGGTGCCGCACATGCTGGCGAACTGCTGCACGGGTTCGGGCAAGTCGGATGCATCCATCACGTGGCTGCCGCGCACGTAGTTGTAGTCGGCGCTGCCGGCGCGCTGCTGGTCTTCCGTGATCGAGACGTTGAAGTCGTAGTTGAAATCACTGCCCACCGACGACGCCCACGGGAAGCTCCAGCCCATCCGCTCCCGGTACTCCAGCAACTTGGCCAACGGCCCTCGCGACACCGCCATCAACGTGACGTCGTGGTTCGCCAGATGCGTGACGAAGCCATCGAAGCCATCGGCAATCATCGAGCACGATGGGCAGCCCGCCTTGTAGTCGGGCCCGAACATGAAGTGATAGACCAGCAGTTGCGAGCGGCCGCCAAACAGATCGGCCAGCGAGGCGTTGCCGCTCTCGGTTTCAAAGCGATAGCTTTTGTCGACGCGGACCCACGGCAGTGCCTGCCGGCGGCGCGCGAGTTCATCGCTGCGGCGCGTGAGTTCCTTCTCGGCCTTGAGCAGTTCAATGCGCTCTGCCAGCCAGGTTGCGCGGGTTGCTGTCGGGTGTGTTGCACTCATGCTTGCCTCCGTTTTTGGGTGAGTGGTCGTGTGCTAGATTAGGCGCCGACCTCAAACGGCGGGAGTGACAAGTGTGGCGGGATTCGAATGGATTCATTGATCACGGCTGCAGCCCGCGCACTCGCCGCCGGTGACCCATTCGGAGCGCTGAACCGCGTCGCCTTGCGTGACGACGCGCCAGCACTCGCACTGCGCGGCATCGCCATGGCCCAGCTCGGTGACCTGGCACGCGCCAAGCTCCTGCTGCGCCGCGCCGCCCGTGCATTCGGCGCACGCGAGGCCGTGGCACGCGCACGCTGCATCATCGCGGAAGCCGAAGTCGCCCTCGCCTCGCGCGATCTGGGCTGGCCCGCCAAAACCCTGGACACCGCATGCGCCACGCTCGAGGCGCACGGCGATCACGTCAACGCCGCACACGCGCGGTATCTCAGCATCCGCCGCCTGTTGCTGATCGGCCGCCTGGACGACGCCGAAGCCGCGCTCGCCGCGCTAAGCCCGGCGCGTCTTCCTGCGGTCTTGCGCGCGGCACATGCGCTCGTCGTCGCCGGCATTGCCATCCGACGTTTGCAGACCGCCGGCGCACGCGCAGCCTTGAACGACGCCGATATCGCGGCGCGTCAAGCCGGCATCCCGACGCTCACCGCCGAAGTGGAACGTGCCGCCCAGGCCTTGAGCGCACCGGCTGCGCGGCTCATCTCGCGCGGCGAAGAACGTGTCCTGCGTCTTGATGATGTCGAAGCCCTCTTCGCGTCAGACGCGCTGGTGGTGGACGCATGCCGACTCGCCGTGCGACAGACCGATGCGGTCGTCCCCCTTGCCACGCGGCCCGTGCTCTTCACGCTGGCGCGGGCATTGGCCGAAGCGTGGCCGGAAGACGTGCCCCGAGACGCCCTCATCGCGGGCGCATTCCGCACCCGGCATCCCGACGACTCGCACCGTGTGCGCCTGCGCGTGGAAATCGGTCGTTTGCGCACGGCACTTGGTGCGTTGGGCACGGTCAAGGCGACCCAGCAGGGATTCGCACTGCAACCCCATGCTGCGCCAAGCGTGGTCGTGCTCGCGCAGCCCGTCGACGAGCAATACGCCGCCGTGCTGGCGTGCTTGGCCGATGGGGAATCGTGGTCCAGCTCTGCATTGGCATTGGCGCTCGGGGCCAGCCAGCGCACGGTACAGCGCGCGCTCGACGCATTGGCCGCCGCCGGCAAGGTGCAGTTCTTCGGACGCGGGCGGGCGCGCCGCTGGGTCACGCCGCCGGTACCCGGATTCGCGACCACCTTGTTACTCCCTGCGCCGCTGCCAAGTGACTAGGATGAAGGCTCCACAACCGAATCCAGCGAGCCCCACATGAAACGATCCACCGCCGAAGTCGTGCGCGAATACGGCCCCTTCCCCGGCGCTGAAAACGTAGGCGGCGTGACCTACGACGGTCAGCACGTCTGGTTTGCTGCCGGCGGCCAGTTGAAGGAACTCGACCCCGACAGCGGCAAGGCACTGCGCTCGATCGATGTGCCCGCCCATGCCGGCACGGCGTTCGACGGACGGCACCTGTTCCAGATTGCCGAAGACCGCATCCAGAAGATCGACCCGCAAACAGGCACCGTGCTCGCCACGATTCCCGCGCCCGGTGCGGGCGGAGACTCAGGCCTCGCCTGGGCCGAAGGCACGCTGTGGGTCGGGCATTACCGCGAGCGGAAGATCCGCCAGATCGATCCGGACACCGGCAAGGTGCTACGCACCATCGAATCCAACCGCTTCGTGACCGGCGTCACGTGGGTGGACGGGGAACTCTGGCACGCGACGTGGGAAGCCGATACGAGCGAGCTGCGCCACATCGATCCGCAAACCGGTGAAGTGCTGGAGCAGCTTGATATGCCGGCCGGCATCACTGTGTCGGGGCTGGAATCGAACGGTGCCGATCAGTTCTTTTGCGGCGGCGGCACCACGGGGAAGATTCGCGCGGTACGGCGGCCGCGCAAGCAGGCGGCATAGGCGAGCCGTGGCGCGTGCGTTCAGCTGAAAAAAAAAAACCCGCGATGCGGGGTTTTTTCTTGGCAGATGAACGACCGATCAGATCGCTTCGATCTTCGTGGCAGCCGGGCCCTTCTGGCCAACGCCTGCAACGTAGCGAACCTTCTGGCCCTCTTGGAGGGACTTGAACCCGCTGCCCTGAACTTCAGAGAAGTGGGCGAAGAGATCGTTGCCGCCTGCGTCCGGGGTGATGAAGCCGAAGCCCTTGGAGTCGTTGAACCACTTTACTGTGCCGGTTTCCATGTTGGATATCCTAAAAAGTTCTGTATGAGCCTGTGCTCACCAGGCACGACAATCAAGGAAGAAACATGGAGCAAAGGAAGTACCGCGTGGCGTGACGACCCAGAACATCGGAGTAACTGCTTGAAGATCCTGCGGGGATTGGTTCTACAGGTGTTCTGTCGGTGTGTCAACAAATATTACATAGCGCGCCAGCGTCGGCCCTCCCGGCGCAGACGCTGGACAGAAAAAAGCCCGCGTCATGCGGGCTTCTTTCCACTTGGGGAGAAAACCTCACTCCCACTCAATCGTCGCAGGCGGCTTGCCCGACACGTCGTACACGACACGGCTCAAACCACGCACTTCGTTGATGATGCGGTTCGACACGCGGCCCAGCAGCGTGTACGGCAGATGCGCCCAATGTGCGGTCATGAAGTCGGTGGTCTGCACGGCACGCAGCGCCGTCACGTAGTCGTATGTGCGGCCATCGCCCATCACGCCGACGGACTTGATCGGCAGGAACACCGCAAACGCCTGGCTGGTCAGGTCGTACCAGCTCTTGCCCACATCGCCTTCGCCGCAGAGGCCGGCGGCAGCGTCCTGCGCCGTGGCCTTGGTACCGCGCAACTCTTCGATAAAGATGGCGTCGGCACGGCGCAGCAGGTCTGCATATTCGCGCTTGACCTCGCCCAGAATACGCACGCCCAGGCCCGGCCCCGGGAACGGATGGCGATAGACCATTTCATGCGGCAGGCCGAGCGCCACGCCCAGCTCGCGCACTTCATCCTTGAACAGGTCGCGCAGCGGTTCGAGCAACTTCAGGCCGAGCGTTTCCGGCAGGCCGCCCACGTTGTGGTGGCTCTTGATCGTCGTTGCCTTCTTGGTCTTGGTGCCGCCCGATTCCACCACGTCCGGGTAGATCGTGCCCTGCGCCAGCCACTTGGCGTTGCTGAGCTTCTTGGCTTCGGCCTGGAACACCTCAACGAACTCGCGGCCGATGATCTTGCGCTTGGCTTCCGGGTCCGTCACACCGGCCAGGTGGCCGAGGAACTGCTCAGACGCGTCCACGTGCACGACCTTGGCGTGCAGGCGGCCGGCGAACATGTCCATCACCATCTTGCCTTCGTCCAGGCGCAGCAGGCCGTGGTCGACGAACACGCAGGTCAGCTGGTCACCGATCGCGCGGTGAATGAGCGCCGCCGCCACCGACGAATCGACGCCGCCCGACAGGCCGAGGATCACCTCTTCATCGCCGACCTGCTCGCGGATGCGCTTGACGGCTTCCTCGATGTGGTCGCGCATGATCCAGTCCGGCTTGGCACCGGCGATCTCCAGCACGAAGCGCTCGAGCATCGCGCGGCCCTGCACGGTGTGCGTGACTTCCGGGTGGAACTGCACGGCGTAGTAGCCACGCGCCTCGTCGGCCATGCCGGCGATGGGGCAGCTCGGCGTCGATGCCAGCAGCTTGAAGCCCGGGGGCAGCTCGGCCACCTTGTCGCCGTGGCTCATCCACACCTTGAGCATGCCGTGGCCTTCCGGCGTGGTGAAGTCCTGGATGTCCTTGAGCAGGCGGGTGTGGCCATGCGCGCGCACTTCGGCGTAACCGAATTCGCGGTGGTCGCTCCACTCCACCTTGCCGCCCAGCTGCACGGCCATGGTCTGCATGCCGTAGCAGATGCCGAGCACGGGCACGCCCAAGTCCCACACGGCCTGCGGGGCACGCAGCTGATGGTCTTCGTAGGTGCTGGCGTGGCTGCCGGACAGGATGATTGCCTTGGGTGCGAACTCGCGCACGAAGGCATCGGACACGTCGTTCGGGTGGATCTCGCAATAGACGTGTGCTTCACGCACGCGCCGCGCAATCAGTTGCGTGACCTGCGAGCCGAAATCAAGGATGAGGACTTTGTCGTGCATGTTGTGGAGGAATGGAATCGGCAATCGTGTCGACTTCAGTGCCGGGGCCGTAGCCCGGAGGCGGCATGTAGCCAGGTTCTTTGCGTTGCGCCTTTTCTGCCCGTTCGCGTTCGCGCGCGGCCGCGGCATCTTCGCGGGCCTTCTGCGCGCGCACACGCTCATGGGTGCGCACGCGGCGCGAGGCGGGAATCTGCACAGCGGAAAACGCCGCCAGCACCGCCGCAAACGTCGGCAGCCAGATGCGGCCTGCGCCGTCCACCGGCAGGTGGAAGAACAGCAGCCAGGCGATCACCAGCACGGCGACGGCCAGGTTCACATGACCGACCACCTGCGCCACGGCGGTCGTCAGTTGACCGTTGACCGTGGCGTGCCACAGCAGCCAGGCCACGCCAATCAGCGTGACGCCGAGCAGCTGGCCGTACATCGCAGGCTCCGGCTGCGGCAATTGCAGCGCGCCGAAGATGGACGTCATCGGTGAAGCCAACAGGACGAGACCGACGCACAGTGCGACAGCCGCATCCAGAAACAGAACGAGTCGCAAAAGCGCTTTCATCATCGTCTCCAGTTGCGGGCGGCCGCCCGTGCTTCGGCCGCCGGTTGATTCAGCCGGAGCGCCCGCGCACCCCGGCGGCAGTACTGCTTGCCGTCTATCTTGTTTGCGAAGATCGACAAGCGATCAGTCGCGGTGATAGTTCGGCGCTTCCTTCGTGATCTGCACGTCGTGCACGTGCGATTCGTTCATGCCGGCAGCGGTGATCTCGACAAACTGCGCCTTCTCGTGCCATTCGGCAATCGATGCGCAACCGCAGTAGCCCATCGACGAACGCACGCCGCCCGTGAGCTGATGCACGATCGGCAATGCGGAGCCCTTGTAAGGCACGCGGCCCTCGATACCTTCGGGCACCAGCTTGTCGACGTTGGCGGTGTTGTCTTCCTGGAAGTAACGGTCGGCAGCGCCGTCCTTCATCGCGCCCACCGAGCCCATGCCGCGGTAGCTCTTGTACGAGCGACCCTGGAACAGGAACACCTCACCCGGCGATTCGTCCGTACCGGCAAACATGCCGCCCATCATCACGGTGTGTGCGCCGGCAGCCAAGGCCTTGGCGACGTCGCCCGAGTAGCGGATACCGCCATCGGCGATCAGCGGAACGCCGGTGCCCTTCAGTGCCTCGGCCACATTCGACACGGCAAAGATCTGCGGCACGCCCACGCCGGCGACAATCCGCGTCGTGCAGATCGAGCCGGGGCCAATGCCGACCTTGACGCCATCTGCGCCGTGGTCGACCAGCGCCTTGGCAGCGTCGCCCGTGGCGATGTTGCCGCCGATCACCTGCACTTGCGGGTAGTTGTCCTTGATCCAGCGCACGCGGTTCAGCACGCCCTGGCTGTGGCCGTGCGCGGTGTCGACGACGATCACGTCCACACCGGCCTTGACCAGCAAGTCGATACGCAGATCGTTATCCGGGCCCACGCCCACCGCTGCACCCACGCGCAGCGAACCACGTTCGTCCTTCGACGCCAGCGGATATTCGGTGGCCTTCTGGATGTCCTTGACGGTGATCAGGCCGCGCAGCTCGAAAGCCTCGCCCACCACCAGCACACGCTCCAGGCGGTGCTTGTTCATCAGGCGCTTGGCCTCTTCCAGCGAGGCGCCTTCCTTGACGGTGACGAGCTTCTCGCTCGGCGTCATCTTGGCGCGCACGGGGGCGTCCAGTTCTTCTTCAAAGCGCAGGTCGCGGTTGGTGATGATGCCCACCACCTTCTTGCCTTCCAGCACCGGGAAGCCCGAGATGCCGTGCTGGGCCGACAGCGCCATCACGTCGCGGATCTTCATGTCCGGACCGATGGTGATCGGGTCGCGCAGCACGCCCGATTCAAAGCGCTTGACCTTGGCGACTTCGCGCGCCTGTTCTTCCGGCTTCAGGTTCTTGTGGACGATACCGATGCCACCTTGCTGCGCCATGGCGATGGCGAGCCGCGCTTCCGTGACCGTATCCATGGCGGCGGAGACGAGCGGAATGGCGAGTTCGATCGAACGGGTGAGCCTGGTGCGAAGGGACGTATCGCGGGGCAGGACGGCCGAGTAGGCCGGGACGAGCAGCACATCATCGAACGTGAGTGCTTTCTGGACAAGACGCATAGCAATTTCCTCTAGGCGCAAAATCGGATTATACGGGAATTCGCCCCACGGTTGTAGAGACCCGTGCTATGCTCGATAAATTTTTCTTCGCGCACGCACCTCCAGCGCCCTGCGCCGCCAGCGGCCGCGCCGAATCAGCCTCGCGAGTGTTCGAATGGGAATTGGCGTATTGTGCGCCCTGCTGGCCGGGGCGATGTGGGGCATGGTCTTTATCGCGCCCCGCGCGCTGCCCGCCTTTTCACCGTGGGAACTGACCCTCGGCCGCTACCTCGCCTACGGCATCATCGCCGCCATTGCGGCCGGCCCGATCCTCCCCCGCATTGCCCGCAAGATAACGCGCGCCGATTGCCTGGCGCTCGTCCGACAATCCTGCAGCGGCAACCTTGTCTATTACGTACTTGTGGCCTTCGCCGTGCAACTGGCCGGGGTCGCGCCCACCTCGCTGATCATCGGCATCTTGCCCATCACCGTCACGGTCCTGGGGCGGCGGGACCATGGCGCTGTACCGCTTTCCCGGCTGATCTGGCCGCTGCTCGTGGTGGCTGCGGGCATTGTTTGCATCAATGTCGACCTGTTTGGCCATCAGGCCACCGCTGCGGCGGCCAATGTCCGGCCGATCTGGCAGCGCGTTGCGGGCATCGTCTGCGCGGCCGGCGCGCTGTGCAGCTGGACGTGGTACGCCGTGGACAACGCCCGCTACCTGCAGCGCAATCCGCATTTTTCCAGCAACGAATGGTCTGCTCTATATGGCATTTCGAGCGGCATTCTGTCGGCAGCATTGATCACGGTGGCCTTGCTCACGGTTGGCACAGCATGGATGGGCGCCGGCGGGCGTATCTGGGGCACGTTCTGGGCGGTCAATGCGGCCGTGGCGCTCGGCGCGTCGCTGATCGGCAACAACCTGTGGAACATCGCCTCGCGACGGCTGCCGCTCACGCTGTCGGGCCAGATGATCGTGTTCGAGACGCTGTTTGCGCTGGCATATGGCTTTGTGTATGACGGCCGCTGGCCACGCCCGCTTGAGATCGCCGCAATCGCCTTGCTGATCCTGGGCGTCGGCTGGTCGGTGCGCTTGCACGCCAACGACAAGTCTGCATAAACTGGGCGCCTTGCCGGGGGGCGAGTCGACAGGCCGAGCCAGGCCGTCGGCGTAGATTGGCGAGTGGCGATCACGCCACCGGGCTCCCGTGCGCGTCGAGGGGCCGTCGTCGGGTCGGCCAGCGCGCCGTCGGCAGTCCACGAACGAGAACTCCATGAAACGACTGCACGTCCTGTTGCCTGCCACTGCTGCCCTGATCGCCCTTGCCTGCCCGGTTGCCGAGGCGCAATGGGCCTGGCAATGGCGCGACGACAAGGGCCACATGGTCTACAGCGACGCTGCACCGCCGCCGTCGGTGCCGCCCAGCCGCATCATCCGCAACCCGAACAGCCGCACCGCCACGGCCTACGAGGCGCTTTCTGCGCCGGCCTCGGGCGTCAAGGCGGCAGACTCGAACCCAGCCGCGAAACCCGGCCAGCCGGCCTCCGGCGTCGCCGCGCCCAAGCCGGATGAAGAACTGCGCAAACGCATGGCCGACCGCGCCAAGAAGGAACAGGACGAGGCCAAGCAGGCGGAGCAGGCCCAGCGCAAACAGGCAGAATGCCAGCGCCTTCGCGCCGACACCGCTTACCTGCAAGGCGGCCGCCGCTATGCCACGCCGCAGCCGGATGGGTCGCTTTCGTATATGGATGACAACCAGCGCGCCCAGGCCATCCAGCGCAACCAAGCCGTGCTGGACCAGAACTGCGGCTAAGACTAAGACTTATTCGAGGACGTCATCTTTGGGCGGCGCCTCGTTGCGCAGCCACTTCAGCCCTTCACGAGTGCCGGTTGCTCGCACTTTCTGCACGCGCCGCCGGCGTGCGGTCTTCGGATCGGCGATCAGCGGGCCCAGGATTTCCACCCGATCACGCGCATGCAATGCGGCATCGGGCGTCTTGCGCTTGCCGTAAACGCCCAGCCGGCAGGTCTCGATCGTCAGATCCACGCCGCTGAGCAAGCCGGACGCGCGCACGGCGTCGGCCACTGTCGCCTGTGCCGGCACTTGCACGTTGACGAGCTGCGGCGGCGTGACCGTCGCCAGGCAGACCATTACGTCAATCAGGGACCCGGATTCAGGACTCGCCATACACCGCCTCGGCGCGCTTGACGAATGAGTCGACAAAGGTATTCGCAATCATGCTGAACACCGGGCCGATCAGCTTTTCCAGAATCACGCTGGAAAACTCGTAATGCAGGTGGAAGTTAATCTTGCAGGCATCCGCGCGCAGCGGCGTGAAGATCCAGAAACCGGTGAACGACTTGAAAGGCCCGTCTGCGAACGTCATATCGATGCGGGTGGGCCGCGTTTGCACGTTGCGCGTGCGAAAGAACTGATGGATGCCCTTGAAGGCGATATCGACACGCGCGTCGAGTGACGTTTCCGTCTGCTCGTAGATTTCCACGCCGCCGCACCACGGCAGAAAGTTCGGATAGTCCTTGACGTCGGTGACCAGGTCGAACATCTGTTCGGCCGAGTAGCCAATCAACACGGTTTTTTCAACGTCTGCCATGCGTGATCCGAAAGCTTTGCGCGCCGCGCCCCGGTTGGGATTGCGGCGGATTTGTTAAACTCGCCATTTTATCGCAGCGCATGCAGGGATCATCACCCCAATGCGCGCACCGCATATTCCAACGTATGACCATCGCCGACAACAAGAAGGCCTTCTTCGATTACTTCATCGAGGAGCGCTACGAGGCAGGCATGGCTCTCGAGGGCTGGGAGGTGAAAGCCATCCGAGCCAACCGTGCGCAGATCAAGGAAGGCTACGTCGTCATTCGTAACGCCGAGCTGTTCCTGATCGGGGCCCATATCAGCCCGCTGCAATCGGCCTCCACGCATGTCAATCCAGACCCCGTGCGCACCCGCAAGCTGCTGCTGCACGCCGAAGAGATCAAGAAGCTCATCGGCAAGGTGGAGCAGCGCGGCTACACGCTCGTGCCGCTCAATCTGCACTACACGCGCGGCCGCGTGAAATGCGAAATCGGCCTCGCCAAGGGCAAGAAGCTCTTCGACAAGCGCGAAACCGAGAAGGACCGCGACTGGCAGCGCGAAAAGGCGCGCCTCATGCGCGAAAAGGCCTGAGCCCTCCCGCCTTGCCGAGCTTTACGCGCTCGGCCGCTGCTGCTTCACAATCGTCAACGCTGACGCAATCATCGTGCTCAGGTCGCCCATGTTGCCCGGCACGATGAGCGTGTTGCCCTGCTTGGCCAGGTTGCCGAACGCGCTCACATACTCTTCCGCCACTTTCAGGTTGACGGCATCGACACCACCCTCGGTGCGAATGGCCTGACCGATCTTCTGGATCGCCTGTGCGTTGGCTTCGGCTACCGCCAGAATCGCCGCCGCCTCGCCCTGCGCCTTGTTGATGGCGGCCTGCTTTTCCCCTTCGGACTTCTGGATAGCGGCCTCGCGCGCACCGGATGCTAGGTTGATCTGCTCCTGACGCTTGCCTTCGGATGCGGCGATCAGCGCACGCTTTTCGCGCTCGGCCGTAATCTGCGCCTGCATGGCGTGCAGGATTTCCTTCGGCGGGGTCAGATCCTTGATTTCGTAGCGCAGCACCTTCACGCCCCAGTTCGATGCCGCCTCATCCAGCGCATTGACGACGCTGTGGTTGATGAAATCGCGCTCTTCAAAGGTCTTGTCCAGTTCCAGCTTGCCGACCACCGAGCGCAGCGTCGTCTGCGCGAGCTGCGTGATGGCGATCACGAAATTGCTGGAGCCATACGACGCCCGCATCGGGTCGGTCACCTGGAAATACAGGATGCCGTCCACCTGCAGTTGCGTATTGTCCTTCGTTCTTGCCAGGAAAAACATAACTATTACAGCGCATGCATGTCTCCTCGGACTAAATCCAAAAGTTACTTAACCACTAGCCCCCCGGGATAGAGGGTCGGCCGGGGATTCACAAATACCTGAACCTTGGCGAAGCCATGCTCGTATTTGCCCCCCGCTGGTCAACTTGTGGCCATGATTCCTTCGGCTCAGTTGGAACTCGCTAGCGCCTCTCGCCTCATGGGGTTCTGTAACCGTACCACCTTGCCGCGCGACCGGGACCGCCTGTTGTCGAAATTCGCGCTACCCTCACTTTGTTCGCGTAACTCTGAACCTATCGGGCTTTGCAAGCAATCTCGCATCAGAGAGAGCCGCACGTATCACCTGTACCGACCCCGCTTGGCCGGCCTGATGCAGACTCGCACCCTGGGGCCAGTCAACGTGCGCGACACCAAGCAGATTGAACAGTCATTTGAGGAGGGCAAAGAATGACCCGCGATGAGCTGATTGCAGCGGTGCCGATCCGGGAGGCTGAGGGCCGCTTGTACGTGCGCATGGACGAAGTGCCTGAGCCATGGCGACAGCAATTTGCTGAGGCGATGGTAGGCAGCGCATTCATCGCGGTCCACGGCGAGACGTGCCTCACACCGCATGCCCACGATTGGAATGCCTGGGTCCGCGACCAGTGGGACGGCCGTCCCGGCCCAACAGGGCTCTCCACAACGAGAAAACCCGGTGAATAGGGAAAATCTGCAAAGATTACTCATTCATCAAGAAGCGGCGCGAGTGGTTCGCGCCAATCCGTCGCTAGAGGCTCGGGCACTGGAGATCGTGGAGCGCTAGGACACGGTGGCCTCCATCCGTTCCGAGCCGCTGCGTGATGAATGGCAACGCATCATTGCCGAGCGCGATTGGAAGCTGGCCCTGGAGGAGTCGGACCGTGGCCAGCAACTGCGTCAAGCCTCGCCCATGGCGAGCCTGCTGCCTCAATAAGTCCGGCTCAACCTCATCCAGTCCGCACATACCATGCATGCCTCCAAAGGCCCGCTCAGTCCGTGGAAAACGCGCTATTTTGTCGATACCGAGTTCACAGACTTTATCGATTGCCAGCTCATCAGCGTGGCTATCGTGGGTGAAGACGGCCGGGAGTTCTACGGCGAGCGTGCGGACTTCGAGCTGTCCGCGTGCAGCGAGTTCGTGCGGGCAGCTGTGCTGCCGCAGCTCGGCCAGTTTCCCGGCCGCTCGATGCCGGCCGCGCAGTTGCGCGACGAGCTAATGGCGTGGCTGCTCGCCGTGCCGGCAAGGCCTCAGCGAGTATTGTGCTTCGACTATCAAGGCGACTTCGATCTGGTGCTCGATCTGATCGATGCCGAAATCCCCCCCGGCTGGAAGTGCGAACACATAGGCCGCCGGCTTGATATGGAGCGGCTAGAAACGTACTTCCGTGAGCACGGTGGCCGGCATCACGCGCTGCACGATGCGCGCGCCAATGCCTTCGCTTTTCGCTGATGCCTGTGCCAGGCTCTAGAGGAAAAGAGACTCGCCGAGCTTTTGACGCCGTAGCGCCTTTTCTATGGCAGCCTCCTCACGCACCGCTCCTCGCGGGCTCACTCCACGAACTCCGGATCTTGGCCGCAGCGCACCTGCTTTTCTTGGCCTGCCGTGTCATTACCCTTGGATACGTGAGCCGATTTGGGAGCACGTACGACACGTGATGATCTGATCAAGGCAGTCCACTCCATGAACACCAGGGTCGCAAATATGTATGCGTTAAGGTTGTGCCGGAACCGTGGCGCCAGCAGTTTGCAGCGGCACTCGCACGTAATGCGTACGCGTTGGCGTCAGGCTAGGCAGTTTGCGCTTTCCTACACGACTGGGATGCCGAGGTCCGTGACTGGCGGTACGACAGGTTTAGGCCAACAGGGGCTCGACTAACGCCCAACCATTCCCTGCCCCACGGTACCGACGGAGTTAGAAACGATATCGTTGCGCTAGAGACAAGGACTTGCCTCGCCGGCAATTATTCCCTCAAGATCGTCCAGGCCCGCACACCGTGTCGATACACTCAGTCGGGCTCATCCCGCCGCCACTCGGGGAGTTCGGGAAATGTGCGACGCTGAGAGATTCGAGCATTCGCGCGCAACTGCGCCTTCACCTCAGGTGTTACTACCTGCCTCCGCTTGGAACGGCGAATCACTACCTTGGGTGGTTTTGCGTCCGCCGCGGTTGGCTCTGGCCGATCTGCCCGGCTCATCTCGACTCCTTGGATGTACTTAATCTAGTGGCTTTCATGATGCGGCGATAGCCTACCTGCGCGACAAGGTGCCAAGCGTTGATCAGCAATGACCTGAGGACAGGTGTCGCACAAGCCCTTAGGGAGGAAATCACGGCTCAAGCCATTGCTTTACGCGAGTGCGTCCCCGTGCAGTGCCAGTGTATCGAGTCTCATGTAGAGTCTGGGCAACGCCTAGAGTTCGCTCCGCCCATCTTCAAGCCTGCAAGGCAGGATGCCATGAGCAACGAGAAGCCAGAAGAGTCCATCATCGAAGTCAACCGCTTCAGGCCCATTGGGTCGTGCCGAGATTGCGGTCCGTTTTCGAGCGCGGCAGAAAAATCGACATTCCGCGACTGGGCTCGATGCTGATGTGTTCGACCCGCAGCCGGCTCAGCTCGTCCGAGCGGAAACCACGCCAGAAGCCGATCAGTGCCAGGGCCTTGTTGCGCGTATGCACCTGCAGCGCGCGCATGTTTCCCGCGGCTGACGCCGCTTCGATCTGGCGATCCAGCCAGGCAACCAACTGCTCCAGTTGAGCAAGTTGCAGCGGCTTCGCGCGCCGCTCCGGCACGGGATGCAGCGCCTGGATGCCCTTGAGCACCTTGCGCACATGGGGCGCTCGCGTGGGATCTGGAAAGCCTTGCGTTACGTGCCACTGCGCGAGTGCTGCCAGGCGCTGACGCAGCGTATTGATGGAAAGCGTCTGGGCTTGGTCGGCCAGGTAACGCGCCACGCTGTCGGCGCTCGCCGGCAGGAACCCGCACCATTCGACCTCGAAGTGGCGAACGGCGGACTGGTAGCTGCGCCGCGTGTTGTCGCGGGTAGCGGCTTCGAGATAGCGATCGACGTCCGACATCGCGGCTCAGTGCGTGTGGCGGTGGTGGATATCCGGGTAATGCGGGTGCTTATGGACCAGCGCGTCGTGCCGGTGGACGTGCACGTGCGGCTCCCTGCCATCCCACGAGAAAGCGTGCGCGTGCTGGTGATGTTCGTCATGCCGATGCGCGTGCGAATGCTCCATCGGCTCGTGTACGTGTTCATGCTCGTGCCGCTCGCGCAGATGCAGCCATACGCCAAGCGCCATCAAGGCTGCGGCCATCCAGAACAGGATGCCAGGGATCTCCGGCCAAATCAGGAAGGAAATCACCACGCCAAACAACGGCGCGACCGAGAAGTACGCCCCGGTGCGCGCGGTGCCCAGGTGCCGCAGCGCCACCACGAACAGCGCCAAGCTGACACCGTACCCGGCGAAGCCAACCAGCATCGCCGAGGCAAGCGGAAGCGCCGTCGGCAACGCATTCCCGGCAGCCAGCGCAAAACCCGTATTGCACGTGCCCGCCACCAACCCCTTCAGGCAGGCAATCAGCACCGCATCGTTGGACGAGACATTGCGCGTCAGGTTGTTGTCGATCGCCCAGCAAGCACAGGCCACAACGATCAGCAAGGCGCTGGGCGACAGGCTCGCCGCATCCGGCTGCCAAGACAGCAGCACGCCGCCCGCAACGATGGCGACCATCCCCAGCACGATCTGCCGGTCGGCGTTCTCCTTGAACACGAGCCACGCGATCAGTGCCGTGAAGACGCCTTCGACGTTGAGCAGCAGCGACGCAGGCGCAGCCCCCGTTTGCGTCAAGCCCGTCATCAGGAGTGCTGGGCCCGCCACGCCGCCAGCGAGGATGGCGCCGAGCAGCCAGGGGACTTCTCGGCGGGGAATGGCTGGCCCCGGTGGTGACGCTTCAGCAGGTTTCCTGGCAAGCCGGCGAGCCAACAGCACCCCTGCCAGCCCAAGGCCGCTGCCCAGGTAGAGCAAGCCGGCGAGCAAAATTGGCGAGATCGAGCCGGTCAGGGTCTTGGCCAGGGGCGTGCTCGCGCCGAACAGCAGCGCGGCGGCCAAGGCCGGGGAAGCGGAGCGGATGGACATGACGACAGCCGTGTTTGAGCAGACGCCCCTATTGTCGCGCGTTCGTGGGGTGTTAGGCGCCAGGCTTCATGACACGCATTACGGGGTGATGGTCGACGTCTTTTACGGGAAGATAAATCTCATGCGTGGCGGGATCGATCGCCAAACTATGCGCATTCGGCCCCACGAAGCCTTCGCCGGCTTTCGTCACACCTGTCGCGGCTACATGGAAGATCGACAGCACGCCGGATTCGCTGGCTACATACAACCGTCCGAGATCTGCGTCATAGCCCAACACGTCGGGACTCTGTCCGACCTCGAAGTTGGCAGCGAGCTGCTTGGTTTTCAGATCCAGGACAAGCATGCGGCTATTTCCCTCGCAGGCGATGAATGCCAGGTGCAGCTTGGGCTCGATCAGCAGCCCGTGATTTCCGTCGGCCCCGGGCAATACGATGCGGTCCACGATCTTGTCGACACGCGGGTCGATTTCGACCAGGGTCCCACGCCCCTGGACGTTGACAAAAATGTGCTTCGAAACCGGGTCGTATTGCGTGTTCCCAACTGCGCCACCCAACTCGACGGTCGCGATTCGCTGGTTGGTGCGGGCGTCGATCACCGTTTCCGTGTTGCCAGTCTCATCGGAGACATACAATTTTCCGACCTCAGGAGCGTAGGCAATGCCATCAGGATAAACACCCCCTGGGATGCGGGCGATGATTTTCAGCGTCGTCACATCGATTGCCACGATTTCGTCGGTTCCGGTCGCTGAGGCATACACGCGACCGAGTTCCGGAACTGCCAACGTGCCGTGGACATGGCCGATGTTGCTGATCGTGGCCAGCACAGCTTTGGTCTTGGTGTCCATGACGACCACAGCGCTATCCCCGAGGTGGGCGACAAACAGCCGCGACCTGGTTGGGTCCAGGCTGAGGTAGTCCCATCGCGTCGTGGCGCCGGGGAGCGGGTAGTCGCCCACATGTTGCAATAGTGGTGCCGCGGGCTGGTCGGACGTTGCAGCATTGCCTCCGTAAGGCAGGCCCAGCGTCATCGTGAGCGAAGCGAGGACCCATGCGAAAACAGCACAGCACTGATGCGAGAGCGATTGGGCACGCTTAGGTTTTCCGAGCGTCATGATCGGCAGCCTCATCTAGGGGAAGTCATACGTTCCGTGCAAATTCCGGTGGTATCAAGTTGCAGAGCGGCTTTCAGTAAAGCTTGGCGACCAAGAAGCCTTCTCTCCAACAGCAGTTTCACAACTCATTGATTGATGACTGCGTTTCGAGCCAAACCGCCAGAATTCGCTCGCAACATGCGAATGCCTCCGTTCAGTGCAGCGTCTGCGACGGCGGCAAGGGCTGTCCGTCAGCGCCTGCGGCCCTGCCAATGTCTTCACGCAGCGCGACGAACTCCTTCTCG
Organism: Ralstonia flatus; assembly: GCF_958439105.1. NCBI lineage: Bacteria > Pseudomonadati > Pseudomonadota > Betaproteobacteria > Burkholderiales > Burkholderiaceae > Ralstonia > Ralstonia flatus. The sequence goes on along the minus strand of NZ_CAUDLI010000012.1, from coordinate 19,859 downwards.
AAGTCCAGCGTGCGCCGCTGAGTAGACATTGCCATCAGCAATTGGCTGCCCGGCTTTGCGGTCAGGTGATCGTGGTCTTTGATCCAGATCCACACGCGGCGCTCGCGGATATAGAACATCGCCAACACGCCCAGCACCAGCAGCAGAGAACCGAGATACACGATGCTCTTGCCCGGCGAGCGGGTCATCTGGAACACGCTGGCCTTGACCTCCTTGAAATCCTGAAGCTGCAGAAAGACCGGGGCCCCGTAGAAGACGCTGTCTGACAAGGCATCGATCGACTGCTGCAGGAAGGCGCCGCTTTGCGCATTGTTCGGCGGCGCCGGCAACTGGTCCTGCGCGCGTGCGAGCTGCCATAGTTCCCACATCGAGCCGTTCAGGATCTTCAACAGTACGTCGGCGGCGTTCTGCTGTTCGGCTGCGGGAACGGATTTTCCTAGGAATCCGGCGATCGCGGTAAAGCCGCCAGGAGGCGAATCCGGGCTGGGCCGTGTTGACCCTGCGAACAGATTCAGCGCATGCAGCGCGCTCTCGGCCAACTGGGTGCGCAACTCCGTCTTGTCGGCGCCTGGCATCGAAGCCAGCGCAAAGCGGCGCGCCGCCTCTGCGCGCGTCGCGCGATCCTGCAGTGCTGCTCGCAGGCGCATCCAATCGGTCACGCTGCCCTGGTCATCGGCGGGAATACGCAGGTAGCGGAACGGCTCGTTCGGCGACTCGCGCATGCCGGCCAGGAACACCGATTGCCCATCCAACTGCACAGGCACCATGTAGTTGTTGTACTCGCGCGCCTGCCCGTTGCGATCGCGCAGCTTGTATTGCACCGAAGGACCAACATTGCGCAGCACTTTCTGGCTTTCTGTGTTGGCCGCGGCACCCAGGCGCGACTCGATAGGCTGGCTCAGCGACTTGCGTGCCACGCCGCGCGCGTCCGGCTTGCCCGAGGCATCGGTGATGCTTTCGATGTTCATCAGGCGGAAATCGCTGAACTCGACCGTCAGGCCCTCACTGTCCGTGGCGGAGCCGGTGCCGACTAGTGGCGCGCTGGCACCCACGGTGCCGTCGATGGCAAAGGTTCCGCGGCCTGTGCCCTGCATCGGATAACCAACAAACTTCAGCTTCGTTCCGCCGTCCCCGAAGCTCGACTGGTAGATCGCAATGCCGTCGACCACAAGCGGCTCGTTGACTTTCACCGTGGCCACGGTCTGCTTGCCAGTCGCGCGGTCGGTGACAATCACATCGGAGGCAAACAGCTTGGGCATGCCGGTCTGATAGAAATCGATCGAGAATTTCTTGAGCGTGATGGTGAATGGCAGGTCCTGCACCAGTGAGCCATCTGCAATGTTGAGGATCGCCGAGGAAACCGTGGAGCCTTCGGGAACAAAGACACTGCCGCGAAAACCAGGGTTGCTGGCCGGAAGGCGGTGTTGGAGTGGGATCTCGCCGATCACCGCATCGTTGCTGATCGGTGTCTTGCCGCCGAGCCACATCTGGGCGCGGATCAGCATGTCGCCGTCCAGGAGGCCCCCAATGCAAATCACCACGACGGCGGCGTGCGCCAAGATATAGCCCAGCTTGTTGGCCGCGCCAGCCTTTGCCGCCAGTAGCGTGGCGCCTTCGTGCTCCACCTGCTTGATGCGATAACCGTGGCTGCGCAGCAGCGCTCCCACTCGCGCGAGCGCCTCGGCTCTGGGCAGCGCGACAACGAATTCACCTCGATGATGGAAGGCGCGCAGGCTGCGCTCGCGTACGTGGTCTTTCCACGAGCGCATCTCGACGATTATCTTGGGCGAATTGCGGATCAGGCAAAGCGTGGTCGACACTACGAGAAAGGCCAGAATCAGCAGGAACCACCAGGAGCTGTAGACCTTTTGCAGTGAGAGCATACGGAACAGGTCCGCCCAGAATGGCCCGAATTGATTGACATAGTTCGGGTAGGGCTCGTTCTGATTAAGTATCGTGCCGATCACGCTGGCGACAGCGATCACCGTCAGCAGTGCGATCGCGAAGCGCATCGAGGACAACAATTCGACCGCGTCTCGCAGCACGCGGTGAGAGGACTTCAGGTGCGGGCCTGAACTAGAAGCAGTCGACATGTGCTACGAAATGCAAACGGTGGCCTTGCGCTGCGGCGGCAATCTGCTGAAGCCGGCAGTGCAGAGCCTTCCGTGGCGGCAGGATGGGGCGGCCAGAAAATTGCCGTCATTCTGCGCTGCAATAGCCTGTAGTGCGGGCCGCACTGACGATACTTGCCGAGGTCGCCCGCCGACGTCACGTCAGTGACCCGCGCCGCGCCACGACCTCGCGCAGTTTGCGTATTTTCTGGTCGTGGGTGCCAATCAGTGCTGACGTTTTTCGACCAACGTGCCGTCTAACAGCTTGTAGCTCATTTCAAATACTTTGCCATTGTTGGTGACCAGCACAACCGCGACTGCTCTGCGTTGCTTGATCTCCGGTGTGATTGAAAAGACTTTTCCGTTTGGGTACGTTTTCTGGGCCTTCGCGACCACGTCGAGCAACGCTACGGACGTGAGCGACATTAGCGTCAGTTGCTCCGCCGAGCGCGCGACATGAGGTACGTCCTTGAAGATCTCTACGTCCGGCTTCCATGGAGTCTGCTCGGGACTGCCACTTAGTTCCTTCAAGACGTTCTTCTCGGAATCAACGGACAGGCCTTTTTCCGCGGTGTACACCGAAAGGGATAGTTTCCCGTTGTCGTCGAATTCGAATTTCGCCGAGATCACCGCCTCGCCGGGCTTGGCTGCTTGGCGCATCCCTTCTGCCAGTGTCAGTTTGCTTTTCGGGAGCGCCGCGACAAGATCGCTTTGGGATGCCTCAGCGGCATGGGCTGTCGTCACCCCCAACGTCAGAGCCGAAGCGAGGACGAGTCTTTGCAAATAGGTACGAGACATGTCAAACCTCCTGTAAGTGGATGTGATACTTCTCATCGAGAAAAGATGCCCGCAACTTCATCATCGAGTGTTAGTGCTTGGAGAGCTCGATCTCTAACCGGCTTTGCATTAAGTCGCCCCTTACGGAAGTGCTGATCGACAAACTCCAACAAAGAGCGACTGTGCGCCTATAGCTCCCCGTAAGAATGCAGACCACTAAGAAAAATGTTGACGCCAAGGAAAGCAAATGTTGTGACCACTAGGCCTGCGACGGCCCACCATGCCGCGATCCGACTGCGCAGGCCTTTTACCAGTCGAAGATGCAGCCATGCGGCGTAGTTCAGCCAAACGATCAATGCCCAGGTTTCTTTGGGGTCCCAGCTCCAATATCCGCCCCAAGCATCAACTGCCCACAGGGCGCCGAGAATCGTTGCGATCGTGAAAAACAAGAAGCCCAGCGCGATGGCTTTGTACATCAAGTCATCCAGCAGCTCCAAGCTGGGAAGCCGATCAGCGAACACTCCGCGCTCCTTCAGGAGATAGCTGACGCCCACCATCGAGGCCAACGCGAACCCGCCATAGCCGATAAAATTGGCTGGCACATGGATTTTCATCCACCAGCTTTGCAGCGCCGGAACCAATGGCTGGATCTCATCGGCTTGCCGCGCGAAGGTATACCAGAGCAGAAAGCCGATGGCGGCCGAGATCACCAGCAGCACGAAGGGGCCGAGCGCGCGCGTCGCGTAGTGGCTTTCGTAGTACAGATACAGCAACGCGGTGATGAGACTAAAAAGAACGAATACCTCGTACAAATTGGACACCGGGATATGACCGATGTCCGCGCCAATCAGGTAAGACTCATACCAGCGCACCATCAATCCTGTGAAGCCGAGAATCGTGGCACTCCAGCACAACGTGCTCCCCAAGCCAGCCCCAAGTTCCGAACGGAACAGCAGACCACCCCAGAAGAACAGCGTGGAAAGAAAAAACAAGGTGCACATCCACAGGATCGCGGACTGACTGGAAAGCACGTATTTCAATAGAAAGACGCTGCCGCCCCTGGCGGGGTCGCCTGCATAGAGCCCTATTGCAAAGAGCGCCAGCGTGGCGACGAGCGCCAGCATCCATCGGACCGATTTCCAATGCCAACCGAGCCACGCAGCGCTGGGCACCGAAAGAACGAGAATCGCCTCCTCGTAGTAATCCATGTAGGGGCTATATCGCATCAACGCAAACACCGCCCCTGCTCCAAGCGCCAGGGCATACAGCCAGTCAACGGGCGACAGATTTTTTAATAACGATCGATCGGCGACCGCAGAAACGTATTCCATTTTTATGAACTTGCGAATGACGATAAAAAGCGCGAGCGGAGCCGCGCGACCTGAACCAGCCTGTCGGCGTTAACTTCCATCGAGCAAGCGTTACTCGATGACCAGGCGAGGAAAACGCTGGTACTGCAAATTGACCGGTTCCAGGTTGTTCGGGCCGATCGGATACTTTGTGCCCCCTTCCATGTCGATCGTGCGGCTCAGATCGACGGCAAAGAGAGTGCCTCCAATGTGCTTGTCAATGAGCTGCAACCGGTAATAAAGCCCATTGAACGGGTTGATATCGATCTCTTCCGGTGCCCGACGTTTCTCGGCGAACAGCAGTGCATGTTCAAGCGCACGCAGATCACTCTCGCTAATGAGGCCGCTGCTGTCGTCTGACGCGTAATCGCCGGGCGGATAGGGAAAATGGCAGACATCTTTCCGGGCGTCGGATAGGCAGAGGAAGTTGGTTTCCTGCATGTAGATTTCGCGGAAGGCCTCTCTAGCGAAGGCGAGCTTGAACGCGTAGCCGCCTTCCTTGGGGCTGAAATCCACATGGCCGATTACAAGCTTCTCGCCGGCTGACGATACGAGGTTGATGGCCTTGCGCCCCTCCAGCTCGGCCGCATGAATGGGTGCGGCCTGGCTGCAAGCGATGAGGGCCAGGGCTCCCCAGACTGTCATAGTGTGCTTCATCGATTCTCCTCTTCCTCTATGGGCGAATTTGTACGTTGTCGGAGGTGCCGTGTCGGGGCTTCTGGCACCTTCCTATTGCTTGCGTGCGATCGAATGGCTGGAGACTTTGAACGCCGATTCGAGTCGCGCCCGCATCGCCGGGAGAGCAATTTCGATACCAATCAGAAAGGAGCTATCAGGATGCGCGGAGATGCATGCTTGTCCCGGGGCACCCAGGCCATGCTCATCGCTGACATGTTCCATTCGTGGTCAACAACAACTTGATGTGTCCCAAAATTGAGCACGGCACCGAGAGTTCGATGATGATGAGCGGCGCCAACCTCCGCTGGCGCCGATTTCGTATCGTCGCGCTACTTCTGCAGAGCCGCCTGCACGTCCAGTGCCTTCTTGACCGACTTCGCCAGTGCCACAGCGTTACCCTTGCCCCAGTAGTGCAAGAACACGTAGCGCGGCTGCTCGTGCGTCATGTGCTGGTGAATGGCCACGATGTTGATGCCTTCGGCGCGCATCGCTTTCAGGACCGGCTGCAGTTCGTCTTCGCGCATCGCAAAGTCACCATCGACGACGGCTTCGTCGTCGGTGCCTGCAAATGCTGCCCAGGTGTTAAGGCCCATTTCATTGCCGAAGGACACGCCGTGCATGGTGGCCTTCGCGCCAATCACGACCTTAAACATGCCGTTGCTGACCTGACCCTTCATGCCCAGGATGGTTTCCAGTGGAGCTGGCGTAATCTTGTTCTCGGCACCAATCTTCCCAGGGAAGGCTGATCCGGGGGCAGGATTCGCCGTGCGGATCTCTGCGATTTTGTCGTAGATCTTCTTGACCCCGCTGGCAAGCTGGGCCGGGTCACCCATGCCGCCGATGTGCATGAAATACACCTTCGGCCGGTCGAAGAAGAAGTGGTTGTGCAACGCCGTGACCTCCAGCCCGGCGTCGAGCGCCGCGCTCATCGCGGGGTTCACCTCGTCCTCGAAGAGGACCGTATCCCCCATCAACATCGTGTGGCCCTCATGCGCTGGCGTGAACGCCGCCCAGGAGGTCAGGCCCATGAACGGCGGCATGGCGACGCCATCGGCCTGAATCGGGATGTCGGTGCGCGGCTTCGACACCTTGAAGACGTTCTCGTTCTTGGAGAAGCTGCCTTTCAGGCCGGTGATCTGCTCGATGCGAGCCGTATCCAGCGCTGCCCGCGGCTCTGCCGGCGCCGCGCCGGCAATCGCGCAAGCGCCGAAGGTTGCCGCAAAGACAAGCGCAACACGTTTTAGTAGTAGCATCAGTCACTCCAGGGGTGGGTATGGAAACGGAATTGGTCGAACCGATATTCGGTCAGGTAAGCGGTTTGACGCGCCCGAACGCACGCAGGATCGCTAGGTCGTAGGCAATCTTCAGCACACCGCAGGTGATCAGCGGTATGCCGAGCCAGCCCATTCCCATCATCGCGCCAGCGAGTGTCGGGCTGATGGCAGCGGCCAGGCTCCTGGGCACTGACGTCAGGCTCGCCGCCGCCGTGCGTTCAGGCGGCGTCACTACCGACATGACATAGGCAGTCCGAGTCGGCACGTCCATTTGGGATAGCGCGCTACGTGCCAGCAGCAGCGTCAGGGTCAGAGCCAACGAAGGCGCAAACGCGGCAGCAATCAAGCACAGGCTGGACGGGATATGGGTGAACACCATCGTGTTGAGCAAACCGATCTTGCTGGCCAGGGGCGCCGCAGCGAGCTGGGAGGCCGTGGTTAAGAGCCCCGCCCAGAAAAAAAACTGACCAGCAGCGCCTAGGGAGAGGCCGAAGCGCTGCATCAACCAGAGCGATAGCAAGGCATTGACAACCAGACCGCCCGCGAACGCATCCACGCTGAAGAGCATCGCCAGGCGGACCACGATGCGGCGCGACGGCCCCAGCGGAGTAGTCGTCGAAGTTGCATGCGGGTGAGGCTGTGGCAAGCGGACATAGAGGGCCCAGAGCGCGATACCGGTCAACGCATAGACGATGAACATCACGCGCATGGCCGCCAGGAATGACAGGCCCAAATGGGCTGCAAGCCAAGCGGGCAACGCCGACGCTAAGGCGCCGATGGCGGCCGAGAGCGCCCCGATCATGCTGTAACGGGCAAAGAGCGCCGTGCGCGTATCGGGTGTCGCCAACTCCGCCAGGCGCGCCTGCTCCAGCGGCAGGAACACGCTGACATCCCCCGAACTCGGGTTGAGCGTGCCGACAAAGGCCACGATCAACAGCGGCCAAAGAGAGGACAGCCCCGCGAAGCTGGCTCCGGTCGCGGCCATCAGCACCGCCGCCAATATCAGTAAGCGGCGCTGTGGAACACGGTTGCCGAGCAATCCGACCAGTACCGTTGCCAGCGCGGAGCCGATCAGCGTTGCACTGCTGATCAGCCCGACGGCCAATTGCGCAAGTCCGAGACCGAGCAGGTACGCTGGCAATAGCACGGCGATGAACCCGTCGCAGAAGCCGCGCAGTGCCCGACCGATGAGCAGCGGTAACGCCCCCGCGTCGACACCTGGCGGCAGCACCAGGCGTGCGAGCCAGCCTCGGGCGGCAAGCTCCGCAGGTGCTGCCAAGTGGTGGCGAGCCGACTCAGTCATCATCGTCATCGATGACTTGTTTGCCATCTTCGCCAACGAGAATGGTGGATTTGTCGCTTCCGCTGCCAAGTGTGGCCTCGTAGCGAACTCTGCCATTCACGGTCTGTTTCTCGATCTCACCGATTGCGCGACCACCGGCTGCCCGGTCGATCGTCGCCTTGACCGGTGCGGGCACCTGCGCAATCGCAACCGTTTCACGGCTGCGCTCGCCAAACGGGTTCTTGACGCAGCCGGCGACGGCTACGCTTAAAACTACAAGGGTGATTGCAGCAAGCTGCTGGGTGCGAGTCGACATGACATCCTCCAAGCCTTCATTTGTTGACCAAATCCCCCTGTGCGATGCCGACCCCATCGCGGCGATACTCGAGCACTTGACCTCGGCGCCAGACCTCGTAGCACTCTTCAGCAGTCTTCTTGCGCTCAGGATAGGCCATGCACAGCTGGCCCCCGCGTACACTCCAGCGCCCGTTTTGGACTTGCCCGTGCATGATGGACTCGAGCGTGCCGTCTGGCATGAACTTGTCCGACCAATGCGCACCATCCGTGAGTTTCTTGCCAACGATGGCCTTCTTGATTTCGGCGGCGCTCAGGTGCTTGAACTCGCTCTGGGCAAACGCCACAGTGCTCACGCAAAGCAGGGCTACACCCATCCATCTCCTAGCGCGCGCCACTGCCTCAGCGGCAGGGACTGCAGGACACGATGCGTCTGCCGCTGCGTGCAAAGGGAATTGGGTGTTGGTCGTGTTCCGTTCTGACGTGGTCATTGTTTTCGCTTCTCCTCAGCGTTATTTCGTGTTGGTAGTTCCGAACGAGAAAGCGTTGAAGGAGGTCACGCTATCGGCCTTGGTCCATACGCCGACTGCACCCGCACCGCTGATGTGCTCGTCCGTCACGTCGATATAGCGTTTGCCGTCCAGTGACACTTGGATACGGTTCCCCGCGAATTCGGCTCGCAGCGTATGCCAGACCTGAGCGGCGACAGGCGCACCCTGATACTGGATCGTGTGCCGACGTCCGCCCGTCGTGTAGTACAGCGAGACGTTGTTCTCCAGTGCGTTCGCCCGCGCGACGTAGTAGGTGTCGCCGTCCTTCCATCGCCACACGACGCCGCCCGCCTGGTCTTCGCGGCCGGCAATGGGCTTGAACTTCACCTCTACAAAGCCATCGACGACGGAGGCGTCTTGTTTCACGCACCAGGGGAAATCTCCGGAGCCTGATTGCTTGAGTACGTTGCCGCCACCCTGCGCGCTCGGGTCCGTTTCGACGGTCCATTTCGGGGTGCCTTGACCCGTAACACCCGACACCCATCCGGCGGGTGGCGCGCCTGGCTTGTCCTGGGTGAACATGATCGTTTCTCCCATTGCTGGAATTGCCGTCAACAACAGCCACGAAATGATCGTGATCCGCTTCATAGGTTGCCTCCTTGACGCATTCAAGCCGGCATCTTGGGTGGCCACTTGTGCGTTTCCGCTTGGCAGTGTTGGCACCACGCGTAGAGCGCGTCGTACATCACCAAGCCGTGTTTCAGCATCTCCGGGTCGTCGGCAAACACTTGTGACAGTCCGAGCGAGATGGCGTAAAGCCCACTGGACTGCGGCGTCAGATCGAGCCTTGACGTATCCGCACCGCGCACGATGCCGGCCAGTTGCTGCAGCGCCGGATCATCGCCAAGGTGGTATTCGTCGAGAAACGCATCAAAGCTGCACAGTTCGCCCACGTGCGACAGCTCGACGCCGGGAATGTCGTACGGAATTGCGCCGGTTTCATTGGCGATGCGCACGACGTCGCCGGACGGCACGTACAGGAACTCCGGCGTCTCGTCGATGAAACGGGCGATCAGCCAGGGGCAGGCAATGCGGTCGATCTTCGGGCGTTCACGAGTAATCCATTTCATGATGGGCTCCGTTACGATTTGCTGATCGTTGGGTAGTTGTCTGCTGCCCACTGCTCGATGCCGCCTGCGAGAAATACTGCCCCATGGCCGGCCGCTTCGAGCCGGGCTGCGCAGCCCTGGCTGACCTGATGGCCGTGCGCGCAATAGACGACGACCGGTCGCCCCGCTTCGACGGAGGCGATCCAGTTCTCGATGTCGTCAGGATCGCGCCAGTTCGCCCCGATGATCATCTTTCCGCTCGCGTCAAACGCCGCTTTGCGCCGGACATCAATCAGTTGCGGATGGACCGGGCCTTGCATGACGGCAACGAGTTCGATTGAGGAGATTGCCTTCGGCATGGCTGCCTCCTATTTCTGCAGCGCCGCTTCGAAGCGAGCGGCCACCCGTTGCCATTGAATGTTCTGCATGAACGCGTCCACGTAGGCCGCAGCCTTTGCGCCGTAGTCCATGTGATAAGAGTGCTCGTACATGTCGAGAGCCAGGATCGGCGTGGCACCCGCCAGCGTATGCGCATGGTCGGAAGCCCACTGGTTGACCAGTCGCTGGTCTCGCGGGGAGTAAGTGAGCAGCACCCAGCCCGAGCCGCCACCCAGCGCCTTGCCCATCGCCGTGAATTCGGCTTGCCAGCGCGCAACCGAGCCGAAATCGCGTTCGATGGCATCCTTCAACCTACCTTCCAGCGGCCCGCCATCACCGAGGCTGTCGAAGTACACCTCGTGCAGGATCATCGAATTCGTGGCGATCAGTTCCTCGCGCTTCAAGCCATTGAGCACGAACACCGGTGCGGCTGCCACATCGAGTGCGGCCAGTTCAGCCGTGATCGCGTTCAATCGCTTCACGGCACCACCGTAGTTGTTCTCGTAGTGGCTGACGATCAGCTTCTCCGACAGACCGGCAAGCTTGGTCGGGTCACACGCCAGTGGCTGCAATTGATAGGTCATGATGTTTTCTCCCATAACGGTGTTCAGTGGTGCAGCAGCGGATACGCTGCCAAGCCGATCAGGGCGGCACCCGCAACGATCACGGGCTCCGACAGCTTCTTGAATTTCAGTAGCAGCACGACCGTCACCACGGCCAGCAGCGCAGTGGGAATATCGACGATCGAGCGCTTGGCCAGCACGATCACTGCACCGGTGATGGCGCCAATGGCCGCTGCCGTCACGCCGTCCACAAACGCCAGGATCGCGGGCAGCTTGCCGTACTTCTTGAAGTACGGCGCCGGCAAGATGGTGAAGAGGTAGCACGGCAGGAAGGTCGCCCCCGCTGCCACGCAGGCGCCAGGCAGGCCCGCCACCAGATAGCCGATGAAGCCGACCGTGATGACGACCGGGCCCGGCGTAATCATGGCCACCGCCACGGCGTCAACAAACTGCTTGTCGTTCAACCAGTGGTTTTCGGTGACCACACCGCCGTAGAGGAACGGCACGATGGCGAGCCCCGAGCCAAACACGAACGCGCCGGCCTTGGCGAAGAACACACCAATCTGCGACAACAGCGGCCAATCGATCGTGCTCAGCATGCCGCTTGCCGCCGGAATCGGCGTCGCTGCCAGTGCATTCATCTTGCCTTGACGCAGCCACTTGGGCGGTGCGCGCCAGAACCACACGAGCACGCCACCTGCCAGGAACAGCCACGCCACTTCCGACTCGGTGATCACTGTCACCGCAGCCAGCACCAGGTAGACGAACCACAACAGCTTGTCCTTGCCGACGCTCTTGGTGGTGAGCTTGTAGGCGCTGATGGCGATGATGCCGATCACGGCTGCGCCCACGCCGTAGAACACCGACTGCATCCACGTCAGTCCGCCAAAGCGCGTATAGGCCCAGCCCAGCGCCACCACCATCAGGAACGATGGCAGCACGAAGGCGATGCCTACCAGCGTCGCCCCGAGGATGCGGTAATGCACGTAGCCGAGATAGATCGCCAACTGCGCAGCAAGCGGCCCGGGGGCCAACTGCGCGAGCGCGAGGCCTTCCTTGTAGTCGGACTCGGTGATCCACTGGCGTGCATCCACCAGGTCCCGGCGCATATAGCCGGCCAGTGCGACCGGGCCGCCAAAGCCAAAGGTGCCAAGGCGCACGAAGTACAGCAGCAGTTGCCACAGCGTGTAGGTCGGGCGTTCGTGAGGCGACTGATCGGGTGTGACGTCAGCTTCTTGAGGCGTGTTCATCTTGGTTTTCCTAAGTGTCAACTTGGTTTTCGGCCATCGGAGAAATGGGCATACAAGGAATCCAGCACGGCGCCAATCTCCACCAGCAACGCATCGTCGTCCGCCAGCCGTTTGCGGGCGCCGGCCAGAATGGCCTCGAACCCGCCAGCCTCAGAGGCGGTTGTGCCCCCCACATCCAACGCGTGGACCACCGCTCCGATTCGGGAGAGCCCGTGATTGCCATCCAGGCCAAAGCTGGCCAGCAAGACCTCGAACGACACCCGGTCGCCGACGTGCGTGAAGGTCGCGCCGTCAAAGTCGAAGCCCAGCGCATCAGCTGGGCAATCGGCGGGGTTTTCGAGCCACACGAACCGCGCGTGCGGATCGACAAAACGCTGGATCAGCCAAGCGCAGGCGATGCGATCGACCCACAGGTTGCGGCGTGTCGCCCACAAACGCCCCTGGTACTGGGTGGGGTCCCGGCGCGGGATGCTGCCTGCGGCTGCATGTGGTTCGCCCGGCGACTGGACGGATTCGATGGCGGCAGCGAAATCCCGCCATTGCGCATCTGCGCGTATGGATGCTTCGCTGGGGAAGAAGTCGATTTTGCGAATCGCCTCGTAGGCGCGATCATGGCGACGCTGCAGGCGGTTGAGCTCGGTCGCACCTAGGCTGGAGAGCGTCTTGCGGGCCTCCGACAGTTCAGCCAGCCAGCCGGTGTAGTCGGCGGTGCGATCAAACAGGGTTCGGTACGTGTTGTCTTCCGCGGCGTCTTCGGCCTGAACGTTCAACAACCACGCCTGGCCGTCTTCCTGCAGTGCCTCATCGGCAAGACTGCGCAGGTGCGCGGCCTGCTCGGCATGCGCGGGCAAGAGGTAGGCGCCGTCGCGTAAAGCGGCGCAGCCGATAACCTTCAGCGCCCGCCAGATCCGCATGCGCGCAGTGGCGCTGGCGGTGGGCAGGCTGACGATCAGCAGAAGCCAGGGAGTGGGGATGGCAGTCATGACGGCAGCATAGCCAGCCGTACAGACTGCTGCAACGATGTAGCGATCGCTACAAAACGACTGATCGCGCGCCGTTTTATCCCCGCGGGATCGGCGACTGCGGGAGGAGGTAAACGGCCTGACTTCAATTGAACGCGGATGTAGTCCGCCTGGAAGCGGCCTGATTTGGCATCCGTGGCGGGAGCATCGGCAACACGTCAAGCAAGCCGAACGAACCGCGACGGCTTGCAGTCAGGCAACTCAGGCCACCCAGCCGAGCAGGTAGAAAGCGATGCCTGCGGCACAACACGTGGCGAGCGTCGTAATCATGCCGGCCTTGAAGCGGAACAGCATAAGCATGGCCACCACGGAAAGCAGCAGCGACCACGGGTCGAGGCTAGACAGCACCGGAAGCTGGAGCGTGAGGCCATATGCATGCTTCACGTCGACCTGAGCGAACAGGGTGTGGAGGGCGAACCAGACGGCCAGGTTGAGGATGACACCCACTACCGCCGCCGTGATGGTCGAAAGCACTGCACTCAACGCTTTATTGTCGCGCAATGCTTCCATATACGGTGCGCCGACAAAGATCAGCAGGAACGATGGTGCGAACGTCACCCACTTCGCAAGAATTCCACCGAGCGTTCCCGCGATGGCAGGATCGAGCGCACCAGGCTGCCGGAAGGCGGCCATGAAGCCGACAAACTGCACCACACTGATAAGCGGTCCGGGCGTCGTCTCAGCCATGCCGAGCCCGGCAAGCATCTCACCTGGCGCCAGCCAGTGAAAGTGTTCGACGGCCTGCTGCGCAACGTAGGAAAGAATCGCGTATGCGCCACCAAACGTCACCACGGCCATCTTGCTGAAGAAAATGGCAATATGCGCGTAGACATTCTCGGCTCCAACCGTTGCGAGCAAGGCAACCACGGGGCCGAGCCAGAATGCCAAGTTGATCCCCAGGATCTTGATGGCGCGCGCAAGGGAAGGCGGCTTGACATGATCCGGGACTTCCTGCGCGAAGGCTGCATCGATGGCCGCCTGCGGTCCGTCCTCTTTCGCTGCCGCGCCGTGGCTTGCGCCACCTTTGATGCCCGGCATCCCAAGCCCGTTACCGATCAGGCCGATCACCGCAGCCGCTGCGATGATGAGCGGAAACGGTGCGGCAAAGAAGAAGATCGCCACAAAGGAGAGTCCGGCGACCGCCACCATGACCCGGCTCTTGAGCGCCCGGCGTCCGACGCGCTGTACGGCCTCGAGCACAACTGCCAGCACAGCGGCCTTCAGGCCAAAGAACAAGGCTTGGACGACCCCTACGTTGCCGTAGCTGGCATAGACCCAGCTCAGGACGCCCAAGGCCAGGAGGCCTGGCAGGATGAACAGGATGCCCGCAACGAGCCCGCCGCGTGTGCGATGCAGCAGCCAGCCGATGTAGACCGCTAGCTTGTGCGCCTCCGGCCCTGGCACGAGGGTGCAGTAGTTGAGCACATGCAGGAAGCGGGTCTCGCTGATCCAGTGCTTTTCCTCGACAAGAATTCGGTGCATCACGGCGATTTGTCCGGCCGGCCCGCCGAAGCTCAGGGCCGCGACACGGACCCAGACCCAAAAGGCCTCGCGGAATGAGACGCCATGACGCTCATGCGCTTGAATCTTGGTAGCCGCCACTGCGGCGGGTTCTTGGGGTTCTGCCACGTTTATTTCCATTGTTGAGCCTTATGAGCGGAAGGAGTCATGCGGACGAGCCGGCAAGAAGGCTCGCCTCGTTTCGTCACGAATTGAACGCCCAGGGATCACTTCCAACCGAGGTGAACGCCGCTCTAGGAGGACTCCCCGAAATGTTCGACATCGCCGCCATGCGCTGGCTTTCTGCCTGCGGTGTCTCGTCAGCCAAGCCGCGAGTTGCGCAACCGATCGGCGTGTACCGGAACAGGTGGGCCCCATCGCGCAATACGGCGCAACCGATGGTCTTGGGCGTGCGCTAGATCCGCGTGCGCGCTGTGACGCACGCGGTCGTCAGCTGACGATCAGCAGGAACTAGGCGTCGGGAACGGCAATCATGGCGGCAGCATAGATGTCCGTATGAATTACTGCAATGATGTAGAGATCGTTACATCAGATGGATGCCGAACAAAGAGATGCAGAGAAATGTGAATGGATCGTCGCAGTTCGCCATGACGAATCGGTGACGCTTACCCCGTCCATGCGTTCGTTGCCTCCAGGCTGATTGAAAGCCCGCAACGCACACCTTCTGAGACATCGAGATCCGCATCGGCCCGGACATCCAGTAACAACGTCCCCACGCGCACTCTCGCGTAGCGCTCACCGCGACGCAATTGGATGCTGTCGACCACGCCCCGATATGGGCCATCCGCCGACAAGCGGATTCCGGTGGGCTCTACACCCCACATCACGCGTTGTCCGGGCGCACCGCCTGCAGGCAATCGCACGGGCAGTGCCATCCCGTTCCCGATATCAACTAAGCCATTGGCCATCACGGTGCCTTCGCCCACGTTCGACAGCCCTAGCAATTCGGCCACGCGAAGACTTGCCGGGCGCGCGAAGATCTCGTCCGTCGAGCCCGCCTGCAGTACGCGGCCATCCTCAATCACGAGGATCTCGTCCGCCAGCAATGCGGCTTCGTCGGGGTCGTGCGTCACGATAATCGTTACGGCCGCGATCTCACGCTGCAATGCGCGCAGCGATTCCTGCAAGCGCCGCCGCCTGGGCGTATCGAGCGCGGAAAACGGTTCATCGAAAAGCAGCAACTGGCTGTGACGGGTGAGCGCCCGTGCGAGCGCAACCCGCTGCCGCTGACCGAACGACAGTTGCCCTGGAAGATGAGAACTAAACGCGGCAAGTCCGAGATGGTGGAGCCAGTAGCGCGCGGCAGCAGCATCAGCATCAATCGGAAACGCGAGCTGTTGCGCCACAGTCATGTGCGGGAAAAGGCCGTAATCCTGCGGCATATAGCCAATCTGCCGGCGCTCGGGCGGCAATGCGCAGAGTTCGGTGTCGCCGAGCATTACCGTGCCGTCATCCTTGCGTTCAAGGCCCGCGATCAACCGGAGCGCAAGCGACTTGCCCGACCCGGAGGGCCCGATGATCGCGAGCCGTTGGGCGCGCGGCGCCCATGCGACGTCGAGGCTGAAAGCACCGAGTTGCCGGCGCAGACGAATCGTGAACTGCGTGTTGCTCGCCGGTGCCGGAGAGGCTGGTATTACGCGGGGCGAATCTTCTGCATTGCCTGCAGCCGCTGGAGTGGCGCGGCTGCTGCGGCTATAAATCGACAATGCGGCACAGATCACCGCAATCAGGAGGGTTGGAAGCAGGAGCGGTATCATCGCCGGCAACCCCTGACCGCCGAAGACGACATAGGTATAAACCGGCAACGAGTAAGGGTGGTACGCAACCATCACGGTTGCCCCGAATTCGCCAAAGGCACGCAGCCACGCGAGCGCCAGCCCCGCGCGAATGGCAGGCCACGCGACCGGCAAAGTGACACGCAGGAATCGGCTACCCGCGTGATGTCCGAGCGTTGCCGCGACGTCTTCAAACACCGGGTCAACTGCAGCGAATGCTGACTTCGAAGCGATGATCAGGAACGGAGCCGCGACAAACGTTTCGGCGAGCACGATGCCGATGAACGAATCGGTGAGCGATGCGTTCAGGGCGCGCCCGAGCACGCTGTAGGGTCCGAGCAGAAACAGCAGCAACACCCCACTCGTGAGTGGCGGCAGCGCCAGCGGCAACTGGACAACGAAACCGAGCAGCGCCACCTTCCGGGACGTTGACCGTGCCAGCAAATAACCGAGCGGCACACCGCCGAGCAAGATGAGCAGCGACGCAACGCTTGCGCTCGCGACCGACACACCGACTGCGGACCATGTGGTACCCCAGTCGACACCTGCCCAGTCCGCCTGGCTGATCTGCGCAAGGCTCGCAACAAACGGCGCACAGAGATAGACGGCGAGCAGGGTCGCCAGCCAAGTCAACGGACGGGCGTATGTCCCCTTCATTGGGTGGCGTCGATGACGGCGCGGACCGACGGCGGGATCGTCTGTCCGTCACCGCTGATCTTCGGCTTGAGGACGTCGACACCATGCTCCTTTAGGAGCGCCTGGCCCTGCGCGCTCAATAGGAACTCGACGAAACGGGCAGCACCGCCTGGATTCGGAGCATCGTTCAGGATGGTCAGCGTATAGCTTGCCTTCACCTGCAGTTCCGGTGCCGGGTGGATCGAGGGAATCTTGAGATCAGACGTTTCTGTTGAGTAGAAGAATCCCGCGTCGAGTTGGCCTGATTGCAAGCGCCCGACCAGCGTTTCTTCCGGTAGAACCTGTTCCGGATTGTCCACCGCCCCAAGCGTCTTCGTGACAAGGTCGGGCTGGTGATAGAACTCGGCGGCTTTCGTCATCAGCTCGACAGTGAATGCGCCTTTCGGGTCCAACTTCGGGTCTGTACGACCGATGCGGATCCCAGGTTCCTGCAGCACTTGATCCCAGCGCTTTGTTTTGAAGTCGGAGGCGAACCGGCTACGCGGGTTGTAGCCGATCATCAATGGCGACTCTGCGAAGCTCGCGTACCAGGTGACGTGGGTGCCGTTGGCTGTGCCCATTAGGGCGGTATTGACCTTTGGGCTCGCGCTGATGAACACGTCCCCGCGCCGCAAATTGCCCTTGATCTCGTTCGCGATCTTGTTCGAGCCCGCCGCGTAGCCCTGGAAACGCAGCCCGGTTGCCTTCGCGAACGCCGGGCCAATGCTGCGCTCCATCAGATTGACGAGCGAGCCTGCGTATAGCACGCTAACCGTATTGTTCTGGGCAGCGCAAATGTTTGCCCCAAGCGCACCGGCAACGAGGACGATGGACGATATCAGCTTGCCAATCATGCTCCCCCCCTTAACCGTTATGAAGAGCCATATATTACGGTGGCAGCATGCGGATTTGAATAATTCCGATGCTTGGTGGTGGCAAAACCTATCCGGTGTGGTCCGAGGACGAGGCGAGGCTGTCGCCGTTCGGCCATGAGCACATCAACATGCTCGGGCGCTATTCGTTCTCGGTGCCGAAGGCCGTCGCGCGCAGCGAGCTCTGGCCGTTGGGCAGGGTGAACGACGACTGACCAGTCAATACGAACTGACTTCCTATGAACCCCAAGCAGCGATGAGTGAAATCGAAACCTTCAACCAAGCCTTGTTCCTGCTAATCAACGGCGGCGATGGCACGCCTGCCTGGCTGGTGCAGATCGCTATAGGCATGGCGGATTACCTGGTCGACCTGATCCCACTGCTACTGCTCGGCTTTTGGCTTTGGGGTGATCATGCACGACGTAGCATGGCGATCAAGGCATGCCTGGTCGTACTGCTCGGCGTAGCGGTCAATCAGGTGATCGGCGCGGCATGGCCGCATCCACGCCCGTTCATGGTCGGACTCGGCCACACATGGATTCCACATGCGGCCGATTCGTCGTTCCCGAGCGATCACATGACGGTATTCGCTGGCGTCGGCCTGACGTTGCTGTTGGACGGCGCAGCCGTCTGGGCCGTAGCAACGCTGTTGACCGGGTTGGGCGTCGCCTGGGCGCGGGTGTTCCTGGGCGTGCATTTCCCACTGGACATGGCTGGCGCGGTGGGCGTGGCAGTTGTTGCCTATACGGCTGTAACACCGCTTTGGCGGAAGCTGGGCGTTTCGGTCACTGATCTTGTCGAGCGCCTGTACCGGCACATTTTGGCTCGCCCCATTTCAATGGGTTGGATACGCGGCTGACCAAACCGCCGTGATGAAATGCTGTCATGAAACTGTTTGACGAGAAAAACCTGCACGTCGCCTTTGAGGTGAGTCTCGCGCTCAAAGGCGCGTTTGCAGCGGCGGAAATCGCTGCCGGCTTGTTGACCTACCTGGTGACTCCCCAATTCGTATTCGACCTGGTATGGACCATCACGCGCACTGAATTGACCGAGGACCCGCGCGACTTCGTCGCCACGCATCTGCTTCACGCAGCACAAAACCTATCCGTGAGTAGCCAGCGTTTCGCTGCTTTCTATCTGCTCAGCCATGGCGTCGTCAAACTCTGGCTCATTATTGGCCTTTGGAGGGAAAGGCTCGCGTACTATCCGGCTGCCATCGCAGTATTCGGCTTGTTCATCACCTACCAGATGTACCGATACAGCTTCACGCGGTCACCGCTGTTGTTGCTTATCACGATACTGGACGGCGTGGTGATCTGGCTGACCTGGACCGAGTACCGGCATTTGCGCCGCACCTTGCGTGCCGGCCGGAAGTAGCGCCCCTCCAATGATCAGTTGCCGAAAGCATGAGCCGACGGCTCAGGATTGCGAGCCGACAACGATTGCTTAGGTTGGTTCGTTGTTCCATTGCTCCCCGAATCCCGTATCTTGGTGATTTCATGCTTTTGCCTGGCCAGCATTCCCCGATCGCGCCTTTTCGGGCTTCCTGTACCGAGGGTCGGCATGGAGATCTGTCCGCAGAAAACTCACACGCGATAATCCGCCATTATCACGCGTGAGATTTTTGAATAGATTCACAGCTTGACGGATTAAATTGGTACGTATAGACATGGTACGTAATACAGTATGAAATAGTAAGAGAACCATGGCCCGCGCTGGACTGAGCCGCCTGGATGTCAAACGCGCCCGCAATTCACTGGTCGCGCAAGGACAGCATCCTTCCATCGATGCGATACGTATCGCGCTAGGCAATACAGGCTCGAAAACGACGATCCATCGCTACCTGAAAGAACTGGAGGAAGAAGAAGGCGCGGCGCTCACGATGACGGACGTCGATCGTTATCTCGAAGCCGCCACGCGCGACAACACGCGGCGCAGCTACCAGTCCGCCGTTCGTCACTTCGAGGTCGAATGGGGCGGATTCCTGCCAGCAAGCGCCGATAGCATCGCGCGCTACCTGGCTCCCCACGCTCAGACCCTCTCCATCAATACGTTGCGCCAGCGCTTGGCGGCGCTCGCGCAGTGGCATCTGGCCCAGGGCTTTCCGGATCTCACACGGGTAATCCATGTGCGCAAGGTGCCCAAGGTGTGACACACAGCGAAATTCCAAGCCCGGTATCTTGTGCCCCCGCCCAGATGGCGCGATATGAAATCGCGGGCGGACATGCTACTGCTGCCGTGATTGGGACGCAGCAGACAATTGTCGGCAAAACTCTGGAAACCTTATAAGCAAAGGCTTAACGGGGAAGCCGCCAGATTCTGCGCAAAAGTCGGGTAGCCGCACCGCATTGCTGCGACGCGGCCCCCTAAGAACCGTACGTGCGAGTTTCCCCGCATACGGCTCAAGCCTTTCAAAGCCCCGTTGCCGGAGCCGGTTT
>NZ_CAUDLI010000011.1:0-244311 GCF_958439105.1 Ralstonia flatus | reverse complement strand
TCGCTGCGTTGTCTGCAGCAGAGAAACGAGATTATGCAGAGCTTTTTCGTCGCTGTCAACAACTCGTCGAAGAATTTTTATCCGTCAACTCGCTGCCAACTACCACTCGATCTACCGCCGATCACCTACCACCCAATCGACCGCAAACCCGCTCCACACCTGCTTCTCCACCACTCAACTCCACCACCGCCACTTGCGTTTCGGCGCTGTGTTTTGCAGCGAGGGGCGAACTATAGGCGGGTTTCTCGAACGGCGCAAGCCCTTTCTTTTCATAGGGTCTTTTCTGCACTTTTTGCGGGTTACCGAGCTGGAAGGGACCGCACCCAGCGCAGTTCCTTGGCAGCTCGCTGACGCGCGCTCTCAGCGCGCTTGTGAAAGGCGCTCACGATGGACAGCGGGGGCGACGCCTTGAGGAGGTCTGCGACGCAAGCAAGCGAGACACTCGCATCGTGCACCTCGCCCAAGGCGTCCTGGAGTTTGCGCAAATGCCTCCGGTAGCGCTTGGCTACGTGGGCGCCGAGCGCCGGGTAGAAGGCTTCATATAGATAGCGCCACTGTTTGGCGGCGATGCGGGCTCGATGCAGACGCGACGCAGGCGAACGCCTCGGGTGACGCCCGCGGCGGATCAGCTTCTTTCGAAGCGCCTGAGCGCGCGCATGGGCAAAGCGGCGATGCCGCTCCGGCTCCTCTTCTATATGAAAGGCCGCGACCGCCTCTTCCAGCTCGAGCAGCGTTCCGCGCACATCCGGCGACGCCAGCTCGGCGTGCAGTTCCTCCCAAGCGCGGTTCCGGGCCTCTTTGGATTTGATAACTGCGGCCTCCAGCCAAGCCTGGCCCGCCTCGTCACTGTCGAGGAGCGACTTCCGGACAGACGGAAGCCAATCGGAAAGCAGCACGTCCCACTCGCGCACGGGGCCGGTCGATGCGGCAAGCGCCCGCAGGCGAGGCTTCCACTGATCGACAAAGCTCGTGGGCAAAACCGGCGCAAAGGTCACCCAGGCTGAACGCAGTCGGCGCAGGGTGACACGGAACTGGTGAAGATCTTCGTTACTGGGATCGGGCGCCGCCAGCTTGGCAAGTGCCTGGCGCAGAGCGGCAATGTGTTCAGTAACGATGCCCGCGAAGATCGAGAGGATTGCCGCATGTGAGTGCTTGCTCACGATGCTCTCCGTGTGACGAGTCTGAATGACAGGGAGGCACGCAAGGTGCGCGCCTTGTCATTTCACTGTAGTCGAGCGGGCGAAGACTGGAGAAAAGCGGGATCAAACATCAGCGCGTTTCGCTGGCGACGATCACCTCGACCTCGGCGGCGCGGAGAACCTCGGCCATCGGCTCGGGCACGGGGACGTCGGTGAAGAACTTGTCGATCTGCGAGACATGGCCCAGACGGACAACAGCGCGGCGGCCGAACTTCGAGTGATCGGCCACGAGCCAGACTTCGCGGGACTGCTCGATGATGGACTGGGCGACGCGCACTTCACGGTAGTCGTAATCGAGCAGCGTGCCGTCTTCGTCGATGCTGGAGACGCCGATGATGCCGATGTCGACACGGAACTGCTTCATGAAGTCGATCGTGGCCTCGCCGACGATGCCCCGGTCGCGGTTGCGCACGAGGCCGCCGGCGACGATGACCTCCGCGTCCGGGCTGCCGGAGAGGATCGACGCGACGTTCAGATTATTGGTGATGACACGCAAGCCCCGGGGCCCGTTCTGGCCGACCAGCGCCTTGGACACCTCTTCGGTGGTCGTTCCAATATTGATGATGAGCGAGCGGCCGGGCTCGACGTGGCGTGCAACGACCTCGGCGATGCGCCGTTTGGCGTCGATGTGCAGGACCTGGCGCTGGTCGTAGTCGATGTTTTCGACCGACGACGGCAGGCCGACGCCGCCGTGGTAGCGCGCGAGCAGGCGCTCGTCTTCGAGCTGGCGGATATCGCGACGGATGGTTTGCGTCGTGACGCCGAGCACGCGGGCAAGCGCGTCGACAGAGGCATCGCCGTGCTGGCGGACGTATTCGAGGATCTGGCGGTGTCGCGGAAGCATCAAGTCACGAAATGAACATAAACGAACATATGTGAGCGGATTAGGCGATTCCCTATGTTGCTTTATTTTCGCCCTTCACTAAACTATCCGCCAACGCGTCACTATTCGCAAGGAAAGGCGCGAAAATCAACAGATTCCAACCCATGCAACTCACTGACGCGTCGCATCTGGACTGTGATCTGCTGGTGGTCGGAGGCGGCATCAACGGCGTGGGTATCGCGCGTGATGCCGTGGGCCGTGGCCTGTCGGTGGTCTTGTGTGAAAAGGACGACCTGGCCCAGCACACCTCTTCGGCCTCGACCAAGCTGATCCACGGCGGGCTGCGGTACCTCGAATATTACGAATTCAGCCTGGTGCGCAAGGCGCTGCAGGAGCGCGAGGTGCTGCTTCGCATGGCGCCGCACATCATGTGGCCGCTGCGATTCGTGATGCCGCACGATGCCGCGCAACGCCCGGCGTGGATGATCCGCGCAGGCCTCTTCCTGTATGACCACCTCGCGCGTCGGCGCTTTCTGCCGGGTTCCGAGTCGATCAAGCTGGCGCGGCATCCGGCCGGCAAGCCGCTCAAGGCCGGCTACACGCGCGGTTTCGTCTATTCCGACGGCTGGGTGGACGACGCCCGCCTGGTCGTGCTCAACGCCCGCGACGCGGCGGACCGCGGCGCCCACATCCTGACCCGCACACGCTGCCTGAATGCCGAACGACGCGCCGACGGCTGGCACGCCTCGCTGGCGGGCCCGGACGGCATCCGCTCGGTGCGCGCCAAGGCGATCGTCAATGCAGCGGGCCCGTGGGCGGCGGAATTCGCCCGCTCTGCGCACGCGCTGCCGAGCACGCGCGGCCTGCGGCTGATCAAGGGCAGCCACATCGTGGTGCGGAGGATGTTCGATCACCCGTTCGCCTATATCTTCCAGAACCCGGACGGGCGGATCGTCTTTGCGATCCCGTATCAGAACGATTTCACCCTGATCGGCACGACGGATCTGGAATACAAGGGTTCGGTGGACCAGGTGGCCATCGACGCCGGCGAAATCCAGTATCTGTGCGAAATGGCCAGCCGCTATTTCACCCAGCAGCTGACGCCGGCCGACGTGGTGTGGAGCTACTCGGGCGTGCGGCCGCTGCTGGACGACAGCGCCGCCAACGCCTCGGCCATCACGCGCGATTACCTGGTCGAATGCGAGACCGGCGCCGACGGCGCGAGCGCGCCGCTCATCAACGTGTGGGGCGGCAAGATCACGACCTATCGCAAGCTGGCCGAAGAAGCGCTGGACCAACTGGCCCCGCATCTGCCGCTGGCCGGCAAGCCTTCGTGGACGGCCACCGCGTCGCTGCCAGGCGGCGATCTGGAAGCGCCGGGCCAGCTGGTTGCCGAATACACCTTCGATGACTTTGTGACGCGCCTGCAAAAACGTTTGCCGTGGCTGCCGACCCAGCTGGCGATGCGCTATGCGCACCAGTACGGCACCCGCGTGAACACGCTGCTGGCTGGCGCCACGCGACTGGAAGAGTTGGGCGCCGAAGTGACACCCGGCTTGTATGAAGCCGAAATCCGTTACCTGATCGAACATGAATGGGCCCGCACGGCGCAGGACATCCTGTGGCGGCGGACCAAGCTGGGGCTGCACGCCAGCGATGCCGACCGCAGCCGGCTGGAAGGCTGGCTGGCGCGGCATCTGCCGGAAGGCCAGACCGCTCCAGTTGCGGAACGGGCGCCCTGAAGCACCAGGGGCTGGGCGCCCGAACCAAGACATCAAGAAATCAAAGCAGTAAGACGGGAGACATCAATTGATTCTGGAACTGGACCAGGTTACGGCCATGGTCGGGGCGCAGACGCATCTGTACCCGACCAGCCTGCGGCTGGCGCCCGGCGCCATCAATGTGCTGCTCGGGCCGACGCAAGCCGGCAAGACCACGTTGATGCGCATCATGGCCGGGCTGGACCGGCCGACCACCGGCCGCGTACTGGTCGACGGCAAGGACGTGACGGGCGTGGGAGTGCGCGATCGCAATCTGGCGATGGTGTACCAGCAATTCATCAACTACCCGGCGATGACGGTGTACGACAACATCGCCTCGCCGCTGCGCCTGCAGGGCACCAACAAGGGCGAGATCGATACGCGCGTGCGTGCCGTCGCCTCCAAGCTGCACATCGACCACCTGCTGCAGCGCCTGCCGGCCGAGCTGTCCGGTGGGCAGCAGCAACGCTGCGCGCTGGCGCGGGCGCTGGTCAAGCGGGCACCGCTGGTGCTGCTGGACGAGCCGCTCGTCAACCTCGACTACAAGCTGCGCGAGGAACTCCGCGCCGAACTGGCATCGCTCTTTGCCGATGGCGGCACGACCGTCGTGTACGCCACCACCGAGCCGCAGGAAGCGCTGCTGCTGGGCGGCCACACCGTCGTCATGCATGAAGGCCGCGTGCTGCAAGACGGCCCGACGCTCGACATGTACGAAGTGCCGGTGTCGGTCAATGCGGCGGCCATCTTCAACGACCCGCCGATGAACGTGCTGGACGCCACCGTGGTGGAAGGCAACCGCATCCGCCTGCCGCAAGGCATCGACGTTGCGTGGACGCGTCCGCTGCCGATGGCGGCCGGCACGCCCTGCCGCATCGGCCTGCGTCCGAGCCACATCCGCCTATCGCCGCGCAACGGTGGCGCGGTCGCCCTGCCGGGCACGGTGGAACTGGCCGAGCTGTCGGGTTCTGAAACGTATCTGCACGTGCGGGCGCACGCCGTTGGCCAGTCGAACACCATCGGCTTGGTCGCGCAGTTGCCGGGGGTGCATCAGTTCGAACTGGGCGCGGCGCTGGACGTGTTTGTCGATCCGGCTGAACTGTTCCTGTTCGACGAAGCGGGCAAGCTGGTGAGCGCGCCCAAGCAGGGAGGCGCACATGGCACGCATTGAATTCCGCAACCTGGGACACAGCTACCGCCCCAATCCGCAAAGCCTGTCGGACTACGCGCTGCAGCCGATGAACATGACGTGGCGCGACGGCGGTGCCTATGCACTGCTCGGCCCGTCGGGCTGCGGCAAGTCGACGCTGTTGAACATCATCTCGGGGCTGCTGACGCCGTCCGAAGGCCAAGTGCTCTTCGACGACCGCGACGTCACGCACGCCAGTCCGCGCGAGCGCAACATCGCGCAGGTGTTCCAGTTCCCGGTCATCTACGACACGATGACCGTGTTCGACAACCTCGCCTTCCCGCTGCGCAATCGCAAGACGCCGGAAGCCGAAGTGAAGAAGCGCGTGGAGGAAGTGGCCGAGATCCTCGAGCTGCAGCATGCGCTCAAGCGCCGCGCCTCTGGTCTGGCGGCCGACGCCAAGCAGAAGATTTCGCTGGGCCGCGGCCTGGTGCGCAAGGACGTGGCGGCCATCCTGTTCGACGAGCCGCTCACCGTCATCGATCCGCACCTGAAGTGGCAACTGCGTCGCCAGCTCAAGAAGATTCACCAGCAGCTCAAGCTCACGCTGATCTACGTGACGCACGACCAGGTGGAAGCACTGACCTTTGCCGACGAGGTGGTCGTCATGACCGAAGGCAAGGTCGTGCAGCAAGGCGGGCCGGAAGCGCTGTTCGAGCGGCCGGACCATACCTTCGTCGGCTACTTCATCGGCAGCCCGGGCATGAACCTCTACCCGGTGACGGTGGATGGCGACGTGATTGCGCTGGGTGATCAGCGCCTGTCGGTGGGCCGCGACACGCTCGCCACACTCAAGAACGCCAACGGGTCGCTCAAGCTCGGCATCCGCCCGGAGTTCGTCCAGCTGGCCACACCGGGGGAAGTCGGGACCGTGGCAGCCAACGTGCACCAGGTGCAGCAACTCGGTACGCACCAGTTGCTGACCGCAAGCCTGGGCGAGGCCGGCGGCCTGCCCATCAAGGCGAAGCTGCCGAACGAAGTGAGCGTGACCGAATCGCGCGTGTGGCTGCGCCTGGATGCGCCGCAGACGCTGTATTACAGCAATGACGAGAGGATCGGCCGATGAACAAGCCGCTCAACAACAAGGCGTGGTTCCTGATCCTGCCGGTGTTCCTGTGCGTGGCGTTCTCCGCCATCCTGCCGCTGATGACGGTGGTGAACTACTCGGTGCAGGACATCATCAGCCCCGAGCAGCACGTGTTCGTGGGCGTCGACTGGTTCCGCCAGATCCTGCGTGACGGCGATCTTCAGGACGCCCTCACCCGCCAGCTGATCTTCTCGCTGTGCGTGCTGGCGGTGGAGATTCCGCTGGGCATCGGCCTGGCGCTGTCGATGCCCTCGAAGGGCTGGAAGGCGTCGGCTGCGCTGGTGGTGCTCGCCATGCCGCTGCTGATTCCCTGGAACGTGGTCGGAACGATCTGGCAGATCTTCGGGCGCTCCGATATCGGCCTGGCCGGCTATTGGCTCAACCAGATGGGCATCGACTACAACTACACGTCGCACTCGTTCGATGCGTGGATCACCGTGCTGATCATGGACGTGTGGCACTGGACGCCGCTGGTGGCGCTGCTGGCCTATGCCGGCCTGCGGTCGATTCCGGATGCGTTCTACCAGGCCGCCGAAATTGACGGCGCCAGCCGCCTGGCCGTGTTCCGCTACATCCAGCTGCCGAAGATGCGCGGCGTGCTGATGATCGGCGTGCTGCTGCGCTTCATGGACAGCTTCATGATCTACACCGAGCCGTTTGTCCTGACCGGCGGCGGCCCCGGCAATGCCACGACGTTCCTGTCGCAGTACCTCACGCAGAAGGCGGTTGGTCAGTTCGACCTGGGCCCGGCGGCGGCATTCTCGATCGTGTACTTCCTCATCATCCTGCTGTTCTGCTTCGTCCTCTACAACTGGATGCAGCGCATGGGCAGCGCCAGCACGGCCGTGGGAGACGACCATGCGTAAGAACAACAACAACGAGCACAAGCGCAAGATCGCCCGCGCGATCACGCTGGCGGTGTATGTGGCGTTTGCCGTGCTGCCGCTGTACTGGATGCTGAGCATGTCGCTCAAGACCAACGAGGAGACGCTGGCCGGCTTCTCGATCTGGCCGAAGCTCGTCACGTTCGACAACTACAAGATCATCTTCACCGACCCGTCGTGGTACTGGGGTTACATCAACTCCATCATCTACGTGACGATGAACACGGTGCTCTCGACCGTGGTGGCGCTGCCGGCGGCCTATGCCTTTTCGCGCTACCGCTTCCTGGGCGACAAGCACATGTTCTTCTGGCTGCTGACGAACCGCATGACGCCGCCCGCGGTGTTCCTGCTGCCGTTCTTCCAGCTGTATTCGACGGTCGGCCTGATGGACACGCACCTGGGCGTGGCGCTGGCGCACATGCTGTTCAACGTGCCGCTGGCGGTGTGGATTCTCGAAGGCTTCATGTCCGGCATCCCGCGCGAGATCGACGAGACGGCCTACATCGACGGCTACAGCTTCCCCAAGTTCTTCCTGAAGATCTTCCTGCCGCTCATCAAGGCCGGCGTGGGCGTGACGGCATTCTTCTGCTTCATGTTCAGCTGGGTGGAATTGCTGCTCGCGCGCACGCTCACCTCGGTCGACGCCAAACCCATCACGGCGGTGATGACGCGCACGGTGTCGGCCTCGGGCATGGACTGGGGTGTGCTGGCCGCAGCGGGTGTGCTGACGATCATTCCCGGTGCGCTGGTGATCTGGTTTGTGCGGAACTACATCGCGAAGGGTTTCGCGATGGGCCGCGTCTAAAACAAGAACGGGAGACACAGCCATGTTCAGCTGGATGGCCTGGACGCCCGAAGTGGCGATCTTCTTCGGCTGCATCGCCTTGATGCTGGCCAGCATGACGGTCTGGGAGGTGGTTCGGCCCACGGTGGAGCGCAAGGGCTTCCTGCCCATTGCCACCACGCGCGGCGACCGCCTCTTCATCGGCCTGCTGACCGCGGCCTATATCAACTTGGCGTGGGTTGGGCTCACGTCGGAAGAGACGAGCGCCTGGGGCGGCTTCATCGCCTCGATGGTGGTGCTGGTGATCGTGATGTGGCGCGGCTGACGCGCCATCGGTGCACTTGAATTTGCAGGTCCGGAGGCATCGGCACGGGTTGATGCCTCCACGCCCAAATTGACGTACGGGCACAGGCATTCCACCACGCTCCCCGCGTCGGAATGCCGGATGTTTTCGCTGCGGGGAGAACAACAAGCTAACCAAGCACGAGGAGATACCGAT
The DNA here is from genome assembly GCF_958439105.1 of Ralstonia flatus. NCBI lineage: Bacteria > Pseudomonadati > Pseudomonadota > Betaproteobacteria > Burkholderiales > Burkholderiaceae > Ralstonia > Ralstonia flatus. The sequence continues at coordinate 236,089 of NZ_CAUDLI010000011.1, read as the reverse complement.
GAAAACATCCTGGCGCATGACGCTTCAGATCAGTGCCATTGCACTGGCGAGCGCCCTGGCAGTCGGCGCAGCACACGCCGGCGAGGCCGAAGCCAAGAAGTGGATCAGCAGCGAATTCCAGCCCAGCACGCTGTCGCAAGACAAGCAGATGGCGGAAATGAAGTGGTTCATCGACGCCGCGGCCAAGCTCAAGGCCAAGGGCGTGACCGAGATCCACGTCGTGTCGGAAACGCTCGACACGCATGCCTATGAATCGAAGACGCTGGCCAAGGCCTTCGAAGAGATCACCGGCATCAAGGTCAAGCACGACATCATGCAGGAAGGCGATGTCGTCGAAAAACTGCAAACCTCGATGCAATCCGGCAAGAGCATCTATGACGGCTGGATCTCCGACTCCGACCTGATCGGCACGCACTATCGTTACGGCGTGATCATGCCGCTGTCCGACTACATGTCGGGCGAAGGCAAGGAGTTCACCAACCCCGGCCTGGACCTGAAGGATTTCATCGGCACCAGCTTCACCACTGCGTCCGACGGCAAGCTGTATCAGCTGCCCGACCAGCAGTTCGCCAACCTGTACTGGTTCCGCGCCGACTGGTTCGCCCGCAAGGACCTGCAGGACAAGTTCAAGGCCAAGTACGGCTACGACCTGGGCGTGCCCGTCAACTGGACGGCCTATGAAGACATTGCCAACTTCTTCACCAACGACGTGAAGGAGCTGGACGGCAAGCGCGTCTACGGCCACATGGATTACGGCAAGAAGGACCCGTCGCTGGGCTGGCGCTTCACCGACGCCTGGCTGTCGATGGCAGGCTCCGCCGACAAGGGCATCCCGAACGGCCTGCCGGTCGACGAATGGGGCATTCGTGTCGACGAGAAGGACAAGTGCACCCCGGTGGGCGCATCGGTCTCGCGCGGCGGCGCCACCAACAGCCCGGCCGCCGTGTACGCCCTCACCAAGTACATCGACTGGATGAAGAAGTACGCCCCGCCCGAAGCGACCGGCATGACCTTCAACGAAGCCGGTCCGGTGCCCGCACAAGGCCACATCGCCCAGCAAGTGTTCTGGTACAGCGCCTTCACCGCGCCGATGACCAAGCCGGGCCCGGTCGTGAACGCCGACGGCTCGCCGAAGTGGCGCATGGCCCCGTCGCCGCACGGCCCGTACTGGAAGGACGGCATGCAGAACGGCTACCAGGACGTCGGCTCGTGGACGTTCTTCAAGTCCACCCCGTTCGAGCGCCGCTCGGCCGCGTGGCTGTACGCGCAGTTCGTCACGTCGAAGACCGTGTCGCTCAAGAAGTCCATCACCGGCCTCACGTTCATTCGTGACTCCGATATCCACAGCGACTACTTCACCAAGAACGCAGCCAAGTACGGCGGCCTGATCGAGTTCTACCGCAGCCCGGCCCGCGTGGCCTGGACGCCGACCGGCAACAACGTGCCCGACTATCCGAAGCTGGCACAGCTCTGGTGGAAGAACGTCGCCACGGCTGTCACGGGCGAGAAGACGCCGCAAGGCGCGATGGACAACCTGGCCAAGGAAATGGACCAGGTGATGGGCCGCCTGCAGCGCGCGGGCATGAAGAACTGCGCGCCAAAGCTGAACCCGGAAAGCGATCCGTCGAAGTGGCTGTCGACCGAACACGCCCCGTGGAAGAAGCTCGACAACGAGCGTCCGAAGGGTGAGACGGTGGCCTACGACAAGCTGCTCGCAGCCTGGAAGGCCGGCAAGGTCCGTTAATTCGCATGCCCGCCGGTCGACCAACCATCGGCCGGCGGGCTACCATGCCTGCTTCCGTTTTACCCACCGCCGGGCAGGTTCACTCCGGCCCGGCGGTCACCTGAATCTGCCTTATGGAATACCTCCTCGCGCTCGACCAGGGCACATCCAGCTCACGCGCCATCGTCTTCAACCGCGCCGGCCAGATCGTCGCCAGTGCCCAGCAGGAGTTTCCGCAGCATTTCCCGCAGCCCGGCTGGGTCGAGCATGATCCGTTCGACATCTGGAACAGCCAGCTCGCCACCTGCCGCGCCGCACTCGAACAAGCCAAGCTCTCCGCCGCCGACATGGCCGCGCTTGGCATCACCAACCAGCGCGAAACCACCATGGTGTGGGAGCGCGCCACCGGCAAACCGATCTTCAACGCCATCGTCTGGCAGGACCGCCGCACCGAAGCCATCTGCGAGCGCCTGCGCGCCGAGGGCCTGGAAGACGAGGTACGCAAGCGCACCGGCCTGATCATCGACCCGTATTTTTCGGCCACCAAGCTGCGCTGGATTCTCGATCACGTGGATGGCGCCCGCGAGCGCGCCGCGCGTGGCGAACTCGCCTTCGGCACCATCGACAGCTGGCTCGTCTGGCAACTCACGCGCGGCCGCCTGCACGTGACCGACGTATCGAACGCGTCCCGCACGATGCTGTGGAACATCCACACCGGCGAATGGGATGCGGACCTGATGCGCGCGCTCGACATCCACCCGAGCCTGTTGCCCGAGGTACATCCGTCCGCGTATCAATTTGGGCAGACCGATGCCGACTGGCTCGGCGCCTCGCTCACGATCGGCGGGATTGCCGGCGACCAGCAATCTGCGTTGTTCGGTCAGGCTTGCTTCAAGCCGGGCATGGCCAAGAACACCTACGGCACCGGCTGCTTCATGCTGCTCAACACGGGCGACAAGGCAGTCCAGTCGCACAACGGCCTGATCAGCACGGCCGCGTGCCAGAGCGGCACGAAGCGCAGCTACGCGCTCGAAGGCAGCGTGTTTGTGGGCGGCGCGGTCGTGCAGTGGCTGCGCGACGGCCTGCGCGCCATCCAGCGCTCCGCAGACGTCGAAGGCCTGGCCGCCTCGGTGCCGGATTCGGGCGGCGTGGTGTTCGTGCCGTCGTTCACGGGGCTGGGAGCGCCGTACTGGGATCCCACCGCGCAGGGCGCCATCGTGGGCCTGTCACGCGGCACGACCATCGGCCACATCGCCCGAGCCGCACTGGAGTCGATTGCCTTCCAAAGCACCGCGCTGCTGCAAGCGATGACGCGCGATGCCGTTTCCACCATCTCGGAACTGCGCGTCGACGGCGGCGCCTCGGCCAACAACCTGCTGCTGCAGTTCCAAGCTGACCTGCTCGGCATTCCTGTCGTGCGTCCGGAGATCATCGAGACCACGGCGCTCGGCGCGGCCTACCTGGCCGGCATCGCCACGGGCTTCTATCGCGATGAAGCGGAAGTCGCCCAGCAATGGCGCGCCTCCCGCACGTTCCACCCCGTCATCAGCCGCGACGAGGCCGCGCACCGCATCGCCCAGTGGGAAATGGCCGTCGCGCAGGTCCGCCTGCCGACCACGCGCGGTCACTGACGGTGCACGTTGAGCCCCCAAGAAAAAAGGCGGCCCGAAGGTCGCCTTTTTTCATGGTTCCGCCAGCGGCTTACTTGCCTTCGCTGTTCGGCGTCTGGGCGGGCCCGCCTTGTTCGCTCATCGCTTCCTTGCGCTTGGCGCGCGCTTCCTTCTTCTCAGCCTTGCGGTTGGCCTTGGCAGCCTTCTTCTCTTCCTTGTAGGCCGCCTTGGCGTCGGACTTGCGAGCCTTGTATTCGTCGCTGGCGGCCTTGTCGTCAATGCGCTTCTGAACCAGCGGGTCAGACGACGAAGTGGCCGGCCCGCCTTGCGGGGCGGTCTGCACGGTGCCGGTGGTCTGCGGTGAAGTCTGGGGTGCCGGCGTCATCTGTGCGAAAGCAGCCGACGCAGCAAAGGTGGCGGCAACGGCGAGGGCGGTTTTCAGGCGCAGTTCAATCATGGTTGATCTCCTTCTTTTACAAAAACGCGGAATGGACTGACCACATAAGCGGCGCACGAAGCACCTGAGGTGATCTCGGCGCACATCAACGGCGCACGCCGGGCGTTGCAAATCACAACACCCGTTCCGTCGCAAGAAGCGCTCCCAGCCCATCGACTACACTGCGCGCTGTCTCCTCCCTCGCGTACGCCGTGTCCAATCACGCCCCCGATTTCGTCCTGCTCGATCCGCCCGCCGATGCCCTCAACTTGGACGCAGACGCCGCCGCCCTTCATGTCGCGACCGTGCAGCGCTGGCTGGAAGACGCCGTCATCGGCCTGAACCTCTGCCCGTTCGCCAAGGCCGTTCACGTCAAGCGGCAAGTCCGATACGCCGTCAGCCGCGCCACGATGGACGGCGACGTGCTCGACCACCTGCGTGCCGAGGCCGACCTGCTGCACGCCACCCCCGCCGCACAGATCGACACCACGCTGCTGATCGTCCCCGCCCTCGCCGACTTCCTCGATTTCCACTCGCTCACGGAACGCGCCGAATCCGTACTCGCCAAAGCCGGCTACGAAGGCGAACTGCAACTGGCCAGCTTCCACCCCGATTTCGTCTTCGCCGACGCGGAGCCTGACGACATCGCCAACGCCACCAACCGCGCACCGGCCCCCATCCTGCATCTGCTGCGCGAAGACAGCATCGCCCGCGCGGCCGCGGCCGTCCCCGACGCAGCGGACATCTACGAACGCAATATCGCGACGATGGAAAAGCTGGGCCCCGAAGGCTGGGCAGAAATGGCAAAGAAGTTCAGCAAGGCACCGCCCCGCGACTAACCAACTGACCAAAGGCAGCGACGGTCTGGACGTTGATGCCCTAGATGGCGCCTTGAATTTCTGTGAGCGGGCGGAAAAAGGAAGGAGGCCTGTCTGAGCGCAGCGAGTTTGCCTCCTTCCCCGCACGGTCACATAAATTCAAGGGGAAGTCGCCATCTCGGGCGCGCATTTCTTTGCTTACTTTCTTTGGGCAAGACCAAAGAAAGTGAGTCAGCCCCGGCAGGGGATGAAACAAGAGATGGACCACCCGCATCAATCAAGCAAGCCAAAGAATCAAACCGCTCGATCCACCGGCGGCGTCCACTGATACGCCCAAGTCTCAGACAGCAACCGCTCCCCCGACTGCAACGTCAGCAACAACTCAATCGGCGCATTGCTCGCATCCGGCACCACATCAAACATCGCGCGGACGCCATCGATGCTCGCCAGCGGCCGCGCCGATGCAATCTCCACCCGCCCGCGCGAGGCCCGGATGACGGGCTCCACAGTCGACCCCGCCGTGCTGCGCCCCAGCCGCGACAGCTCGCCGCCGGCAAAGTCCACGACAAACCGCCACGAGAAGTATTTGCGCGGCTGCCCCACCACGCCACCAATGCCCGTGCGCGTCGCGACCACGCGCGCCAGTGGCGAGGCCGCCGCGGGCTGCGCGCCCCACGTCAGCCGATAACCGAACGCCAGTTCCTGCCCGGCATGCGGCGCCACAGCCGGCCGCCAGAACGCGACGATGTTGTCGAAGGTTTCATCGTTGGCCGACAGCTCCACCAGTTCAACCGCGCCCTCGCCCCAGCCATGCGTGGGCTCGACCCACACGCTCGGGCGCTTCTCGTAGAAGACGCCGTCATCCTGATAGTGATCAGGATTGCGGTCGCGCTGCAGCAGGCCGAAGCCGCGCGGGCTGTCGTCGGCAAAGCGCTGGCTGCGGAGCATGGGCGGATTGGCCAGCGGCCGCCAGACCCACTCGCCCGAACCGCGCCAGATGGCCAGGCCATCGGAATCATGGATTTCCGGGCGCCAGTCCGAGGCGCGCCAGCGACGTGCGGCGCTGTGGCGATCGCCGGCGCGGTCGGTGCGGTCGTTTTCGCCGTAGAGGAACATGCTTGTCAGCGGGGCAATGCCCAGGCGCTCGATCGGCTTGCGGACGTAAAGCGTGGCGGCCACGTCCATCACCAGCGTGTCGCCGGGGCGGATGTCGAAACGGTAGACGCCGGCCACGCTGGGCGAATCGAGCAACGCGTAGACGCGCAACGTATCGGCATCGGCGGCCGGGCTCACCAGCCAGAATTCCGTGAAGTCCGGAAACTCTTCCGCACGCGGCAGGCCGGTATCGATCGCCAGCCCGCGCGCCGACATGCCGTACTGCCACTGCCCCCCAACGGCGCGGAAGTAGCTCGCGCCCAGGAAAGCGGCCACATCGCGCGTCGGGTCCGCCTTGGTCGTCAGCCGAAAACCCGCGAAGCCGAGGTCGGCCGGCAGCGCCTGGTGATCCAGCCCGCTCCTGCCGTAATCGAACATGGCCGGGTCATAGGCAATCAAGCGGGCCTGCCCGTCCACCACCTCGTGCATCTGCACGGCCGACTTGAAGAACAGCCCGAGGTGGAAGAACTTGGCCTCGAACGGCAAGTGCTGTCCGGCCCACAATGCGTGATCGGGGCGATAGCCAATCGATTGATAGCCGTCCCAACCGAGCGTGGCCAGCGGCGGGGGCAACTGCGTGCTGCGCGGCCGGTAGGGCCGTGCGGCCAAGGCCCGTGCACGCGCCAGCAGGCGAGCTTCGTCAAACGGTTCGGAGGCGCCAGCGGCGGGGCCGGGCGTGGCGCTGCGGGACAAACCAGGAGCCAGGGCAAGCAGCCCGGCGGCCAACTGCTTGAGCAGGTCGCGACGGTGCATGGATCGGGGCAGGACCAGGGGATGAGCCAGGGGTGATTCATCTTCGCACAACCCACGCCCAGGCAGCATCCGGCAAAAACCTTTCATTGGACCCACAACCCTGCACGGTGACCGGGAATGGCTCAGTTGTGCGTGGCGCGGGGCCGCCAGTTGGAGCACAATCCCGGGTCTGTTCACATGTAGAACGTATGTACGTCGCCTATGGTGAACAGAACAGATACGAGCAGCCGGCCTGGCTAGAACGGGTCGATGCCCGCCACGATCATCACGGCGCACATGCTTTCACGACCCTCCACGCCCCCGCTGCCCGATACGGCCAAGACCGAACCGTCCGCCGCGATTGCGGCTGCGCTGGAATCGTTCGACCGCTACTACGACGACGTCCTGCTGCCCATGTGGCTGGGGCCCGGCTGGAACGCGCAGGCCGGTCTCTGCTATGAGGCACTCGTCGTCGACAACGGTGCGCTGGTGCCGGCGTCCACCGCGCGGTACCGGGCGATGGCCTGTGCGCGGCAGCTGTACACCTTCGCGCGCGCCACGCAACTCTCCAAGCGCCACCGCGATCTCTGCGCCGAACGCGCCGCCGCCCTGTGTCATGCGCTGGACACGCGCTTTCGCGACACGATCCACGGCGGCTGGCTGTTTGCGATCGACAGCGCGCTGGCCCCGGACGACACCACCAAGGATCTGTACACGCACGCCTTCGTGCTGTTTGCCACCGCACATTGGCTGGCCGTGAGCGAAGACCCGCGTGCCGCCGCGCTGATGCACGACGCGCACGACGTGATCACCCGCAGCTTTGCGCGGGCCGGCGCCAAGCCGCTGCCGGTCGCTTCCATGGACGGCACGTTCAGCACCACGCTGGCCGGCGTCGCGCAGAACCCTGTGATGCACCTGACCGAGGCGTACCTGGCCGCCGCCGCGCTGGACGAGCCGCCCGCGTGGGCTGAGGCCGGCGTGCGCACGCTGGCCGAGGGCATCCTCGCGCGCTTCATCGATACGCGCACGGGCAGCATCGCCGAGTTGCCGGTTGACGAAGCCCACCCAGACAACCGCATCGAACCCGGTCACCAGTTCGAATGGTTCTATCTCGTGCGCGCACACGCCGAGGTCTTTACGCGGTCCGAAGCCGGGCGCCATCTGGCCGAGACGCTCGCCCGCGCGGTGAATGCCGCCTGCGCCGATGGCGTGGACCCGGCCACGCAGGGCGTGTGTCTGTCGCTCAACCTGGACGGCACGATGCGCGACGCCAGCCAGCGTATCTGGGCGCAAACCGAATACGGCCGCGCCCTCGCGCTGTGCACCGAAACGCAGGGCGCCATGCTCGCGCGCCTGCTGCCGGCGTGGTCCGCGCGCTTCCTGCATGCGCAAGGCTGGAACGAAGTGATCGACCCCGCCGGCCAGCGCCTGCGCGCCGACATGCCTTCGAGCACGCCGTACCACATCACCACCTTTTACGAGGCGGCCCGCAGCGCGCTGACCGGCTCGCCCGCACGTTGTACCCAAGCTGTTGAGTGAGACCCATCATGCATACCTCCAACCCCAACGAATCCAAGGCCCGCACCGTCTTCCGGGTGGTTAGCGGCAACTTCCTGGAGATGTACGACTTCATGGTCTACGGCTATTACGCCAAGGCCATTGCCGACACCTTCTTCCCCGCCGGCAACGAGTTCCTCTCGCTGATGCTGTCGCTGGTGACCTTCGGTGCCGGCTTCCTGATGCGGCCCCTGGGCGCGATCTTCCTCGGCGCGTACATCGACCGTCACGGCCGCCGCACGGGCCTGATCGTCACGCTGGCGCTCATGGCCTGCGGCACGCTGCTGATCGCGCTGGTGCCGGGCTACGCCACCATCGGGCTGGCGGCGCCGTTGCTGGTGCTGATCGGCCGGTTGCTGCAAGGCTTCTCGGCCGGCGTGGAGCTGGGCGGTGTGTCGGTCTACCTGGCCGAAATCGCCACCCCGGGCAAGAAGGGCTTCTTCGTGAGCTGGCAATCGGCCAGCCAGCAGGTGGCGGTCATGTTTGCCGCGCTGCTGGGCGTGCTGATGTCGTACCTGCTGCCGCCGTCCGAAATGAGCGCATGGGGCTGGCGCGTGCCGTTCCTGATCGGCTGCCTGATCGTGCCGTTCCTGTTCATCATCCGCCGCTCGCTGCAAGAGACGGAAGAGTTCCAGAAGCGCAAGCACCGTCCGGACTTGCGCGCCGTGTTCCGCTCGATGGGCCAGAACTGGCGTCTGGTGGGCGCAGGCACGCTGATGGTCGTGATGACCACGGTGTCGTTCTACCTGATCACCGCCTACACGCCGACCTTCGGCAAGAGCGTGCTGCACCTGTCAGACCTGGACAGCCTGATCGTCACGCTGTGCGTGGGCGCCTCGAACTTCTTCTGGCTGCCGGTGATGGGCGCCGTGTCCGACCGCGTCGGCCGCCGCCCGCTGCTGATCCTCTTTACGGTGCTGATGCTGGTGACGGCGTACCCGGCCATGCAGTGGCTGGTGAGCGCACCGTCGTTCGCCCGCATGCTGATCGTGCTGCTGTGGCTGTCGTTCCTGTATGGCAGCTACAACGGCGCGATGGTGGTCACGCTCACCGAGATCATGCCGCCGGAAGTGCGCACCACCGGTTTCTCGCTGGCGTACAGCCTCGCTACGGCCATCTTCGGCGGCTTCACGCCGGCGATTGCCACGTGGCTGATCCACGAAACGGGCAACAAGGCGATGCCGGGCGTGTGGGTGTCGTTTGCCGCGCTGTGCGGGTTGATTGCTACGCTGGCGATCGTCAAACCGGCGGGCAGGCATGAGCATGGGGCGGGGACGGCGCCTGTGGCTTAACTGGTCTCATGGATGAATGAGCGCCTCTCAGAGGGGGATCTCTCTGAGGGGCGTTTTTTGTGCTTTTGGTTTTTGCTGGGATTTTTTGTTGGTGGTCCATCCTCTTTTCGTTCCCTGCCGGGGCTGAAACAAGGGATGCACCACCAACAAAGAACCCCCGCTCCCTCCCACTTCCATCCCCATCATCGCAGCGCGAGCATTACTGAATCACCAGCCCATTCGGCCCCACCACCCCCAGCTCCACATAATGCGAGCCCGGACGCGTGCGGTCGGAAAAATCCACCACAAATCCGCCACCCACATCGAAGTTGCGCAGATGGGCCAGCTCGCGGCGCACCTGGTCGCGCGTGGGCTTGGGGCCGGCGCGGCGCACGGCTTCGGCCAGCACCTTGGCGGCCACAAAGCCTTCCACCGCCCGGAATGACAGTTCGACATCCTTGGCGCCGACGGCCGCGCGTGCGCGGTTGAATTCGCGGATGACCGGGTTCACGCCCTTGCCAGGGTTAGGCATCACGAGCGCGAGGGAATAGCCGCGCACCGCGTCGATGCCGGCCACCTTGAGCAGGATGCCCGGATCAATCGACGACAACCCGAGCAGCTGCGCCCCACCGCCCCGCGCGCGGTATTGCTTGATGAACTGTGCGGCGGGCTCCGCCGTGGCGCCCAGGAAGATGGCCTGCACATCGGCGCCGAGCAGCTTGTCGACCGCGGCGCTCAACGAGGCCGTATTGCGCGGGTACGAAGCCGTGGCCCCAATCGTGAGTTTGTACGGCTTGAGCATGCGCTCCACGCCGGCCAGCACCTCCTTGCCCAGCGCATCATCCTGATACAGCACGCCGATGCGCGTGACGCCGATGGTGACGAGTGCGCTCACCATCTTGTCGATCTCTTGCTGGTAGCTGGCCTTGATGGGAAACACCAGCGGATCGCCGGTCATGCTGGAGGCACCGGTGGCGGGGCCGACCAGCGGCAGGTTGGCTTCGGCCAGCACGCCGCTGCGCATGAGCGCTTCCACATTGGCGGTGCCGACCACGGTGAGCGCTGCCACGGGGTTGTCGATCTTGGCCATGTCGCGCACGTTGCGGACGGTCTGCTCGACCTTCTGCTCGTCGTCGCGGGCGACCAGGCGGATGGTTTCGCCGTTGATGCCGCCGTCCAGGTTGAGCCAGTCGAAATACAGCCGTGCGCCGGCGTTGAGCGCCCGCCCCGTCGCGGCCTGGGTGCCGGACAGCGGCAAGGATTGGATGATGCTGATGTCGGCGTGGGCGGCTGGCGCTGTCAACGCGGCCATGCATGCCACCCACGTGGCAAGCGCAGCCCATGGCCGCAACCATCCCATCGCCCCGCGCGCCCCCCGGCTACGCGTGTGATTTCCCGTTTGCATTGTTCGCACCCATTTCGCCGCGTGCCTCGTGGGCAACGGCGTTTTTGTCGAGACCGCTTCGGCAGTCCGCTTTCTAGTGTGGCGCCCCACAGCATCGGCGCCGGGCGATAGCCTGCCATCGACGTCGGGCTTCGACAAGTCCTGGCGCCGCATTTACACTGGCCCGACCGTTTCTGTCGCAAACCCGCCATGCCACAGCGCCTCCTGCCCACCGATATCGAAGGCCGCACACCGCCCTCAGCGGCGCATCTGGTGCGGCTTTACACGCGGCAGATGGAGGCCAACACGCGCTTCCCGCGCCACACGCATCCGTGGGCGCAGGTGGCGTATAGCCACAACAGCGTGCTGCGCGTGCAGGCCGGCGACACCGCCTGGGTGGTGCCGCCTTCGCGGGCGATCTGGATTCCGCCCGGCATCGAACACGAGGTGTGGGTGGTCGAGGCCGCCTTCCTGCGTACGCTGTATGCCGACCCGTCCGTGGTGACGGGCACGCTCGCGCAGTGCCGCGTGATGGAGGTGTCGCCGCTGCTGCGCGAGCTGATTGCCGCGATGGACGTCCGCCAGCCCCTGCCGGCTGCGCGCGAGCAGGCGCTGGCCACGCTGATCCTCGATGAGCTGCGCCGCAGCGCCCCGCTGCCGCTGGATCTGCCCATGCCCGCCGACAAGCGCCTGCGCGCCCTGTGCGAACGCGTGATGGCCGACCCCGGCACCTCGCTCACCTTCGACGCGCTCGCTCGCGACGTCGGTGCCAGCGCCCGCACGCTGGCGCGCCGCTTCCGGGACGAACTGGGCGTGAGCTTCTCGCAGTGGCGCCAGCAGGCCGTGCTCGCCAGCGCCATCCCGATGATGTCGCAAGGGATGCCGCTGTCGCGCGTGGCGCAGGAGCTGGGCTACAACAGCCAGAGCGCGTTCTCTGCGATGTTCCGCCGGGCGTTCGGCAGCAGCCCGAGCGCGTTTCTGCATCGACCGGGCGGCGAAGACGCTTAGCCTTAGCGCGCCTGGAACGCCCCGATCCTGCTGCGCCTACAGCGGCGGGATCGTCATCGCGGGCAGCAGCACCGCAAACCGCGCCCCGCCTGCCGCACCGGCATCGAGGCGAACGTCGCCGCCATGCACGAGCGCAATACGCCGCACGATCGCCAGCCCCAGGCCGAAGCCGCCGGTGTGGCGGTCGCGGCTGGCATCCAGGCGCAGGAACGGCTCGAAAACGCGCGCGCGATCCGGCTCGGGAATGCCGGGGCCGTCGTCTTCCACCGTCAGGCGCAGCGCCCCCGAGGGCCCCGCTTCAGCGCGGATGGTGATGGTGTTGCGGGCATAGCGCGCGGCGTTGCGGATCAGGTTGAGCAGCGCACGCGCCAGCAGGCGCGGGTCGCAGACGTGGTGCGCCGGAGCGCCCTCGGCATGCACGGCCAGGGTGAGCTGTCGGTCGGCCACGTCGTTGGCGACGCTGGCGACCACGCTGTCGAGCCACTCGTCCACCGCCACGCGCATCAGCACAAGGTGTGTGGCGCCCTGCTCCAGGCGGCTGAACGCCAGCAATTCGCTCACCAGTTCATCGAGTTCGCGCACGTCGCGACGCAGCGCATCGAGCCGCAGGTTGTGCTGCGTTTCTGACGACGGCGAGGACGGCGACGGCGGCGACTGCAGCAGCGCGATGCCGAATTCCAGCCGGGCAATCGGCGTCTTCAACTCATGCGAGATGCCGTTCATCATCTCGCGCTGGTGCTGGATCGAGCCCTGGATGCGCTCGGCCATCTCGTCAAACTGGCGCGCCAGCGCATACACGTTCGAGCGTTTGCGCAGATTGGCGCGCGTCCCCAGGTTGCCGGCCCCAAAACCGCGCGCGGCGTCTTCCAGCACGCGCAGGTCGCGCCAATGCATCCAGACCCAGAGCAGCAGCGGCAGCAGGGCGGCAATGGCGATCAGCGCGTAGGCCATGAGCTGGATGCCGAGGTAGTCCATATCAGCGCTGTAAGCGTGCAGCACGGTGCCGTCGCGCAACGGCAGGTAGTAATCCTTGCCGTTGGTCATCAGCACAAGTTTCTTGTCGGCAAGATCGCGCCGTTGCTGCGCGGAGAAATTCGGCACGGTGTCCGGATCGACGATGTCGAACTTCTCCCACGCGTTCTTGTTCAGGCGCGCGATGGCGGCATCGCGGCCCGCGGGGCCAGTGAGGTCGGCGCGGTCCAGGTACTCCTGCAGCACGAAGGCGTAGCCCTTGCGCACCTCGCGCTCGCCATGCGTGAGCGTGTCGTGGAACATCCACACGAACGACTTGTTCACGCCGATCAGCGCCAGAGCGGCCGCCACCACGACCATCGCATACAGCTTCAGTAACGACTTGAGCACGGTTCAGTCCTCCCACGCCGAGGGGCTGAACAGATAACCGCGTCCCCAGATTGTCTTGATCTTGTGCGGCTCGGGCGAGGCATCGCCAAAGCGGCGGCGCAGGCGCGAGATGCCCGAGTCGACGGTCCGGTCCAGCCCGTCGAATTCGATGCCGCGCAACTGCTTGAGGATGTCGTCGCGGCTGAGCACGGTGCCGGCCGCGCGCGCCAGGATCAGCAGCAGGTTGAACTCGGCCGTCTTGAGGTCGACAGGCTGGCCGCGCCACGTCACGGTGCGGTTGGGCGGCGAGATGGAAAGTTCGCCGAAGACCAGCGTGTCGTCGCGCGGCGCTACCGGCTCGGACGTCGACATGACAGGCGTCGAACGGCGCAGCAGCGCGCGAGCCCGGGCGACCAGCAAGCGCGGCTCGATGGGCTTGAGCACGTAGTCGTCGGCGCCGATTTCCAGCCCGGCCACCTGGTCGTACGTGTCGACACGCGCGGTCAGGATCAGCACCGGCACGCGCGAGAACGCGCGGATGCGCCGGCACACTTCCATGCCGTCCATGTGCGGAAGCATCAGGTCGAGAATCACCAGCGCGGGCTGGTGTTCACGCACGGCGGCCACGGCAATGTCGCCGCGGCGCACCACTTCCACTGCAAATTCATAGTTGCCCAGGTATTCGCCGACAAGCTGCGCGAGGCGGTCGTCATCTTCGATCAGCAACACCTTGGTCTTGAGCGGCGCGTCGGTCATCGCGGTCATCGCCCGTACCCCCGTTTCTTCTTGTGTTGGCGCGCAGTGTACGGCGCCGGCCTTGCGAGCGGATGGGGCGGAGAAACTTGCAGACACTCGCGCACAATTGCGCACAACTTCCCGGCAATTTCCAGACAGACGTGCGCGTGGCATCTCGCCAGACTGCGGGCTCTCTCTCAAGAGGTCCAACAAGAGGTCCTACGTGCTCAATCGTCTCTCCCCCCGGTTTTCCGTCGCTTATCTGGCCGTGCTCTCCGGCATGTGGCTGTCGCCGTCTTCGGTGTATGCCGATGAATCGTCGTATTCCCTGTCGCTCAACGCGGGCGTGGCGCCGCGCTACCAGGGCAGCAAGGAGTACACCGTGACGGCCGGCCTGGGCTTCCGGGCAGATTTCGGCAACGGCTGGTTCATCGACCCGACGCAGGGCGGCGCAGGCTATGCCCTCCGTTTCCTGAACGGCATGTTCGCCTCGGCCGCGCTGTCGTATGACCCCGGCCGCTCCGACACCAACCGCTACGGCCGCCCCGGCTCGGATCACCTCAAGGGCATGGGCACCGTCAAGGGATCGCTGATGGGCGTGTTCACGGTGGGCGGCAAGCTGATCGGCGACACCATGGGCAGCGCCACGCTCGAAGTGCCCATCACGAACCGCGAGCGCGGCTGGTCGGGCCACATCGACGTGGCGGCGCCGATCGTGAGCTGGGGCAGCGACAAGATCAGCGTGAGCCCGAGCCTGCATTTCGGCTCGAGCAAGTACATGCAGACGTACTTCGGGGTGACGCCGCAGCAGTCGGCCAACAGCGGCTTTGCCGAGTACAGCGCGAGCAGCGGCCTGCAAGCGGCCACGCTCACGGTGGCGTGGACGCATACGTTCTCGCGCCACTGGGCGGTGCAGACGGCGGTGGGCACCTCGCGCCTGCTGGGCAACGCGGCCAAGAGCCCGATCGTGCAGAACAAGCAGAGCTACTTCGGCGGCACGGGCCTCGTCTACACGTTCTGATCGGGCCGCCAATCAAGCGAGGGCGTCCAGCCACGCCACGGTTTCGCGCCACCACGGCGCGCCGGACGATGCGCGGAAGAAGCCCATGTGGCCGACGCCCTTGGCACCGAGCGCCGCGCCGCTCACTTGGCGGCGCGTGACGCGAGTGGCGGGAAACTGCGCGATGAGCGCATCGATGGCGTTGGCCGGCGCCATCGGGTCATCGTCAAAACCCCAGGCGAGCAGCGGCACGGTCAGCCTCGGATAGCGCGACGTATCCAGCCCCGCGCCAGGCGCAAAAAGATAGCCGCGCCGACGGGCAAAGCGCGCCCAATCGGCGAGGATGGCGGCCGGAATCGACATCGGCCCCATGCTGACGGCCGCCAGCGGCAGCATGCCGCCGCGCACGCGCGCCACCGCCCATGGAATCCGCACGTGCAGCAGCCACGCGAGTTGCGGACGACTTAGCAGCCCGCGCCATGGCCACAGCCGCGCGTTCGCGAGCGACACCGCCACGTGCACCAGCGCATCGGCGTGCACGATGTGCGGCGCCAGCCCCGCCAATTGCCCGCCCGCGCTGTGGCCGAGCACCACCAGCCTGCGGCCGCTGCAGCCCTCGGGGACGAGCGTGTCGTGCACCCATTTCAGCACCGCGTCGATGTCGTGCCGGCCCCAGTCGGCAAAGCGCGGCGTGCCCGGGCCGGTCGCGGCCGCCTCGCCAATGCCGCGGTAGTCGAACGTCACCACACGCCAGCCCGCCAGGCACAGCGCCCGCGCAAACGCCGCGTAGAACTGGCGCGGCACGCCCAGCGCCGAGCAGATCACCACCGTGCCGTGCGCGCCCAGCCCGGGGCTGGTGACCGTCACGGGCAGCATCCAACCGTCGGCCGTGCGGACGTGGTCGTCGCGGGTGGGAAGGGCATCGGCGGGGTAGTCGATCGATTCGCGCTGCATGGGCACTCCGCTCGGGCTATCAAGTTGGGATGGACCGAGTATTGGCGGCGCGGGATGCGGTCACAATTACGCGACAGGTAATCGCGGCAGCTACCCGACTCTGCTTCAATAGGTGACATGACGCCCACCAAGCCCGCCTCCGCCTCGTCCATCGACGACACCCTCATGCTTGAAGACGCCCATGCCTCTCATGGCGCCCAAGCGGCCCAAGCGGCAATCGAGCCGCCTGAAGCGGCGCTTTCCCGGTTCCCGCAGTTGCTGCGTTTCTGGCGCACGCGGCGCGGCTATAGCCAGCTGGCGCTGGCCCTGGCGGCGGGTGTATCGCAGCGGCATGTGAGCTTTCTGGAATCGGCTCGCGCGGCGCCCAGCCGCAACATGATCCTGCAACTGGCCGAGGAGCTGAACGTGCCGCTGCGCCATCGCAACCAGATGCTGCTGGCGGCCGGTTTCGCTCCCGCCTATTCCGAACAGGGCCTCGCCACGCCGGCCGATGAAACCTCGCCGATGATGCAGGCGGTGCGCCACGCGGTGAAGCTGATCCTCGACAAGCAGGCGCCGTATCCGGCCATCGTGCTGGACCGTTTCTGGCACGTGCTCGACGCCAATGCCGCGCATCGCCGCCTGATGCGCTGGGCCATCGGCGACGACCGGTCCGAAGGCGCGCCGGGTGCCGTCAACATGATGAAGCTGGTATTCGACCCGACCGCGCTGTGGCCGGCCATCGCCAACCGCGATGCCGTCGGCCGCTACCTGGCCCGGCGCGTGCGGCAGGAACTGGCCCTGCAAGCCATCGACCCGGCGACGCAGCGGCTGCTGCACGACATCCGCGCGATGCAACCGGCGCTGTTCGATGCGGCGGATGCGCCGGCAGCCCACGCTACGCCCGCGCAGGATGCCGGGGATCCGCCGCCCTTCCTGCCCATCTCACTGCAGCGCGACGGCGTGACGATCTCGCTGTTCTCCACGCTCACCACGCTGGGCACACCGCGCGATGCGGGGCTGCAGGAGATGCGCATCGAGTGTTTCTATCCGGCGGATGAGGCGTCGCGGCGGGCGTTGGAGCGTATTACGCTGTAAGTTGCACCTGATTGCAACGAGAATCATTCTCATCTATATTGGCCGGTCGATTTGCCTCCCTCCGGCGGCCGTTGCGCCGCCTTGTGCTTCATGACCGACCTGTCCCAACCCCCACTTTCGGCTGAGCCGGCCGCCAATGCACGCCCGGCCAAGGCCAAATCTGAACACCCGGCCAACCACCGCGCCACGATCGTCCGCTGGCTGCGCAAGACGCACGGCTGGTTCGGCCTGTGGGGCGCCGTGATGGGCCTGATCTTTGGCGTGTCGGGCATCTGGCTGAACCACCGTGCGGTGTTGAAGCTGCCCGTGGCGCAACAGCGCATCAATACGCAGATCGCCCTGCCCGACCCCGTGCCGGCCACGCCCGAAGCGATGGCCGCGTGGCTCCAGCAAACGCTGAACACGCCGGAGCCGGCCACCCGCACGCGCGTGGAGAAGGCCAAGCCCGTGGCCTGGGCCGAACGCCCGGCCAAGGGCGAAGGCGCCCAGGACGGCAAGAACGTCGACGCACCGCGCGAACCGGCCGCCAAGCCGCTGATGCAGCCCGAGCAATGGACCTTCAACTTTGGCAGCGCCACCACGCAAATCCAGGCCGAATACTGGGCCGGCAACCGCTCGGTAGCGATCCGCCAGACCGACAACGGTTTCCTCGGCACGCTGATGAACCTGCACAAGGGCGTCGGCATGACGGTGCCGTGGATTCTGCTGGTGGATACGCTGGCCGGCTGCCTGATCTTCCTGTCGATCTCGGGCCTGTGGCTGTGGGTGATGACCACCAAGCGCCGCACGGTCGGCTGGACGATCTTCGGATTGGGAAGTCTGCTGGCGATCGGGCTGGCGATCTCGCGGCTCTGAGCACCGCATGTGTTGTGGATGGCGCCCGCGTGGCGCCATTTTTTTTGCCTTCGCGGCTTCGTTGCCGTCGCTTACGGGCGATCGACGCTGCGCTCGGTCAGCAGGCGCTGGATTGCCCGCATGCGCGAGCGCACCATCTCATCGCGGCGCTGCGCCACGCACGTCATCAGGATCTCGATGACAGTCAGATGCACGAGGTACGCCTCGGTGCCGACCCGCATCACCGCATCTTCTGGCACGTCCACCGTCAGCGCGATCTGCGCGCGCTCGGCCAGTGGCGTGCCCGCCTGGGTGATGGCGATCACGCAGGCGCCCTGCTCGGCCGCATAGGCGATCGACTCGAGCAGATACGGCATGCGCCCCACGTGCGAGAACGCCACCACAACGTCGGACGCGCCCAGCATGGCCGCCGACACGAGCTGCAGATGCGCATCGAAGTAGGCGTTGGACGCCAGCCCCAGCCGCATCAGCCGCGCCTGCATATCGTTCGCCATGAACGATGAGGCCGCGCCGGCCGCATAGCAATCGACGCGGCGCGCGCGGGCGATGCGTTCGGCGGCGGCGTCGACCTGCGTGGTGGACAGCGATTCGCGCAGCTTGGCCAGCGCCCGCGTGGCGCCATCGATCACCTTGCTGGCGACCAGCGCCGGCGGGTCCGCCCGGCCGACATGGCCCGGCGGCGTCGGCTGCGCGTGCGCGAGTTCAGCGGCCAGCGTGGCCTTGAACTCGCGCAGGCCTTCAAAGCCGAGCGCCTGGCACATCCGCACGATGGTCGGCATCGACACGCCGGCGCGCACGGCCAGTGTCTCGACGGATTGTTCGAGCGACAGCTCCGGCGCTTCCAGGATCAAGCGCGCCACGCCCTGCTGCGCCGGCGAGAGCGCGGGCAGCTGGTCGCGCAGGGCGTTGAGCAGCGGAACGGAGAACGAAGGCATGGCAGGTACGTAGGCGGCAAACGGAAATCAGCGTCGCCAGTGTAGCGGCAGCCCTGCCCCGCGCCGCCTGGCCGAGGGAAAACCCCCAAGAATCTGTAAGCCCGCGGTTTACGCGCAATGCCCCTTCAGCGGGCAATGCCCCAACCGGCGCGACGTGTGCGGCGCTTTGCCGGTGCATGCGTAACTTCAACCCTTACAGCGCAGACTTGCCTGAGAGTCGGCCCCCGAGCCAGGCCGGAAAACCCGTTCCGGCCGACACAACAGTCGTGACGACAATAAGGGAGCCACATGACCACTTCGATCCGTTCCATTCCGCTATCGGCCGTTGCACTGTCGGCGCTGCTGGCCTGCGGCGCCGCGCACGCGCAATCCAGCGTCACGCTGTACGGCGTGATGGAAACCGGCCTGCGCTACAGCACCAACAACGACGCCGACGGCCACGGCAAGGCCGAGATGGCGGGCGGCTACTACAGCGGCAGCCGCTTCGGCATTCGCGGCTCGGAAGACCTGGGCAACGGCCTGAAGGCCGTGTTTCATCTGGTCAGCGGTTTCGCCCCGGACACCGGCGTGGGCTCCACCAACGACATGGGCCTGGGCGGCTACAAACCCACCACGCCCGCCACCTCGCGCTTGTTCGGGCGCCAGGCGTATGTCGGCTTGGAAGGCGGGTTCGGCTCGCTCACGTTCGGCCGGCAGGAGAACCTCGTCTTCAACACGGCCGGCCAATACGACGCGCTTTCCATCGGCAACCTCGGCGCAACGGCGTGGCACGTCACCGCCACCGGCGTGCGCATCGACAACTCGGTCAAGTACGTGGGCGATTTCAACGGCTGGCGCCCGGGCGTGATGGTCGGCATGGGCGAGCAGGCGGGCGCGTTCTCTGCAGGCAACTACAGCGCGCTGTCGCTCAACTACGCCAGCGGCCCGTTCGCGTTCGGCGGCGCGTGGGAGCAGCAGAAAGACCTGCAATCGGTCGGTACCCGCACGTGGACCACCGGCGGCAGCGTGCAGGTCGGCCCGGCCAAACTGATGCTCGGCTACATCAACTACCGCGACGGCACGCCCACCAAGAACGACCTCATCCTCGGCGGCGTGAAGTACGACTTCAGCGGTCAGTACAACCTCGTGGTGGGCGGCATGGCCACGCGCCAGCGCGACCCCGACGGCCTGCGCTACACCGCCTACGCGATCATGAATTACGTGGTCAGCAAGCGCACGTGGCTGTACGTCGGCATGGACTACACCCACCAGAAAGACGCCGGCACCGTCCTGGCAGCCGCACTGCCGAAAGCCTCGCAGACCGGCGTCATGGTCGGCATGCGCCACGGTTTCTAAAACGAGACACGGCCTGGGCGCCAACACCCGCGCCCAGCCGGTTTGGCCTTTGACTTTCCTTGCCCTAGATGGCGCCTTGAATTTCTGTAAGCGGGCGGAAAAAAGAAGGAGGCCTGTCTGAGCGCAGCGAGTTTGCCTCCTTCTCCGCACGGTTACAGAAATTCAAGGAGTCTTTCGCCATCTCGGGCGCGCCTTTCTTTGCTTACTTTCTTTGGCAAGGCAAAGAAAGTGAGTCGGCCCCGGCAGGGGACGATACGCGGGATGGACCAGCAACACACCTTTAAGCCGGCGCCCCCGCAGCGGGTGGCTCGGCCGTAGGCGGCACCTTCCGCTCATCCGGCCCACCAATCCGCGTCATCCACTCCTCCAACGCCGCAGAAGTCCGCAACACCGTCCCCGGCGCCGCCAGCGGCACGCCCGCCTTGTCGAACGCATCCTTGAGCACAACGTTGAACGCCCGCAGCACATCCGCCTGCTTCTGCGGACGCGTCTTGAACCGCCCCTTGACGATCATCGCGCCACCTTCAAAGCGATCCAGCCCGAAGATTTCCGCACCGCCGAGCAACGTGTAGCCAAAGCGCGGCTCACCCGCAATCTGGTCGGCCGCCGCGCGTACCAGATCGATCGCCTGCTGCGGTTCGGCCTCCATCGCCACGCGCACTTCAAAGTCGGCAAACGAGTAATCGCGCGAGAGGTTGCGCACGGTCTTGATCTGGCTGAACGGAATCGACAGCACCGCGCCCGTGCCATCGCGCAGCCGCACGGTGCGAATGGTCAGGTTGATGACGGAGCCCGTGGCCACCCCCACGTCCACCACATCGCCCACGCTGATCGTGTCTTCCATCAGGATGAAGATGCCGGTAATGAAATCCTGCGCCAGCGACTGCGCGCCAAAGCCCACCGCCAGGCCGATCACGCCGGCGCCGGCCACCAGCGGCGTCACGTTCACGCCCAGGTTGGCCAGCACGCCAATGCTGGCCGTCACCACCAGCGTCACCTTCAGACCATTGCGCAGCAGCGGCAGGATGGTCAGCGCGCGCGTGCTCGGCTGCGCCCGCGCCGACGCCGGCGACAGCGCTCGCAGGATCGCCGTGTCGAGCAGGATCCAGACCAGCCAGGTGGCAAACACGGTGCCGATCAGGCCCACCAGGGCATCGGCGATGCGCTTGCCGTTGACCGAACTGTGCGCCACCTCCACCAGCGTGTGGCCCCACACGCGCAGCACCAGTTCGAGAAAGGCGATCCAGATGACGAGCTTGATCAGCGCACCGACGAAATGCTTGAGCCGCTCGAGATAAGGCGAGCTGCGCGCCAGACGTAGATGCGAGCGCCAGTTCGCGCGGGGGCGGACCAGGGCCGACAGGAAGAACGCCGCGACCAGCAGCAGCGACGTCATCACGGCACGGCGTGCCACGACGTCAACGTTATCCGGCGTCGTCAACGTGGCCATGACGGTGGCGCCGGCCAGCACCAGCACCGGCACCGGCCAGAACGCCGCCAGCAGCCGGCGGACCTGGTTGCCCGTGTGTTCGCCGCTGCGCAGTTCCAGCGGGCGATTGGCGATCAACTGGCCGATGGGCCGCCGCGCCCACAACGCGCCCACCGCCAGCATCAACGAAGACACCACGTTGCACACCGTGGCCAGCAGCAGACTGAGCGAGCCGCCCAGCACCAACGCAACCCGCGGATCGACCAGCGCATCGCCGCAGGCGCCCAGGCTGGCCGTCAGAAAGATCGGCCACATGCCGTGCTTGAACAGATATTCCACCGCCACGCGCCGGTGCGCACTGCCGGAAAACAGCGAGAACAGCATCGCCACGCCCGCCGTGATGATCGCGCCCCACACGATGGCGTAGGCCAGCACCAGCGCCAGCACAAAACCCGGCGAGGCGTCTCGGTCGAGCCACATGATGACGGCAAAGGAAATCGCCCACGGGCCGATCTTGCGCAGTGCATCGATCAACAGCGCGCGCGTGGTCGGATGCGGCCCGAGGCCCGCGGTGAGGCCAAACATGCGGCGGATCAGCCAGCCCAAGCCGAGCAGGCCAGCGGCGATGGCGGCCCAGATGCCAACCGTGCTCGCAAAGTCGGCGACCAGCGGCATACGCCGCTCGGGCGCCACGAGCAGGCTCGCGTTACCGCTGGCGGCTTCGATGCGGCGCAGCCAGTAGCGCGGCGCACCGGCCTCCACATCGGCCTGCAACGAGCCGTTCTCGATGAGCGACGCCACCGCGCCCAACAGGCCCGGCGCCTGTTCGGCCTGTACCTTCTGCTGCGCGCTCATGCCATCGCGCAGCTGCTTCAGTTCATTGACGAGGGCCGTGCGCTGCTGGTCGTTGTTGAGCAGCGTGATGACGGTGTCGAGCGACTGGCGCGTCTGCGCAGGGTCCGCCGCCGGCGCCGATGCGCTGGCGGTGGAAGTCGGCAGCCCGGCCAGCTTGGCAAACGACACCGGCGCGGCATCGGCCACGCGGGCCATACCGATCATCAGCAGAAACAGGAACGATGCGAGCGGCCACAGTCGCCGCGTGCAGAACAGGAAATGAGTACGCATGACAGGGAAAGCGATCGTGCAGACATCGATCACGGCACGATACGCGAATTCCCGGGGCGCACAACCTCAGCGCTTGGCGCCCGGCGGCATGGGAGCCCGCCGCCAGAGCCAAGCCGCCGTGCCCAGCGCACAGGCCATGCAGCCCATTACCAACGCCACCACGCCAGGCCAGCCCCACGGCGCATAGAGCTTGCCGCCTGTCGTGCCGATCAGGCTGGAGCCCAGGTAATACGCCAGCAAATACAGCGCCGCGGCCTGCCCCTTGGCACGCTGGGCGCGGCGCCCGACCCAGCCGCTGGCCACCGCGTGCGCACCAAAGAAACCGAAGGTCAGCAGCGCGATGCCGCCAATCACCAGCACCAGCGGGCCCGCCAACGTCATCAGCACGCCCGTCGACATCAGCGCTGTGCCCGCCAGCAGCATGCGGCCCCGGCCATGGCGATCCGCCAATCGGCCGAACCATGCAGAGGCGCCAATGCCCAGCAGATACACCATGAAGATGCCGCCCACCGCCGTCTGGCTGAGGGCGTAGGGCGCGTCGAGCAGGTGGAAGCTCGCGTAGTTGTAAATGGTGACGAAGCCGCCCATCAGCAGAAAGCCCATGGCGAACAGCGCGCGCAGGCCCGGCTCGCGCAGATGGGCACCCAGCGTGTCGAACAGGTCGCCCAGCGCCACGCCCTTGCGCGGCACAAACCGGCGTGACGGCGGCAGCAGCCACAGAAAGGCCAGCGCCGCGAGCAAACCCAGCATGCCGGTAAAGCCGATGGCGGCGCGCCAACCGAAATGGTCGGCCACGGCGCCGGTCAGCACGCGCCCCGCCATGCCGCCGAATGCGGTGCCGCCAACGTACAGGCCCATCGCCATGCCCAGCCCCTGCGGGTGTACCTCTTCGGCCAGATACGCCATGGCCACCGCCGGCACGCCGCCCAGCACCACACCCAGCAAGGCCCGCGTGGCCAGCAACCCGTGCCAGCCCGGCAGCACCGCCGCCGCCAATGTGAGCGCCGACGAGAGCACAAGCGACACACCCATCAGCGTCTTGCGATGGATCGACTCCGACAGCAGCCCCGCAAACAGGATCGCAAAGGCCAGCAGCAGCGTCGATGCGGACAGCACCAGGCTCGTCTGCGCGGGCGTGAGGCCAAAGTCGTGCGCCAGCAGCGGCATGAGCGGCTGCACGCAATACAGCAGCGAGAACGTCGAAAAACCCGCCGCAAACAGCGCCAGATTGGCGCGCAGATAACCGGGATGGCCACGGACCAGCCAGCGCGACGGATCAGCGGGTTCGACGGCGGGCGAAGGAGAAAGCGGAGCGTTCACGGCGGGCGGTTGGAACAGGCGCAGAGGCAAGCGCCTATTATCGTTCGCAGGCATCGTTCCTGCTGCGATGCGGCATCCGCCTTGCTTCGCAGCCATCACCTTGTTCCCCCGCCCGACCATGGAAACCACGCTCTATTACTGGCCCGAAATCCAGGGCCGCGGCGAATTCGTCCGGCTCGCGCTGGAGCAGGCCGCCGTGCCCTATACCGATCTCGGCCGCGAAGATGAAGCCGCCATCGAAGCGTTTCTGGACGATGCCGGCATTCCGACGCCGCCGTTCGCGCCGCCATTCCTGGTGGCCGGCCAGCTGGTGATCGCGCAGACGGCCAACATCCTGCTTTATCTGGGCCAGCACTACGGCCTGGCCCCGCACGACGAAGCCGGCGGCCTGTGGACGCACGGCCTGCAACTGACGATTGCCGATTTCGTGGTGGAGATTCATGACACGCACCACCCCATCGCGTCGTGCGAGTACTACGAAGACCAGCGCGCCGAGGCCAAGCGCCGCACGCAGGATTTTCTCGACAATCGCGCGCCCAAGTTCCTGCACTACTTCGAGCGCGTGCTCGACCGCAACCCCGCCGGCCCCACATGGGCGGTGCGCGATGCGCTGACGTATGTGGATTTGTCGCTGTTCCAGATCGTGGCCGGGCTGCGCTACGCGTTCCCACGCCACATGCAGCGCTACGAACGCGACTTGCCGCATCTGGCGGCGCTGCATGACCGCGTGGCGGCGCAGCCGAACATCGCGGCGTATCTGGAATCGCCGCGTCGCATTCCGTTCAACACGATGGGCATCTTCCGCCACTATCCGGAACTCGACGCGCTGAAATGACGAAACCCGGCGCAGGGCCGGGTTCGCGGTGGATGCGTGGTTCAGGCTGCCAGCGGCGTAGCGAGCAATCGGCGCCGGATGTCTTCCAGCGCCGCCGGCCAGCTTTCGATGGCCGCCAGATCGTGGATGTCCTGCAGATCGATCAGCAGATCCACCACCTGATCGTCGTCGACATTCACGCCGGAGCTGCGCAGCGCACGCGCGAGCGCATCCTCGCCCGGCACGCGCAGCAGGCTCACGCCCAGGCGCTCGATGGCGCTGCAATAGAACGCATCGTCGATCAGGATGCCGACCCCGCAGCGGCGGTTGTCGAGGCCGCGGTAGCGCGGCTCGCCGTCGGCGTCTTCGGAGCGGCATTGCTGTGCGAGCAGGTGCGTGCGCACGCGTTCAAAAATGTCCTCGATGGCGAGGAACGTCCCCTTCCCTTTCATGGCGTCACCTTCTTTAGGGTGATCTGTGACCGGCCGGTCGGTCAGAATGTATCGACGAGAGCGCCGCTCAGGCCGAATTGGCGTGCGATCGACTGCAGGCGTTCCTTCCACTCCCACGTGCCGAACACGTCATGCGCGTTCTGCAGCTTGGAGAGCAGCTCCACGGTGTCGCGGTCGTCCACGTCGATGCGCGCGCGCTTGAGCGCACGGCGCAACGCGATGACGCCAGCATCCATGTAGCGCGGAATCTCGTTGGTGGGCTTGAGGATGTAGCGCACCGGCACGCTTTCCATCGACGTCGTGTAGTCGCGCACGCCGATCAGGTTGCCGATGGGGCAGCAGCGTCCGCCCTGGCCGTGGTACGCAGCGCCGCCGCGCGGCAGGATGGCCGCGCCGCCCTGACCGAACAGATGACGGACTGCGCCGTCGTAGATTTCTTGCTTGCTGAGATATTGCGTCTTCATGTTGTTTCCCCTGACCCCAGATTGCAGGCGTCGCCGATTCGATTTACTTCCGACTTCCGGCTTGACGTTGCGTCCGACGTCGCACATCTGCCATCCGTGCGATCTATCTTGGTTCAGGATGCACCAGAACCATGGGCCGAAAAAGGACCGGAATGTAAGTCATTTTTACCGTTTGCTTTTTGGCAACGGATTGCCCGCAAAGGTGCGCCAGTCAACGCTTTACAGGTGCTTCAGGCACCACGCGCGCGCACCGTTTTTACAACCCCTGATGCGCGTTCGCAACAGCGTGTGCGCAAGGCTGCGCGCAGGTGGCGCATGCGTCGTAGGCGCGGCGCCTACATCCCGATGATCCGGTCCGCATGGCCGAGACAGAAGCCACGTCGGTCATGGTGCCCACAGGTGGGCATCACCTCGTAGCCGGCAGCGCGCAGCAACACCGCCCGCGCGGCGACTTCCACCGGAGGCAGGTGCTGCCCCGAGTCTTCATCGCGCACCAGGCGGCCCAGGAGGCCAAACGGCTGGCGCAGCAGATGGTCCAGATCCAGCGAACCGCAGTACCGCATCACATCACCTTCTTGAAAACAGCGGCGGCACCTGGCACGCCGTTACATCGATTCGTCTGCCAGCTCACGACACGCAACCAGCGTCTGGCGCATCTGCGCATAAGCGGCACGCTGTGCCCAGATCGCGTCGGTCAGGGCCGCAATCAGCGCGTCGCGCGGCAGGCTTTGCGGTGCCACGCCGAACTGCGCCTCCACGGTACGTAGAGCCTCCGTCACTTCGCTTCGCCATCGGGCGTCGAGTCGCTGGGTCATGTTGTTCTCGTCGGGTCGGTTCTGGCGCGGTGGGCGGCGGGCTTGTGCCCACTCTGGCCGCGCTGGGAAGGGATTGGCGGAATGGGTTCCGCTCTTGCTTGTGAAGAACGGCACACGGAACTGAAACTTGATTGCCGCGGCGGGGGGTAAACCGGTTGCCCCGGATGGGGTGCCACCCGCCGCGACTCCGCCAAACGGCTTCCCCCATTCGCGCAGCAACTTCAGCGGGTGCCTGTGGCCCAATTCGGTTCTGAAACCGCCCCCTAGCTAACGATGAAGATGGAACGTCACGTGTCTCGACTGTCTTTGCTGCGCCGTACCGTGCTGGCCCTCGCGTGCGCGCTGGCCCTGCCCGCCGTCGCCACCGCCGGCGCGCCCGACCCGCGTCAATACATGCACGGCATCGGCGCGGTGCCCGGCGCAACGGCCAACACCTTCAACGTGTTCTTCAGTAGCTCGGGTCTGCCTCCGCGCGGCGCCGATCGCACCGGAAGCTGGCCGCACGATGTCTATGTCGCGCAGTGGCATGCCGACACGGGCGTGCTCGATGCCCCGCGCGTCTTCATCCAGAAGCCCGAAGCGCAGGAGCCCGTGACGGTGGCCCGCAACCGCGCGGGCCAGGTGATGGTGTCGTTTGAAGACGGCTGGAATGCGCCGGAAAACGTGAACCAGCGCTTCGGCATCTACGACGCCGCGCTGCGGCCCATCAAACCGTATCCGCAACAGGTGGAATCCGGTGGGCACTCCGGCCATATCACGGCCGTGGGCGACCGCTTCGTGGTGTTCTATTCCGACGGCTGGGTCACCGGCGGCGGCGTCGACAACCTCGGCAGCGGCAACGGCGTCTACCTGAAGGTCTACGACGGGCGCGGACGCCGCCTGCACAACGTCGATGTTGCCGATGGCCGGCGCGAATGGTGGCCCATGGTGGCAGGCGGCAGCACCAACGCGCTGCTGGCCTGGCAGCAGTTCGTGCCGGGCCAGACCGAAGCCAATCTGAAGATCGCCGTCTTTGACCCCGTCAGCGGACGCGTGACGGGCGAGCAGCTGCTGCACAAGCATCTGCAGTACTACACCTACAACGTCACGTGGATGCCGGCGATTGAGCGGTATCTGCTGGTGGGCGTGGCCAAAGGCAACGGCTTTGCCGATTTGATCGACACCACGGGCAAGGTGCGCGCGTCCATTACCTGCATGCCGGCAACGGTGCGCGAAGCGGGCATCACCGTGAACCAGAACACCGCCTATACGCCCGCCGCCGATGGCCGCCTGCTGCAACTGCAGGCGGGGCCGGATTCGCTCACGCTATCGGCCACGCTGCTGAATACCGACGGCAAGCGCGTGCAATGGCGCCCGGTGGGCAGCACCGGTTTGCTGCGCACGTCGGGCGCAATCGACTGGATGTCGCTGACGGAAAAGGGGCTGGAGCAACTGCACTTCGACCCCGCAAAAACGCAGCCCGCCAATGCGGTCGATCAATGCCGCTAGTGCGAAAGCTCAAGCGTCGGTAACAAGCACGCGCAGGCGCACGAGACCATCCCACCGCGCGTGGACGGCATCGGCAATGCGGCCGAGTTCGCCAGCCAGCGCGGGCGGCAAGATCAAGTCGACCTCCACCGCCCCGTCGACGTAATGCAGCACGCAGTGGCGCGCGTCGAGCGGCGTGCCGGGCGGCAGCAGCTGTGCCAGCACGGCGTGCAGCGCGTCGCGGTCGGGCAGCGGCACGGGATCGGTTGCGATGCGTTCGCGCGGGTCGACGTGAATCTGCACATCAAGCACGGCCATGGCCGTATGCGCCGTCAGCGCGTTGGTGCGAGCCCGCACGGCAATCGCATGGCCCTCGCTCACGGAAACGCGCGGATCCACCTCGATATGCGCGTCCACCAATGCCTGGTCTCCGGTCACGCGCGTGCGCAGGTCGTGCACGTTGATCACGCCCGGCGTGGCTTCGAGGCTGGCGCGAATGGCCTCAACCTGCGCGGGCGGCAAAGCGCGGTCCATCAGGTCATTGAGCGCTTCCCAGCCGAAACGCACGCCCACACGGCCGATCATCAGCCCGACGACGCAGGCGGCCAGCGGGTCGAGCCAGTGATAGCCCATCAGGTTGCCCGCCACGCCGACGGCCGCCACCAGCGACGACACCGCATCGGAACGCGCATGCCACGCATTCGCAATCAGCATGCGTGAGTTGATGCGCTTGGCGACGGCGAGCATGTAGCGGAAAAGCCCCTCCTTGGCGCCCAGCGCGATCAGCGCCACCACCAGCGCCAGCCCATGCACCGGCGCCGGCCCCTGCGGCGAGCGCAGGCTCTCCACCGCGGCCCAGATCATGCCGGCGCCCGCCCCGACCAGCAGCAGGCCGAGCCCCAGCGACGCGGCGTTCTCGTAGCGCGCGTGGCCGTACTGGTGGTCTTCATCCGGCCCCTTGTGGCTGTTGCGGTTGGCAATGAAGACGATGCCGTCGGCGATCAAATCCGACAGCGTATGCAGCCCGTCGGCCACCAGGCCCTGCGAATGCGACCAGAGCCCCGCCGCGATCTGCCCTGCCGAGAGCAGGCAATTGACGCCCGCGCTCACCAGCGTGGAGCGTTCGGCGCTCTGCTGGCGCGCGGCCGCAGAAAGGGTTGTCGGCGATGTAGGCGTCATGGAAATCGGAGTGCTGAGGCGGGGAAAGACATCGCGAGCATTGTGCCACGCAGTGACGCGCCGATTCGGTTCGAACCGATGGCCACGATCACAACGCGCTGCGACAAATTTGCACCAGAAGAGCGCAGATCGGGGCGCATTAATAAGACTTTTCCGATGTTCTCCGTTTTCCGCATCGGCGATTCTCAGCAATGCGGCAAACACGTTGCCGCACGTTACACGCTGGAGACACGTCGACATGCAAGCCCCCATTCAACTCGTCATTGCAGATGATCACCCCGGCGTGGTGGCCGCCGTGCGGCATCTCGTCTCGTCGGTCGACGGGTTCGAGGTGGTCGGTCAGGCTGGCGACGCCGATGAGTTACTCGCCTTGCTGGGCCGCGTGCGCTGCGATCTCGCCATCACCGACTACGCCATGCCCAGCAGCCGCTATGGCGACGGCATCTTTCTGCTCGAATTCCTCGCGCGCCGCCACCCCGATCTGCGCGTGATGGTGCTCACCATGCTGGAGACCCGCGTCCTGGTGAGCAACATCCTGCGCGCGGGTATCAAAGTCATCGTCAGCAAAGCCGACGAGCCGCAACACATCCTCGAAGGCATGCTGGCGGCGGTGAACGATCGCATCTACCTTTCGCCGCAACTCGATGCCAAGCTGATCCGCCGCACGCTCGAACCGCTTCCCACCGACGACCCGATCAACAAGCTCGGCAAGCGCGAGTTGGAAGTGCTGCGCATGTATGTGACCGGCAAGACGGTCAGCGAGATTGCCGAGCAGCTCAACCGCAGCGTCAAGACCATCAGCGCACAGAAGCAGACCGCCATGCGCAAGCTGCAACTCGGCACCGAGGCGGCGCTGTTCGACTTTGCCGTGCGCCACGGGCTGCTTGGCAGCGGCGAGGCCTGACGCCATGATGGCCAGGGTCACGCTTTCGGCGGCCGCACGTCTGCGCATCGGTATCGGTGCCGGGCTGCTTGCCTGCGTGGCCGCCCTGGCCTGGCTGGGCGATTCGCGTGATGCCGATGCAGAAGACGCGGCGCGCTCGGTTCAGCGGCTCACGCAGTTTCCGCCCAAGGTGACAGTGGGCGTCATCAGCGACGCCATGGCACCGCTGGAAGGCGTGGAAGCCGACCGGCTCAGCGGCTTCTCCGGCGATCTGCTGATGCATCTGATTCCGCAGGATCAGGTACGCGTCATCCCGCACGTCTTTGCGCGACGTGACGACCTGCTCAAGGCAGCTTGCCGGGGCGATGTCGACATCATCATGAGCGTGGCGCCCCGCTCGCAATACGATCACTGCCTGCTCTATTCCGCGCCGTACCTCGAGCGCCCCACCGCGGTGGTCGCGCGTAACGACAACACGCAGGTGGCGCAGAATCCGTTTGCCCCCGGCGCGCGCATCGCTGTCGAGCAAGGCTCTTCGCTCGAAGAAGAGTTGTCGGCGCAATATCCGAGCATCCGCCTCATCAGTACGCCCACGGCGGCCGACGCCCTCGATGCCGTGCTGCACGACGCGGCCGACGCTTACGTAGGGGTGACCTACCCGACGCGGGAGTTGATGTCGCAGCCGCGTTACCGGCGCCTGTCGATCGTGCAGTTGGTGAATCAGCAGGTCGACGCCCTGCACTTTGCCGCGCCGCACGACCAGGCGATGCTGATTCGCTATCTGGACCGCCATCTCGCGCAGTTGCCCGACGCCACCATGAGCGAGCTGCGCGCGCGGTGGATCACGCAAGGCGGCGCGTCTTCCGTCGGGCTGCAATTGTCGGGCGATGAGCGCGCCATGCTGGCCTCGCTCCCGCCACTGCGCTACGCCGCCGATCCCGACTACATGCCGTACACCTTCAACGGCTCGGGCGGCGGGATTCTCGGCATCTTCCCCGAATACCAGAACTTCCTCTCTCGCACGCTCGGCCTGCGCTTCGAGCGTGTGACCGTGCGCGACTGGGCCGACGCACTGGCCAAGGCGCGCAACGGCGAGATCGACATCCTGCTCGGCATGTCCGACCAGGATTCCCAGCCGCCCGGCTTCACGCTCACGCAACCGATCGACGCCACACCGATGGTGATCGTCGGGCGCAGCGACGCGCTCACGGTGGCAGCGCTGCCCGAACTCTCCGGCAAGACGGTCGCGCTGCCGACGAGCGACACGCTCACCACGCGGCTGCACGAAAACGTCCCGAAGATCCGCATCCTGCCCGCCCGATCCGTCAACGATGCGTTGTCCATGGTGGGTGCGGGCGAGGCCGATTTCACCATCATCAACCTGCCGGTGGCCGACGCGCTGATCCGCCATCATTTTCCGGGCGAGTTGAAGGTCACGGGTTCGGCCAACACGACCGAGAGCATCGGCGTGGGCGTGTCGGCCCGATACGCTGCGCTGGTTCCGCTCATCAACCGCGCGCTGTTCGCCATGCCCGAAGGCGAGCAGGTCAGCATCCGCAACAAGTGGCTGTCGGTCAGCTACCAGCTCGGCCCGTCGGCATCGGCCGTGCTCGGCAAGTTTGGGCCGGTGGCGGCGCTGGTACTGGCGGCACTCGTGGCGCTCTTCATCAAGCAGATGCAGCTGCGCCGCGAAAATCATCAGCGCCGCTGCGCCGAAGAAACGCTCGCACGGCAACTGAGCTTCCAGCGCGCGCTGATGGAAGCCGTGCCGTTTCCGCTCGTCGCCAAAGACGCCGGCCATCGCTACGTTGCGGTGAATGCGGCGTTCTGCAGCATGTTCGGCCGGACACGCGCATCCTTGCTCGGCCGCACGGCGCAGGAACTCGGGCTGTCTTCGGTTAGCGAGGTGTCGCCTTTGTCCGAGATCAACCAGCGCGCCGTGCAGACCAGCGAAAGCACGCGCGAAGAACTCGTCATCGACACGCCGGATGGCCAATCGCGCAACGTGCTGTACTGGATCGAGCCGTTCCACCTGCCGGATGGACAACCCGCCGGGACCGTCGCCTCGCTGGTCGACATCAGCGAGATCCGCGAAGCGCAGGCGCGTGCCGAACGCCTGGAGCAGCGCCTGCGGGAGGTAACCGAGTCGCTGCCGGCGCTGGTCTACCAGTTCGAACTGCTACCTGGTCAGGCGCGAGGGCGCATCACCTACGTGGCCGGCAAGGCGTACGAAACGCTGGGCGCGCAGCCTCAAGATCTGCTGGAATACCTGTCTACGCCCGCACTGCTGATCCACGAAGACGACCGGCAACGCATGCTCGACACGGTGCTCGTCTCAGCGCAGCAGCTGACACCGTTCGACCAGCAATTCCGCCATATCTGCGAAGACGGTACGGTGCGCTGGCTGCACGCACGTTCGATTCCGCACCGCGAGCCCGACGGGCGCACGGTCTGGAACGGCTACCTGAGCGACGTCACCACGGAGCGCGAGCAGGCCGACGCGCTGGAGGCCGCCAAGAACGCAGCGGAATCGGCGCTGCACGCGAAGGACCGCTTCCTGGCCATGATGAGCCACGAAATCCGCACGCCCATGAACGGTGTGCTGGGCCTGGTCGAACTGCTGCAGCAGACGAAGCTCGAAGGCGAGCAGAAGCAGATGGTCTCGCTGGTGCAGGATTCGGGGCGCGCGCTGCTGCATATCCTCGATGACATCCTCGATTACGCAAAGGTCGAGGCCGGGCGGCTGGACATCTCGCCGGCAGCCACGGACCTGCGCGCGGTCTTTGACGGCACGGTCGGCTTGCTGGCGAGCCGCGCACACGAAAAATCGCTGGCAGTGCATGTGACGGTGGCCGCCGACGTGCCGGCCAGCGTCTCGGTCGACAGCATTCGTCTACGCCAGATCCTGTTCAACCTGCTCTCGAACGCCATCAAGTTCACCGACACCGGAAGCGTGCGCCTTTCAGCGGAATGCGCGCGCGTCACCGACGACACGGCGCATCTCGTCATCTCCGTCACGGATACGGGCATCGGGATTTCGCCGGCGGTGCAGGCCACGCTGTTCGCTCCGTTCGTGCAGGCCGAGCGCTCGACCACGCGGCGCTACGGCGGCACCGGCCTGGGGCTGGCGATCTCTCGTCAGCTCGCCGGCCTGATGGGCGGCGAACTCGTCATGGAAAGCGCCCCGGGACACGGCACGGCCGTCACGCTGCGGCTGGCCGTGCCCGTGCTGGAGGCGCGGTATGCGTTGCCGCAGCTGGCGGGGCACAGCGTTGCCATCGACGTGGAAGATGCGGCCGTACGGCACAACCTTACGCAGTTGGCGCTCGCCGCCGGGCTGCAGCCCGCAGCCGCTGCCGACGCCGACATTCTCCTCTCCGCGGCGGCGCAGGCGCAGGGTCGCGCGGTCCGTATCACCTCCGATGCCGGCTACGACGAACCGGGCAACGCGCTGAGCGTCAATCCGCTGAACTGGCACGCATTCGTGCGGGCGTGCGAGCACGCGCTGCGGCGAGCCGGGCATGCGCACGTGGCGAGCGTGGCGGCCCACACACCGCCGGCCGCCGCGCCTGCAGAAGCGCCCGGTGCACATATCCTCGTGGCGGAAGACCATCCGATCAACCGCGAACTGATCGCCAAGCAACTCCGCCTGCTGGGCTATCGCGTAACGCTGGCGGAAGACGGCGTGGTCGCGCTCGAACGTCTACACGAACACCGTTTCGACGCGTTGCTCACCGATTGCCACATGCCGCGCATGGACGGCTTCGATCTGGCCCGGCATATCCGCCACGAAGAGGGCGACGGCCCTCGCCTGCCGATCATCGCCATCACCGCAACGACGCTGGCCGAGGAGCACGCACGCTGCCGCGCCGTCGGCATGGACGCCAGCCTGCTGAAACCGACGACGCTCGCGACGCTGCAGGAGGCGCTGTCTGCGCTGTGGAGTACCGACGCCCCCGCAGGCGCCGGCGCTGCCGAGGAGGCGCCGCCCGCCCTCTCGCTCGACGACCTGCACGCCGCCCTGGGAACGGACCCCGCCGCGGTCGGTTTGGCGCAGGTCTTCCTTTCGTCGCTGGCCGATGACGCCCAGCGGCTCCAGCCGCTGCTGGATGCAATGGACCTTGCAGCACTGCGCCGGTGGGCCCATCGCACCGGTGGCGCCCTCGCGCTGTTGCACAACCCGGGCGTGGACGCCGTGGCAGAAGCCTTCCGCCATGCCTTGGAGGACGGCAGTGCGAACGCCATCCGCGCAGCCGGGGCGCGCACGATGAGGCTTCTGACGCACATCAACGGATTGCTAAGCGCCTTCGGATCCGGCGCCGCCGACGTTGTGCACCGCACGCAAGTGACGGATTCATAAGGGAAAACCGTTTCAAGCGGTGCATGCACCGCTTTTAGATGAACGGTTCCAATCGGCCGATTGACTCGGTCTAGGCAGCCTCCTACGATGACATCGACCAATGTCACATTAAGAGGCGCCCAAGTGGTGCCCACGGAGACACCACGTGAACGCACGGACCGACTTCCCGCGCGCCGACGCCTTTGCATCGGCCCCGCACAGCCCTGACGCCCCGCCCCTGATCGATGCCGCCATCATCGGGACGGGCTTTGCCGGCCTGGGCATGGCGATCCAGCTCAAGCAGCACGGCATCGACAACTTCCTCGTCTTCGAAAAGGCGGGCTCCGTCGGGGGCACGTGGCGCGACAACCATTACCCCGGCTGCGCGTGCGATGTGCAATCGCACCTGTATTCGTTTTCGTTCGCGCCCAATCCGGCCTGGTCGCGCATGTATTCGCCGCAACCGGAAATCCGCGCGTATCTGGAGCGCTGCACCGATGAGTTTGGCGTGCGCCCGCATGTGCGCTTCCATCACGAGCTGGCGCGCGCGGCGTTCGACGACGCTGCAGGCGTGTGGAACCTGGAAATGGCCGACGGCCGCCGCTACCGTGCACGCACGCTGATCTCCGGCATGGGCGGCCTGAGCCGTCCGGCCTGGCCGAACATTCCCGGCATCGAAACCTTCCAGGGCAAGGCCTTCCACTCGCAGCTCTGGGAACACGATTACGACCTGCGCGGCAAGCGCGTCGCCGTGATCGGCACCGGCGCGTCGGCCATCCAGTTCGTGCCGCAGATTGCGCCGAAGGTCGGCCGGCTCGACCTGTATCAGCGCACGCCGCCGTGGATCCTGCCCAAGCCCGACCGCAAGGTCTCGCGCGCCGAGCATTGGCTGTTCCGCCACCTGCCGTTCACGCAAAAGCTGATGCGCACCGGCATCTACTGGATGCTGGAGTCGCGCGTGCTGGGCTTTGTGATCCACCCGAAGCTGATGAAGGCGGTGGAACGCATGGCGCGCGGCCACATCAAGCGCCGCATTGCCGACCCCGTGCTGCGCGAGAAGGTCACGCCGAACTACACCATCGGCTGCAAGCGCATCCTGATTTCGAACGACTATTACCCGGCCCTCACGCGCGACAACGTCGACGTCATCACCTCGGGCATCGCACGCGTCGAGCCCAACGCCATCGTCACCACCGACGGCACGCGGCGCGAAGTCGATTGCCTGATCTTCGGCACGGGCTTTCACGCAACAGACCCGTTCCCGCGCGGTGTGCTGCTCGGCAGCCAGGGCGTGGACATTGTCGACATGTGGGACAAGCACGGCGCCGAGGCCTACCTGGGCACTACCGTGTCCGGCTTCCCGAATTTCTTCATGGTGGTGGGCCCGAACACGGGGCTCGGCCACTCGTCGATGGTGTTCATGATCGAGTCGCAGGTGGCGTACATCGTCGACGCGCTCAAGTCGATGCGTGCGCACAACGTGGCCGCCATCGACGTACGCCCGGACGTGCAGCGCCGCTTCAACGACGGCATCCAGAAGCGGCTGTCGAATGCGATCTGGTCTGCGGGCGGCTGCGTGAGCTGGTACCTCGATCCGAAGACCGGCAAGAACACGACGCTGTGGCCGGGATTTACGTGGCAGTTCCGCCGCGCGACCGCGCATTTCCGGCTGGCCGATTACCGCACGCGCCCGATGACCGTACCGAAGGGTGTGCCGCTCCGCGTACCCGCCCGCACGGTGCCGGCCGCCCAAAACACCCCCAACGAAGAAGCGCTCGACCGCGTCTGACGCGCGTCAGCCCCACGGAGACCACGCCATGAAGTCATTCAACAACCAGGTTGCCGCCATCACGGGCGCCGCGTCGGGCATGGGCCGCTCGCTTGCGCTGCGGCTGGCGCGCGAAGGCTGCCACCTCGCCTTGGCCGATCGCAACGAAGCGGCGCTCGCGCAGACGCTGCAACTGGTGCGCGCGCATGAAGGCGACCGCATCCGCGTGACCACGCATGCCGTCGACGTGGCCGACCGCGGCGCGGTGTACCGCTGGGCCGAAGAAGCGGCCGCTGCGCACGGCAAGGTCAACCTGATCTTCAACAACGCGGGCGTGGCGCTGTCCAGCACGATCGAAGGCATGGAAGACGACGAGCTGGCCTGGATCATGAACATCAACTTCTGGGGCGTCGTGCACGGCACCAAGGCGTTCCTGCCGCTGCTCAAAGCAACCGGCAACGGCCACATCATCAATACGTCGAGCATCTTCGGCATCTTCGCGCAGCCCGGCATGGGCGCCTACAACGCCAGCAAGTACGCCGTGCGCGGCTACACCGAGGCACTGCGGCAAGAACTGGATCTGATGAACTGCGGCGTGTCGGCCACGTGCGTCCATCCGGGCGGCATCAAGACCAACATTGCCAAGTCGAGCCGCGTCTCGCCGAGCATGCACGGCTTCCTGGTGCGCGACGAACAGCAGGGCAAGGCCGAGTTCGAGAAATTCTTCATCACCTCGGCAGACAAGGCCGCGGAGGTGATCCTGGACGGCGTGCGCAAGAACAAGCGCCGCGTGCTGATCGGCCCCGACGCCCACGCTGCCGATGTGATGGCCCGCTTGCTGCCGGCCGCATACCAGGCGCTGGTCGTGCGCGAAGCCCGCCGCTCGCGCAAGAAGGCCCTGCGCGACGATACGGCGCCGGCCACCGCCCGCGCAAAGTAGGAGGCCGCCGATGAACACGGCCACCACCGGAGAATTGTTCGCCAGCCCCCCGCGCGCGAACCTGCTCAACGTTGCACGCGCCATGCTGCGCCCCGGCCGCATCGGCCTGCGCAGCATCGGCCGCGATGTGCTGATCGCACGCTACGCCAAGCCGCAATCGCGCTACCTGCCGTTGATGGGCACGCGCGTGCATTACACCGACGAAGGCGCTGCCAACGCCGAAGGCACGCTGCTGCTGATCCACGGTTTTGGCGCGTCGCTGCATACGTGGGACGGCGTGCTGCCGCAGCTCACGCGGCGCTACCGCGTGATCCGGCTCGACCTGCCGCCGTTCGGCATCACCGGCCCGTTGCGCGATGCACAGGGCCGCCCGCGCACGATGGAGCTGCCGCTGTACCGCGACTTCATCGACGCGTTTGTCGACACGCTCGGCCTGTCGAAACTCACGCTGATCGGCAATTCGCTGGGCGGCATGGTGTCGTGGGATTTTGCCGTGCGGCACCCGGGCCGCGTCGAGAAGCTCGTGCTGATCGACTCCGCCGGCTTCCCGATGAAGCTGCCGATCTACATCGATCTGTTCAATCACATTGGCGTGCGGATGACGTCGCCGTGGATGCTGCCTGAGGGGATCATCCGCGCCGCCACGCGTGATGTGTATGGCGACCCGTCGCGCGTGTCCGAACCCACGCTGCGCCGCTACGCCGATTTCTTCTATGCCGACGGCGCACGACAGGCCATCGGCAAGATGGTGCCGAAGTTCCGCTTTGACGATGTCGATACCAGCGGGCTGGCCTCGATCCGAGTGCCCACGCTCATTCTCTGGGGCCAGCGCGACCGGTGGATCCCGCCCGCGCATGCCGGCGAATTCGCCCGCCGCATTCCCGGCGCCACGCTGCGCATGTACCCGGCGCTCGGCCATATCCCGATGGAGGAAGACCCCGTACGCGTGGGGACCGACCTCTGTGCATTCCTCGATCAGGGGCGCGCATCGACGCGCCTTTCAGAAACCACATTCCAGGAGAACCGCCCATGATGCCAGTCCGTCGCGACGTGCATCCTCACCTGCCGGCTGATCGCATCAGCAACTGGCACGAGCGAGGCCCGCACGTGACCCACTTCCTGAACGCGCTGTCGATCTTCTTCCCGACCGGTGAGCGCTTCTTCATGGACAGCGTGCGCAACTACCGCCATCTGGTGACCGATCCCGAACTCAAGCAGGCCGTGGCCGGTTTCATCGGGCAGGAAGCCATGCACACACGCGAACACGTGCTGTACAACGACCTGCTCGATCGCGCCGGTCTGCCTGCCACACGCATCGACCGGTTTATTGGCAAGTTCCTGAACGTGCTGCGGAAATACACGCCCAAGTCGCACCAGTTGGCCGTGACCGTGGCGCTCGAGCACTACACCGCCATGCTGGCCGGTCAGGTGCTTTCACATGAAGATGGCTTGGGCCGCAATTCGGAACCCGGCTATCGCCAGGTCTGGCTGTGGCACGCCATGGAAGAGACCGAGCACAAGGCCGTCAGCTACGACGTATGGAACCTGGCCATCAAGCCGGGCGTGGGCCGCTACCTGACGCGCACGCTGACGATGTTGGTGACGACCGTTACCTTCTGGGCGATGGTGTTCTACGTGCACTTGCGGCTGATCTTTGCGGATCGCACCGTCAAGCATAAATTCCTCGGCCTCGGTAAGGCGTTCCATTTCCTGTGGATTCACCCGGCGCCGCTGCGCAAGATCATCCCGGAGTTTTTCGACTTCTTCCGGCCCTCATTCCACCCGTGGGATGAAGACAACCGTGACGCACTTGAACGCCTGCCCAAGCTGATCTCGGAAATCGAAGCGTATGCGGCAGCGAACGGCGAAGCGCCGTCGCCGTCGATCCGCCGCAAGCTGTCGGCGGCGGGTGCCGCCGGATCTTGAGCAGGCATTCAAAACGCCTGCAGCACCCGTCGTATCGGGATCAAACTAGAAATAGATAAGGCGCGCCCCACGCATGGGCGCGCCGGAGACACTAGCCTTTGTCCGGCCCGGGCGCGCTGCCCGGCGGTTCATGCATGTGCTCGATGACCTGCGCCACGCGGTCGCCCAGGTATTTGTTGGCGGCCGTCTCAAGCGCGCGCATCAGCTCGGCTTCGACCGCCACCAGCGCCAGCGGACGGATGCGCCAGATCACGTCGACCAGACGCGGCACGTCTTCGACCGGCGGCAGATCGCTGCCGTACTTGTCGAGTTCGCGCACGACCATGGAGACGAGATCGTCGGCCACCGCCTGCGTATGCGGCCGGGCACGCTCGATGATGTCGAGCACTTCGATGAGCGGGAAACCGGCCTTCGCCATCTGCGCGCCGGCCAGCAGCGCTTTCGGGCTGCGCGCCAGATAGCCGAGGCCATCGGGTTCCAGCAGGCCCAGCGAGATGGCCCGTGCCAGCGCCTGACGCGACATGGCGCGGCCAAACAGCTTGGCAAGCGCAAGGAGCGAGTAATGCTTGGGCGACTCGTCCGACCACGGGCTGGCGATGGCCGATTCGAGCCCGAGGATGGAGCGCAGGTCGTGGCCTTCGACGATGGCCTTGAGCAGCTCCTGGATGTTGGAGAGCGTGTAGCCGCGCCCGAGCAGGTGGTTGATGAGCTTGAGCCGCCCCAGATGCGCCTGCGTGTAGATGCCCACGCGGCCGCGCCGCTCGGGCGGATCGATCAGGCCGCGGTCCTGATACGAGCGAACGTTGCGGACAGTGGTTTCAGCCGCGCGCGCGAGTTCGTCGATGGTGAATTCGCGGGCGGGCAGAGTGGCAGGCGGACCGGCGTCGCCGGTTGGTTTGCGGGCAGGCATGCAAAAAATTCTACACGAGCGCGGCGACAGACCGCGTCGGTGACCGGAACGTTTCCGGTGCGTTTCTCACGACGAGGAGACCGTCGATGTGGGACTTGATGATGCGTTGGCTGCGCGGCTGGCAGTCTGTGAACGCTGTTCGGTTATCCCCTGTTTCGTCCCCTGCCGGGGCCGACTTACTTTCTTTGTCTTGCCAAAGAAAGGTAAGCAAAGAAAGGCGCGCCCGAGATGGCGACTTCCCCTTGGATTTTCGTCACGGCGAGGGAGGAGAGGCAAACTCGCTGCGCTCAAACAGCCTCCCCTCTTTTTCCTCCCCGCGACAAAAATCCAAGGCGCCATCTAGGGCCGGGTACGGCCAAAACATCGGTGCGCGGGTGCCGGCTCCATGGCTTCGGGCTGCGGGGACATTGGCGGCGGCACTGCTGCTGCAGAGTTGCGCCACCGCGGGCGACGGGCACGGCGCCATCGAAGCCGACAAAGCCAAGCAGCTGGAAGATGCACGCGCGCAGGCGCGAGCGCCATTCCAGTCGGGCAATCTCGCCACGCGCGAGGTGCGGCCCGCCACGCTGCGCGATTCGGGCCAGCCCGACGCGATCTCGTATCTGCGTCATGTCGATTTTCGTTTCGACGGCGGCGTGGGCTTTCTGGTCGATCAGCTGGCGCTGCGCATGGTGCCGCGTGCACCGGGCGACCCGGTGTGGCTCGACGATGTGTCGTCGTACACGCTGCAGCCGGTGAGCGGTTCGGTGCGCGTCACAGCCGAGAGCATGGCCGCGCTGTTCAACACCGTCGTGTTTGCGCGCGGGCCGGGCCAAGATCCGCCGCTGCGCGGCTTCAGCTTCGCGCTCGACGACGGCACGCTCGACATGCGTGCCGAGATGCGCCGGCGCGGCGCGTGGGTGCCGATCGAGCTGCGCGGCCCGCTGGTGCTGCGCGATCCGCAAACCATCGTGTTCCGCCCCAACGTGGTCAAGGTACGCGGGCAGGACGCCGGCGCGCTGATGGGCGCGGCGCATATCGAACTGGCCGATCTGCTGCCGGTATCGACGCCCGCCGTGCAATTGGCCGGCAGCGAAATCGTCATGCAGGTGCCCAAGCTGTTTCCGCCGCCCGCGCTGGATTTAAAGCTCTCGGCCATCCGCGTCACGCGCGACGGGCTGCTCATGCAGATCGGCGACGGCAATCCGCAGATGCCGCCGCTGGCTAACGCCGCCGACGCGCAGCGCCCGTACATCCTCTTTCGCGGTGGCGACATCCGCTTCATGCGCTCGATGCCGATGAACGCGCGCATCGATATCATCGTGGCCGACCCGGCCAAGCCTTTCGTCTTCAACCTGTACCGCTATCGCGATCAGCTCGTGGCGGGGTCGCTGCGCTTCTCGCCGGATGGCGGCATTCGCGTGCTGATGCCGTCGTTCGACAGGCTGGCCGCTGCCAAGGCCGCCAAGGCAACTGCGGTTGCCAAGACGAGCAAGCCTGCCCTGCAACTCGCCAAGAGGACCGCGCCATGATCGCCCCCGCCTTCGCTTTCGCTGCTGTGATGTTGCGCCTGGCGTTGGTGACGCTCGGCCTGACCGGCCTTCTGGCCAGTGCGCTCGCACGCGCCGCGGAGCCGCCAATGGCCAACGCCCAACGCAAGGAGTTGACCACGGTGCGCCAGCAATGGACACAGCGCTGCGACCCGTCCTCGGGCGCGCCCAACGCCAGCGGCCCGGCCGCCGCGCGCGATTCCGGTACCGCACCGCCCGTCGTGCAGATGCGCGATGTGGATTTCCGCATCACCGGCGACATCGGTTTCCACGTGCATCAACTGACCGCGCAGCTCGTGGCGCACAAGCCGGGGCAGCCCGTCGACATGGACGACCCGGGCCAGTTCGACATCCGCATCCTTGGCGGCGAAGTGACGGTGCCCAAGGAGTCGCTCGACGCGCTGTTCAACCGGTATCTGCTCGACTATTCGCCGCGCTCGCTCAACGCGTTGTCGCTCACACCCGGCGACGGCGTGCTCGACGTGTCGGGCGGGCTCAAGCTGCGCAATCATTTTCCCGGCGTGTGGCTGCCGTTCGGCATGCGCGGCACGTTGGCGCTCAAGGAATCGCGTTACCTTGTCTACACGCCCACCGAGGCACGCGTGATGGGCATCCAGACGCTGGCGCTGCTCAAGGGGATGGGCCTGGAGCTGTCGCAGCTTGCGCCGCTCAACCGCCCCGGCGCCAGGCTCGACGGCAACGACATGGTGCTGGACCAATACACGGTGTTTCCGCCGCCGCGCCTGATCGGTCAGATGAAGACGGCGCGTGTCACGCCCGACGGGCTGGTGCTCGGCTTCGGCCCCGCGCCCGCCATGTGCGCGCCTGCGCCAACCGACGCCGCCAGCCGCATCTGGATCCAGTCCGGCGACCTGAAGATGTACAACGTGCTGGTGGCCAACAGCCGCATTCTCGTGACCGATACGTCAACGCGTGGGCCGCTGCGCTTCGATCTGTACCACTACCGCGAGGCCGCCGCGCGCGGCACCACGCGCATGGACGCGGACGGCACGCTGCGCGTCGACCTCGCGCCGGCGGCGGCCGTCCAGTGACGCCATCGTCAGCGCACTACTTTTGGCAGACGGCGCGCAGGATCGCCTCGCCCTCTGAGCGCGGCACGACGGCTTCCCAGCGGGGGCCGTCGATGGTCTTGGTGAGCACCGTGCCGTGCTGGCTATCCTGGATCAGCGCACTGACCGGCAGAATGCGCCCCGCCTTGCAGTCGTAGACGGACGTGCGCGTATCGTACTGATACGCCTTGCCGTCTGAGAGCTTGCGCGGCGCGTCATAGGCGTCGCGCGTCGTGGCGCGCACGGTGCCATCCGCGTTGCGCTCGATGGAGTCCTTGTCCAGATAGAGCGAGCCGCTGTTGTTGGCCAGCGGGGCCAGCTTGACCCAGTTGTCGGCCGCCATGGCCATCGAGCTGCCCATTGCCAGCGCAGCAGCCACCCAGTAGATCAGCGTCGTTCGTTCCGTTCGCATCACAACCTCCGTTTGCCTCATTGCACAGACGTATGTGCGGCGTGGCAGCACCACTGCATCGTTCTCCGCACATCAAAACTCGACGTAGCAAACGGCATGCCCCGGGGTGCGCCGCTGCCCCGGCAGACAACAAAAAAGCCCGCACAGGGCGGGCTTCTTCGGGATGGGGGGCGGCTTACTTGGCAGCGGCGGCCATGTAGTCGACGGCGGCTTTCACGTCGTCGTCGGAGCCGGCATACGTACCCTTGGGCGGCATTGCGCCCTTGCCGTGCAGCGCGATGTCGTACATCTTGGCCTTGCCTTCGGCAATGCGCGGCGCCCAGGCAGCCTTGTCGCCAAACTTCGGCGCGCCGGCCACACCGGCAGCGTGGCACATCTGGCACGTCGAATCGTAGACCTTCTTGCCAACCTCACCTGCAGCTGCTTGCGGTGCGGCCGCTACGGCGGGCGCGGCCGGTGCCGCCGCAGCAGGTGCCGCCGCAGCAGCGGCCGGAGCCTGTGCAGCCGCCGGGGCCGATGCTTCCGGTGCAGCCGCCTGAGCCGGTGCTGCGCCCGCGCCGGCCGGGGCGGCCGGTTCCTGCAGCTTGCCGCCCGCGGAGTTGGCCATGTAGACGATGGCGCGCTCAATTTCATAGTCGCTCACATCATCCGGCGACGTGCCGCCGCGTGCGGGCATGCCACCCTTGCCGGCCAGCGCCACCTTCGTCAGGCCATCCAGGCCCTGCGACAGGCGCGGGCCCCAGCTGGCCGCATCGCCAAACTTGGGCGCGCCAGCCACGCCTGCTGCGTGGCAAGTCGCGCAGACTTCCTTATAGAGCTGCTCGCCGGTCTTGTAGACGCGGGGTGCGTTGGGATCTTTCAGTTCGAGTTGCGCAACGGGCTTGATGCGATCGTTGACGGCCTCTTCCGACATGCCGGAGCCGCCCGCGCCTTCCTTGGCGCCCAGGCCAACGTAATTGGCCAGCAGGATGATGATGAGGATGGGAACGGCAAAGGCGGCGATCACCGCGATGATCAGCTGCTTGGGGGTCTTGATCAGAGGCTCGTGTTCGTCGTGTTGCGCGTCGCTCATGCTCAACTCTCAGGATGGTGGAACCGCTCTTGGAGCCCTCGGAGCGCCGCCGGCAAGGTCACGAGCATCGCCGGCAGAGCATGGGGGCCGCATTGGATCGCGATGAGGGCAGGAAGACCATGGCGATTGAGTCGCCGCGTCGGCCCAGACAGACCTGTCCCCGTCTTTCTTCTGGCAAATAACGCGCGATTATATCCGCAATGCC
This sequence comes from Ralstonia flatus, assembly GCF_958439105.1. Taxonomy (NCBI): domain Bacteria; kingdom Pseudomonadati; phylum Pseudomonadota; class Betaproteobacteria; order Burkholderiales; family Burkholderiaceae; genus Ralstonia; species Ralstonia flatus. The sequence continues at coordinate 192,044 of NZ_CAUDLI010000011.1, read as the reverse complement.
TGGGCCTTTGACACGCGGGACAGCCCTAGGCGCCGCTTTTCGACCTGCGTCAAAAACCCAACGAAACGTTGCAGCAGCACGCCCCGTACCGGGCCGTTCACGGGCGCCCGATGGACGCTTGCGCCCAAATGCGCTATCCTGCGGGGCTTCTCTTTCGGTGCGTTCTGTGCCGATATGCGCCCGTAGCTCAATGGATAGAGTACTGCCCTCCGAAGGCAGGGGTTGCTGGTTCGATCCCAGCCGGGCGCGCCACACATCGAAGATCCACCCAAACCTGCACGGCTTTCCCTGCCAGAACCGCGCTTCTGCCGCGACGTGGCGGTTTGCCTGTTTTCGAACCATTTCTGGTGCCTGCCATTTCGATTGCTCGATCGCGCAGCGGGCACGCTGACAATCCCCCATCAGGAGTCGAACCGTGAGCCGTTACTGGAGCGATATCGTTCAGCAGCTGGTGCCTTACGTCCCAGGCGAGCAGCCGGCCATCGCGCGGCCCATCAAGCTGAATACGAACGAAAATCCGTACCCGCCGTCGCCGCGTGTGGTGGCAGCAATCTCTGCCGAGCTGGGAGCGTCAGGCGACAGCCTGCGCCGCTATCCCGATCCGCTGTCGCGACGGCTGCGCGAGACCGTCGCCGCGCAGGTCGGCCTCAAGCCCGAGCAGGTCTTTGCGGGCAACGGGTCGGACGAAGTGTTGGCGCACGTCTTCCACGCGCTGCTCAAGCACGACAAGCCGCTGCGCTTTCCCGACATTTCGTACAGCTTCTACCCGACCTACGCGCGGCTGTACGGCGTGCAGTGCGAAGTGGTGCCGCTGGCGGACGACTTCTCCATCCGCGCCGATGACTATCTTGGCGACGCGGGCGGCGTGCTGTTCCCGAACCCGAACGCGCCGACCGGCCACGCGCTGCCGCTGGCAGAGATCGAACGGATCGTCGCTGCGAATCCGTCGTCGGTGGTCGTGGTGGATGAGGCCTATGTCGATTTCGGGGCCGAGTCTGCCATTGCGCTCATCGACCGCTATCCGAATCTGCTCGTGGTGCACACGACGTCGAAGTCGCGCTCGCTGGCCGGCATGCGCGTGGGCTTTGCGTTTGGGCACGCGGCGCTCATCGAAGCGCTCAACCGCGTGAAGGACAGTTTCAATTCGTATCCGCTGGACCGCCTCGCGCAGGCCGCGGCGCAAGCGGCTTACGAAGACGATGCGTACTTCCGCGCCACGTGCGCACGCGTGATGGCGAGTCGCACGCGGCTGACGCAATCGCTGCAGTCGCTCGGGTTCGAGGTCGTGCCGTCGATGGCGAACTTCGTCTTCGCGCGGCATCCGGCGCACGATGCAGCCACGCTGGCGGCGCGTCTGAAAGAGCAGGCCATCTTCGTGCGCCATTTCAAGCTTGCACGCATCGACCAGCATCTGCGCATCACCGTGGGCACCGACGATGAATGCGACGCATTCTTAAATGCGCTGCGTGGGCTGCTGAAATAAGTACGGGGGCGTCTGCGGCAAATTGCCACCGGGGTCCGCCCGTCGTTCGGTGGACAGCGCCCCGCGCTGATTGCTGCAGGCCTCGACCACACGGTGCGTGCGCGTCAGGGCGCGATGTGGATGGAGGGCCGCGAAAGTCAGCGATTACTGCGCGCAGGTATGGGGAACATTGACCGTACGCAGATGCCGGCGGCCAATTGCTGTGCCAGAATGCACGAGCGGGTAAACGGCGCGCCGACGCCGTCCGCTGTCCCCTAGGGCGAGCCTGAGCACTGCGCGGGCGGCACGGGACGCCACACAACACACTCCCACAAAAGGAATCAGCATGTCCAATCGTCGTCAATTCCTGAAGAGCATCCCCATCGTGGCCGCCGCGGGCGCCGTCATGTCGATGTCGGACCTGGCACTGGCTGCACCGATGGTGGCGGAAAGCGACCCGCAAGCCAAGGCGCTGGGCTACGTGGCTGACACCACCAAGGCCGACAAGGCGAAGTTCCCGAAGCACACGCCGGATCAGCACTGCGGCAACTGCGCCCTGTACCAAGGCGGTGCGGCTGCGCAAGGCGGTTGCCCGCTGTTCGCCGGCAAGGACGTCGCCAACAAGGGCTGGTGCAGCGCCTGGGCCAAAAAGGCCTGAGCGAAACGGTATCGCACCCATGAAAAAACGGACTCTGCGGGGTCCGTTTTTTCATGGGCACTCGCTCTACAATGCGTGCCATGCCGTTCACATTCACACCCACCGTCCTCGTCATCGACGACGAACCGCACATCCGACGCTTCGTGCGCGCCGCACTGGAGGAGGAAGGCTGCGAAGTCCATGAAGCCGACCGCGTCGAGCGCGGCCTGATCGAAGCCGGCACACGCCAGCCGGACGCGGTGATCCTCGATCTGGGCCTGCCCGATGGCGATGGCATGCAGCTGATTCGCGAGCTGCGCACCTGGACGGAAGTGCCGGTGCTCGTGCTTTCGGCGCGCGTGGATGAGCGCGACAAGATCGACGCGCTCGATGCGGGCGCGGACGATTACCTGACCAAACCCTTCGGCGTGGGCGAGCTGGTTGCGCGCCTGCGCGTGCTGCTGCGGCGACATGCCAAGCGCGGCGAAGACGGCGGCAGCGTCATCCGCTTCGGCGAGGTGGAAGTGGACCTGGCACGCCGCCTGGTCAGCCGCAACGGCGAAGCGGTGCATCTCACACCGATCGAATACCGGCTGCTGGCGGTGCTGCTCGGCCGACGCGGCACCGTGATGACGCACCGCGAGCTGCTGCGCGAAGTCTGGGGGCCCGCGCATTCCGACAGCAGCCACTATCTGCGCATCTACATGGGCCATCTGCGCCACAAGCTGGAGCGCGACCCCGCGCGCCCCGAACACCTGCTGACCGAAGTCGGCGTCGGGTACCGCTTCACGGCATAAGCCGGTTCACTGCTCCTTGATGCCGGCGGCGCGCACGATGCGGCCGTTGCTGTCATATTCGGCGCGAATGGCCGCGGCAAACTGCTCGGCTGTGCCGCCCACCGGCACCACGGCGGCCTGCGTGAGGCGCTCGCGCAGATCGGGCGCAGCCAGCGCCTTGTTGATCTCGGCGTTCAATCGGGCAATCACGGGGGCCGGCGTCTTGGCGGGCGCGAACACGCCGAAGGTCGAGGCCATGTTCGCCTTGGCGTAACCGAGTTCGGTGAAGGTCGGCACATTCGGCAGCGCATCGAGCCGGTGCGGCGCACCCACCGCCAGCGGGCGCAGCTTGCCGCTGGTGATGTGTTGCATCAAGGTCGGACCGACGTTGGTCGACATGACTTCCACCTGGCCGCCCAGCGCATCCGTCAGTTGCTGGCCGCCGCCCTTGTACGGGATGAGCGTGATATCCACGCGCGCCTGCGACTTGATCTGCTCCAGCGCGAGATGCCCCACCGTACCGAGGCCCGATGTCGACCAGCGGATCGAACCCGGCTTGGTGCGGGACTGGCTGAGCATGTCGGCAAAGCTCTTGCCGGTGAACGACGGCGTGCCCAGCAGGATCATCGGTGCGTACATCACGTTGGCTACGGGCGCGATGTCTTTCTGCGGGTCATACGGCAGTTTGCCGAAATGCGGATTGAGCGTGAGCGGGCTGACCGACGAGAAGCCCAGCGTGTAGCCATCGGGCGCCGACTTGGCTACGGCGTCCATGCCGATGCTGCCACCGGCACCCGCGCGGTTTTCCACCACCACCGGCTGGCCCAGTTGCGCAGACAGCTTTTCACCCAGCGCACGCGCCACATTGTCGGAAATGCCACCGGTCGGATACGCGACGATGATGCGAATCGGCTTGGCCGGATAGTCCTGCGCCTGGGCAGGCACAGAGGCCAGCAGCGGCAGGCCGGCGCACAGCATCACGGCAGAAGCAATCAGACGACGGCGGGCGGTACGTGCGGAAGTCATGGCGCAATGTCAGGGGGAAGAAACGGAAAGGAACATTGTAGGCCGATGCCCAGGCAAGCTCGCCCCGGCGACGTACAAAAACAGCAGGCAAAAGAAAAGGCGCCCGAAGGCGCCTTTTCCATTCCCAATCGCGTGACAGTGTCGATTAGAAGATGTGGCGGATACCCACGCCAACGCTCGTCTGGTTCGACTTGCCAACGCCGGTTGCGTTGCCGCCACCCGACAGTTCCGGCAGAGCTGCGTCCTTGACCTTGTTGTAGTCGACCGTGCCGTACACTTGCGTGCGCTTGGACAGGGCGTACTCGGCCAGCAGCACGCCGGTGTAGCGCTTGCCGTCGTTGCCGGCGGTCAGAGCAGCGTTCTTGATGCTGTCGTAGTAGAACGCGCCCGTCAGAGCCAGAGCCGGGGTGACGTTGTACGTCACGCCCAGGATGCCGACGTGGTCACGACGCTTCGTGGCGCCCGGGGTCAGGCCAGCGCCCGAGGTGGCGTTGCCGTAGATGTTCAGGCCGAAGGCGCTGCCGCCGACGCAGTTAGCCGAGCTGTTCACGCAACCCGTGGCGTCGCTGCTGTCGATGTAGCCTGCGAACAGCTTGGCTGCGGCGATGGTGTAGTTACCACCGATACCCCAAACGGTTTGCTTGTTGCCAGCAACGTCCTTGTGCTGCTGTGCGAATGCGCCGATGTAGGCCGGGCCGAATTCATAGGCCACCGTGCCGCCAACGTACGAGTTCTGGCTAGCAGCGCCAGCCACTTCGCCAAAGCCGTAGGCCAGGCCGACCGACAGGCCGTTCCACTTGCCTTCGTACTTCAGCATGTTGGATTCACGCAGACCGGTCAGGCCGTAGTACATCCACGAGTTGCCGTCGTAGTTACCCACGCCCAGCGGGTCGAAGTTGCCGCCCGTCGTGAAGCCGAAGTTGTATTGACGACCCAGGGTGATGGTGCCCAGGTCCTTGTTCGACAGACCCACGAACGATTGACGGTTGAACAGCGTACCCTTGCTGCTCATCGTGCCCGAGTCGGAGTTGAAGCCGCTTTCCAGCACGAACAGTGCCTTGTTGCCGCCACCCAGGTCTTCCGAGCCCTTCAGGCCCCAGCGGCTGTTCGACACAGCGCCGCTTTCCATCTGGGTCACGCTGTTGCCAGCTTGGTTGGCGTTGTTGATGTAGTGAATGCTGGTATCGACAATACCGTACAGCGTCACGCTCGATTGGGCGTAGGCAGAACCTGCGAACAGGGCGCCAACGGCAACCAGAATGGCAGACTTTTTCATGTGGGCTCGTAATAAAAAGAGTTGTCTCAAACCGCCCGACCCCGTGTGCATGAGGTTGGGCTCCTCCGTTTCCTTAACTTCCGTGTCGGAAGTGCCGCGCAAATTTAACAAAAGCCCATATGCGCGGCAAAGCAATTCACGGAATCGTTCTACCAAGTGTGGTAAGCGCGCATCGCTTTTGATGCGCTGCACCAAATCGGCCTATGGCAAGGCTTGCCGGCGCGTGGCGCCCTGCTGTGGTGCATCAACGCCGGGCGCCGGCTTTCACCCCGTCTCTTGATTAGACAAAAAGGATGGGAGATTGCAGGACGCGTTACGCCATTGGCGCGCTTTTCAGCGCCGTTCACGCTGACTTGCATCATTTCAGCGCCGACAACGAACCGTTCGTCGCACCACCGTGGATACGGTATGCCCCCTGACCTAGGCTGTAGACCGTGGCAAGACATCAAATGACCACGCTTAAAAACAGCACCGAAAATCAGTTGAAGAAGGAGTTCGCCATGCGACTCAAGCAGATGGGGTTGGCCGCCATGCTGGCGGTCGGGGCCCTCGCGGCGGGCAGCGCTTGGGCGCAGGCCAGCCGCGTGGAAGTGTTCGGGCAGGATGCACGCGCCGAACGGTTCGACGTCTACAGCGACGGTGCCCGCACCGGACGCTTCGATACGTATACAGAAGGCGCGCGCGCAGGCCGCTTCGATCCGTATTCGGAAGGCATGCGCAGCGACCCGGCCGGCCGCGCCCGCGAGGGCGGCGGTACGGTCTACGGGTATCCGGTTCCGAATTGATGCGCTGAACGGCATTCACCGCGTTCGTCACGCGGCCGTCACACAGCCGTTACGCATTGATCAGTTACGGGCCGGTCTCCAGGCATCCTCCGTTTTCCGCCTCTTGGCCCACTCGGGCCCCGCCGGTGATGCGCCAGCGGGGCTTTTTCATGCGCGCTCAGATAAGCTTGTCGAGCGTGATCGGCAATTCGCGCACGCGCCGGCCGGTGGCGTGGTAGACGGCGTTGGCGATGGCCGCCGGCACGCCCGTGATGCCGATCTCGCCGATGCCCTTGGCGCCCAGCGGGTTGACGTACGCGTCCGCCTCGTCGAGTACGAGGATGTCGATGTCGGGCACATCGGCGTTGACGGGCACGTGGTATTCCGCCAGGTTGTTGTTCACGATGCGGCCGTAGCGCGTGTCGAGCAGGCTCTCTTCGAACAGCGCCATGCCCATCCCCCAGACGATGCCGCCCATGAGCTGACTGCGCCCCGTCTTGGCATTGAGCAACCGCCCCACGCCGTAGCTGCCGACGATGCGCGGGACGCGGACCACGCCCAGATCCGCATCGACATGCACCTCGACAAATACCGCGCCGAACGAGTGCATTGAGAACTTCTGCTTTTCCTCCCCCGGCTGCACCTTGGCGGTCGCCTCGATGGGGCTGCCATGGCGCGCAACCACGGCAGCCACCGGTTCCCGCGCACCGCTGCGTGCGGTGAGGACACCGTCGGCCACAGTGATGTCGCCAGCGGCCAGCCCATGCAGCGGGGAACTGGCGTCGGCAATGGCCGCGGCAATCAATGCATCGCGCGCCTGCTGGCCGGCGGCCTGCACCGCGGGCGAGACGCTAGCCACGCTCTGCGAGCCGCCCGACACCGGCGCTTCCGGCATGCGCGTATCGCCCAGGCTGAAGTGCACGCGGTCGACGGGCATGCCCATGGCGTCGGCCGCTACCTGCGTCATCACCGTGTAGGTCCCGGTGCCCAGATCCTGCGAGCCCGATTCGACCTGCGCCGTACCGTCCGGCAGATAGCGCGCCGTGGCAGCGGCCGCGCTGCGATTGGCCGGGTACGTGGCCGTGGCCATGCCCCAGCCGACGCGTGTGTTGCCCTCACGCATGCTGCCCGGCTGCGGGTTGCGGCGCGCCCAGCCGAAGCGTTCGGCGCCCGCCCGGTAGCACGCAGCCAGGGATTTGCTCGACCACGGGATGCGTTTTTCCGGGTCTTGGGCGGCATCGTTGCGCAGGCGCAGTTCCACGGGGTCGATGCCGAGCGCGTAGGCCATCTCGTCCAGCGCGACTTCGAGCGCGAACGTGCCGGTGGCTTCGCCGGGGGCGCGCTGGAAGGTGGGCGTACCGACGTTCAGACGCGCCAGCCGATGCGTCGTCCGCTGGTTGGGCGTGTCGTAAAGCATGCGCGTGACGATGGCGCAGGGCTCGGTCCAATCCTCGATCATCGACGTGGTGGTCAGCGAGTCATGCGAGATGGCGGTGAAGCGGCCATCGCTGGCGGCGCCCAGGGCGATGCGCTGCTCGGTGCGCGGGCGGCCGCCAACGGGGCCGAACATCTGCGGCCGCTCCAGGACCAGCTTGACGGGCCGCCCCACCTGCCGAGCAGCCATCGCCGCCAGCACCACGTGCGACCACACCGAGCCCTTGCAGCCAAACCCGCCGCCCACGAACGGGCACACCACACGGAGCTTGTCCGGCGACAGGCCAAGCGTCTTTGCGACGGTGCGGCGCACGCCCGAGACGTATTGCGTGCTGTCGTACAGCGTGAGCGAATCGCCCTCCCACACGGCGATGGTCGCGTGCGGCTCCATCGGGTTGTGCGTTTCCATGGGCGTACCGTAGACGGCCTCAATGCGCTGCGCCGCCCGCGCCATGCCGGCAACCACGTCGCCGCGCGTGGTGTCGGCCGACTGCCCCTGCACCTTGCCGGGCGAGTGCGCATCGGCGCGGGCAGTTTCGAAATCGAGCCGCGCCGGCTGCTGGGCAACCTCCACGCGCACCATGCGCGCTGCGGCCTGCGCATGTTCCAGCGTGTCGCCCACCACCAGCGCGACGGGCTGGCCGTTGTAATGCACCTGATCGTCCTGCAGCAGCGACAGCACGCGCCCGGCCGGCGGTTCCAGCGCGGGCTCGCCACCGTTGGGCAAGCGCGGTGCGTTCTCTTGCGTCATCACCAGCAGCACGCCGGGCATGGCCTGCGCGACATGGGTATCGACCCGCGTGATCCGACCGGCCGGCACGGTGCTCTGCACCAGCACGGCATGCACCAGACGCGGCACCTGGAACTCTGCTGAGTAGCGCGCCTGGCCCGTGACTTTGAGCAGACCGTCGGTGCGGTCCAGCGGTTGGCCGACGTTGCTCATGCCACACCTCCTGTCGGGTTGGCGGGATTCGCGGGATTGGCGAGATTGCCCGCGATGGTGAGTGCCCGGGCCACCGCCCGCTGTGCGAGCGGCACCTTGAAGCCGTTGTCGCGCAGCGGCTGGGCGCCCTGCACGGCCAGCGCGCCCGCCTGGGCAAACAACTGCGCATCCACCGCCTGGCCCGCCAGCATCTGCTCGGCCGCATGCGCCCGCCACGGCTTGTGCGCGACGCCACCGAGCACAATGCGCGCCTCCCTAATCGTCCGCCCATCGGTCTGCAAGGCCAGCGCCGCAGCCACCGACACCAGCGCAAACGCGTAGCTGGCGCGGTCGCGCACCTTCAGGTAATGCACGTGCGAGCCGAACACGGGCGGCGGCAGATCGATGGCGACGATCAGCTCGCCAGGCCCGAGCGCCGTATCGATTTCGGGATGCGCTTCCGGCAACCGATGGAAGGCTTCGATCGGGATACGCCGCTCGCCATGCGTGCCGTGCACAACCACCGTGGCGTCCAGCGCGGCCAGCGCGACGGCCATGTCGGATGGATGCGTCGCCACGCAGGCCTCGCTCGCACCGAGGATGGCGTGCATGCGGCTGAAACCCTCGCGCGCGGCGCAGCCCGAGCCGGGCTGCCGCTTGTTGCACGCCGGGTACGCCGTGTCGTAGAAGTAATGGCAGCGCGTGCGCTGCATCAGGTTGCCGCCGTTGGTGGCCATGTTGCGCAGCTGGCCCGACGCGCCCGACACAATCGCCTCAGTCAGAAGCGGATAGCGCGAGCGCACCAGCGGATGCGCCGCCGTATCGGCATTGCGTGCCATCGCGCCAAGTCTCAGGCTACCGTCGGGCAACGCGCGGATCTGCGCCAGCGGCAGGCGGCTGACATCCACCAGCCGCTGCGGCTGCTCGACGCCGCCCTTCATCAGGTCCAGCAGGTTCGTGCCGCCGCCGATATAGCGTGCGCCCGGCTCCTGGGCCAAGCGCACGGCAGCCTCGACGGAAGACGCGCGGTCATAGGCAATCGATTGCATGGCGGCTCCTTAAACCGTGCTGCCGGATTTGGCAGCCACCACGCGGATCGCCGCCACGATGTTGGGGTACGCACCGCAGCGGCAGAGGTTGCCGCTCATGCGTTCGCGGATTTCGTCTTCGGTCAGCGCAACCGGGCCGTCTGCGCCGAGTGCCTCGGGCGACGTGACGGTGCTCGGCATGCCGCGGCGCGCCTCTTCCAATACCGCCACCGCCGAGCAGATTTGCCCCGGCGTGCAATAGCCGCACTGAAACGCGTCGTGTTCAAGAAAAGCGGCCTGCACCGGATGCAGCGCCGCACGGTCGACCACGCCGTCGTGCGCGGGCGCCAGGCCTTCGATGGTGGTGATGGCCTCGCCTTCATGCATGATCGCCAGCGTCAGGCAGCTGTTGATCCGCCGGCCGTTCACAAGGACGGTGCATGCGCCGCACTGGCCGCGGTCACAGCCTTTCTTGGTGCCGGTCAGCCCCAGCACCTCGCGCAGCGCGTCGAGCAAGGTGACACGCGGCTCCAGCGACAGCGCATACGGCTTGCCATTGATATTGAGCGAGACCGGCCGCGCCGGCGCCAAGGCAGCGGAGCGGGCCGCGCCCTGCGCCTGAGGGCGTGCGCCGGCGGCTTCATGCGGGAGCGCCAACGCCGACGCCGCGGCCGCCGCGCTCTGCAAAAAGCCACGCCGGCTGGGGCGGGCGGGTGATCCATCCGATTCGCGGGAGGGGTCGTTTGGGGCTGCGGAGGGATGTTCGGACATGACGCGCGCTCCACCGGCCGGGCGGCCGTCGCTGGGGACATGCGTCAGGGGAAAGCAAGCGGAATACCCGGCACCCGGGCAGTGGGAAGCCGCAGGACAGCGGCTTCGCGCAGGAGATGTGCTGCGGCGCGTGTAAGGCTTACGCGCCGCGTTGCAGTGCAGTTATTTGGTGAGGCCGACGCGGTCGCGCGACACGTCCATGACCATGCGCGTCAGCAGGTACAGGCGCGGCACGATCGAGTTCAGGTCGACATATTCGGCGTCGTTCGAGTGCGCGCCAAAGCTCGCCAGGCCAAAACGCTCGATCACGGGCGCCTTGGTCTTCGAGGCGGCAAACGCGGCATCGGTGCCGCCGCCTTCGGCCTTGTCGTCAATCTCCAGCGTCTTGCCCAGTTCGCCGTAGATCTTCTGGGCGTGCTCGGCCAGCGCGCGCGAGGCCGGCGTCGCTTCCAGCGGCGGGCGGCGACGCTCGAACTTGGCCGTGACCTGCGTATCGGGAATCAGTTTGTTCTTGATGCGTTCGTTGACGGTTTCTTCCAGCTTGTCGGCGTCGGCCGCGCGCAGCAGGCGCACATCGGCCTGGGCGCTGGCCACCGCCGGGATCACGTTACGGTTGGTGCCGGCCTGCGCCACCGTCCAGTTCACCTTCAGGCCCGTTTCGGGCTTGGACAGATCGCGCATCTGCAGCACCTGGTGCGACAGTTCGTACAGCGCGTTGCGGCCCTGCTCCGGCGCGCCGCCCGCGTGCGAAGCCTTGCCCTTCACATCCAGCAGGATCGCGCCGATGCCGCTGGTCGCCAGCGACAGCTTGTCCGACGTCACGCGGGTGCCTTCGCACGAGAACACGGCGTCCTGCTCCGCGCCCAGCTTGGCCTGCATGGCCCGCGCGCCGGGCGAGCTGATCTCTTCATCGCCGTTGATCAGCACCGTGAGCGTGCCGTATTGCTTGAAGTTGACGGCCTGCAGAATCGACACCGTGTGCAGGATGACCGCCACGCCGTTCTTGTCGTCGGCAATGCCCAGCCCGTAGGCGCGGTCGCCGTCGATGCGGAATGGCTGCTGCGCAAGCATGCCCTTCAGGTAGACAGTGTCCATGTGCGCGATCAGCATGATGTTGCGCTTGCCCTCGCCCTTGAAGCGCGCGAGCACCATCTTGCCGATCTTCTCGGGCGTGTCGGCCATGCGGTAGGCGTGGTCGCTCGGGTCGATGAGCTTGACATCACCGCCCAAACCCCGCAGGCGTTCGGCGATCACGCCGGCGATCTTGTCCAGTCCCTCGATGTCCTTGCTGCCCGATTCGATCGAGACCAAAGTCTTCATGGTGTCGATCAGCGCGGGTTTTTCCTGCTGGGCGCGCTTGTAGATTTCAGCCGGCGGCACGGCGGCGGCCTGGCCTGCAGCCAGCGCACCCACCAATGCGACAACGGCCAGCACTGCAGGGCGCACGCCCTTGGGCAACAACGGGGCTCTCATGGATGTTTCCTCACCTGTTCTTAGTTATGGTCTGCAACAAATCGGCGATTTTCTCACGCCCGCCTGAGGATTGCCCGAGGGCCATCCCCCCTTTGGCTAGGCGCATGACACCGCGCAAAGGAATACTGATAGAGATGCGCAAAACGAAAGCGCTGGGCTGACACTCTCGCTACAATTGCTGCCATGCAATACATCCATGTCGTCAACGGCGATGTTGCCGGCGCCACGCTCAAGCAGGCGCTCGCACAGGCTGGCCGCCCCGATTCCGTAGTCGTACTGCGCGACGATCTCGCCGTCGGGCCGCTGGTCGACGTCGACAGTGTCGCCATGGCCCGCTCCGGCTTCTGGCAGCGCGTGGCGCCCAACAGCAACATCGACTTCGCCGCCGAGATGCGCGACGCACTGGCGTCGCTCGCCGACCTGCGCGATGCCACCACGGAAGTCGCCATCTGGCACGGCCAAAGCGCGTCGGACCAGCTCATGCTGCGCCGGGTGGCGTTCCATCTGCACCAATCGCCCCAGCGCATCAATGAAGTCGGCATGGATGTGCGCGAACTTGAGGCCCCCAACGGTCAAGGCCCGCTGACGACCATCGGCATGTATTCGGGCGCCCGGCTGGCACGGCGGTTTTCGACCATCGCGCCGGTGTCGGTGTTGCGCATCGGCCGCCTGGCCTACGAATGGCAGCAGACCGTGCGCGAGAACGCCGACACGCGGCTGTGGAAGGGCAACACGCTGGTGCCGGTGTCGTACGGCACGGTCGATGAAGTGATCCTGGAGCACGTTCCGACCGACTGGGCCAGCGCTCGCGACGTGGTGGGCAGCATCATGGGCGCCATCGACGGGCTGCTCGCGAGCGACTGGTTCGTCTTCTGGCGCTGCCGCGAACTGGTCGGCAACGGGCAACTGCTGCTGCGCGGCGAAGCCGATTCGCTCAGCACCTGCGAGCTGCGGCGCAATGTGAGCGTGGCTGTATAGGGGCTACGCAGCCTGCCCGTCTGCCCCAAGGAGCGCCCAAAGCGCTCCTTTTTGTTTGATGGCGGCGCCTGCCCTTAAAACCCGTTCGTCATCGAAGCGGCTCAGCCGTCGCGCCGGATGCCCGCGCGCGCCGGGCAATCGATGGGGGTTTCCGCATCGCCGCCATCGACTTCGTTGGCAAGATCGCCATCGGGCTGGGCGTCTTCCACGTCGCTATGGACATCCCCCTCGCCCCACGGCATGCCGGATTCGCGCAGGCGTTTGCGCTGCATGCGGTCGCGCTGGAACATTTCGGCCAGCTCATCACGCCCTTGCTGTGCAAGCGACACGAGCTTCTTCTGATCGCGGTAAACCGGGTAGACCTGCTCCATTGAATTGAGCGTGTGGCGGCGGAACGTCTGTGCGATGCGGTGCGCTTCGTACGGCTCCTTGCCCAGGCCTTCCAGCACGCGGCGGCTCAGCATGAGCGAGCCTTCGAACATTTCACGCTCGATCACCTCTACGCCTCGGTCGCGCAGCTGGTAGACGTGCGACACGTTGCGCGCCCGCACGTACAGCTTCAGGTGCGGAAAGCGCTCGCGCACGCGGTCGACCACTTCCAGGTTGGTTTCCATGTCGTCGATGGCGACGACCATCATGCTGGCCTTGTCCGCGCCGGCGGTTTCCAGCAGGTCCATGCGCGTCGCGTCGCCGTAGAAAACCTTGAAGCCGAAGCGGCGCAGCATGTCGATCTGATCCGGATCGTGATCGAGCACGGTAGCGCTATAGCCCTGGCTGTAGAGCATGCGGCCGACAATCTGCCCAAAGCGCCCGAAGCCCGCGATGATGACCTGGTTGTCCTGCGGCTCGATGGCGTCGGGCGCGCGCTTCTTGCCGTCCATCATGCGCGGCACCAGCACCTTGTCGTGCAGCAGGAGCAGCAACGGCGTGGCGGCCATCGACAGCGCCACCACGAGGTTGAGGGCGGCGGCCGTCTCGTCGCCCAGCACGTTGCCGGCCACGCCGGGGCCGAACACCACAAACGCGAACTCGCCGCCCTGTGAGAGCAGGAAGGCAAACAGCCACGCCTGTCCGCGCGCAATGCCAAAGCGCGTGGCCAGCAGACGCAGCGCGCCGATCTTCACGGCGAGGAACACCGCAACCAGGCCGATCACGGCCCACGGCTGGCGCATCAGCACACCAAAGTCGATCGACATGCCCACGGCCAGGAAGAACAAGCCGAGCAGCAGCCCCTTGAACGGCTCGATGTCGGTTTCGAGCGCGTGACGGTATTCCGAATCAGCCAGCAGCACGCCGGCAATAAAGGCACCCAGCGCCATCGACAGGCCGACGCTGTGCATCAGCAGTGCAATCCCCACCACCAGCAGCAGCGAGAACGAAGTGAACATCTCGCGCATGTTGGTGCGGGCAATCGCGCGCAGCACGGGCCGCAGCAACGTGCGCCCGCCAAAGATCACGGCCGCCACCACGCCCACCGCCTTGGCCGCCGCCACCCAGCTATGGCCGCCGGAGGCATCGCCGGCGTCCGTCGCCAACAGCGGCAGCAGCGCGATCATCGGAATCGCCGCGATGTCCTGGAACAGCAGAATGCCGAAGCTGGCCGTGCCCGCCGGCGTGCGCATCAAATTGCGCTCGGTCAGCGTCGCCAGCGCGATGGCCGTGGACGACAGCGCCAGTCCCAGGCCGGCCACCACCGCCGCACGCCAGGGATGACCCACCGCCATGACTGCCAGCCCCACGGCCAGTGCGCACACCACGAGCTGCAGCCCGCCGTATCCGAAGATGCTGCGCCGGAGCGACCACAGCCGCGCCGGCTCCAGCTCCAGGCCGATGACAAACATCATCAGCACGACGCCGAATTCGGAGAAATCCAGAATCGACTGCACATTCGTGATGAGCCGCAGGCCCCACGGCCCGACGATGACCCCGGCCAGCAGATACCCGAGCACCGAACCCAGCCCCAGGCGACGCGCGAGCGGCACCGCCGCCACCGCGGCAGCCAGGTAGATGACGAAATTAACGAGCAGATCGTGCGATTGCATGGGCAGGGAAGAGATCGGGAAACGTCAGGCGTCGGCGTCGGTCGGGAGCCAGGGTTGCAGCCCGGCGCGGACCTGCGCGATATGGGCGTCGATGGTCTCGGCGGATGCATCGTCGGCGTCGTGCAGCACATGCGGCGGCTGCCATTGCATGCCGCACAGCGCTGCCGTCTGCTGCAGCGGCAGCAGGAACATGTCGAACGTGTGGCCGTGAATGCCGTCGGCGTTATAGGAATGTGCGCGGCCGCCCGTGGTGGCCAGCACCATCAGATGCTTGCCGCGCAGGGCCGTGCCGCCCGGCCCGTAGGCCCAGCCCATCTCGAGCACCACGTCGATCCACTCCTTGAGCAGCGACGGCGTGGCGTACCACTGCACCGGAAACTGAAAGACGATCAGCTCCGCCGCTTCCACCGCCTCCTGTTCGACGCGCACGTCGATGTCGAAATCGGGGTAATGCCAGTACAGATCATGCATGGCCACGCCGGGCAGACTGGCCAGCGCACGCGCCAACGGCTTGTTGGCGCGTGAACGGCGCGGCGCAGGATGCGCGTAGATCACAAGAATGCGCGAGGACGTCATGGAAAATCAGGAGGCTGGGGCGGCTTGATGGCGCATCTTCGCACGGCTATTGTTGAGCGGCGTTTCGGGCGTTAGGGGCGGGACGGCGGCTGGCACGGTACCGCCACGGGGAGGGCACGTGGCAAAGCGCTGCTTTGCGCTCTTTTTGCGCGACGCAGCATCGGCGTTGTCAGGACGCCACAACCCCGAGAGCTGCGCCCGGCTGCGCTAAATCAATGATTTATCGGGAAATCCTGTGGAAAGTCTGACGCCAGACTTACGGGGAAACCCTGATTGCACTACAATAGCATGGTGCATTGCACAACACTCAGTTGCACCCGATTGAGTGCCCCGGAGGCGCCATCCGCACCTCCGACTCACCACTTTGCCGCCCTCTACTGACGGGCGCGATCAGAACAGGAACCGTGTCGTGAACCCGCTCGAACTGAGCAAGGCCATCGGCGTCGTCACCCAGGACGACATCGACAAAACGGAAGCTGCGCAAGGCGCGCCGCGTTCCACCGTACTGGTGCGCGAGCTTGCTGCGCATCACCGGTCGCGCCTGCTCAAACACCTGCTTGCCCTGGGCGAGGAAGACCGCCTGCTGCGTTTCGGCCAGGTGGTGCGGGATCACGTCATCGAGGCGTACGTCGACAGCATCGATTTCGACCACGACAAGGTTTTCGGCGTCTACAACGAGCGTCTGGAACTGACCGGCGTGGGCCACCTCGCCTACCTGCGCGACAACCCGCAAGGGCGCGTGGCGGAGTTCGGCGTGTCGGTGTCGGAATCGGCGCGCGGCAAGGGCGTGGGCAGCGCGCTGTTCCAGCGTGCCGCCATGCATGGCCAGAACACCAAGGTGCGCACGCTGTACATGCACTGCCTGTCGCGCAACGCGGCCATGATGCACATCGCCAAGAAAGCCGGCATGCGCGTGCAATACGCCTACGGAGAGGCCGATGCCTATCTGGAATTGCCGCCCGCCGACACGATGAGCCTGTTGACCGAAGCCATCGACGAACAAGTCGCCGATCTCGACTACATGCTCAAGCGCAACCTGCGTGACGTGCGCCGTTTCGGCCAGCGCTTCTGGCGCTCACTGGTGCCGCAAAAGCGCACGGTCTGATTGCACAGCACCCAGATAAAAACGCCCGGCTTTGACCGGGCGTTTTTGCGCAACTCAATATAGTTCGCTCAATCTCCGCCAAACGGTTCGTTAATGATCGACGTGGGCCTGATCGTCGTCACTGCATTCATCTTGCCGCTACGCACTGACCGCGAGACGGCGCGCGAGCTCATCGGCGCAGGAGGCAGCACGCGCGCGCTGCCGCGCTAGGTCACGTCCGACCGCAACACGTGCTTCATCAGCTTGCCGGTCGGCGTGCGCGGCAGCGCATCGCGCATCACGAATTCGCGCGGCACCTTGTAGCGCGCCAGGCGTTCGGCGACGAACGCCTTGATGGCTTCGGGGTCCGGCTGCGTGCCGGGCTTGGCCACCAGCACGGCCACCACGGTCTCGCCCCATTGGTCGTGCGGGCGCCCGATCACGGCGGCGTCCTGGATGTCGGGGTGCGCCGCCAGCACGTCCTCCACCTCCTTGGAATAAACGTTCTCGCCGCCGGTGATGATCATGTCCTTGGTGCGATCGACCACGAACAGAAAGCCGTCGGCATCGCGTCGGACCAGATCGCCGCTGCGGTACCAGCCGTCGCGCAGGACTTCGCGCGTGGCCGCGTCGTTGTCCAGATAGCCCTGCATGGTGGAATCGGCCTTGAGCCAGATCTCGCCGATCTCGCCGGGGCCAGCGTCTGCGCCGTCCTCGCGGACCACGCGCATGTCCACGCCGGGCGTGGCCACGCGACCGATCGAACCGGCCTTGGCGATCTGCTCCTCCGGATACAGCACGGTGCCGGAGGGGCCGGTCTCGGTCATGCCGAAGACTTGATAGAAGCGGTCGCTGCGGTACAGCGCGGCGAGTTGTCGTGCGGTATCGGCGCCGATGGGGCCGCCGCCGTAAATCCATGCGCGCACCGAACTCAGGTCGAACGCCGCCACGTCAATCTTCATCTGCAGCGGCAGCAGGTACGACACCGGTGCGCCGAAGTACAGCGTGGCGCGTTCGTCCTGCGCGGCCTGCAGGAAATGCAGCGGATGGTATTCGCGCAGCAGGATGACCGTGCCGCCCACATAGAGCGTGCCGAGCATCCAGTTGTTGAGCGGCGACGAATGCCACAGCGGCATCGCCATCAGGGTGCGTTCGTCGCGGTGCATGGACAGCGCCAGTGCCGAGGTCATGGCGGCGATGCACACGCTGCGGTGGCTCAGCAGGCAACCCTTGGGCCGGCCGGTGGTGCCGGAGGTATAGAGAATCTCGGCCAGCGCGTCGTCCGCCGGAGGCGGAGCATCGTGCGGCGCGGCCGATGCCAGCAGCGCGTCGAACGAGGCCACCCCTGGCGAGGCAGCGCCGATGCTCAGCAAAGTCACCGGCGTCTGCAGACGGGTGACGATCGGCGTCAGATCGCCGTCGAACACGCACAGTTTCACGACCGCGTGCGCGAGGATGTAGTCAACTTCCGGCGCCTGCATCTTGTGGTTGATGGGCACCACGACTGCACCCAGGCGCCAGGCACCCAGCATTGCCGCTACAAAGCCGGGCGTGTTGAAACACATGGCCGCGACCCGGTCGCCCGCCTGCACGCCGTGCGCGGCGAACACGGTGGCGGCGCGACGCGACTGCGCATCGATTTCGGCATAGGTGATCGACTGGCCGGCGTACCGGAGGAACGGCTTGTCCGGGGTCTTGCGAACGTTGCTGTCCAGCAGCGCAACGATATTCATGGCGGGTCGTCTCCAACAGATCTTGTCGTTACGCGCGGGGGCATCGAGGCCGCCGCGCGGTATGGCGATGGCTTACGTCGGCCAAGCACGCTCCAGGATGGCGGCATGGTCGATGCCGTCCGGCAGCAGGCCGAATACGCGGCCCCATTGGCCGTCGAAGCGGCTGGCGATGAAGGCGTCGGCCATGGCTGCCGGCGCGTGCTCGCGCAGCAGGCGCGCCTGCACCAGCAAGACCAGTTGCTGCGCGTGGCGGCGTGCCAGCCATTCCGAGGCGTCGCCCTGTGCACGCAGCCCTGCCGTCAGCGCGGCAGCCGGCTCGCGCAGGCGGGCGTCGCTCTGGCAGAACGGCGTCAGGTCGTCCAGCAGTGCCTGCATGGCCAGGGGCTCGCGGCCGATGGCGCGCATCATGTCGAGCGCCATGACGTTGCCCGAGCCCTCCCAGATGGAGATGACCGGCGTCTCGCGGTACAGACGGCCCATCGGGCCCTCATCCATGTAGCCGTTGCCACCGAACACTTCCATCGCCTCGCCGGACAGCTCGATGCTGCGCTTGGCCAGCCAGAACTTGGCCGCAGGCGTCACGATGCGCTTGTAGGCGCGCTGCAGCGGGTCTTCGTCGGCGCGTGCGAACGCCTCGGTCAGGCACATCATCAGTTGGGTCGCGGCTTCGGACTCCAGCGCCATGTCGGCCAGCACGTTGCGCATCAGAGGCTGTTCGATCAGGCGCTTGCCGAAGGCGTGGCGTTTGCTGGTGTGGTGCATCGCCTGCACCAGGCACTGGCGGATCAGGCCCGTGCTGCCCATCACGCAGTTCAGCCGGGTGAAGGTCGCCATTTCGATGATGGTCGGAATGCCGCGCCCCTCCTCGCCGATCATGCGGCCCCACGCGCCCTGGAACTCGACTTCGCTGCTGGAGTTCGAGCGGTTGCCGACCTTGTCTTTCAGGCGCTGAATGTGCACCGCGTTCTTCGTGCCGTCGGGCCGGTAGCGCGGCACGAAGAAGCATGCCGGGCCGCTCTCGGTGCGAGCCACCACCAGGTGCGCATCGCACATCGGCGCCGAGAAGAACCACTTGTGGCCGGTGATCTCGTATTCGCCGCCGCGACCTTCGCCGCGCACAGGCTCGGCACGCGTGGTGTTGGCGCGCACGTCGGAGCCGCCCTGCTTCTCGGTCATGCCCATGCCGACCAGGATGGAATCCTTCTGCTCCAGCGGAATGTCGCGCGCATCGTAGGTGCGCGAGTACAGCTTGGGCGCAAGTGCGGCAAACAGTTCGGGTTCGCGCTGCAGCACCGGAATGCAGGCGAAGGTCATGGAGTTCGGGCACTGCGATCCGGCCTCGATCTGGCCGTGCATGGAGAAGCCTGCTGCATAGGCCGCCCAGGCGCCAGGGCGCGAATCGGAGAACGGCTGCGCCACCAGGTTCTGCTCGCGCGCCATCCGCATCACGCCATGCCAGCTCGGGTGAAACTCGACGCGGTCGATGCGGCGGCCCTGGCGGTCGAAGGTATGCAACTCGGGCTTGAAGTGGTTGGCCTCTTCGGCCATGCGAATGGTCTCTGCACTGCCCAGGCGCGCGCCATAGCTGGCCAGTTCGGCCTCGTGCGCGGCGCCACCGGCCCGCCGCACCGCCTCCTGCAGCGCGTGGTCGGTGGTGTAGAGGTTATAGTCCTGCAACTCCGTCACCACGTTTGTGACGTCGTGCGTGCTCCAGTTCATGGACGTGTCTCCTTGATTGAGGCAACGGCTCTACACGTGCAGCGACATCCGTGTGTGGCGGCAGGCAAAGCCGGTTTTTGCTGGTCGCAATGAGTATAAAAATGAGCCCGCCCGCAGGTGTTCGGATTTTGGAGACATGAAGGACACCCCCGCTTCCGCCCTCAAGACGACGAAGACGCAGCGCCGCCGGCCGGCACAATCCCGAGCGCGCGCCACGGCCGACGCCATCCGCGAGGCGTTCGTCCAACTGCTGGTTGAAAAGGGCTACGAGAAGGTCTCGATCCGCCAAGTGATCGGATTGGCGGGCGTGGGCATCGGCAGCTTCTACGAATATTTTTCGAGCAAGGAAGCGCTGGCGGCGGTGTGCATTCACTTGCGCATCAAGGCCATTGCGGCAGACATGCGCGCGAGCATCGACGCCCACCGTGCCGAGCCTCTGCCGGCACGCGTCGATGCCTTGCTCGATGCGCAATCCGCCGCAGCGCTGACCGAACCCGAACAGTGGGCGGCGCTGTTCCTGGTCGAACGCAAGGTGTCGGGCATCGAGGCCTTCCGGCACATGTACGGCGAGTTCGTGGCGCTGTGGGCCGAAGCGCTTTCCGCCGGCGCCGACTGGCCTGCCGGCGCCGATGCTGAACAGGCGGCGTTCGCCTCACACGCCATGGCTTACAGCCTGGTGTCGCAAGCACTGATGGCCATGCCCGGACATCTGGATGCCGCAGCATTGCGGCGCCTGGTCGGCAACGCCGTGCACGGCTACCTGTCGACCCTCGCACCGCGCGCGTACCGGTTGTACCGCTTCACGACGGACTGATCGGCCCCCTGCGCAAGTCTGCTTCACCCGACACAAACCCGCGTCCCGCCTAGAGCGATTGCCTCCTTGTCAGCCTGGCGCACGCCTCACTACGCTGATTTCCAAGGCACGCTCGCCCTCAATGTGGCGGCCATCCGCGTCGCCCGCGAGCCGATGCCGAGGCAAGAAGGAGACGACGATGAAGACACCATCCGCGCAATCGATGCTGCTGGCCACGGCCATGCTGCTTTGCCTGGGCGCTGCGCCCGCTGCCGCACAGGACGCCGCCATGGGCGACATGATGATGATCAACCCATCGGCCCTGAAGTGGGTCGACGCGCCGCCCGGCTTGCCCAAGGGCGCCAAGCTGGCCGTGCTCTACGGTGACCCGGGCAAAGACGGCCCCTACGTCGTCCGCCTGAAAGCGCCGGGCGGCTACAAGGTGCCGCCGCACTGGCACACCCAGACGGAGAACCTCACGGTGATCTCGGGCACCCTCTATCTGGGCAGCGGCGACACCATGGACATGGGCGCCGCGCATGCGCTCAAGACCGGCGGCTTTCACAACCTGCCAGGCGGCATGCATCACTACGCCTTCACCAAGACGGCAACGGTGGTGCAGATTCATGGCACGGGGCCGCTGGACGTCAAATACGTCAACCCGCAGGACGATCCGTCGGCCAAGCAGTGAAGCCTGACGCGCCAGCGTCGATGATCGCCAGCCGCCGGCAAGGTACATAAACAGCCGTTAACACGCCGCCGACGGGCGCTGGCTACCATGCCCCTCCACAGGTCAAGCAACCACGGAGGGGCAGATGGTCACCAAGGCCCAGGCGAAGCCCAAAACCGATTTCGAGCGCTGGCAGGATTACATCAACACCGCGGCCCAGCAGCCCGACCGCTGGAACGGCTACGACTGCGACATCCAGGCGGCGGTGGCGGAATACAACCGCCACCTGATGGGCAGCGCCGGCTATCTGCCGCTGGACTGGCAGATCGTCAAGGCGATGGTGTGGGTCGAGACCGGAGCCGATTCGGAAGCGTGGTCCACCCGGCCGATGCAGATCGGCAACCTGGGCGACCCCGCCTTGAATACCCTGCTGCGCGGCGAAGAGGGCAGCGACCTGATCGTTCCGCCAGCCATCCGCACCCGGTTGAACGCCGGCCTGGCCCGAACGGTGCCGGCGTGGAACATTCGCGCCGGCGTCGGCTACCTGCTCACGCGCATGGCCAAGTTCGACGTCCGGAGCGTGCGCGATGCCGACGACAAGGTCTACGAAGTCGCCGTCAAGGCAGGTGACAGCTTTGACAAGATCGCCCGCGCGCAAGGCTCGACCCTGGCGGAGATGCGCGCGCTCAATCCGAATGCCGCAACACTCAAACCCGGACAGGTGATCAAATACCGCAAGGCCGCCATGCGCAAGGTGATTACCGGCTGGCGGCCCGTGACGACGCAGAACATTGCCGTGCTGTACAACCACGGCGACGTGGCGTACATCCGGAAACTCGATTACGTGCTCACGCTCATCCCGAAGATCGGAACCGCCGCATGCAAGTAGGCCGCCTCCTCATCGCCGTATCGCTGCTGGCCGCGCAATCGGCCATGGCCTCAGATGCATTGACCGGAACGTTCCGCGGCGATGGCCGTGCCTGCTACGGCGCCTTGTTCGTCCGCCCGAAGACCATCGAGTGGAATGCCAGCTTCTTCAAGTGCGGCCCCACGCGCTACAAGGTGATCGAGCAAGACCTGTCAGGCGAGCATCCGCACGCGGCGTTCAAGATTGAAGACCACCGCAAGCGCTGCGGCCTGGCCGTCATCGAGGTCTCGCGCTACAGCGAGTTCTCGTGGAGCGTAAAGGGCTACCCCACGATGGAGGCGTACCAGAAGCGCGAAGAACCCGGCTGGAAGGATTCCGCCGACCCTGCCCGCCAGATCGCCCTGTGCGGCATGCGCAAGGAATAGCGCAGCCAACGCGCCGCCGCCATGCAGCCGCTCCAACGCTTCGCCCTGGAGAAACACAGCGGCCCGTATGAGCAGTGGCCCATGCGCACGCGTGTGATCGTCGACGGCGTGCCGCACCCCACGCTCGCCATCCCCGGCTACGAGCTGCTGCGGCAATATCAGACGAATCTCGGCTTCGTCCTCATCACCAATTACGACTGCCCGTTTGAAGAGGCCGTCTCCATCACCCTCGTCGCCCCCGACCTTTCACGTGCCATCAGCACCGGCACCATCGGCGCGGCGTACTACACGTTCTGGCTGAATGAGGTGGAGTGGATCGACGCGAATCACTTCCGCGTCACCTGCGAAGACGCGGTAGGCGATTGGCTCGTCACGCTGCGGGCTCGGCATATTCCGGTGTTATCTCCCGCCGTCTTCATCAAGCGCCGCGTGGCGCCACCGGTCGAACCTGCGGTGTAGAGTGAAAGCCGCCTCCTTCACCGACACCCGCATCGCCATGACCGACGACGAACGCGCCATCCGCAACGTGGTGGACACCTGGCTCGCCGCCAGCAGAACCGGCGACATCGATACCGTGCTCGGCCTGATGACCGACGACGTGCTGTTTCTCACGCCGGGCCAGCCGCCCTTCGGCAAAGAGGCCTTCGCCAAGATGTCGGGCGATATGAAGGACGTGCACATGGATGGCACGAGCGATATTCAGGAGGTGCAGGTGTTTGGTGACATCGCTTACTTGCGCAACGCGCTGCGCATCGTCATCACGATGCCGGATGGAAAGGAGGTGCGACGCTCGGGGCAGACGTTGACGATTCTGCGGAAAGAGGCGGATGGGAAGTGGCGGTTGGTGCGGGATGCGAATTTGGTGATGAGCGAGGCCACAGCATGACCAAACGGAACGCGATTCTCCTAGCTCTGTCGACGCTCGTCATCGGCTTGGCGATGGGCGCTTGGACCGTCTGCACGTTCGGCTTGATGTTTATCCAAAGCACCTATGAATCCAGCCTGATGGCTGAGGCAAGAACACGAGTCTATGTCCTCAAAGCCCTGCAAGCGTCCGACATCAAAAAAGCCGTCCAGCAGTTAGAAAGCGGCCTTGATGGCGATGTCATCGGTCTGGCTGGCATTCTCGACAAAGGGTTGGAGCCGGAAAAACTGCGCGCAACGCTTACCTTGGTGGCGCGCTATCGGCAAGGGACGCAGTATGTGAGTGCGGAGCCGACCGTCGCTTCTCATGTACACAACGCGTTGAAGCCTTTCTACGAACAGGCTCCGTAAACTCGGCACCGACGCCCGCCTCTCAGGAAGCGCTAATCGGAGGGCAATCCCTCAAACCACCACCGGCAACGCCGTCGTATCCTTGATCCGCTCCAACGCAAAGCTGCTCTTTACATCGATCACCGCCGGGTGGGCGAGCAGCTGGTCGCGGATGAAGCGCGCGAAGTGCTCCATGTCTTCCACGAACACCTTGAGCAGGTAATCCATCTCGCCGGTCATGGCGTAGCACGTGACCACCTCGGGCCATGTCGCCACTGCGGCGCGAAAGATGTCTGAGGGCCCCTTGCCCTTGGGCGCGCCGCCCTGCTTTTCCAGCCGAACGTTGATGTACGCCGACAGCCCCAGCCCGATCTTGGTCGGGTCGAGCAGCGCGGCGTATTGGCGGATGACGCCGGACTCTTCCAGGCGCCGGATGCGTCGCAAACACGGGCTGGGCGACAGATTCACCCGCTCGGCGACTTCCAGATTGGTGAGGCGGCCGTTGTTCTGCAGGACTTCCAGGATCTTGCGGTCGATCTTGTCGAGTTCCACTTTATTCATTTTGTTGCTCCGCACCAATTAATTCGGCAATTTTCTTGCGCAAATTTAGCAAGGTGGGCACAACTTCGCAATTTTTGCTTGGACGGACACTCCTACACTGCGAGGATCGTCAAAGACCTGAGCGCCCTAACGGCGCCCGCCCCGCAGGAGACTCACCATGCAATTCACGCCTTGGGAAAACCCGATGGGCACCGCCGGCTTCGAGTTCATCGAATATGCCGCGCCGGACCCCGTTGCCATGGGCCAGCTGTTCGAGAACATGGGCTTTACCGCCATCGCGAAGCACCGCCACAAGAACGTGACGCTGTATCGCCAGGGCGAGATCAACTTCATCATCAACGCCGAGCCGGATTCGTTCGCGCAGCGCTTTGCGCGCCTGCACGGCCCGTCGATCTGCGCGATCGCGTTTCGCGTGCAAGACGCCGCGTTCGCCTACAAGCGCGCGCTGGAACTGGGCGCCTGGGGCTTCGACACCCACAGCGGCCCGATGGAGCTGAACATTCCGGCCATCAAGGGCATCGGCGATTCGCTGATCTACCTGGTCGACCGCTGGACCGGCAAGAACGACGCCAAGGCCGGCGACATCGGCAACATCAGCATCTACGACGTCGATTTCGTGCCCATCGCGGGCGCCAACCCGAACCCCACCGGGCACGGCCTGACTTACATCGACCATCTGACGCACAACGTCTACCGTGGCCGGATGAAGGAATGGGCCGAGTTTTACGAACGCTTCTTCAACTTCCGTGAAGTGCGCTACTTCGACATCGAAGGCCAGGTCACGGGCGTGAAGAGCAAGGCGATGACCAGCCCGTGCGGCAACATCCGCATCCCCATCAACGAGGAAGGGACGGAGAAGGCCGGTCAGATCCAGGAGTATCTGGACATGTACCACGGCGAGGGCATCCAGCACATCGCGCTGGGTTCGACCAACCTGTTCAACACGGTGGATGCGCTGCGCAGCAATGGCATCAAGCTGCTCGACACGATCGACACGTATTACGAACTGGTCGACAAGCGCATCCCCGGCCATGGCGAAGACGTGGCGGAACTGAAGAAGCGCAAGATCCTCATCGATGGCGCGCCGGGCGACCTGCTGCTGCAGATCTTCTCGGAAAACCAGCTTGGCCCGATCTTCTTCGAGTTCATCCAGCGCAAGGGCAACCAAGGTTTTGGCGAGGGCAACTTCAAGGCGCTCTTCGAGTCGATCGAACTCGACCAGATGCGCCGCGGCGTGCTCAAGGCCGACGATCAGCCGGCCTGAAGACCCTCAAACTTCAGGCGTGCTGTACCCGCACCCCGATGGTTCGCCATCGGGGTGTTTTTTTATGGGCATTGCGGCATGCGCGCATGCGGCACTGACATGGCCCCGTCGCCAAACCGACCCACACCGGTCTTGCGAAGCATTGAGGATACGGATGGGCACAGGCAATAAAAACGGCGCCCGAAGGCGCCGCTTGCGTACGGAAATTCAAACGAGGCGTCACTCGCCCTTGGTCGCCGACGGGCCGCCCGGCATGGCTGCCGCCGCTGGGGTATTCATCTGCGCCTTGCGGGCGTCGTGACGGGCCTTCATGTAGCCGCGGATCTCGTCTTCGGTGATCTTGCCGTCGTGATTGGCGTCGATCTGGTCGAAGTTCTTGGCCAGACGCGGCATGCCGGCCTGCACTTCGTCCTTGGTCAGGCTACCGTCGTTGTCCTTGTCGGCCGCCTTGAACTTGGCGTCGAAGCGCTGCGCCATCTTTTCATGCATCTCGCCCTTGTGGGCCTTGTGCCACGCCGCCAGCTCGTCCTTGCTGAGTTGGCCGTCGTGGTTGGCGTCAATCTGGTCGAAGTTCTTCTCGAGCCACGCATGGCCCTTGGCCTCGTCACGCGAGATCTGGCCGTCGCCGTTGGTGTCGATGGCCTTGAAGCCACCGTGGTGGCCCGGCTTGCCTGCGCGGGCGGTCGTTTGCGGCGCGGCCGGTGCCGAGGCGGCCGGCGCTTGTGCGCTGGCGGCGGGGGCGCTGGCATCCTGGGCGCGGGCGTTCATGCCCGACATGGCCAGGAACAGGGCCGAGGTGGCGAGGAAGGCTTGGACAGCACGTTTGTTGGTCATGGTCAGCTCCTTTTCACATGGACTGTGTAGCCGATTAGAACCCGACAATGCCGGCGCGTTGCCGGCTTTTACACGCTGTTACCCCGTTGACACCCGCTGTAATATGCGCCCGCCCGCGCATGGCCGGTCAGGACACGGGCGCCATGCTTATTGGTCGGCGCCCGGCGGGGGCGTATCGCCCTTGCGTGCAGCGGCCGCTGCGCGGTGGCGCGGGCCCACGATGCCGCCGCCTTGGTTGGCAGGCTCGTCACCTGTATTGATCTGTGCGGGCGCGATGGGCAGCATGGCGCCCGGCATGGCGGTGTTGGCCGGGTTGTTGGCCACCGCCGGTGCGGGAGGCGCTGGCGGCGTGGACAGCGGTGCTGCGGCGCCTGCGGGCGGCAGCGGCATGGTCGGCGCATTGCGATTGGCCGGGGACACGCCTGCCACGGCGCTGGCCGGCAGCGGAATCTCCTGG
This sequence comes from Ralstonia flatus, assembly GCF_958439105.1. Lineage (NCBI taxonomy): Bacteria > Pseudomonadati > Pseudomonadota > Betaproteobacteria > Burkholderiales > Burkholderiaceae > Ralstonia > Ralstonia flatus. The sequence goes on along the minus strand of NZ_CAUDLI010000011.1, from coordinate 165,217 downwards.
CGCGCGCCGTTACGCTCGATCACCACCGAGCGGGCCTTGATTTCCACCAGCTTCAGATTGGACGACAGCGACTTGCCGGCCCGCACGGCCTGCGGTGCGCCGCCATCCACCGACACGATGGCCGCGCCCGAACCATCGGCCAGATCGGCCACTACGCCCATCACCTGAACATCGCGCGGGCCGTTCTGCGGGCCACCGCCGAAGAGCGTGACGGCCGCGCCGGTCTCCAGCGCATCGGTCTGCGCAACGCGGGCCTCACGCGGCGCGCCCAGCGAGCGCAGCGACGACAGCGTCAGCACCCAGTGCGTCAGGAGCGCACACAGGGCAGCAAACAGTACAAGGCTGAGCAGGCGGGACGACTGTCGAGCGTTCATGAAATGGGGCGAGGCACCGTAGGAATACGCCGATTCTATCCGCCCTTCATGCCGGTTCGGTGAACAGCTTGGAGGGGCGGCTCTAGAGCCAACACAGCATGACCCTGCCGCGCAATATATGGTCATATCTCACGGATATACTGTGTCTCTTCCCCTTATTGCCAACTCTGTCGCCATGATGCAAGGCCAACTTCGCTCCTCCTTCCGCCAGCGTGCCCTCGCCCGACATGCCGCGCGCGGCTTCACCCTGATCGAAATCATGGTGGTGGTGGTGATCCTGGGTATCCTCGCCGCGCTGGTGGTGCCGAAGATCATGAGCCGCCCCGACGAGGCGCGCATCATCGCCGCCAAGCAGGACATCGCTTCCATTTCGCAGGCGCTCAAGCTCTATCGCCTGGACAACGGCCGCTACCCCACCACCGAGCAGGGCATCAGCGCGCTGGTCACCAAGCCGACCACCGAGCCCATCCCCAACAACTGGAAAGGCGGCGGCTATCTGGAACGCCTGCCCAAAGACCCGTGGGGCCATCCGTACCAATACCTGAACCCGGGCGTGCGCGGTGAAGTGGACGTCTTCAGCTTCGGCGCCGACGGCCAGGCCGGCGGCACGGGCAACGACGCCGACATCGGCAACTGGGACAACTAAGCCGCCGCAGTCGCCCCGGCCACCCGCGCGCCATGTTCGGCCCACCACGCCGCCGCCGGCACACTCGCGGCTTTACGCTGCTGGAGTTGCTGGTGGTGGTGGTCATCATCGGCATCGTGCTGGCCGTGGTGGCCGTGAACGCCACGCCCAATCCGCGCTCGCAACTTGCCGATGACGCGCAGAAGCTGGCTCGCCTGATCGAACTCGCACAGGAAGAGGCACAGCTCACCTCGCGCCCCGTGGCGTGGGAGGGCGATGCGCAAGGCTGGCGCTTCTACGAATCGACGCCCACCGGCTGGCGCGTGCTCAACCGCGACGTGCTCGCACCCGGCCATTGGCGCCAAGGCATGGACAACGTACAGATCGTTGCAGGTGCCGCTGCGGTGCCCGGCGCCCCGCAGCGCCTCGTGTTCGGTCGTGAGGCCATCGGCCTGCCGTGGCGCGTGGCACTGACCTCGCAGGGTGCGCGCGTCGACGTGGTGTCCGACGGCGGCCCGCGCGTGCTGACGGAGGCGCAAACGCAATGACGCGCCGCCTGCTCCGACCTGCATCCGGTGTGCGCACGCGCGGCTTCACCCTGCTCGAAGTGCTGGTGGCGTTGACCATCGTGGCCGTGGCGCTCACCGCCACCATGCGCGCCATGGGCAGCATGACCACCGCCAGCGACTCCCTGCAGACGCGCATGATCGCCACCTGGAGCGCCGAAAACCACCTCGCCAATTTGCGCCTGGCACGCGTCTTCCCCGATCCCGGCGCGCGCGGCTTTGCCTGCCCGCAAGGCGATACGCAACTGTGGTGCGAAGAGACCATCGCCAGCACGCCCAATCCGGTGTTCCGCCGCGTGGAAGTGTCCGTCTATCCGGATGCCTCCAAATCGGTGCGGCTGGCCTGGCTCGTGACCCTGTTGCCGAACGATGCGCGCAATGTCTTCTAATCGCCCCGCGAACATCGGCGCGCGCGGCTTCACCCTGCTCGAGCTGCTGGTGGCGATCACGCTGCTGGCCATCCTGGCCGTGATCGCCTGGCGCGGGCTGGACAGCATGACCCGCACGCACGAGGCGCTGGCCCAGCGCGACGAACGCATCGAGGCACTCAAGACCGCCTACGCCCAGTTCGATGCCGATTGCACCCAACTGGCCGATCCGAACACGCTGTCGCGCTCACCGGTGGAGGTGGACGCCAACCGCGTCCTGATGGTGCGCGACCGCCGCGACGACAGCCAGCCGCCTGCGTGGCAGGTGGTGCTCTACCGCATCGTCGACGGCCGGCTCGAGCGCCTCCAGACCCAACCGATCACCAACCGCGGCGACTTGCGCAATGCGATGGACAACCTGCGCCAGGGCGGCGTGGGCGCCGCGCGCTACCTGCTCGCCGCCAACGTTGACAGCATCAGCGCGCGCGCCTGGATCGAACCCGGCGGCTGGATGGACAACACGGGCGCGCTGTCGGCGGCGCTGTTCCCGGCCGGCAGCAACACCACCACCCTCACCGGCTTGCCGTCGGCTTCCACGCCCAGCGCGTCGGCGCCGTCGGCCAACAGCCCGGGCGTGGTGGTGCCGGCTGCGTCGGTGCGCGCGGTGGAACTGGCATTGCTCGTGCGCATGACGCCGCAGGGCGCGCCGCAGCGCTTCACGCGCATCTGCATGACGGGGCTCTGACATGGCGCGATGCTCCCGTCGATGTGCTCATCCTGACCTGCGCGCGAAGCGCCAGCGCGGCGCGGCCATCATCACGGCGCTGCTGGTGGTGACGCTGGCCGTGGTCATCGTGTCGGGCATGCTGTGGCGCCAGCAAGTAGAAATTCGCGCCGTAGAAAACCAGCGCCTGAAAGCGCAGGCCACGTGGATCGCGCGGGCGGGCATCGACTGGGCGCGCCTCATCCTGCGCGACGACCAGCGCCGCACCGGCGCCGTCGACCACCTGGGCGAAATCTGGGCCGTACCGATCCAGGAAACCAAGCTGTCGGACTTTCTGGGCAGCTCGCTGCGCACGGACACCGCCGGCGAGGAGTCGTACCTCTCGGGCCGCATCTTCGATGCCCAGGCGCGCTTCAACCTGATGAACCTGCTGACAGCGCAGACGCTGGGCGCCCGCACGCTCATCACCGGCCGCGACAAAGACGCCATCAAGGCCTACGGCCTGCTGCTGCAGTCGCTGAGCATCGACCCGAGCCTGGCCAATGTCACGGCGACGTACCTGGCGCAGATGCTGGGCGGCTTCCAGTCGATCGAAGGCATGCAGGGCGGCCAGCAAGGCGGTGAAGACAGCGGCGGAAGCGGCGGCAGCAACAGCAACGGCCCAAGACCGCTCGACGACGTGGCCAGCCTGCTGACGATTCCCGGCTACACAGCCGACATGATCGCCAAGCTGCGCCCCTACGTGGTCGTGCTGCCTACCCGCACGCAGATCAACGCCAACACGGCGAGCGCCGAAGTGTTGGCCGCCGTCATCCCGAACCTGAGCCTGGACCGCGCCCGCGCACTGGTGCAGGCGCGCGACCGCGCGTACTTCCGCAATATCGGCGACGTCACCAACCAGTTGCGCGGCATCGCGCCCGGGGTCGACACCACTGCCGCGGCCAACCTGCTGGACGTGCAGACGCACTATTTTCTGGTCTACGGCATGGCCCGCCACGAGCGCGCCCGGATCGGAGAAGTGGCGCTTGTTTCACGTGGTGATCCGATCAACAATAACGCGACCCGCATCGTCTGGATCCGCCGCATCGACGAGATTCCGTCATGACAGCGGCGCAACACCCCTCCACGTGCGTACGTGCCCCTTGTAGACAGACCCTGGCCTTCGCCGTATTGTCATCCGCATCGTTCAGCATCGCGGGTCTTGCGCAATCCGGCGCTTCCGTTGGCAGTTCGCATTCACACTCTCAAGATCAATAGAGGAGCGGTTTGACGACCTCCCTGTACGTGCGCCTGCCGCACCGGCCCATTCAATCGCCCGAACGCTGGTCGGCGGGCGCGCTTGCCTCCGTGCCGTTCGCGCTGGTGCGTGAAGAAGGCGCGCTTGGGGCCCAACGCGTTCAGCGCGAAGGCACGTCGCGCACCGACGAGCTGCCCGCCGCCGATCGTCTCGTCCTCCTGCTGCCCGCCGCCGATGTGCTGCTGGTGCCGGCCAACGTGCCGCCGCTCGCGCTGCCCAAACTGCGTCTGGCCCTGCCCAACCTGGTGGAAGACCGCCTCGTGCAGGACGCGCAGCAATGCCATATCGCCCTTGGGCCGCGCTTGGGGGATGCCCCCGCGCGTGGCTGGCGGGCCCCCCGCGAGCCGCAATCGCGCGCACTGATGATTGCCGACCGCGCTTGGGTCCGCTTTATCCTCGATACCTTTGCCGGCCACAAGCACCGCACCTGTCATCTGCTGCCTGCGCAGCTTTGCGTGCCGTTTGAAACGCCTGCCGCAGCGGCAGCGCCGGTTGCAGAATCGGCAAACGCCGTCGAACGCGCGGAGCCGTCGCTCGATGCTTCCGCTGCCGCCGAGCCCGCAGTCGAATTGCCCGCGGCTGAAGCCGTGGCTGTGGTCACACCGGCCACCATCGCGCTCGACGCGGCGCCATCGTCCGACCCGGACGCGCCCGTGGCCGTCGACATCACCGTACGCACGGGCCGCGCCGAGGGCTACGGCCTGCGTGTGCTGCCGGCCAACGTCAGCAACTGGCTGGGCATTGCGCCAACGCCGGCCACGCTGATGGTGTCGCCGGCACTGCGCGAGCTGGCGCCCGGCCTGTCGACCGACCCCGCCACCGCCACGCTGGACTGGTCCACCTGGGCGGCGGGCGCCCGCGACGCCCTCGCCTCAGGCGAAGCCGATCTCTGCCAGTTCGACTTTGCACGCGGCGGCGTGGCCGGCATGGACTGGAGCCTCTGGCGCGTGCCCATCGCGCTGGCCGTGCTGATCGTGGTCGTGCAGCTCATCGGCATGAACGCGCGCTGGCTCACGCTGCGCGCCGAGCAGAAGCGGCTCGATACAGCCATGCGCGCGCAGCTGCAGACGGCATTCCCGAATACGCCCGTGATTCTCGACCCGCCCGCGCAGATGCGCCGCCAGGTCGAGCAGCTGCGGCTGGCCGCCGGCAAATCGGCGCCCGAAGACTTCCTGCCGCTGGCCGATCGCTTTGCCCAGGCTGCCACCGGCCTCGCGCCCGATGCGCTGCTCGCGCTCGATTACCACGGCCGCGCGCTCACGGTCACGCTCAAGGACGGCACCGACACCGCCAGCCTGCGCACCGCCGCCCGCAATGTCGGCCTGAACATGGACACCGCCGAGGCCCCGCGCGGTGCCGAGGCGACCGTACCGGGCTCGCGCTGGACGGTCTCCATCGCCCAATAACGCTTCCTCCATGGCGACTTCCTCCCCCTCCTCTTCCCGATCGTCATCCCGCCGCCTGCCGCGCATCGGCGTGCCGGACTCGGTGCGCGACGCGGCCACGACGTTCTGGATGCAGCGCGAGCCGCGCGAACGCCGCATCCTCGCCGGTGGCGGCGTGGTGCTGCTGCTTGTGATCGTCTACCTCGTGCTGTGGGAGCCGGCCTTCGAAGGCCAGCGCCGCATCGAGAAAGCCCTGCCGCAGATGCGTACGCAGCTCGCCGAGATGGAAACGCTGGGCCAGGAAGCGCGCGGCCTGTCGGCCATTGCCGCCGCGCCCGTGCCGCGCGGTGCGGAACTGCAGCAGGCGCTCAACACGAGCCTGACCAACCACGGCCTGAAGGCCACGCGGATGGCGATGTCGGGCGAGAGCGTGCAGGTGCAACTGGACAAGGTGCCCTTTGGCGCCGTCGCCGAATGGCTGCAGGAGGTACGCCAGGCGCAGCGCATGAAGGTGATCGACACGAACATCAAATACGTGGGCGCGACGGCCCTGGTCAACGTGACGGCGACGCTGCAAGGCCCCGCCGCCGCTGGCCGCTGACGGGTCCGATCGTGCCGATGGGGATTGAATCGCTGCCGCCGCTGCGCTTGCGCCGCCGCGCCGGGTCGGACGAGCGCACGGGCATCGGCTGGCGTGTGCTGTGGTGTGGCGTGGCGCTGCTGGCCGTGGGCGCGACCGTGGTGGCTCAGTATCCGGCCGCCTGGGCGGCAGAGCGCATCGCCGCAGCCACGGGGCACCGTGTTTTGCTGGCCGACAGCCAGGGCAGTCTCTGGCACGGCAGTGCAACGCTTGCGCTGACCGCCGGAAACGGCGGCGCCGATGCGACCGTGCTGCCCGGCCGGCTGTCCTGGTCGATCGACATGCTGCCGCTGCTGACCGGCACGCTGCGCGCGCACCTGGCGCACGATCGCGCGCTGGAGAAGCCCGTCACGCTGACGGTCACGCCGGGGCATTGGGAGGCAGAGGCCGGCGCGGTCGCGCTGCCGGCATCGTTGCTGGAAGGCGTTGGCGCGCCATTCAACACGCTCAAGCTGGATGGCCGGTTGCGGGCGCAGTGGACGCCGCTCTCGGGCCAATTCGGCAGCGGAAAGGGCCAGCCAAACACCGCCCAGGGGGCGCTGACTGTCACGCTCGAGCAGGTATCATCCAGCCTCAGCCGGGTACGGCCGCTGGGCAGTTACCAGGCGGTGGTGTCGTTTGGCGGCGTGAGCGGTGCGCCGATGCAGTTGTCGCTGTCGACACTGGCCGGGCCGCTTACCCTGCAGGGCCAGGGCACCCTTGGCCACGGCGCGCATTTTGACGGGGTGGCCAGTGCCACGCCGGAGTCGGAACCGCAATTGATTGGCCTGTTGAGTCTGCTGGGCCCGCGCGACGGGTCCCTCCATCGACTCCGCTTTTGATCCTCAAGCCGGCGCGCGAGCCAGCGTGCCGACAACCATGAACGAGACCATGTACAACGCCTCTTCCCGACTCACCGTTCGCGCCATCGTCCTGGCATGCTGCGCAACAATGGTGGCCGGCTCGATGCCAGTCTTCGCCGCCCCGCCCAGCGCGGCATCCTCCCAGAACGGCGCCGCCGGCAATCCAGGGGATGAGGTCTCGCTGAATTTCGTCAACGCCGATCTGGACTCCGTGGTCAAGGCCGTCGGCCAGGCCACCGGCAAGAACTTCATCGTCGACCCGCGCGTGAAGGGCACCGTCAACCTCGTCACCGAAAAACCGGTGACGCGCTCGCAAGCGCTCGAATCGCTGGGCTCGATCCTGCGCATGCAGGGCTACGCGATTGTCGAGGGCAACGGCTTCACCAAAGTCGTGCCGGAAGCCGACGCCAAGCTGCAGGGCTCGCCCACCAGCGTGGGCGCGGCAGGCGCGCGCGGCGGCGAGCAGGTCGTCACGCAGGTCTTCCGCCTGCAGCACGAATCGGCCAACAACCTGGTGCCGGTGCTGCGCCCGATGATCGCGCCCAACAACACGATCACCGCTTACCCGGCCAACAACACGCTCGTCATTACCGACTACGCCGACAACCTGCGCCGCATCGGCCGCATCATCGCGTCGATCGACACGCCCGTGGCCGGCGAGACCGAACTGATTCCGCTGAAGAACGCCGTGGCCATCGACGTGGCGGCCACGCTGCAGAAGCTGCTCGATCCGTCGGCCGGTGGTGCAGGCGGCGCGGCCGGTGCCGGCGCTGCGCTGTCGGACCCAAGCCTGCGTACGTCGGTCGTGGCAGAGCCGCGTTCGAATAGCGTGATGGTGCGTGCGTCCAGTGCGGCCCGTCTTGCCCAGGCCAAGCAACTGATCGCCAAGCTCGACGTGCCGAACGCGCGCCCGGGCAACATCTGGGTGGTGCCGCTCAAGAACGCCAACGCGGTGCAGCTGGCGACGACGCTGCGCGCGATCGTGGCGGCCGATGCCACGCTGTCGGCCTCCGCATCGACCGGGCCCGGCGGCCAGAGCGCCGCGCAAGGCGCAACTTCGCAGCCGGCCGGCGGCGTGAGCAACCTGCAGAACCAGAACACGCAGAACACCAACTACGGCAGCGGCTCGGGTTCGGGCAGCGGCTCGGGCGGCGGCAGCTCTTCGTTCCGTGCCTCGTTCGGGCAGAACAACACGCCGACCACCGGCGGCATCATCCAGGCCGATCCGGCCACCAACGCGCTGATCATCACCGCCAGCGAGCCGGTCTATCGCAACCTGCGCGCCGTGATCGACGACCTCGACGCGCGCCGCGCGCAGGTCTACATCGAATCGATGATCGTGGAAGTGACGGCCACCAAGGCGTCGCAACTCGGCATCCAATGGCTGGTGGGCGGCGGCGGCCCCGGCACGTTCATTGGCGGCGGCACCAACTACGGGACCGGTTCGAGCAACCTGATCAGTCTGGCCGGTACGATCGCCGCCATCGGCTCGGGCGGCATCGGCAGCACGGCCGCACAGACGGCACTGGGCAGCCTCAACGTTGGTCAGCTCAACGGCGGCAACTTGGGCGTGTTCAACAGGGGTAGCGGCTTGGGCGTGCTGCTCTCGGCGCTGGGCACGGACGGCTCCGTCAACGTGCTCTCCACCCCGAACCTGATCACGCTCGACAACGAAGAAGCCAAGATCCTGATTGGCCAGAACGTGCCGATCACCACGGGCTCGTACACGCAGAGCGCCGGCACGTTGTCTCAGCCGTTCCAGACGTTCGACCGCAAGGACGTCGGCATCACGCTGCGCGTCAAGCCGCAGATCACCGACGGCGGGCTGGTGAAGATGCAGATCTTCCAGGAGTCGTCGGCCGTGGTGCCGGGCACGCAGAATGCGACGCAGGGCCCGACCACCAACGTGCGCTCGATCGAGACCAACGTGCTGGCCAACGACGGCCAGGTCGTCGTGCTGGGCGGCCTGCTGGAAGACAACTACCAGGACGGCGAGCAAAAGGTGCCGGGCCTGGGCGACATCCCCATCCTGGGCGCGCTGTTCCGCTCGGAGAACAAGACGCGTGTGAAGACGAACCTGCTGGTGTTCCTGCGCCCGATCATCCTGCGTACGGCCGACGCGACCGGCGCGCTGTCGGACAACCGCTACAACTACATGCGCGACACGCAGCAGGGCTTTGTCTCGCCGAACATGCTGCCGACCACGTCGGACAAGGACACGCCGGTGCTGCCCACGCCCGAGGCCATGCGCCCGGCTGACAACTACGGCGATGTGTCGATCGTGCCGAAGGGCCCGGCCGGTACGCAGGTGCCCCCGGGCGCCCCGATGCCGATGCCGCAGGGCACCACGCGCAGCCAGCCGCGCCTGCAGAATTTCGCGGCGCCCACCTCGGGCGGCTACGACGGCAACGCGCCGCGCAATGGCGGCTGACAACGGACAACGAACCATGGCCACGCACGCTTCCACCACCGACGTCAGCACGCTCGAGCCGCCCTCGCAGTCGGCCGTGCGGCTCGTGCCGTATGCGTTTGCGCGCGACGCCAGGTTGCTGGTCGCCCGCCAGGACGTCGACACGCTGGAAGTGTGGGTCTGCCCCGAAACCTCGCGCACCGCGCTGGCTGAACTCGGCCGCGTGTTCGGCGCGCTGCATCTGGTCACGCTCGACACGGCGGCGCTGTCCACCGCCACGCAGACCGCCTACAACGCGCAAGACGGCAGCGCGGCCCAGGTGGTGGGCGAAGTGGAAGGCGAAGTCGACCTCTCGCGCCTGATGCAGGACATTCCGGCCGTGGAAGACCTGCTCGAATCCGAAGACGACGCGCCGATCATCCGCATGATCAACGCGCTGCTTACGCAGGCCGCGCGCGAAGGCGCATCGGACATTCACATCGAGCCGTTCGAGAATGCATCCGTCGTGCGTTTTCGCGTCGACGGCACGCTGCGCGACGTCGTGCGCCCGAAGAAGGCGCTGCACGGCGCGCTCATTTCGCGCATCAAGATCATGGCGCAGCTCGACATTGCCGAGAAACGCCTGCCGCAGGACGGGCGCATCACCCTGCGCGTGGGCGGCCGCCCGGTGGACGTGCGCGTGAGCACGCTGCCCACCGGCCACGGCGAGCGCGCGGTGCTGCGTCTGCTCGACAAGGAAGCCGGCCGGCTCGACCTGGGCAAGCTCGGCATGGGCAGCGGCACGCTGGCGCGCTTCGACCACCTGATCAACCAGCCGCACGGCATCGTGCTCGTCACCGGCCCGACGGGTTCGGGCAAGACGACGACGCTGTATGCGGCGCTGTCGCGGCTCGATGCATCGTCCACCAACATCATGACGGTGGAAGACCCGATCGAATATGACCTCGACGGCATTGGCCAGACGCAGGTCAACCCGAAGATCGACATGACCTTCGCCAAGGCCCTGCGCGCGATCCTGCGCCAGGATCCGGACGTGGTGATGATCGGGGAAATCCGCGACCTGGAAACCGCGCAGATTGCCGTGCAGGCCTCGCTGACGGGCCACCTGGTGCTGGCGACGCTGCACACGAACGATTCCGCATCGGCCGTGACGCGCCTGATCGACATGGGGATCGAACCGTTCCTGCTGTCGTCGTCGCTGCTGGGTGTGCTGGCGCAGCGTCTGGTACGTCGCCTGTGCGTGCACTGCCGCCGCGAAGAAGTGCTCGAACTCACGCCCGCAGAAGTGGAAGCCGTGGCCGGCACGCCCGTGGCCGACGGTGTGGCACCGGCCACGCCGGCACGCAAATCGGTGTGGCATCACGTCGGTTGCGAGCGTTGCAGCAACTCCGGCTACCAGGGCCGGACCGGCGTGTACGAACTGCTGACCGTCACGCCCGAAATCCAGACGATGATCCACCGCCAGGCCGCCGAATCCGAGATCAAGGCGTTCGCCATCGGCCAGGGCATGCAGACGATGCGCATGGACGCACAGCGCTGGATCGACACCGGCGCCACGTCGCTGGAAGAAGTGCTGCGTGTCACGCGCGACTAAGACGCGAATCAACGAATAGCGCATGCCAGCCTTCCGCTACGAAGCCGCCGACGCCACCGGCAAGACCGACAAGGGCGTCATCGAAGCCGACAGCGCGCGCCAGGCGCGCACACTGCTGCGTGCACGCGGGCTGACGCCGCTGCTGGTGGACGCGCTGGGCGCACAGGCCACCAAGCGCGGCGGGTCGAGCTTCGGCAAGCGGCTCTCGGCGCAGGAAAACGCGCTCGTCACGCGCCAGCTCGCCAGCCTGCTGGTGGCGGGCCTGCCGCTCGATGAAGCGCTGGCCGCGCTGGCCGATCAGGCCGAACGCGCCTACGTCGGCGAATTGCTCGCCGCCATCCGCGCGGAAGTGGTGGGCGGCAGCTCGCTGTCGGTGGCGCTGGCGCAGCATCCGAAGGATTTTCCCGACATCTACCGCGCCCTCGTTTCAGCGGGCGAGCACTCCGGCAACCTCGGCCTCGTCCTCTCGCGCCTGGCCGACTACATCGAGAGCCGCAACGCGCTCACCTCGAAGATCAAGCTGGCCTTCACGTACCCCGCCATCGTCACGGTGGTGGCGTTTGCGATCGTGATCTTCCTGCTGTCGTACGTGGTGCCGCAGGTGGTCAGCGTGTTTGCCAACACCAAGCAAAAGCTGCCGACGCTCACGATCATCATGCTGTGGCTGTCGGACTTTGTGCGGAACTGGGGCTGGCTGGCAGCGATCGTGCTGGCGGCCATTGGCGTGCTGATCCGCAATCTGCTCAAGCAGCCGGCGCTGCGGTTGTCATGGCACAAATGGCTGCTGACGGCGCCGCTGTTCGGCAAGCTCGTCCGCGGTTACAACACCGCGCGGTTTGCGAGCACGCTGGCGATCCTGACGAGTGCCGGCGTGCCGATCTTGCGTGGGTTGCAGGCAGCGGGGGAAACGCTGAACAACGTTGCGCTCAAGACCAACGTCGAGGATGCCTCCACACGCGTGCGGGAAGGGACTTCGCTGGCGCGGGCGTTGGCAGCGCAGAACCAGTTTCCGCCTGTGCTGGTGCACTTGATTCGATCGGGCGAGGCGACGGGGAACCTGCCTGCGATGTTGGAGCGGGCTGCGCAAGGCGAGGCTCAAGAGCTTGAGCGTCGGACGCTGTTCCTTACTGGCTTGCTTGAGCCGGCGCTGATTTTGACGATGGGTGTGGTGGTGTTGTTGATTGTGTTGGCGGTGTTGATGCCGATTATTGAGATTAATCAGTTGGTGCACTGAGTTTTTTTGGGGCTTTGGTGCATCCCTTGTTTCATCCCCTGCCGGGGCTGACTCACTTTCTTTGGTCTTGCCCAAAGAAAGTAAGCAAAGAAATGCGCGCCCGAGATGGCGAAAGATTCCTTGAATTTATGTCGCAGGGAGGGGAAGGGAAAAACTCGCTTCGCTCAGACAGTTTCCCTTCCTTTTTCCTCCCTGCAACAGAAATTCAAGGCGCCATCTAGGGCAGGGAAAGTCAAAGGACAAAAGCCACACCATCTGGGCGCCCGCCCAAACGAAAAGGCCAACCGCGCGATGGGTTGGCCTTTTTCTTTTGACGTTGAGCCCTTGATGGCGCCTTGAATTTTTGTGAGCGGGCGGATCAAGGAAGGAGGCTGTCTGAGCGCAGCGAGTTTGCCTCCTTCCCCGCACGGTCACACAAATTCAAGGGATGGGTCGCCATCTCGGGCGCGCCTTTCTTTTGCTTACTTTTCTTTGGCAAGACAAAGAAAAGTAAGTCGGTCCCGGCAGGGAACGAAAGGGAGATGACCACCAAGGCCAAAACAAAACCAATCAACCACCCCCGCAACCATCACGACACCACCACCAGCGCACGCGCACTGTCCCTCCACTCCTGCACATAATCCGGCGTACCCGCCGGCGCAGCCTCCACCACCGGCGGCAACGGCAACAGCGCCATCGGCAGCACCCCTGCCCACACAGGCAGGTCAAGGTCTTCAGCATCATCCTTCGGCCCGCCCGTGCGCACTTTGCACGCCGCCTCATCCAGCGGAATGCGCAACACGGTCGTGGCAGCAAGTTCCTTGGCATTCCCGGGCCGAGCCTGTCGTGAACGACCAGGCGCGAGCACTTCCATGAACGTATCGAGCACCGCAGGCTTCTGCGCATCCGGCACGACTTCGAACGCGCCGTAGATGACAGCCGACCGGTAGTTCATCGAATGGTTGAACGCCGAGCGCGCCAGCACCAGACCATCGATGTGCGTGACGGTCACGCAGACCTGCGCCCCGCTGCCTGCCAGCTTGAGCATGCGGCTGCCGTTGGAACCGTGGATGTACAGATGATCGCCCTCGCGCCAGCACGCGGTCGGGATGCAATGCACGCCGTGCTCGTCGGCGAAGGCGATGTGGCAGACGTACGCCTCGTCGAGGATGGCATGCAGCGTGGTGCGGTCATAGTGGCCGCGGTGCGCGACGCGGCGCACGCGGGTGCGATCGCTGGGCGATGTGGGTTCTGTGGTGGACATGCGGCGGCTCCGAATCGTGAATCGTGAATCGTCAATGGAGATGCCGACGATAAAAAAACCGTGGCACCATGCATAGACCCACAAAAATCCAAAATCCTGGAGCCACGATGGACTACGGCGTCCTGCTGTCGAACTACGAACGCACGGCGATGCACGGCGAAGGCGGAGCCCGCACCTCGCAGCAGCATCGCCTGTATGCCTGCCTGCGTGCGGCCATCCTGAGCGGACAGATCGAGGAAGGCACGCGCCTCGCGCCATCGCGCACGCTGGCCGAAGAGCTGGGCATCGCGCGCAACTCGGTGCTCTACGCGTACGAGCAACTTGCCACGGAGGGCTTTGTGCTCAGCCGACGGCAAGGCACGGTGGTGGCGCGCGTCGGCCTGCAGCAGACGCCCGCGCAGGCGCCCGAAGCCGCGCCCGAGCTGTCGCACCGCGTGAAAGACCTGGAACGCCCGCGCGGCGGCATGGACGACCTGCTGCCCTTCCTGCCCGGCACGCCTGCGCTGGATGAATTCCCGCTGGCGCAATGGCGCCGCTGCATGGAGCGCGGGTGGCGCCGCATCGGTCCGGGGCAGATGGGCTACGGCCCCGTCGAAGGCAACGTGGCGCTGCGGCAAGCCGTGGCGGAATACCTGCGCGTTTCGCGCGGGGTGCGCTGCGATGCGACGCAGGTGTTCATCACCGATGGCACGCAGAACAGCCTCGACATGTGCGCCCGCACGCTGGCCGATGCGGGCGACACCGCATGGATCGAGAACCCCGGCTACTACGGAGCGCGCGCCGCCTTGCAGGCCGCCGACATGCGCCTGGTACCGATCAGCGTCGATGCCGATGGCCTCGCCCCGCGCGAGGCGGACTGGCGCGACACGCCGCCCCGGCTTATCTACATCACGCCGTCGCACCAATATCCGCTGGGCGCAGTGATGAGCCTGGAGCGCCGTCTTGCCCTGATCCAGCACGCACGCGCAGCCGGCGCATGGATCATCGAAGACGACTACGACAGCGAATTCCGCCACACGGGCGCGCCGCTGTCGGCCGTGCAGGGCCTGACCGAAGATGCGCCGGTCATCTATCTCGGCACGTTCAGCAAGATGCTGTTCCCGGCGCTGCGCCTCGGCTACATGGTGGTACCGCCGGCCCTGGCGCCCGTGCTGAAAAAGGCGGCGGGTGCGCTAATGCTGCGCGGGCGCGTGGCCGAGCAGCTCGCGCTGGCCGAGTTCATCGAGGCCGGACATTTCACGCGTCACCTGCGCCGCATGCGTCGCCTCTATGGCGAGCGCCGCGATGCGCTGCAGGCTGCAATCGAGCGACACCTGGATGGCATCGTCACCGTATCGGGCGGTGCAGGCGGCATGCATCTTTCCACGCGGCTCGACGCGCCGGTGGCCGACACCGACGTCAGCCGCGTCGCCCGGGAACGCGGGATGGTGCTGCGGCCGCTGTCACGCTTTTGCCTGCCCGGCACGCTGACCGCGCAATACAACGGCCTCGTGCTCGGCTACGGCAACGTGCCGGCCGACGCGATGGACGGATTGGCCCAGCGCATGCGCGACGTGATCGAGAGCGTCGCCGGCTGATTTTCACGCGGTCATCTTCGTGGCGGCAGCCAACGCCGCGATGGTCCAGCCGGCGCCCAACAACACGCGGCGCGTGTGCAAGGCGTCGAGCACGTCGCCGCGCACCGCATCGCCGAGATAGCGCAAGCGCTTGTCGCGCACCTCCACGTAGCCCGACGCATACTGCGCCGCCAGCGACTGCCACAGCGCGTGCGCGCCCGTCGACTGCCGCGCCCCGCTCATCAGGCACATGCCGCCATCGAGCGCGCGCCGGTACACCGCTGATGCCAGCCCGCGCCGCTGATACCCCGCCGCATATTTCGAATGCGGTGCGCGCAGGATGCGGTCGGCACGCTTGTCGAGTTCAATCAGGCGGTTGAACACCGTGACGCCAGCAAAGCGCCGCGCGGCCACATCCTCGACGTAGACGTAAGTCTCGCCGTCGGCCTCGCGTGTGTGCAGGCGAAAGCCGGGCAAGGTGGCATCGTCGCAGGCCATGCCGTGCAGCGGCGTGCCGGGCGTCTGCATGCGCTCGTACAGCGTGTCGAGTTCGCGCTCGATGTCGTCACTGCCGTGCTCGACGTCGATGCGCAGACCGAGCGGCGCAAGCCAGCGCTGCAGCGGCCGCAAGACGGAAGGCAGCATCGGCCAATCGAGGGGCGGCGGGATGGGCAGCGCGCAGCTCATGGCGCGCCCCAGTGTCCACTGACCAGACCGTCAGGACGTGCAAGCGCATGCACGCGCGCGCTGACGGGCCAGTCGGCCATGCGCACCGCCAGCCCGGCATACACGCCGTAGCCGGGCCCGGCCACGATCGTGCCTCCGGCCTCCACGCCTTCGCCCGCACGGATGGCGCCACCCGCTTCAATGTCGCCGCCGGCCCGGATGCCCCAGCCTGCTTCGAGATGCGTGTCGGCGCACAGGTCGCCACCGGCGAAGATGCCGTTCGCGCTGACGATGCCGGCCTCGCTGATCACCTCGCCGCCAGCGCGCAGGCCCTTGCCGCAGCGCACGTTGCCGCGCGCCGCCAGTGCCTCTCCAACCAGCAAATCCGCAGCGGCGTCGATGCCGGCATCGCAATGCAAGTCGCGATGCACGCGCACCAGCCCGCCGCAATGCAATGCGCCGGTGGCGGTCAGGCCCCAGCCGACGCGCAGGTCGCCGCCGACATGCACGGCGCCGTCGCAGTAAAGACCGGCCTTGGCTTCCAGATCCCCGCCGGTGGTGATCGACTCGCCTGCGCGCACGCCGCCGCCGGCGCGAATGGCCTGGCCGGCGCGCAACACGCCGTCGACGTGAATGCCGCCGCGCACGACGATGGTGCCGGCAAAGACGAGGGCATCGGCTTCGATGTCGTCGGCGTCGAGCACGGCGTCGGTCGGGCCGAAGTTGTCGAGCAGCCAGATCGCATCGCCGATGCGGCCTTCGCGTACGAGGCTGTCGAGCAGGTGTTGGTAATCGGTGCCGCTGTGGCGGTTGCGGATGTACCAGCGGTAGCCATCCGCGCAAGGCCGCTTGGCCTTGACGAAGTTCTGCGTGAGTTCCATGACGGTTCCTGCGCCGCCGCGCCGGGTTGCATCCGGCGATGGCAGGCGTACCGGCGCCGGCGCGTGTGAGCGCCAAGCCGGAATGAAAGGGGGACGGGAGCGGAGCGTGCCGTACGGGGCAGGTGCGCCAGCTTGTGGCGACACCCCGCACGGCTTACGAAAGCCGGGCGAGCAGGAAGTGCCGGAGGGCGACGTGCGTGCTGAACCGATCGTGCAAGTTGCCGCCACGCAGGCGCGCGCCGTCTGCCGACAGCGTGTGCCGGGGTTGGGCGGTGGCGAAAGCGGTGGCGATCACGATCATGGTTTGAGGAATGCGGGCGGAACTGCGCAGGATGGCGGCGCGGCTTGGGAAAGTCCAGGGATTGCGTGACTTGGTCGCAGCTTCTTTACCGAAGTTTGCCGATTTCGCCGCAAACGTTGCATGCACCGCACAACCGCCGCAACGACCGCTTCCGTCCCGCTGCATGCGTGCATCGGACACCACAACCAAGGGAAAACCCACCCCCATTCTTGCTGCGTTGCACGGTGTTCCGAATGTCACGCGATGCTACGATGCCTCGACCCACGGCCGTCTGCCAGTTTCCACAAGAAGCGGCGCAGGCGGCACCAAAAGAGACCTGCTGTCGGTGATCCCGGCACACCCACACGGAGCACGCATGAATGCCCCTCTGAACGACGCGCTACGCCGCGCGCTCGAAACCGTTTCCCTGGACGACAAGTACACGCTCGAGCGTGGCCGCATCTACATCAGCGGCACGCAGGCACTGGTGCGTCTGCCGATGCTGCAGCAGGCGCGCGACCGCGCCGCTGGGCTGAACACGGCGGGCTTCATCTCCGGCTACCGCGGCTCGCCGCTGGGTGCGCTGGACCAGGCCTTGTGGAAGGCCAAGAAGCATCTGGCCGGCCACAACATCGTCTTCCAGGCGGGGCTCAACGAAGACCTGGCCGCCACGGCGGTCTGGGGCTCGCAGCAGGTCAATCTGTATCCGAATGCCAAGTTCAGCGGCGTGTTCGGCATGTGGTACGGCAAGGGGCCGGGCGTCGACCGCACGATCGACGTGTTCAAGCATGCCAACTCGGCCGGCTCGTCCGCGCATGGCGGCGTGCTGGTGTTGGCAGGCGACGACCACGCCGCCAAGTCGTCCACGCTGGCGCACCAGTCCGAGCACGTCTTCAAGGCGGCCGGCATTCCTGTGCTGTATCCGTCGAACGTGCAGGAATATCTCGACTACGGCCTGCACGGCTGGGCAATGAGCCGCTACTCCGGCCTGTGGGTGTCGATGAAGTGCGTGACGGACGTGGTGGAATCGTCCGCCTCGGTGGACGTCGATCCGCACCGCGCGCAGATCATCCTGCCCGAAGATTTCGTCATGCCGCAGGGCGGACTGAACATCCGCTGGCCCGATCCGCCGCTGGTTCAGGAAGCGCGGCTGCTCGACTACAAGTGGTACGCCGGCCTGTCGTACGTGCGTGCCAACAAGCTCGACCGCGTGATGCTCGATTCGCCGCAGGCGCGCTTCGGCATCATGACCGCCGGCAAGGCGTACCTGGACGTGCGCCAGGCGCTGGTCGATCTCGGCCTCGATGAGGACACCTGCCGCCGCATCGGCATCCGCCTGTACAAGGTTGGCTGCGTGTGGCCGCTGGAAGCGCACGGCGCACGTGCCTTTGCCGAAGGGCTGCAAGAGATCCTGGTGGTGGAAGAAAAGCGCCAGATCCTGGAATACCAACTCAAGGAAGAGCTGTACAACTACCGCGACGACGTGCGTCCGCGCGTGTACGGCAAGTTTGACGAGCGCGACAACGCCGGCGGCGAATGGTCGGTGCCGATGGCGAACTGGCTGCTGCCGGCGCATTACGAACTGTCGCCTGCGCTCATCGCGCGCGCCATCGCCACGCGCCTGGAGAAGTTCGAACTGCCGTCGGACGTGCGCGCGCGCATTGCCTCGCGCATCGCCATCATCGACGCCAAAGAAAAAGCGCTCGCCAAACCGCGCATCACCGCCGAGCGCAAGCCGTGGTTCTGCTCGGGCTGCCCGCACAACACGTCGACCAACGTGCCGGAAGGCTCGCGCGCGCTGGCTGGCATTGGCTGCCACTACATGACCGTGTGGATGGACCGCCGCACCGACACCTTCAGCCAGATGGGCGGCGAAGGCGTGGCGTGGATCGGCCAGATGCCGTTCTCGGGCGACCAGCACGTGTTCGCCAACCTCGGCGACGGCACGTATTACCACTCAGGCCTGCTGGCGATCCGCGCGTCGATTGCGGCCAAGGTGAACATCACCTACAAGATCCTCTACAACGACGCCGTGGCCATGACGGGCGGCCAGCCGGTCGACGGCCCGCTTTCCGTCCCGCAGATTGCCGCGCAGGTCTACGCCGAAGGCACGTCGCGCATCGTCATCGTTACGGACGAGCCCGAGAAGTACAACGCCGCCATCAAGCTCCCGGAAGGCGTAACGGTGCATCACCGCGATCGTCTGGATGCCATCCAGCGCGAGCTGCGCGAGGTGAAAGGCACCAGCGTGCTGATCTACGACCAGACCTGCGCGACGGAAAAGCGCCGTCGCCGCAAGCGCGGCACGATGGCCGATCCGGCCCGCCGCGCGTTCATCAACGACGCGGTGTGCGAAGGCTGCGGCGATTGCTCGGTCAAGTCGAACTGCCTGTCGGTCGAGCCACTGGAAACGGAGCTGGGCACGAAGCGCAAGATCAACCAGTCGTCGTGCAACAAGGACTTTTCGTGCGTGAACGGCTTCTGCCCGAGCTTCGTGACTGCAGAAGGTGCGCAGGTGCGCAAGCCTGAATCGCACGGCGTGTCGATGGAAGGCCTGCCGCTGCTGCCGCATCCTGAGCTGCCGGCCATCCACCGCGCCTATGGCGTGCTGGTGACCGGCGTGGGCGGTACGGGCGTGGTCACCATCGGCGGCCTGCTCGGCATGGCTGCGCACATCGAAGGCAAGGGTGTGACCGTGCTCGACATGGCGGGCTTGGCGCAGAAAGGCGGCGCGGTGCTCTCGCACGTGCAGATCGGCGAGCGCCCCGATTCGATCCACGCCACCCGCATCGCCATGGGCGAAGCGGACCTCGTGATCGGCTGCGACGCGATTGTCTCGGCGTCGGACGAAGTGCTGTCGAAGGTGCAGCACGGCCAGACGCGCGCCATCATCAACAGCACGGCATCGCCCACGGCCGACTTCATCAAGAACCCGAACTGGCGCTTCCCGGGCAGCTCGGCCGAGGCGGACATCCGCGCGGCGGTCGGCGAGGCCTGCGCGTTTGAAGACGCCAACACGCTGGCCGTGCGCCTGCTGGGCGACGCCATCTTCACCAACCCGCTGGTGCTGGGCTTTGCATGGCAGAAGGGCTGGGTTCCGCTGACGCACGACGCGCTCATCCGCGCGATCGAGCTCAACGGCGTCGCCGTCGAGAAGAACAAGACAGCGTTCGAATGGGGCCGCCACCTCGCGCAAGACCGCGAGGCGGTGCTCAAGCTGGCAGGCGACGCACCGCGTGCCAAGGCCGACGTCATCGCCCTGCCCTCGCTCGACACGCTGATCGCCCGCCGCGTCGATCTGCTGACCGCATACCAGAACGCCGCGTATGCCGCTGAATTCCGCGCGGTGGTCGAGCGCGTGCGTGCAGCCGAGGCTGCGGTGGTGGGTACAGGCCAGCCGCTGGCGCTCACGGAAGCGGTGGTGCGCAACCTGTCGAAGCTGATGGCGTACAAGGACGAATACGAAGTCGCCCGTCTGTACACCGATCCGGCCTTCCTCGACAAGCTGCGCGCGCAGTTCGAAGGCGAACCCGGCCGCGACTACCAGCTCAACTTCTGGCTCGCGCCGCCCATGACGGCCAAGCGTGACGAGAAGGGCCACCTGGTCAAGCAACGCTTTGGTGCGAACACGATGCGCATCTTCAAGGTGCTCGCCAAGCTCAAGGGCCTGCGCGGCACGGCGCTCGACATCTTCGGCAAGACCGAAGAACGCCGCACGGAGCGCGCGCTGATCGGCGAATACCGCGCGCTGGTCGATGAACTGGTGAAGGGCCTGACGGCGCAAAAGCTGGCCCAAGCCTTGGAACTGGCTCGCCTGCCGGAGGACATCCGCGGCTTCGGCCATGTGAAGGAGGCCAACCTGGCTGCGGCGCGCATTCGCTGGAACAAGCTGCTGGCCGAGTGGCGCGATCCGGCGGCGGCACAGCAGGCGGCCTGATTGGCGCCAAGCGTTCGGCAACGCCAACAAAAAACGGAGGCTTCGGCCTCCGTTTTTCTTGATGCGTCGGCTTCGTCAGCCCGGCACGATCTGCTGCGCGTAGTCGTACAGATCCTGCAGGATGCCCTGCGCACGCGTGTCGCCGTTCTCTGCCGCTTCCGCGCCCAGCTGTTGAAGCCGCTCGCCGAACATTTCGAAGGTCATGTAGCCGTCACGGCCTTCGAACAGCCGCTCGGCGCGCAACTGCTCCCACTGCTCGTATTCCTCTTCGTTGAGCGTGTCGGGGAAGTTGCGTGCGCGGTAATGGAACAGCAGTTCGGGCAGGCGCGCGTCGGCAAACTCCGCATGCAGGCGCGCGAGCTGTTCGCCGCTGAGCGTGCGCAGCTCGTTGAGCAGGCGGCGGTCGTCGTTGCCGACGAATCCGCCGTAGAGGTTCTGGTCGACGTCTTCGATCGGCTCCAGTTCGCGGGCGTACACCTGACGCCAGGTTTCGCGCATGTCGGGCGCGGCTTGCGCGATGGCGGCGTGGCGTTCGATCGTGGCGAAGTCGATGCCCCAGCGTTCTGCCTGCGCGGGCTGCAGCGTCTTCATGTTGCTGATGACGATGGGCGACTTGTTGATGTGAATCGACTTGATCGGCAGCCGCGTGGTGCCTTCGGCCAGATCGGCCGTGCGCGTGAACATGCGCTCGCGGATCGTCGCCACATCCATATGGAACAGCTCGGACGGGTCGAACGCCAGATCCCAGACGATCAGTTCGTTCTTGTTGGTCGGATGCCCACCCAGCGGCCACACCACGGCCATGCAGCCGCGCTCCACGCCGTACATGCCGGAGATGTGCAGCAACGGCCGCGGCGCATCGCCAATCTCGGCCACCACGCGGTCTTTCTTGCGCAGCGCCAAGCAGAAATCGAACAGGCGCGGCTGCGCATTGCGAATCAGGCGCGCCAGCGCAATCGTCGCGCGCACGTCGGACACCGCATCGTGCGCCGCCTCGTGCACCAGGCCGTTGGCCTTGGACAGATGCTCCAGCTTGAAACTCGGCCGGCCGTCTTCGTGGGTCGGCCATTGAATGCCTTCCGGGCGCAGGGCCCACGTCGTGCGGACCACATCGAGCAGATCCCAGCGTCCGCACTCGTTCTGCCACTCGCGCGCGTACGGGTCGATCAGGTTGCGCCAGAACAGGTGACGCGTCACCTCATCGTCGAAACGGATGGTGTTGTAGCCGACGCCGATGGTGCCGGGCGTGCCGAGTTCGCGCTCGATCGCCTGGGCGAAACGGTATTCCGGAATGCCTTGCCGGGCGCATTGCTGCGGCGTGATGCCGGTGATGAGGCACGACACCGGATCGGGCAGCCAGTCGTTGGACGGCTGGCAGAACAGTTCGACCGGCTCGCCGATCTCGTTCAGCTCGGCATCGGTGCGGATGCCGGCAAACTGCGCGGGGCGATCACGGCGCGGCACGGCGCCGAACGTTTCGTAGTCGTGCCAGAGAAAGGTGGGAGTGACGGGCAAGGCAGCGGCTCGCTGGAAAACACTGAAGATGCCGGCATGT
The DNA here is from genome assembly GCF_958439105.1 of Ralstonia flatus. Lineage (NCBI taxonomy): Bacteria > Pseudomonadati > Pseudomonadota > Betaproteobacteria > Burkholderiales > Burkholderiaceae > Ralstonia > Ralstonia flatus. The sequence continues at coordinate 143,040 of NZ_CAUDLI010000011.1, read as the reverse complement.
TAACAGTGTTGCCCATCCCGCTCGCCCTCCTTGGCGGTTGACTCACATCAACCCGCATCGGGCAGGCGTCGACCAGACTGGTATCTCCCCCAACCCGGAGATGTCTCATGGCCCAGTCGATGAAAGCCGCGGTAGTCCATGCGTTTGGCGAACCCTTGCGCATTGAGGAAGTGCCGGTTCCCACACCTGGGCGCGGGCAGATTCTTGTCAAGATCGCGGCCTCGGGCGTCTGCCATACAGACTTGCACGCCGCCGAGGGCGACTGGCCCGTCAAGCCCAGCCTGCCGTTCATCCCCGGGCACAAAGGGGTGGGTTATGTGGCAGCCTTGGGCGAAGGCGTAACCGCCGTCAAGGAAGGCGACCGCGTGGGTGTGCCCTGGCTCTACACCGCCTGCGGCCACTGCGAGCACTGCCTGAGTGGCTGGGAAACCCTCTGCCACGAGCAGCAGAACACTGGCTACTCCGTCAACGGCGGCTATGCCGAATACGTACTGGCCGACCCGAACTACGTCGGCCACCTGCCCGCGCAGGTCAGCTTCGAAGAGATCGCACCGATCCTCTGCGCGGGCGTGACGGTCTACAAGGGCATCCGCATGACGGATACGCGGCCCGGCCAGTGGATTGCCATTTCCGGCATTGGCGGGCTGGGACACGTGGCGGTGCAATACGCGATCGCGATGGGCCTGCACGTGGTGGCCGTCGACGTCGCGCCCGACAAGCTGGCGCTGGCACGCGAGCTGGGGGCCAAGCTCGCCGTCGATGCCTCGCAGCAAGACCCGGCGGCCGTGATCCAGAAAGAGATCGGCGGTGTGCACGGCGTGCTGGTGACGGCGGTGTCCCGCAGCGCCTTTGCTCAAGCGTTGGGCATGGTGCGGCGCGGCGGGACGATCTCGCTCAACGGGCTGCCGCCGGGCGATTTTCCGCTGCCGATCTTTTCCACGGTGCTCAACGGCATCACCGTGCGGGGCTCGATTGTGGGCACGCGGCGTGATCTGCAGGAGTCACTGCAGTTTGCCGCCGAGGGGTTGGTACGCGCCCACATTCACCGCGACAAGCTCGACAACATCAACCAGGTGTTCGCCGATCTGAAGGCCGGCAAGGTGGATGGCCGCATCGTCCTGACGCTCTGAGCGCCGGCACCCGGCGGTGCGAGTAAGCTGCAGGCATCACGTCCGCTTGCCCCACCGCCATGCGCATTCTCTTTTTCAGCAGCCACCGTTACGACGAAGACAGCTTCCGCGCCTCACTCGCGCGTGGCGGCCACGGCTTCGACCTCGTTTTCCAGCGCGCGCACCTCGACGCGCAGACGGCATCCCTCGCAGCCGGCTTTGAAGTGGTATGCCCGTTCGTGAATGATTGCCTCGATGCGGAAGTGCTGGAGGCGCTGGCTGCAGGTGGCACGCGGCTGATCGCGCTGCGCTCGGCTGGGTTCAACCATGTCGACCTGGCGGCCGCGCAGCGCCTGGCCTTGACGGTGGTGCGCGTGCCAGCGTATTCGCCGCACGCGGTGGCCGAACACGCGGTGGGCATGATCCTCACGCTGAACCGGCGGCTGCACCGCGCCTGCAATCGCACGCGCGAAGGCGATTTCTCGCTGGACGGATTGCTGGGCTTCGACCTGGCCGGCAAGACCGTCGGCGTGGTCGGCACGGGGCAGATCGGCCAGGTGTTCGCGCGCATCATGGCGGGTTTCGGCTGCCACGTGCTGGCATTCGATCCGTTTCCGCAGGCGGCGCTGGCAGCGCTGGGCGTGCGCTACGTGCCGCTGCCCGAATTGCTGGCGCAGGCCGATATCGTCAGCCTGCACTGCCCGCTCAACGCCGGCACACACCACCTCATCGACGCCAGCGCGCTCGCCAGCATGAAGCCGGGCGCCATGCTCATCAACACGAGCCGCGGCGGGCTGGTCGACAGCCCCGCCCTGATCGACGCGCTCAAGAGCGGCCAGCTCGGCCACCTTGGGCTCGACGTCTACGAAGAAGAGGCCGATCTGTTCTTCGAAGACCGCTCCGCCGACGTGCTGCAGGACGACGTGCTGGCGCGGCTGCTGAGCTTTCCCAACGTCATCGTCACCGCGCATCAGGCGTTCTTCACGCGCGAAGCGCTGGCGGGCATTGCCGACACCACACTCGCCAACGTGGCGGCGTGGGCGGCCGGCGCGCCCGTCAATGTGGTGAAGGCCTAGGCCGGCACATCACGCTGCCGCGGCTTTCGGCTGCGACAGTTCGCTCTCGCCTTCCTTCACGTAGATGGAGTTGCGTGGCTTGGCCAGCACGCGCCGCACCATCGGCTCGAAGAACGACAGCGGCAGGTTGTCGTAGTCGGGCATGAAGGCGGCGGCGTCGTATTTGGCGCAGAACTCGGCGGTGCGCTCGAACAATTCCGGCTGGTTGCGGTACTGCTCGCGCAGGTTGCGGTCGAGTCCGAGATGGTGGAAGAAGTAGTAGCCCTGGAAGATGCCGTGCTTCTCGACCATCCACAGGTTTTCCGGGCTCACGAACGGCTCGAGGATGGCCGCGGCGATGTCCGGATGGTTGAAGCTGCCCAGCGTGTCGCCAATGTCGTGCAACAGCGCGCACACGACGTATTCCTCGTCCCGCCCGTCGCGGTGGGCGAGCGTGGCGGTTTGCAGGGAATGCGCGAGACGGTCGATCGGGAAGCCGCCGCAATCGCCGTCGAGCAGCTTCAGGTGCGCGAGCACCCGGTCGGGCAGCGCGCGGGCATAGGGCATGAATTCGGCCGAGATGGCGGCCCAGTCCTCGCGCGTGCCGTTCTCCATATGGGAAAACGTTGCGCGCGGAGCGGTGTGTTGGGAATCGGTCATTGGGGGTGTCTCCTTCGTCGCCGGAATGGTCGCGTCGGTGCCGCGTCGTATTTCTTGAGTGGCTGGCTGCGCGGCTAGCGGGCCATTCTCTGCCCGGCGCTTGCATGCAGACTGTCAAGCGTTTGACAATGATCGGACCGCCCTCGCCGCATCCTGCCGCCATGCCCGCAGACGCCACTCACACCGCCGCCGCGCCCACGCCAGCACAGCTTGCGCAGGGCTGGCTGCGCGACGCCCCCGCCGAGCTGCTGGCCGAGATTGCGCCCACCGCACGCCTGATCACCTACCCCGACGGCGAATGCATCCACCCGCACGGGGGTCCCGCACAGGGCATGTTCCTGATCGTGCGCGGCCGCGTGCGCATCAGCCGAACGACCGACGGCGGCAGCGAGCTCGTCTACGGGGTGCTGCGGGCGGGCGAATGGTTTGGCGAGATCGCGCTCATCGACGGCGGCGGCCGCACGCACAGCGCCCATGCGCAGGGGCCGACCACGCTCGTCCTGCTGGGCAGCGCGGCGTTTGCGCGCGTGGTGTCGGCCTACCCGGCCGGCATGTGGGCGCTGATGCAGCAGCTCTGCCAACGCATCCGCCTGATCTTCGACGAGTTCGAGCACGCCAGCGAAATGCCCGCCGATGCCCGCCTCGCCCAGCGACTGCTGCAGCTCGCGCGCGCCGGCGATGGCCGCTCCGTGGCCGCCAGCAACGAAGAACTGGGCCGCATGCTGGCGCGCTCGCGGCAGACGATCTCGAAGTACCTGCAGGCATGGCAGCGCGCGGGCTGGATCCGCTGCCACTACCGAACCGTCGAGATCGTCGATGCGGCGGCTTTGCGGAGGCTGATGGACGGGCACGCTGCCTGAGTGTGCCCCGCGCAAGGGGCACGCGCCCCGCACTCTGCGCCGATAGAATGGATTTTTGCCGCGCAGATCTCTCCCTCCCACCGCTGCCCTCTCCATGAACCCCATGTTCCCGCCCGGCTCGCCCGAAGGCCGGCGCCTTGTGTTGTTGCTGGGCCTGGCACAAGTGGTTTCGTGGGGCACGCTGTACTTCACCTTCACCGTATTTCTGGGGCCGATGCACGACGCGCTCGGCTGGGCGCGGCCGTTTCTGGCGGGCGGGTTTTCGCTCGGGCTGCTGGTGTGGGCGCTCTGCTCGTTCTGGGTCGGGCGCGCGCTCGACCGCTGGCCCGCACGCCGCGTGATGGGCGGAGGCACCTTGCTTGCAGCAAGCGGCCTACTGGCGTGGTCCTTCGTGTCGAACGAGACGGCGTTCCTGCTGCTCTGGCTGCCGATGGGCCTGGCGATGGCCACCACGCTCTACGACCCGGCCTTTGTTGTGCTTCGCCAAGCGTTTGGCGACGCGTATCAGCGTCCCATCATCGGCCTCACGCTGATCGCGGGGTTCTCCAGCACGCTGTGCATTCCGCTCGCGCAATGGGGTGTGGAACACCTCGGCTGGCGGCATACGCTGCAGTTCTTTGCGTTGGCGCATGTGCTGATCTGCCTACCGATCCATGCGCGACTGCGTGTACGCCCGCCCATGCACGCGCCTGCCGAAGCGCTCGCCCCGACCGCAGCGGTGCATGCCTCGGCGTGGCGCATCGTGTTGCGCTTGCCGGTGTTCTGGGCGGTGGTGCTGGCCTTTGTGGCCACCAGCCTGATCGCCACCGTGCTTGGCGCGCACCTGATTCCGCTGCTGACGGAGAAAGGCGTGCCGACCAGTCGCCAGTTGCTGATCGCCGCGCTCATCGGCCCGGCCCAGGTACTCGGGCGGCTTGCCATGATGCGGTCGCGCCCGGCACACCCCGTGCGCATCGCACCCTGGACGTACGGTGCTATGGCCGTTGCGCTCGTCTTGCTGGCAGTCTCCAGCGGGCCGCTGCTGATCGTGTTTGCGCTGGTCTATGGTGCAGCGAACGGCATCAACACGATGGTCCGCGCGATTGCGATGCCGGAGCTGGTTTCACGCAATCAGTACGCCACCCTCAACGGCCTGATGATGACGCCCGTGCTGCTTGCGCAGGCCAGCGCGCCATGGCTGGGCGCCCTGCTCTGGCGGGCCAGCGGTGGTTATGCAGCCGTCGAGTGGGCAATGGTTGGGGCCGCCCTTGTCGCATTGGCGGCCTTCGCTTATGGCTTGCGCCAGGCGCAAAAACGCCACGTCCCGGCGGCTGCGTCGCGTGCCGACGTGACGCAATTGCCATGACGCATTCGCCACTTTGTGGGCACAAGATTGCTTTTCGGAACCTTTGCAAGCGCACATCTGTCTTGAAACATGGGACGTGATGTTTCATTCTCATAGGATGACCGGCCCGCTTTTTGCGAGATTGCCGACGGAGGAAACGCCTTGTCACAGGTTCATCTGGAAACGTCATCTGCGAGCGAGCGCATGCCGTGGTCGATCCAAGAGATCAGCTACGGCAGCATCGACGTTGCGCGCGTGCGCGAAAACCGCACGCTGTTCTACCTGGTTGCGAGTGCCTCGTTTGTCGAGAGCGGCTCCGACCTCTACGCCGGCAACCTCGCTCAGTACTACGCCGATCGGCCGGAAACCGCGCACTGGCTGACCCACCACTGGGAACGCGAAGAGCTGCAGCACGGCCGCGCGTTGCGCCGCTACGTTGAAGCCGTCTGGCCCGAGTTCGACTGGGAGCGCGGCTACGCCCGCTTCTTCGAGGAATACTCGGTCACGTGTTCGGTCGACCAGTTCGAACCCACGCAGGCGTTGGAAATGGTCGCGCGCTGCGTCGTCGAAATGGGCACGGCCACCTTCTATCGCGCCATCGCCCAAGCCGCGGCCGACGCCGACGAACCCGTGCTGCGTGACCTCGCCAGCCGCATCTCGGCCGATGAAGTCCGGCATTACAAACACTTCCTGCGTTTCTTCAACGAGTGCAACGCAAGCGAGGGCGTGGGCCGCGCGCGCGTGCTCAAGGCGCTTGCCTCGCGCCTGCGTGAAATCAAGAATGAAGATTCGATGATCGCCCTGCGCAATGTGCTGCGCATCGAGCGTGGCCAGGAAGATGTGCCCGAAGCCGATGTCCGCGCCCTGAACTCGCGCGTGAGCGCCCTGGTGCGCTCGTACCTGCCGCTCGACATGGCCGCCAAGATGCTGCTCAAGCCGCTGCGCCTGCGTCCTGGGTTCGAGCGCTCGATCCGGCCGCCTCTGGTGGCCGTGGTGCGGCGCGTGATCCTGCACTAGGCCGCAGCGCCCGGCGCAGGCGTCAACAAAAAACCCGGGTTTCGGCCCGGGTTTTTCTTATTCAGCCGACCACAAACCGCTTCAGGCGAGCCGGAACACGTCCACCGCGCCGCGCAGTTCCTGGGCTTGCTGGCGCAGGCTTTCGGCCGCAGCAGCCGCTTCCTCGACCAGCGCGGCGTTCTGCTGCGTCACCTCGTCCATCGACGTGACCGCGCGGTTGACCTCTTCGATGCCTTGCGACTGCTCGCGCGACGCGTGGCTGATCTCGCCCATCAGGCCGGCGATGCGCTCCACGCGCGTCACGATGTCCTGCATGGCATCGCCGGCGCCGCGGGCGGCCTCGTTACCGGCCTGCACTTCTTCGACCGAGCGACTGATCAATTCCTTGATCTCCTTGGCGGCAGCTGCACTGCGCTGGGCGAGGCTGCGCACCTCGCCGGCCACGACGGCAAAGCCCCGGCCCTGTTCGCCGGCGCGGGCGGCTTCCACGGCGGCGTTCAGCGCGAGGATGTTGGTCTGGAACGCGATGCCGTCGATGATGCCGGTGATGTCGGCAATCTTCTGCGCGGTGGCGTGGATGCCCGACATGGTGCCGACGAGCCGCTCGACGGTCTGGCCGCCGGCATTGGCCGCCTCGCTGGCGGACTGCACCATGTCGTGCGCATGGTGGGCGCTCTCGGCGTTCTGGCGCACGGTGGCGGCCAGTTGCTCGATGCTCGATGCGGTCCGTTCCAGGTTGCCGGCCTGCGCTTCGGTGCGGGCGGAAAGATCGGCATTGCCGGCGGCGATCTGGCCGGTGCTCGAGGCGATGGTGGAGGCGCTGGCGCGCACCTTGTCGACGATGCCCGAAAGGCCGTCGCCGACGCCGTTGACGGCACGCATGACCTGGCCGATCTCATCGCGGCGCGTGGTGGGCAGGCGGTGCGTGAGGTCACCGGCAGCCACACGCTGCGCGACGTTCACCACCTCGGCCAGCGGCGTGCTCACGGCGCGGCGCAGCATCCAGTACAAGCCGCCCGCCAGCAGCGCGCCGAGCGCCAGCCCCAGCAGCAGGAAGCGGTTGCGGGCCGCCACCAGATCGGCGTTGAGTTCGTCCACGTAGGCCGTACCGGCAATCAGCAACTGCCAATCCGGGTATTGCGTGAAGACGGTCAGACGCTCGCGCGCGGTGCCGCCTTCGGTGTCGGCCAGCGCATGACGCAGCGTGCCGTCCTTGCGCGCGATCATCTCGCGCACCCAAGCCTGGCCGCCGGCGTCCTTGGCGTCGAGCAGGTTCTTGCCTTCGCGGTCTTGCGCATGGTCGATCAGCACCTTGCCCTGGTCTGCGCCGGGCTTGCCGTCGATGACGAAATAGCCGCCCGTCTTGCCGATACCGTGCGAGCGGATCTTGTCCTTGAGCAGCGCCAGTTCCGAGCGCACGTCCACACCCACGTACAGCGCGCCGATGACCTTGCCCGACGCGTCGCGCACGGGCTCGTACTTGCTCATGTAGGGCACGCCAAACAGCCACGCCAGGCCGCGGAACGGCTCGCCGGCCATCAGCGCCTTGTAGCTCGGGTGGGCACGGTCGAGCAGCGTGCCGATCGCGCGTTCGCCGTTTTCCTTCTTGAGCGAGGTGGTCACGCGTACGAAATCGTCGCCGGTACGGGCAAACACGGTGGCGATCGTGCCGCCGGTGCGCGCGAAGAACTTGTCCGGCACGGTGAAGTTGAGGTTCAGCACCGTGTCGCCGCTCTTGAAGGTGGGCGTCGGCTTGCCGGCCACGTCCACGGTCTGCGCCGGATCGACGCTGTAGGGGCCGGGCGCGGCGTCGGCAAAGGCGGTGAGGAAGCGGTCGGCCTCGGTGCGCATGGTGCCGTCGAACGGGCTGATCATGTCGCGCATGGCCGCCTCCTGGTTGTGCATGGCGGACTGCGTATTGGCTTCCAGCATGCGCAGGCTCGATTGCGAGTTGGCCAGGGCAAACATGCCGAACACCGCCACCAGGGCGATCAAGCCAATCACGGCCAGCCGGGTACCGAGGCTCGTGGGCGATTGTGAAACTTCAGACAGGGGCGCAGACGCTCTCATACTTTTTTCCTGGGGGTCGTCAGTCGAGTTAACAACGGATCGACCCGCAAAAGCTTGAGCGCAAACGTTTTACAAGAGGCTTTGTCTGCTAATTAAGACATGCGACTTCAATGCGGGATGTCACCGGTCGCAGGTCAGTTCGACATGCTGAGGCGTGAGCTTGGCGGGGTTGCCGGCGCCGAGTTCGATGCGCCAGTCAGCCCCGCGCGCGGCGCCCACATCGCGGCCGTCCACGGTGGCGCGGCAGCGGGCGGCGTTGGCGAAGCGGATGAACGGCCGCGTATAGCCGGCAACTTCGACTGACAAGGAACGGCCGTCGGCGCTGCGCCGCCAGTTCGACAGGCGGCCGCTGGCCTCGCGCACGTACGGCAGCGTTGGGGCGCTGTTGTCGAGCGCAAAGCGCGCCGAGCCGCTGGTCAGATGGATATACGTGCCGCCCGAACCCGCGGCGTAGCCCGCCACATCGCGCGCATCCGCAAGACGCGGCACGCCGGGGCCGGACCAGCGCACGGTGCGCAGGTCGCCATTGCCGCGCACAACCCAGGCATCGCCGTCACGCGCAACCGCGATGGCGCGGAAGTCGAGCACCTTGCGGATGTAGTCCGACGCGTAGATCGGCATGACGGGCTGCGCGATTGCCCAATCGTATACCTGCCGCAAGGCGGTAAGCGAAGCCAGCTTCGTGCCCGAATACATGTGGTAGTAAATGCCGATCGGCTTGAAGCGATAAGGCTTGTCGGTCAGTTCGAACGTTTCGATGGCCCGCGAGAAACCGTAATACGGGCCATGCCAGAGGTTGGTGTAGATGTTCTCGTTCTGGTCGGGCGCAAAGACCTGGAACAGGCCATCGCCTTTGTCCACGCCAAGCGGCGCCACGGCCGTCCAGCTCGGGTTGGAGCGCGTGATGTAGGTGTCGCCGCCGTTCATGTTCAGCACACCGGCTTCGACCGTCTTCTGCACGGCAATCGGCGGCACCTGGCCGTTGCCGCTCCACAGCAGCACCTTCACGCGCTTGCCTGGCGGCGCCAGCTTCGTGTTGATGTACTCGATGGAGCCTGCGATCTCGCGGTCGAAACTGAAACGGTAGTTGGGAATCCGCAGCGAGAAGGCGGTGTCGCTGCCTTCGACCATTGCGGAAGCCGGATCGGGCGGATTGGTGGTGCGCAGCCAGTTGAACGGGTGCGAGAAGGTGTGGCTGGCCAGTTCGACGTAGGGCTGCGCAAAGAGGGTCCGCGCGATCGGCTCGAGTTGCGGCGTGAGCTTCGGGTACACGCCATCGGCCGCCACTTCACCCTCGATGATCGACACGGTGGTCGGCACCTTGTAGCGGTCCAGGATCTCGCGCAGCAGCGCCTGGCCGGAAAACTCGCTCGGCGGGAATTCGGTGCGGGAGGCAAATCCGTCGCCGTCGATATGCACCGTCATCAACCTGCGGCCGTTTTCCGTCGTGGTGTCGGGCACGGGCATGGCCGGCAGCTGCAGCGCGCGGCGCAAAAAATCGAGCGGCTGAATCACCCAGCGCGCCTGGTCGACCTCGGGCATGCGGAACACGCCAAACGGCTGCAGCACATAGCCGCCCCACGGCATGATGGCCGCCGCGTCGTAGGCGTAACTGCCGGCCGACAGCCGCAGCAGCGACTGCGCCCCCGCCACGCTGGAATCGACCTTCACCCCCACGGCCATGCGCCGGTCAGGATGGGGCTGCAACTCGAAGCCCATGATCGGATCGCGCGAGACCACGGCAAGCGGCCCCGCCGGCGTGCCCGGCACGGCTTGCAGATCGAACATCTGCGCCGTGGGCGCATCCATGTTCAGCCCGAACTGGTTGAACATTGCCACCCGCACGCCGGCGCCCATCGTCCGCCGAAGCCACGACGCCCAGGCGCCCGGCCGGGGAGCGATGCTGTCGAACCAGGTAACGACGCCGGCATAGCGGTCGGGCGTGACGGCCGGCAACGGCTTGTTGGCGTCGGCAAATTCGACGCGATAGCCGAGATAGTTGATCGGCATGGCCAGATAGAGCACCGAGGGAGCGGTGTTGGTACTCGTGCCGGGCTCCTGCGGCTCGACGAGCAGGACGCGGCGCGGCATCACCTCCAGGCGGCCGATGCCGATGAAGTCGGCGCCCGGTGTGGTCGCGTAGCTGCTGACGCCCGCAGTGCGCGCCACGTTGGCGGTCTCGCGCAGACAGGCCCGGTTGTAGTTGGCGCAGTAATCGAGCGCCACCGCAGGCAGGTGGTACTGGGCGCCGATGTTGCGCAGCGTGGCGATCCGCGCAGTGCGATCGGCATCGGGCACATCCCGCAAACCCTCGCTGCCGGAGCGCTCACGCACCAGCCCCGCCGTCACCACGCCGGCCAATTGCGGTGCGAGCGTTTCGAGCCACGCCGTGCCGCCAGCCAGCAATTTGGTCTGCGGCGCGTGCGCATGCAAGGCCTGAGCCAGCGCCGCGATGCCGTTGCCTGCATCGGGCGCACTGTGCTGAAGCGCGTCCAGCCCATCCAGCAGGAAGCCTGCATAGCCTTGCGCGAGCAGCGGCGCAAAAACCTGGTCGATCACATTGGCAGGCCACGCACTGGAGCGCATTGCATCGGCCTGCTGCGTCAGGTCTACACGGGCGAGCCACAGCGTGGGCGATGGCTGCTTCGGATCAAAACCAGCCGCCGTGGCCGGGTCCAGCACGACCCAGTCGAAGGCTTGCAGTTCCGGGACGGGTACATCGCGGCCGTAGTAGAAGGCGATCTGCGGATCAAGGGGGGCCTGCATCGTCGGCTGCTGTGCCCGACTCGTCGCCACACCCAACGTCAACGCAACGACACCCAGCCACGCCGAACACCGCCGCGCCCACCTGTTGCCCGCCCTATAGCTGCCCTGCATCCCGGTCCTCGAAAGTCTGTACGGCCTCTATTGTGTCGGGCTGCCGTCCGATTGCAAGGCGTGTGAAGCCGGCGTGCCTCCCACGACGCCTTGCGCCTTGCAATGGTTAACGGAAACGACAACGGCTCAGTAGCCGACCACCGTGTACTGCGGGAATTCCGCTTCGAACGCCTTCTCCAGGTTGTCCGCAGTGGCGGCTGCGGAGGTGTAGACAGCAGTTGTCGTGCCGCTGTCGTAGGCCAGCGTGACGGCCCACGCGGCATGCGCCGTGTTGACGCGATCGCGTGCGGCTTGCGCCGCGAGCAGGCCCGGGCCGTTATCCGGTTTGGTTCCGTAGACTTTGCAGTTGGACATGGCAATCACTCCGAAGATGTGGAAGGAATGCCGCCAACGCACGGGCGAGGACACGCTCGGTCTGGCTGGTCTGCGTTCTTGACGATACGGGTGAACAGACACGCTGCCGGCTGGTCCCGCCGGCATGCACCAGCGGCACGGCCAGCGTAAAAGCCGGGGCCGTGCGCCGGAATGGTGCGTTCGTCAGGGCTGGCGTTCTAGAACGCCGACTTCACCACGCCGCCGTCCACGCGCAGCGCGGCGCCCGTGGTGGCCGAAGACAGCGGGCTCGCGACATAGGCGACCAGGTTGGCCACCTCCTGCGTGCTGGCAAAACGCTTGATGAGCGAAGTCGGCCGCGCCGTCTCGAAGAAGGTCTTTTCGAAGACTTCGAAGCTTTGGCCGCCGGAGAGCTTTTCGACAAACTCGTCCACGCCCTCGGAACGCGTCGGCCCCGGCAGCACGGCATTCACGGTGATGGCCGTGCCCGCGGTCAGTTCGGCCAGGCCACGCGAGAGGCCTAGCAGCGCGGTCTTCGTGACGCCGTAGTGGATCATTTCCACCGGAATCTGCACGCCGCTCTCGCTGCTGATGAACACGATGCGGCCCCAGTTCTGCGCACGCATGCCGGGCAGGTAGGCGCGGGACAGGCGCGCGCCGCTCAGCACGTTCACGTTGAAGAAGTGCTGCCACTCGGCATCGTCGATCTCCTCGAACGGCTTGGGGTCGAAGATGCCCAGGTTGTTGATCAGGATATCGACTTTGGGAAAGCGCCCGAGCAGCACGTCGACCTGGCCCGCATTGGACAGATCACCGGCAAAGCCCTCGACCTGGGCGTCGGGCACTTCGGTGCGCAGGCGCGCAATCGCGTCGTCCACGGACGCTTGGGTACGGCCGTTGACGATCACGCGGGCGCCTTCGGCGGCCAGTGCTACAGCGATGGCATGACCGATGCCCTTGGTTGAGCCGGTCACGAGAGCAAGCTTGTTCTGAAGGTGGAGGTTCATGGCATTCAAAAAAGGAATATGGGGGAGGACGAGCACGCCACGCCACATGGTGCGCGTGGCTTACGGCGTCGACGTTTCAACCATGATACGAACCACCCCGCCCCTTGGCAGCCGCAATCGTTTTGCAGCGGTATCCAACGAGATTTGACGGTCGGCGTTGGTGTCGATCCCGGCTTGACGGCCTGGGCAAGCGACGATTAGTGTGCAATGAAGCACGCCAGCGTTACGGGAACGCGGTGTGCCTTACAAGCCGGATGACCGGCAGAACGGGGAGCACCACCATGAGCATCGACGTACAGACACCTGAGGCCGCCCACCCGAGCACCACGGAAGGCGCCTACCAGCTTGACACCATGGACCGCGATACCAATATCGGTCGGCTCGTGCATCGAGTCCGACACGCGTTGGTGACGCACATCGACAGCGCCCTGGCCTCGCTGGACCTGACTGCCGCGCAGTGGACGGTCGTCATCTACCTGGCCGAAGACCTGGCCACCACGCCGGCCGAACTCTCGCGCCTGCTGCATTACGATCCGGGCGCGATGACGCGGCTGATCGATCGGCTCGAGAAGAAGAACATCGTCAAGCGCGCGCCCAGCGATGCGGATCGCCGCTCGGTGGTGGTCTCGCTGACCGAGCAGGGTCGTGCGCTGTATCCGGAGATCCGGCCGCTGATCATCGACGTGCTGAACCACCTGCTGCGCGGGTTTTCGCAGACCGAGGTCAAGCAGCTGGAGAACCTGCTGCTGCGCGTGCTGCATAACGCCTGAGCGGTTCAGGCGTTCGCGGCTCGGCAGGCGGTGCCGTCCTGGCCGACGGCGTTGCGGACGCGCACGGCGTGGCGCGGGCGCGGTTCAGCGCTCACTGCCCTTCCAGCTCGTGCTTGATCTTGAACAGCTCGGTATCGGTGCGGATGCCGAGCTTGCGATAGGCCGATTGCTTTTGCGAGCTGATCGTCTTGATGCTGCGCGCAAATTTCTCGGCAATGTCCGTGACCGACATGCCGTCCAGGCAGCAGCGCAGCACTTCGCGCTCGCGCGGGCTGAGTTCGGAGCGGTCGAGCAGCGCCGACAGCTTGGTGCTGTTGGCGGCGGGCGCAGGCGCATCGGCGGAAAGCGCATCGTGCTCCATCTCGGCCGCCAGGGTGGCATTCAGGCGCTTGCCGCCCGCGGCCACGGTGCGAATGGCGCGCACCAGTTCCGACAGTTCTTCTTCCTTGCCGACAAACCCCCGCGCGCCGGCATGCATGACCATGCCCACCGTCGCCTTGTTGTGATGCGCCGAGGCCACCAGAATCTTCAGGTCCGGGTAGCGCACGCGAATCAGGCGGATCAGGTTCAGCCCATCGATCTCGGTCGGTCCGAGCGAGTAGTCCATCAGCAGGACGTCCACCTCGACGGTGGCGTCCTTGAGCGCCCGCACGATGTCGCGGCCCGAGGCAAACATGCCGGCAACCTCGATGTCGGCTTCCTGTTTCAGGCGCGCAGCCAGACCATGGCGGACAACCGCATGGTCATCGAGCACGATCACGCGGATCGGCCGGGTCGCGGTCCAGTTCATGTGGGCAGGCTCCTATTCGACGGGTTTTGCTCGCAGCACATAAGCGCCTCCAAGGTGCCGCAGGGGCCGACATCTTAATGGCATTCCCGCGCAGCGACGGTGCTCACCTGGCCTCGACGATGGTGTCGTCTCGGGCGTAGACGGAACAGTTCCGATACTGCTCCTGGCACCACGACATCGCGCGGAACTCGGCGTTCTGCCCCCACGCGTAGCGGAACACGTCGCCGTCGGCCGCGACGAACACCTTCGGCCAGGGCTTCTGCAAATACTCTGCAAATCCGGCCTGGGATTTGGGCCCAAGTTCACCGCGTTTGCGCGGCTGCGGCGCAGCGGCAGCCGCCGCCGTGGCAGAAGCCGTGTTCACCGACACCGCCGACGCTGCAGCAGCGCGCTCGGCCAGCGCCTTCTGCGCACGGGCCGGCACATCGTTGATCCACTCGGCCGGCGCGGCAAAGTTCAGGTTCTGCCCGTAGACCGCGGACACCATGCGCGACGTGATACCGACCAACCGCGCATTGCTGTCGAACAGGCCTCCGCCGCTGGAGCCTTGCGAGATCGCCGCCGACGTCTGGATCGCGGTCAACACACCGTTGTCGTCATGCCGCAGCGACGAGATCAACCCCTCGCTGATCGTCAGGTCAAACCCGAGCGGATTGCCGATCGCGTAGACCTTCTGCCCCGTCACCAGCATGCTGCTTGGGACGATGCTGACAGCGGGATAGTGGAAATCGGCAACGCGCAGCTGGCAGAGGTCGCGCTGCACATCGGGATACAGCAGCCGGGCGCCAAAGCTGGCGTTGCCGCGCTTGAGCGTGACCTGCTTGCCGCCGCGCAGCACGTGGCAGTTGGTCACGGCCAGTCCGTCGCCGATCACAACGGCGCTGCCCAGAGCCGTGGGCTGCCCGTCGGCGTTGGACACGCGCACCTCCCAGATGCTGGGCGCGACCTTGGCGAACACTTCGGCCGGCTCCAGCGCGGCCGCCGGCAACGCGGCCAGTACCGCGGCAGCGGCCGCGAACGTGCGGATCATGAAAGCAGGGCGACAGATCATTGCGGTGTCAGCAAATCGGAAAGGTCGCTCAGCGTGGTGGAGCCGTCTTCGGAGCGCGTCTTGTCACGCATGAAGGCCACGTCTGCATCGGTCAGGTCGGGGCAGCTGCCGGTGCCCCAAGACGGGTTGATGCGGTAGGCGCGATACCGGGCGTTGATGGCGTGCCACGACCGGCCGTCGTCGGACTCCGCCACGCCGGCGCGGCACTCGTGCGCGTTGGTCGGGTAGCTGGCCGTCATCTTGTACCGCTTGCCTGGCTGGGGCACGAACGTCACCGACACACCGCAGCGGTAGATGAGCGTGCCCGAGGTACGGATGAAGCTTGCGCCCAGCGCGGTCGGCACACCGGCCAACACGCGGATCGGCCGGGTGGCGTCAGCAGGCTTGAGCGCCGTGCGCGGGTTGCCGCAGTGCTTTGCGTCGTCAAACGTGAGGATGGTGGCGGTGGTGCTGGCCAGCGGGCGGACGAAATCCACCGTGGCGGTGTTGGCGCCGGCAGGCGGCTCCGTGTAAGGCGCTGCGCAGCCGGTCAGCCACAGCGCGCCCCCGATTCCGATGGCCGCAGCGATCGTTCGGCTCGTCATACCCTTTCCCCCGGGATTCTTGTGTTTGGTGTGTTTGTGCGTTTGCGCACAAGTGTAACCAAAGGTGGCGCGAGGGGAGCGCCGGCGCGACGTGCGGGCGTTGCACGCGCGCGTCGTCTTGGGGAGTCCGCTCAGGCCAGCGCCGCGTCGATGCGCGCCTGCGTGCTGCGGCGCGCGCGCTCGAACACCGCCATGTCGCCCATCAGAAACGCCACGTTGGCGTTGGAGCGAAACGATTCGATCTCGAAGACGAGCTGATCGACGTCGACATCGGCGCGCAATTCTCCGGCGGCCTGTGCCGCGGTAATCGTCTCGCGAAACCGCGCGCGCACCGATTCGCGATGCCCGCGCACGCGGTCCTGGATCGCGCCCGGCCGGGCGCGGTATTCGTAGCTGGCCGCACAGACAAAGCAGCCGCCCGGCGATGCCCCGCTGGCGACGTAGTCGAACCAGCCGTCCGTCAGCGCACGCAGGCGGGCAAGCGGGCTTTCCAGCGCCAGCGCGGGCTCCACCACCTTCGCGCGGTAATGCACCACGCCCGCGTCGAGCGTGGCGAGCTGCAGCGTTTCCTTGTCGCCGAAGAGCACCTGGATATTGCCCTTGCCCACGCCGGCATCCGTGGCCACGCGGCCGATGGTGAGGCCCTCCAGCCCGTCGGTGGAAGCGATGGCGGTGGCGTGCTCGAGCACCTGGGCGCGCGCACGTTCGCCACGCTGGCGCCGGCCGTCGGTTTCGTTCATGGCAATGCCCTATCGATGAGTGGGGTCAACACAATCGGCCCTTGACGTGGGCCCATCGCTCTCTAGTATACGTACGACCGTATATTAATAACCGAGATCCCCCATGTCAACGGAATCCCTTTCTGCCGGCGGCGTTGCCGCGCGCGCCAAACGGCACTGGCCGGCGCTGGCAGCGCTGCTGACCGGCAACTTCGTCACCATTCTCGACCTGTTCATCGTCAATGTGGCGATTCCGGACATCCGCGCAGGCCTGCCCGCCAGTTTTGCGGAAATCCAGCTCGTGATGGTCGGCTACAGCGCGGCGTACGCGGTGTTCCTGCTCAACGGCGCCCGCCTGGGCGACCTGTTCGGGCGCAAGCGCATGTTTCTGGCGGGCATGGCGCTGTTCACGCTCGCCTCTGCGCTGTGCGGGCTGGCAACCACGCCCTGGATGCTGATTGCCATGCGCGTCGGCCAAGGCCTGGGCGCGGCCATCCTGATGCCGCAGGTGATGGCTTCGCTGCGCGTGCTGTTTGACGGCGATGCGCGGCGCCGCGCGTTCGGCACCATGGGCGCTGTGCAGGGCGTGGCGGCGTCGGTCTCGCAGATCATCGGCGGCTGGCTGATCGCGCATCCGCTGGCGGCCGACGTGTCGGGCTGGCGCGCGGTGTTCCTGGTGAACGTGCCGATCGGCATTGCCGCGCTGCTGGCGGCGCGGGCGTTCGTGGCCGAATCCCGTGCGCCGGTGGCTGCGCGGCTGGACGTGCACGGGGCCGTGGCCGGCGCGGTGGCGCTGGCAATGCTGCTGGTGCCGATCATGCAAGGCCGCGAATCCGGCTGGCCATGGTGGTCGTGGGTGGTGCCGCTGGCCTCGTTGCTGGTGTTCCGCCACTTTGTGCGGGTGGAGCAGGCGCTCTCGGCGGCGGGCCGCGTCCCGATCATCGAAATGGCGCTGTTCCGCAACCGCAGCTTTGTGCTGGGCGTGCTCGCGATCTTCCTGTTCTACACGGCCATCAGCTCGTACTTCCTTGCGCTGACGATCCTGCTGCAGTTCGGGCGCGGCCTGTCGGCGTTGGCCGCGGGGCTGGTGTTCACGCCGGCCGCCATGGCGTTCTTTACCGGCTCGCTGACGGCGCCCCGCCTGGCTGAACGCATCGGGCAGCGCGCGTTGCTGCTCGGCGTGGCCATCTTCGCCGTGGGCATGGTCGTGCTGGCCACCATGGCGCAGCTTGGCGCGGGCACGTTCTGGCTGATCCTGCCGCTGATGCTCAACGGCTTTGGGCAAGGCATGGTGATTCCGCTGTCGCTCAACACCATCCTGAGCGGCGTGGAAACCGCCCAGGCCGGCATGGGCGCCGGTACGGTCACGACCATGCAGGCCGTCGGCAACGCGGTGGGCGTGACGGTGGTGGGCGTGCTGCTGTTCTCGCTGCTCGGTCAGGTCGATGGGGCGGCTGGCGCAGTGGCGGCGGACGCGGCCGCCCACGCGGCGCACTACGGCCACGCGTTTGCGCTGGCCACGCTCTACAACGTGGGGGCGACGGTGCTGTCGCTCGTGCTGTTCTGGCGCGCGTGGCGCCGTCACGCCTGAGCCTCGCTTACTTGCGCACCCAGCCGCGCCGCACGCAGGGCGCCAGCAGCACGCCATGCACGGCCAGCCCGAACCGGTGCAGCGGCTCCGACAGCGTATGCGCCACGCGCCCGCTGCACAGCCAGGCGCTCAGGGCCGACACGGCCGCCGCGCCCAGCATGTCGAACGGGTAGTGCACGCCCAGGTAGATGCGCGCCCACGCCATCGGCACGCCGAGCAGCGCCAGCAACACACCCACGGGCCGCAGGCGTGCGTTCCACATCAGGCTGAACGCCACCGTCCACAGCGCGGTCAGGTGGTCGCTGGGGAACGACGAATCCGGTGCGTGCGGCAGCAGATTGGTGCCCAGGCCGATCGCAAACGGTCTGGGGTGATACCACGCCAGCCCGAACGCAACGTTGATCGACAGCGCCAGCGCGGCCGCCACGCCGGTCTGCAAGGCCTGGCGTCGCGTGGTGGGCTCGCCCCACAGCCAGCCGGCCACGAGCGTGAGCGGCACCAGCCAGATCGCGTATTCGGCAAAGGCCATCGCCAGCCAGACGGTGGCGGCCGAAGCGTCGGCCGGCGCGTTGATCCAGAGAAACAGCGTGTGATTGAGTGATTCCATACAGCAGCGGCCGAGGGGCCCGGTGATCCGACAACGGTGAGACGCCCGCCCACACTACGGAAGATTCCCTTCAATTTCCTTGGAACGAGGCTGTGGATAAGCCTAGGCCGGGCGACTTAGGACAGCCGTAGCAATGTCCCCTTCCCCCGATCCTTGCCTAGGCTTTCCGCACCACGTGCCGCTGCCTATGATGAAAGGCGCACGGCACGCGAGCAGGCCGATACGCACAATCTCGAACCCCGGGGGGTGGATGGACAGCTTTCTCATTCAGCGGGCCACACGCCGGCAGGCGACGTTTGCCGGTGCGATCGCGCTGCTGATCCTGCTGACGCTGGCCGTGGCCGCGCCACGTGCGGGCCTGCAATGGCCGGCGATCAGCCCCTTCATGCCGATGTGCGCCTTGACGGTCTTCACCACCGCCAGCATCGCCGCGTTTCTGCTGGGCGCGCAGTTCACCGTCACGCGGCAGCCCATGCTCGGTGCGCTGGGTGGTGCCTATGCCTTTACCGCCCTGGCGGTCGCGCTGCAGTTGCTGACGTTCCCCGGCGTGTTCTCGCCCACCGGCCTGTTTGGCGCCCACCCGACCAGCGCAGGCTGGATGTGGGTGTTCTGGCACGGGGGCTTTCCGTTGTTCGTGATCGTGGCGGTGCTCATGCGCGATCGGTTCTCGAGCGATGCCATTGCCTCCGGCCACGTGAGCCTGTGGGCGTGGCTGCTGATCGGCGGGCCGGTGGTGGTGGGTGTGCTGCTGTGCAGCTTTGCCGTGCTGACCAACCTCCCGCCACCGCTGCATGCCGACAATCGCGACAACCCCATCGCCGTCGTCCTGTGGGCCATCAACGCCATTGCCGTGCTCACTGTGGTGGCCAGCGGCCGGCTGCGTGCGGTGCTCGACGTGTGGCTGGCCATTGCGGCGCTGGCCTGCCTGACCGACACCACGCTCAACCTGCTGAGCACCGACCGCTTTACCGTGGGCTGGTACGTGGCGCGCCTGTTCAGCATGTTCGCGCCCGGGGTGCTGGTGTGCGTGCTGGTGTGGGAAGTGACCGCGCTGTACCGGCGGTTGTTCGAGGCGCATGTCTCACTGCGGCAGGCGTCCGTGCGCGATGCGCTGACGGGCCTGTACAACCGCGCCTACTTCAACGAGCAGATCGTCAGCCAGCTCGGCGCCGCCCAACGCAGCGGACAGCCGCTGTCGCTGGTGATGGTCGATGTCGACCACTTCAAGCGCTACAACGACGCCTTCGGCCACCTCAAGGGCGATGCCTGCCTCGCCGCCGTGGCACATGCACTGGCCGGTGTGGTGCGCCGCCCCGCAGATTTCATCGCCCGCTACGGCGGTGAGGAATTCGTCGTCGTCCTGCCGGAAACCGATGCAAACGACGCCATGGCGCTCGCGGAACGCGCGCGTGAAGCCGTGCTGCGCCTTCGCATCGAGGCAACTGCGCCGTCGCGCTACGTGACCGTCAGCGCCGGCTGCGCCACGTCCGTGCCGGGCAGCGGCGCCCTCTCCATCGATACGCTGGTCGAGACCGCCGATGCCGCGCTGTACCGCGCCAAAGCGGCAGGCCGCAATCTGGTGATGACCGCACAGCCTGCCCCCGGTGCGTTCACGTAGCAGACGTCACGCACATCGAACGATCGGGCACGTGGGCGTTCGCGCGGCCCGTCTGTGCTGTCTTCTTTATTTCTTCTGTATATAAAAATAGTAGTAGTAGATAACGGTGGATCGTTTCTGTGGATAGCTGCGGAAAACGCTTTCGCGTCAACGGTTTGCGAACTGCACAACCGTTCGGACAGCGTGTGCCGTTGCGTGGATGACTCGTGCAGAGCGCGCCCGACCCTCTCGGCAACCTCCCAAGTTATTCCCGTGCTGTGGACAACCTGACCCCGGACAGCCAACACAGTTGTCCCTGAAGTTCTTCACGTGCTTATCCACATATCCACATGTCCACATGTCCACAGTGACAATCGCGCCAGGCAATCCTTCTCGACCGCATCGGACGCGCGCCTACGAACCGCCGCTCTCCAGCGTGTAGCCGCGAATCGCTTCCTGCCAGCCAGCAATTCGGCGCGCTGCTGGAGCAGGGCTCAGGGCTGGCGCATCCGTCGGCACAGGATGGTGTTGGCTCCGCCTTTGCGTGGCCACGGACGCCGACATGCGTCGGACTAATCCGTCATCAGATGGCGCATCAACAGCGTCGGGTCGGCAATCTCGAGAATCAGACGGCGCAACACGCGTTTGCGCATGTGTTCATCGTCGAGCACCCACGGAGCGCTGACCTCGCTGAGATGCCGCGCGATCGCATCGCGGTGGTCGGCACCTTCCGGCAGGCCCAGGCGTGCAGCCAGCAAGCCGGCAACGACGTCATCGATCTCAACGTCCAGGTGCTTCGCGTCAATGGTGAGTGGTAGCTTCATCGTGGCGATCGAACCTGAAAAAGCCGGCACCGCAACGCGCGCGTGCGGCGCCGAAATGCAGTTGCACTGGCCGGCGAACCGGCCAGTCGATGGCAGCACAACTGCGTGGTTCAGTAGTCCAGCTCGGGGGCCGGCATTTGCGCGGGCTTGTCTTCCTTCGGTGCGTCCGCGATGGTCGCATCCGTGGTCAGGATCAGCCCGGCGACCGACGCAGCATTCTGCAGCGCCGTACGCGTGACCTTGGTCGGGTCGACGACGCCCGCTTCCACGAGGTCGCCGTACTCGCCGGTGGCCGCGTTGTAGCCGTAGTTGCCCTTGCCTTCGGCAACCTTCGCGATCACGACGGAAGGCTCTTCACCGGCGTTGGCGACGATGGCGCGCAGCGGGGCCTCCAGCGCGTGCTGCACGATCCGGATGCCGGCATCCTGATCGCTGTTCGCGCCCTTGAGGTTCAGCACCGCAGAACGCGCGCGCAGCAAGGCCACGCCGCCGCCCGGCACGATGCCCTCTTCGACGGCTGCACGGGTGGCGTGCAGCGCATCGTCGACACGGTCCTTCTTCTCTTTCATCTCGACTTCGGTCGCCGCGCCGACCTTGATGACGGCAACGCCGCCGGCAAGCTTCGCCACGCGCTCCTGCAGCTTCTCGCGGTCGTAGTCGCTCGTGGCTTCGTCGATCTGCACGCGGATCGACTTGACGCGCGCGTCGATGCTGGCCTGGTCGCCGGCACCGTCGATGATGATGGTGTCGTCCTTGCGAACCTCCACACGCTTGGCCCGGCCGAGGTCCTCCAACGTGGCCTTCTGGAGCTGCTTGCCGGTTTCTTCAGAGATAACGGTTGCGCCGGTGAGCACGGCAATGTCTTCGAGCATGGCCTTGCGGCGGTCACCAAACCCGGGCGCCTTGACGGCGGCGACCTTCAGGATGCCGCGCATCGCATTGACGACGAGGGTGGCCAGCGCTTCGCTCTCCACATCCTCCGCCACGATCAGCAGCGGCTTGCCGGCCTTCGATGCGGCTTCCAGGATCGGCAGGAGGTCGCGGATATTCGAGATCTTCTTGTCGTGCAGCAGGATCAGCGCGTCGTCCAGATAGGCCGCCTGCTTTTCCGGGTCGTTGATGAAATACGGGCTGACGTAGCCGCGGTCGAACTGCATCCCTTCAACCACGTCCAGCTCGTTGTCGAGCGACTTGCCATCCTCGACGGTAATGACGCCTTCCTTGCCGACCTTCTCCATGGCCTCGGCGATGATCTTGCCGATGGCCTCGTCCGAGTTGGCCGAAATGGCGCCCACCTGGGCGATCTCGCGGTTGGTCGAAATCGGCTTCGACAGATTGCGAAGCTCATCCAGCACGGCGGCCACGGCCTTGTCGATACCGCGCTTGAGGTCCATCGGGTTCATGCCGGCGGCCACATGCTTCATGCCTTCCTGCACGATGGCCTGGGCCAGCACGGTGGCCGTGGTGGTGCCGTCACCGGCAATGTCCGCAGTCTTGGACGCGACCTGCTTGACCATCTGCGCGCCCATGTTTTCGAAGCGGTCCTTCAGCTCGATTTCCTTGGCGACAGACACGCCGTCCTTGGTGATGGTCGGGGCGCCAAAGCTGCGCTCGATGACCACGTTGCGGCCCTTGGGCCCGAGCGTCACCTTCACGGCATCGGCAAGAACATTCACGCCCTTGACGATACGGACGCGCGCGCTGTCGTGGAACTTGACGTCTTTTGCACTCATGTTTGTTGCTCCGGATAAGTCGTTGACTCAACACGTCGCGAACAACCGGCCTCTTTCGGTGTCCGGCGATATCCGGCGGTATCCGGTGGTGTCCGCGAGCGGCTCGAGGCTTCAGGCGGCCTTGGCAACCGCCTCGGCGTGGGTTTCGATGACGCCCATGACGTCTTCTTCGCGCATGACGAGCAGTTCCTCGCCATCGACCTTGACGGTCTGTCCGGCGTACTTGCCGAACAGCACCTGGTCACCGACTTTCAATTGGAGTTCGCGCTGCGTGCCGTCCTGAAGCAGGCGGCCCGTGCCGACCGCGATGACTTCACCCTGCTCGGGTTTTTCTGCGGCGGAATCAGGAATCACAATGCCCGAGGCCGTCGTCCGTTGCTGTTCGATTCGCTTGACGATAACCCGGTCGTAGAGGGGACGAATCTTCATTTCCATCTCCTGAGCGATAGATCACCAAAAAAGGGAATCCGACTTGCGCGCCGTTCAAGCAGGGCGCCCGGCAGGGCAGGCAAGCCGTGCCAAAGACTTGGCGGAATGCAAAATAGAAGCGCCCCGCCGCGAGTTCAAGAGGCGGAAAAACAGCGAGTGTGTAACAAAATGTTTCAGGGCAAAAGGATGCGCCGGACGGCTCCCAGGCGGTAGACCGTACGGCTGCGCGCCGGCCGCTGGCGCGCTGTCGGCGGTATCGGCAGCACAGGGCACGGCGGCTGCCGCCCGCCATCGGGGCCGAGCGTGTCGTCGGGCTCATCCAGCTGCCGCCACACGCCGCCCTTGACCGGCCGGAACAGCCAGCGCAGATAGCCTGCATTGGCGGCAAGCTGCATCAGCTCGGCGCGATCGGGCGCGCCGTCGATGAGTGCCTCGTCCGCCGAAGCGCCTTCGTAATCGCCGAATGCCTGACGGCATGCGAGCGCCTCACCCGCGGATGCACCCACCACGTTGCAACCGCGCCGCTCCACGCGCTCCAGGTCCCATGCGCCGAGCTGCCAGGCGGCATCGAGCAGCGCCTCGTCAACGGCTTCGACGCAATGCCAGGCGTGCGTCAATTGAATGGCCGAGCCCGGCACGGAGCGCGGCGGAATGTCGATTCCCGGTAACACGAGCGGACTGGCGCGGCGGAATCCGTGCCAATGCAGGATCGCCACGAGCGGCGTATTCGGTCGGCGGGCCGCCGTGACGGTGACCGCGACCAACGGCAGGCGCACCGCATCCATCTGTTCGTGCACTGCGTTGAAAAGGTCCATGAAACCTCCGAATGACGTATCGAATGGCCTCTTGAAATTTCCGCTTGCCTCCCTATTTTAGGTGTCGTCAAGCAGTCGCGGTTCTCGCGCTGCGTGTTTCGATTTGTTTGTCAGTGGCCCGCCACGGACGGATGAACTGGAGCGCGTAGTTCGGTTCAGTCTCCGAGCGGGCCCCACCAGGAGCCAGCCATGAGCGATCTGTTTTTTGGCACCGATCTGCTGGGCGAGTTCGACCGCCTGCACCGGCAGATGGCCAGTCTCTTTGCGGGCGTGCCCGCCAGCCTGCGCGCAACGCGCATCGGCACCTTTCCTCCCGTCAACATTGGCAGCACCGACGACTCGGTCGAGATCGTCGCCTTCGCGCCCGGGCTCGACCCCGCGCAGATCGACGTGTCGATCGACAAGGGGCTGCTGACGATCAGCGGCGAACGCAAGCGCCCGGATTTCGAGATGACCGACGACACGCGCGTGTATGCCGACGAGCGTTTCACCGGCGCGTTCCGGCGCGTGATCGAGCTGCCACAGGACGTGGACCCGGACAAGGTCAATGCACGGTACGTCAACGGCTGCCTGACGATCAGCGTCGGCAAGTCGGAGGCATCGAAGCCGCGTCAGATCACCGTGCAAGGCTGAGCCACCGCTTGCACAAGCATGAAGGAGCACATCATGAACGACACCACACAATTGGCGACCCAAGCGCAGCCGGGCCATGCCACGGTCGCAAAGCAGCCGGCGGAGCAACCCGCCGCACGCCAGACGCATCTGGCACCGCCTGTCGACATCTTTGAAAACCGCCAGGGCATCACCCTGTTTGCCGACCTGCCGGGCGTGCCGCGCGAGAAGCTCGATGTGCGCGTGCAGGACGGCACGCTCACGGTCGATGCAGAACTGATGGTGCCCACGCCGTCGGGTCTGCGTCTGCAGCATGGCGAAGTTCGGCACCCGCATTTCTCGCGCACGTTTGTGCTGAGCCCCGACTTTGACGCTTCGCGCATCGATGCGCAGTTGCGCGACGGGGTTCTCAAACTGACCATCCCGCGCCGCGACGAGGCCAAGCCGCGGCGTATCGAAGTCCACGCGGGCTGAGCGCATCACCGGCCGCTGTTTTGCCTTGCAAGCGGGCGCGCTCCTTGCGCGCCTGCATTTGGCACCGTGCCCCCTGGTTACGGTTGTTTGTTACTAGGAGACAAAGATGCTGAGTGCACACGAATTTGCCACGCTGATGTTGGTGAGTCAGTCGCCCGAGCAGGTCGACATGAACCGCGCCGAGTTGGATGCGTTGCTCGAGCGGCAGTTGGTCATGCTCGAACGCTCTGCCGAGGGACACCGCCACCGTGCGCGGCTCACCGATACCGGACGCTCCGTGCTGCGAGCGTTGAACCGCGTTGACCGCCATGAACGCGCGACACCGGGACCGGCTTGCCACGAGGCCGACTAGCCCGCGCTTTTGCGGGCGCACCTCCCGAATCTCCCCACCAAAGGCAACACATTCCGCCCGCAGGCGCGTTCGTTGCGTTGCCGTTCGCTCCACCTACTCAGGAGCGAACATGACTACCTCTGCCCAGGAGCACCTGCTCGACTGGCTGCGCGACGCCCACGCGATGGAACAGCAAGCCGAGCAGATGCTGCGCGCACAATCCGGCCGCCTCGAACACTATCCACAGCTCAAGGCGCGAATCGACCAGCATATTGAAGAGACGCAGGAGCAGCAGCGCCTTGTCGATTCCTGTATCCGCCGCCTCGGCGGAAGTACCTCTGTCATCAAGGACCTCACGGCCCGCATCGCGGCATTCGGGCAGGGGCTGAGCGGCATGGCGGTGTCGGACGAAGTCGTCAAAGGCTCCATGGCGGGCTACGTCTTCGAGCACATGGAGATTGCCGCCTACACCAGCCTGCGCGCGGCCGCCGAGCATTGCGGCGACGTCGAAACCGTCCGCGTATGCGACGCCATCCTGCCGCAGGAGCAGGCCATGGCGGCCTGGCTTGCCGAACACCTTGGAGGCGTCACGGTGACGTTCCTGACGCGCGCCGAAACGCCCGGCGTGGAAGCCAAGCGCTGATCCTCTTTTCGCCTGCCACCAATCCGGAGATACCGATGACTCGCAAGACCATTGAAGACCTGTTCATCCACTCGCTGTCGGACATCTACAGCGCAGAGAAGCAGCTGGCCAAGGCGCTGGGCAAGCTCGCCCGCACCGCCGAGAACGAAGAACTTTCAGAGGCGTTCAAGAGCCACCTGGAAGAAACGCAAGGCCAGATCGAGCGGATCGACCAGATCGTCGAGACCTGCGCCATCAAGCTCAAGCGCATGAAGTGCGCTGCCATGGAAGGCTTGATCGAAGAGGCCAACGAGCTGATCGAAGAGATACCGAAGGGGCCGGTTCTGGATGCCGGGCTGATCGGTGCGGCGCAGAAGGTCGAGCACTACGAGATCGCCTCATACGGCACGTTGGCCGCGCTTGCCAAGGAGGTCGGCTTTCATGAGGCGGTGCCGCTGATCGTCAGCACGCTGGACGAGGAGAAGGCCACCGATGCGAAGCTGACGCGTTTGGCGGAAAGCTCTGCCAATCGCGAGGCGAGCGCGGCTTCGTAAAAGCAACGGCGGGCGGCCAATCGGTCGCCCCTGTTTTGTCCGCGCACCTCCGCGCACCGCATTCTCCAGAACGTTCGCCTTCCGCCTGGACCAACCGCCACCCGCGGTGCCTGAAGCAAAGCACATGGATTGGGTAGCGGAGCCGGTCCCTGCCCTACGCCTGCCACACCGCATACCCTTCCTCGCGCAACCCGATCGCCAGTTCCACTTCCATCTCGCGTGCCGCCTCGTAAGGCATCGGGTTGAAGCATTCGTACAGCTCAGGCATCAGACGCAAGCCGTACTCGCGCACAAACCGGTTCGACTTCAACCCGGCCTTATGTTTGTCAAAACGCACGTCGGGCGACTGCCCTGTCATGCCGACATAAACGCACGGCTTGTCACCGAGGTAATCGGGATTCGCTTTTTTGAAGCGCCCTTCGCTCAGTACTTGCCGCGACAGTTCGACAACGTAGACGTGGTGGTGATGGCGTGGCATTGAGACGACGTGTAGGAATTGCGCTTGGCTGTGCATCGCCTTCATTCTGGACCTGCAATGCGAGGAGATCTATCGCAATGCGGCTCCGAGCCGGGCGGACCTCCAGCGCGCAGCGCGTCGGCACCCACTACCACGTGTACGGGAAGCGCAGGGTAAAGACGTAGTTGGGCGCGTCCGGTGTCAGACCCATGGCCAGCGTGGCGCTGATCGACAAGTTCTTGGTCAGCACATGGCTGATCCCGAATGTCATCGTGCCTACGTTGGTTTTGCTGCCGACCACCGATTGTTCGGCGCCTCCGTCTGGGGTGATGCGCGTGTTGCCGGAAAACGCCGTGCTGTATGCCATCGTCAGCGCCGTGCGGTCGTTCAGCGCCAGTGCCAGGCCGCCGCCCAACGTGATGGTGTCGCCCAGCTTGACCTTGCCCGGCTGCACCACGCCTTCGGTCGAGGAGATGTCAGCAAACGAGCGCGGCACGTAATACGTGTAGCTGGCATTGGCAAACAACACCACGGGGTCATACGTCTTGAGGAACGACATGCCCAGCGTGCCGCTCCATACACCGTTGCCGGTCGGTAGCTGCTGATCGATGATCAGGTTGTTGTTATTGCTGTCGGCATGGATCAGCTTGATGCCGAATGGGGAACGCCCGGTGGGCGCGCGCACGCGGAAACTGCCGACAATGTCGGGCCAGTCCGCAGACTCTTTGACGAGTTGATAGTAGATGCCGGCACTCACATCGCCCAGGCCCGCGGAAGTCTTGTCTGCCTCGCTCACGGTGCTTGATGCCCCGCCTGCGCCGCCGCTGAAGAACGTGCTGGAGCGATACACCGCCGGCACAGTGAAATCCGCACTCAACCGACCGCTGAAGCCATAGCGGCCCGTGACGTCGAAGGTCGTGACATTGGCCTTGGTCTGGACCAGGTTGATCTGCCCGAGGAAGATCGCATCCAGCGCCAGAAAGCCCGACAGCGCGAGGTTGCGGCGGTCGTAGTAGCTGTAGCTGATGCCGGTATCGAGCGTGAAACGTCGCTCAAACAGCGGCGCGTGCTCGGATTGAAAGACAAGGTCCTTGCTCTGGATGCGAGGCTTGTCGTTGGGGTCGGGGCGGGCGGCGGTGGTGCTTTCCGACGCCGGCGCCGTGCTGCCGGACTGAGCGACCAGCGCCGACGACGGCGACTGTGTTGCCGTGGCTGAGGCCGCTGCGGGCGCCTGCGCTTGTGCGTTGCCGCCACCCACGCCTCGCCCACGGACGCGTACCAGCTCGAGATCGCCGACGCGCTCTTCCAATGCATCAATGATCTTCTGCTGCCGCTCGATGATGCGCTGCAGGCGCGCCAGCCGCCCTTCGAACGAGTTTTCGGCAGGCTGTGCCGATTGCGCTTCGGCCGCTGCAGGAAGCAACGACCAACATGCCACTGCCCACGCCACTGCCGTGCGTCGGTGTCCCATGTTTCCCCCCCGGAAAGCAAGGCGGAGGCTGAAGAGCCTCCATTTCGGCACAGCGGCTGAATTGCCGTGCGCCGCCTCTCACTGCCTGCCTGTGTGTTCTTTTATTGCGTCGTTATAGGAAATTCTGCATCGCCACGTCTAGCGGCGTAAACCCGCCACCGCCTGCAATGCCTGCGCCACGCCGATCTGGGCCAGCTGCTGACGCGACATCGTCTGCATCTGCAGTTGGATCGACAACTGGTTGGCAATCAACTGCGCGTTGCCCGCCATTTGCGCCACCTGCATCACGCTCCCCGCCGCCCCGGCCAGATTGGGCGTCACCGACTGCGAGACGACGCCCATCGGGCTGGTGATGGCAACCTGCACGCCGCCCGCGCCCGCCTGGGCCTGAGCGGTAAATCCGTTCTGCGCCGCCGTGGCCAACGCGCTGCCCGAAGGCAGTGTAGGCAATGGAGCGGCCTGCATCGAGATCGATGTGGTGTTACTGGCCAGATTGTTGTTACCAGCCACCTGTGTCACCTGGCCGACACCGTTGACCTGTACACCGGCCCCGCCGGAGGCTGTCGCCCCGGGGGTGGCGCCCGCCAGGGCACCCATGCCCATCTGCACCGATGCCTGTGTGCTCACCGCAACACTGGCGGCGCCGGTGCGCAGGTTGGTGGCAAGCATCCGTGCTTCGGCCGATGCCTGCCCCGCTTCGTTGCGCCATTGCGAAGCCATTTCGATCATGAATCCGCTGACGATGCTGGCGCCCAGGTATTTGCCCCGCTGCCGGGCCAGCTCGCCATCGTCGGCCAGTTCAACTGCGGTGCCGGAATGAAACAACACGGCACTGTCGTGCGCTTCGGACGGCGCGGAAGGCTCAGGCAGCGGCCCGGCGCCGGCCCCCGCGCACCAGCCGGCACATGCCAGCGGCAGCATCCATGCAAGTGTCTTGGTTTTCATCAGAACAGGTCCCACCGGGCAGGTCCAAATTCCATCTGGATCGGCAGCGCGCCTCCCGAGAACGCGGCGTTCTCACGCGCGCGCAGGGTCGGAGCATTGGTCTGCAGCAATCCGGAATCGGCCTGGACCGACACGTCGCCGACGATTGCAAAGACGAGGCCGTTCCAGGCAGGCGCAAATTCCCACTCCTGCATGATGCGATTGCCCAGTGCGGGGTCGGCGATAAACACCCGCCCTTGGGCCGCGCGCTTGACGACCACGAAGTGTTGGTACCCGTTCAAGCTCAACAAGACGATCACCGGGATCGCCAGATCACGCAAAGCCGCCATGTCGACGCGGTAACCGCGGCCCCGAAAGCCGAGCGTCTGCACATAGTTGCGCATATCGAGCATGGAGAACCCTTGCTCGGCGACCTGCTTCGGGTCGCTCACCTTCATCATGTCGGCAATGACGCGGCGCTCATCGATGTCCATGCCATAGCCGTATCGCAGCAACGTGCCAACGGCCGCCGCCCCGCAACTGAAATCCTGCTGCTGCCGCATCACACTGCGATAGCGCAATTCCGCCAGGCTCTTGACCGGCTTGTTCAGCGGCATCTCGCTGTCGGCGCGCAAGGCGATCGCCCCTTCCTGGGCGCTTGCCTGCGGTGCCCACAAGCCGCCAGCGCAGAAGAGACACAACACCACCCTGCCCATCGATTGCCGGTTCAGTCGCATAACTCCCCCCCAGGGGAACAGACACACCCGGCCGCCCGAGCAGCGGCCGAGTGTGCGGACGCCTGCCTTAGTTGGCGGCCTTGGCCGTGGCGATTGCCAGACCGTTGTGCTGCAGGTTGCCCGCGCCAGCGGCGATGTTGACGCCGATATTGCCCATGGCGTTCATCAGCGCGCTGCCGTTCAGCGATGCAACATTGGTCGGATCGCAACCATTCAGGCGCAGCGAGTTGTTGTCAGCCGACTGCTTGTTGTAGTCGGTGGCTTTGGCGATACGGCCCGAGCTGTTGGTCGATGCAGCCATACCGTTTTCTTGCAGCTCGCCCGCGCCCGCAGCGATGTTGACGCCGATGGTGCCCTTCGCGCCGTTCAGAGCGCTACCGCCCAGCGATGCCTTGTTGACAGCATTGCCGATGGACAGCGACTCGCCCGGGTCCGCCTGGTTGTTGAACACCTGGGCCGAAGCGAAGACCTTGCCGGCATCGACTGCCGCCAGCGCAACGTCGTTGGACTGCACATTGCCGGCGCCGGACGTAACGTTCACCCCGACCGCGCCCTGCGCACCCTTGAGCGCGTCTGCATCCACCGTCGCCGTATTGCTGCCACGCCGCAGATCGACCGAGTTGTTGTTGCTGGATTGCGTGGAATCGACAACCGCCGACGATTCCGAGCTGAACGGCACGAACCCGAGCGCCAGGCCGTAGCCCTGCACGTGGATGTCGTTGCTGATCTGGGTCACGTTGCTGATGACGGCCCCGGAGGAGCGCGGCCCTTCGTCTCGGCCCTGGGCGTGGGCTGCACCTGCGGCCAGCAGGGCGAGTACAGCAATGGCAGTCAGTTTGGCTTTCATGGTGATCTCCCTTCCTTCTGTTGCTGTTAAAAAAGAGTGCCCGCCGGGGGACGGAGCACGAAAACGTTGGATACGACATTCCCCGTTCCTGCCGTCTGGTTCACCTGCACGACGCCGGAGGTATTGCGCAACGCAGTCGATGCAATCGACGCGTCTTGCCTGGCCTCCGCCGCGGGCGCGGCATCCTGACGACGAGACTGTGCGGCCACGCCAGACAGGGCACTGTCGGCAAGTGGCTCAATGTGATGGGATTGCTGTTGCACGACAGACGCGTTGGGGGCGATCACCGCCGCGTTCACCTGTGCGTTGCCGGCACCGCTGGCCTGATTGATCGACACCAGACCCGCCGCACCATTGAAAGACGCGCCGCCCAGTCGGCTCGATGCCGATACGCCAGATCGAACCCGCCCGACAAACTGTGATGACACGACGCTGGCCTCACCCGTCGACACGGCCGCCACGTTTGCCTGTACGTTGCCCGCGCCCGAGGCTTGATTGACAGCGACGCGCCCGGCTGTGTTTGCGGCGGCATCGCCGTCAATGACGGCTGACACCGGCGCACTTTGGGCGCACGCCGCGCCCGTCGCCGCAGCGCCCAGCACCGCCACAACGAAGTGCCACGTCAGCGATTTCACGGCTGCCCACCACGCGAGAGTGGCGCCAGCGCACCGCTGATCTGGGAGGCAATGCCCGCCGTGGCCTGCACCACTTGGCCGCCCACGCCGCCAACGGCCGCGCCGCTCACAGCATTGCCGACGGAAAGCCCGCCAACAGCGGGTTGCAAGCCGCTCCCCGAGGGTGAAGTCAGAGCGCGCTGCAGCCCTGTCGTTGCGTTGCCGGACGAAGCGCGCGATGCGCCGAGTTCTCCGTCAGACAGCACGGACATGACCGACCCGACGGATTGATTGAACGCCTTTGTAGGAAACGGGCTGACTGCCGTACGGATGGGCAGCGCGTCGGTAGGAACGCCCCGATAGGCGACGCGCGGGGTGACATCGCGCTGCACGATGATGTCGCCCTCATCGGCCTGCGCCGGCGCCGCAGCAAGCGCCATCGCCAGACACGCAGCCAGTGCGGTCGGCTCCATTGCGCAAAAGGTCGCCCTGCGCCAAGTACGGCGCTGCGAGGTGATTGTCGGCATGGCTCGCTCCTCCCCGGGGGGGGCCGAGAGCGACATCCATGCCAAGGTCAGTAACTGCTTGATTTGTCTGGCGAATCACCCATCGCGCGTGACAATGGGCCGCTTCGGCGCGCGGTTTTGTGTCAAGGCTGAAACAGGCAGGTCACTGAATGGAGCGGGGCAAGCCTGCCCGGACAAGGAATCATCGGCCCCGGCAGGCAAATTGGCGTGTTTCAACGCTGAAGCTTCCACGGTCGTCGTCGTCACCCGGAACCTGCCGCTCCAGCGGCGGCTTTCGAAAGCGGTGCGGCGGGATGGACCGCCGCGAGGATGGGTGCGCCATGGGCCTCGGCATTCGTGCGGGGAACGGGCGCTAGAATCGCGCGTGCATCGCCATCGAAACCCGCCACGAAACGGTCATAGGGCCCACACGGGAGGACTCACGTTATGGCCAAGAGACGCCTTGTGCTGCTGGTCCTGCTTCTGTCCGCCGTCGCCTTGGTGGCTGCTGTTACGTCTCCATGGCCTAGCGTGTTGGCCATCCGCGTGATCTTCGATCGCGGCGCCGCACAGGCATCGAAAGCGTTGGAGCCGCTGGTCCCCAATGATGTCGCCGTGCAAACCGATCTCGCTTACGACCCGAGCGACCCAGACGCACGACTGGACATCTACCGCGGCAAGGCAGCGCCTGCGGGCGGCCCCGTGATCGTGTGGTTTCATGGCGGAGGATTTGTTTCCGGCCGGCGGGGCGATCTCGCCAACTACCTGAAGATCCTTGCTGGCAAAGGATTTACGGTCGTCAATGTGGACTACACCATTGCGCCCGAAGCGACCTATCCCACCCCCATCCGGCAGGCAAACAGGGCCCTCGCGTTCCTGTCGGCGCAGGCGTCGCAACTGAAGATCAACGCAGACAAGATGGTCTTGGCGGGCGACAGCGCGGGTGCGCAAATTGCGGCGCAGACGGCTGCCATGGTGACGAACGAGCGTTACGCGCAAGTGCTGGGAATATCGCCACAACCGTTGGCAAACCAGATCGCAGGCGTCTTGCTCTATTGCGGCGTGTACGACATCACGCAGATGGGCCAAAGCGGGGGCTTGGGTGCCTGGTTCGTCAAAGCGACCACATGGGCGTATAGCGGCAAGCGGGATTGGCGCACGGCGCCGGGGTTCCACACCATGTCGATCACCCCCTACGTCGACGGCCGCTTTCCGCGCACGTTTATCAGTGCCGGGAATGCTGACCCGCTTGGCCCCCAGTCGGTCGCGCTGGCTGGCGCGCTACAGGCGCAGGGCGTCAACGTGACGCCCCTCTTCTACCCAAACGACTACCGGCCGCCGCTCGGGCATGAGTATCAATTTCGGTTGGACACCGAGGCGGGAATGGTTGCGCTCACGCAGTCCGTGGCTTGGCTCAAATCGCTTTAAGCGCGGACTGCTCGACCGGGTTCGATAGGCCGACTGGGCCGCTCGGCGTCAGAACGCAGGGCCGCTATCGAACTTCCGTCTGATTCGCCCGGGCATTCACATCCGAAGCCTTTGACCCGGCGCCAGCGGTAGCGGATTCATGGGCGTGCTGACTGCCCGTGGGATCAGCAATCTGGAACGCGTTGCCGTGCTGCCAGCCATTTGCTGCGGGGTTGACCGACGGCGCGGGAATATCCGCACGGTCCTTCATCTTCGCGGCGCTGTCGATGCCCATGCGCTTGTCCCGGTCGGCAACCATCGCGGCGTTGGCTTGCCCTTCGCCCGTAAAGCCCATCATCAGCTGCGGCACCCCGAGCGGTAGCTGTTTGTCGAGGTCGGTATGCCACGTGTGCCATGTCTTGCCATACGTGCCGACCAGCTTCTTCATCAGTTCTTTCTCTGCAGGT
This sequence comes from Ralstonia flatus, assembly GCF_958439105.1. NCBI lineage: Bacteria > Pseudomonadati > Pseudomonadota > Betaproteobacteria > Burkholderiales > Burkholderiaceae > Ralstonia > Ralstonia flatus. Next base: position 109,195 of record NZ_CAUDLI010000011.1, on the reverse strand, counting down.
TCGGGAATGCCGGGCGCGACGAGCTGCCCGGATTTCACTTCCCACACATGGCTGTGCCACAGCGCCTTCTCAGCCGGAGGCAGCGTGGCAAACAGCTTTGCGCTGACGATGTACTCCACGCCCATCAGCTTGGCGCTCTTGACGTTGCCGTCGTAGATGACGCACTGCGTCACGTCCTCATTGACGATCGCGCAGTAGTGATGCGCTTCCATCTGGACGTTCTGCCGGCCGTTGTAGAAATGGAAGCCATCCAGATACGCGTTGAGGGCTTCGATGGGCGGCCGGTCCTGCAGCGCGATCGCACCCGCTTCCAGTACTTTTGTTTTCGAAGACTCCGCCTGCCCGGGCGCACGAACGTTGGATCGGGTATCGCTCTCGCGATGACAACCACCCACGCCGAACGCGGCGACCGCACAAACAAGAACAACGTATCGCATGGCTTCACCCGGGCCGCATGTTGGATGCCTCCGAACCGCAAGACTTGCGCCCAGACGCGCGCCGCGCACATTCGCGGTCGCAGCCGACGCCGCCCGTTGCCGGGCATGTCCGATGCTGTGGAGACGACGACCCTCTCCAGATGACGCATACGGTGGCCAGGCTGGCGAGGGTCCAATGCACCAACGCATTTCAGAGCCCTAGACCTCGCGCCCCACCCGGAGCCCAAAGATGAAGGTGCATCACCTCAACTGCATTTCGAGCTGCCCGCTATGCGGTGCACTCTTCGATGGTCACCCCAATTCCCTGGTGCGCAGGGGGCGGCTGGTTTGCCACTGCCTGCTGGTCGAGACGCCTGCGGGTCTGGTGCTCGTCGATACCGGTTTTGGGTTGCGTGATGTCGCGCATCCGCATTCGCGTCTGAGCCGCTTCTTTCTCACGATGCTCAAGCCCGAGTTCAGAGAGGAGATGACGGCCATTCGGCAGATCCAGCGGCTAGGCTTTCGTGCCACCGACGTTCGTCACATCGTCATGACGCATCTCGACTTTGACCACGCAGGAGGACTCGATGATTTTCCGCACGCTGTCGTCCATATGCTGGCCGCCGAACGCGACTATGCACTGATGCAAAAGACGTGGCTCGACAGGCAACGCTTCCGGCCGCAGCAGTGGTCTTATCAAGAGCGTTGGCGAATGCATTCCGTTGCCGGCGGAGAGCGATGGAAGGGCTTCGGCTGCGTATCGCCCATCCCGGAGGTAAACGACGAGATTGCGTTGATTCCGCTGCCAGGTCACACGTACGGACACGCCGGCATTGCCGTGCGCGGTGAAAGCGACTGGCTGCTGCTAGCCGGCGATGCGTACTTCCATACGCACGAAATGGATCTCGACCCGTATTGCACGCCCGGCCTGCGTTTCTACCAGTGGATGCTTGAGAAAGACCGTGCGGCACGGCTCGACAACCAGCGACGGCTGCGCGATCTTTGCGCCCGCCACAAGTCCGGCCTCACCGTGTTCTGCAGCCACGATGTCGATGAATTCGAACGGCTTTCGGGCCGTTCAGCGGCGGTGCCGGCGGAGCATATGAATGCTGCGCCGCAGGCTTCGCTATAAGCCGGAAAAGGCTTCTTGATTCGAGCCGATGCGATTCGCCGCGCTCAGCGATCCGACCGCTCGACGACGACCTCGCTGATCTGAAGCACCGGTGCAATGTCGGTGTAGTTGGCGATATCGCCCAGGATTTCCGCACCGTGCTGCTTCATGGCGGCCTGGAACGCCTCGACCGAATCACAGATCAACGCGCACATCGCCACGTAGGCGGGCGGCGTACCGGGGGCGCCGCCGGCCAGACCCTTTTCGACGGTGTAGTACGCGCAGGCGCCGCCCAGCTTAGCCTTCACCATCGGCATGTGCTGGTCGCGGTAGTAGGTGTGGTCGAAGCGTGCGCCTTCGGCGTAGGGGTACATCACGGACACTTTGATCATTGCGGTTCTCCTTGTGGTCATTTATGGCTTGAAGGACAGAGTGATTGCGGTGGGGCAGAATCGGGCGCCGCCTTGGTTACCGTCGCGCGTCGGCACGCCTTGGATGCGAAGGGTACGCAAGGGCGAGAGCCGGAACAGCAGGTCGCAGGTCGTTTCTCCGTTTCCGGTGTAGCGGTACATCCCCTCGGCGATTTTTTTCGCATCGCCCGCTTCAGAGTAAATGCGGTAGTTGGGGCCATAGATGCGAAGCCAGAAACGTAGCCCCTTGTCGGGTGTCGGCTCTACAAACGCTTGGTCGACAACAAGTGCCCGATTGAATGGCTCGCGCGCCGCGAAGATATTGCTGACTGTGGCGTATGCCTGAGGTTTGGCACGCCATGCTGGTTGCTCCGCCTCCTCGGCGTGCGCGATGACGCTGACGCAGACCGCCGCTATCAAAAAGAGACTGCGTTTTCGCGGCATTTGTTAGTCCCCCAGCAAGGCAGCCATGTAACCTCAGTCGATCGCCGAAACCTTGATCGGCGTCGCCCGCGCGGGCTGCTGGGTGTGTGCGAACAACTGACCGAGACTTAGCCTTTCGTTCCAGATATGGCGCAGCTCCAGCCCATACCGCCTCTCAACATCCTCTGCCAGGGTTTCGAGTTCAAGCGCGTCTGGAGTCCATCGCCGTGGGTATAGCGCCCGGTATATGGCCAGAATTTCATCGTCCGGCCGGAGCATCAGCTTCTCCCCATCGCGCAGCGCAAACGCGCGGACAAACACGAGCAGGAATTCTCGGATTTCCAACGTTGAGGCAGACGGGAAAGCCCTGCGCCAGCTCTTTCCCTGACAACTGCGGCGACTGAACGGTGCAGGCAACCCTGTTCCAAGGAGTGCCGACCACAGCAGGGCCACCAGAAACAGTGCGATAACGATGAATGTGGTCATGACCCGCCCATATCCGGAATTGAAGACACGGAAACTGCTCAGTTCTCGAAGTGCTGGTGAGGTGTTTGCGGCCCATTCTAGCGGCCCGCCCGTCCACGCGTTGACCACGCCCCGCCCCAACCGAACAACCCATCTAAAAAATTAGCTTGCAATTCAATAGCGCGCTATATATATTTCCCTCCATGAACACACGCAAGCCTTCCTCCGCACGCCGCGACCTCGCCCTGGACGAGCAGCTCTGCTTTGCGCTGTACTCGACCATGATCGGGATCAACAAGGCGTACCGGCCGTTGCTCAAGGCGCTGGAGCTGACGTACTCGCAGTACCTCGTCATGCTGGTGCTGTGGGAGCAGGATGCCCAGACGGTGTCGGAGATTGGCGATCGCCTGTTCCTCGACTCCGCCACGCTGACCCCGCTGCTGAAGCGGCTGGAGGCATCGGGGCTGATCGAGCGGCAGCGCTCGGCCGAGGACGAACGGCGGGTGATCATCTCGCTCACGGCGGCCGGCAAGGCGCTGGAGAAGCGGGCCGAGAAAGTGCCGGCATGCATGGCTGCGGCCATGGAGTGTGCGCCCGGCGAGCTGGAAGAACTGCGCACACAGTTGAATGCATTGCGAGGACGGCTCTTCAAGAACGCCGCCTGAGCACGCACGTATCGCCGACGGGCGCCTGATCGCGTCCGTTTTTTTAGACCGATTAAGTAGCACGCTATTTAATCGCAAACAATGCGGCGCGGCCTCGACAGCCGATGCGCGCACCACCACCCCTCTCGCAGGAGAACCACCATGTCGATCGAAAACGTCCTCTACCGTGCCCATGCCCGTGCCACCGGCGGCCGCGATGGCCGCGCCATCACTGACGATGGCCGGCTCGACGTGCGCCTGACCACGCCGACCGAACTCGGCGGTGCCGGCGGCGAAGGCACCAACCCCGAACAGCTGTTTGCCGCCGGCTACAGCGCGTGTTTCCTCGGCGCGATCAAGTTCGTGGGTGCGCGCGACAAGATCCGCGTGCCGGCAGATGTGTCCGTGCAGGGCAGCGTCGGCATCGGCGTCATTCCGAACGGCTTTGGCATTGAAGTGGACCTGAAGATCAGCCTGCCCGGCATGGACCCGGCCGAAGCGCAAACGCTCATCGACCGCGCCCACATCGTCTGCCCCTATTCGAACGCGACGCGCGGAAACATCGACGTACGCCTGAGCCTGATCTGACCCGTACGCCCTTTCCCAACATTCCCACGACAACCCATTAGAGGCCCAGCCATGAACATGAACCGCATGACCAAATTTGCCGCCGGCACCCTGCTCTCTGTGGCAGCAAGCGTTGCCCTTGCTGCGGGCAGCCCAGGCGTGGAGCGCACCACCCAGGCATTCCTCGACGCCCTGGCCGCCGGCGGTGGACAGCCGCTGGAAACCCTTTCACCCGCCGATGCCCGCGCCGTGCTGGTGGGCGCGCAGGCCGCCGCAAAGGTGTCGCTGCCGCCCGCCGACGTCAGCCAGAAAACCATCACCGTGGACGGCAAGCCGATCAGCCTGACGATCGTGCGCCCAGCCGGCGCGAAAGGCACGTTGCCCGGCTTCATCTTCGTTCACGGCGGGGGCTGGGTGCTGGGCGACTTCCCCACGCACGAGCGCTTTGTGCGCGACCTGGTGGCCGACTCCGGCGCCGTCGCCGTCTTCGTCAACTACACGCCCTCGCCCGAGGCGCGGTATCCGGTGGCGATCAACCAGATCTACGCCGCCACAAAGTGGGTGGCAGAAAACGGTGCGCAGATCGGCGTAGACGGCAAGCGGCTGGCGATTGCCGGCAACAGCGTGGGCGGCAACATGGCGGCCGTGGTGGCCGTGATGGCCAAGGCGCACGGCACGCCCGCACTGCGCACGCAAGTCCTGTTCTGGCCGGTCACGAATGCCAACTTCGAGAACGCTTCGTACGACGAATTTGCGCAGGGACACTTCCTGACCAAGCCGATGATGCAGTGGTTCTGGAATGCCTACACGACCGATCCGGCGCAGCGTCAGGAGATCTACGCATCGCCGCTGCTGGCCACGCCCGCTCAGTTGAAGGGGCTGCCGCCCGCGCTGGTGATTACCGCCGAGAAGGATGTCTTGCGCGATGAAGGCGAAGCGTATGCACGCAAGCTCGACGCGGCCGGTGTGGATGTGACCGCCACGCGCTACAACGGCATGATTCACGACTTCGGCCTGCTCAATGCGCTGGCCGGTGTGCCGGCAACCCGTGCAGCGCTGCATCAAGCCAGCGAAGAGCTGAAGGCGCGGTTGAAGTAATTGGGTGGGCGGGTTGGTTCACCGCTCGTTGGTCAGCCAGCGATGCGCCCGCCACGTGTGTTGTGCACGTGGCGGGCGTATTGCGTTGTGTGTGCCCGACCGCTTGTAGCCGAAAGCAGCCAAGCAGGCCGATGCGGGCGAACGCCTTTATGCCCCTTCAAACAGGCGCAGCGCCATCAGGCCGTGTCCCATTGTTGCGCCGGCCCGAACCGCTGCTGCAATTGAAATCAACTCTGCGAGTTCTTCAGCAGTAGCGCCGGCCTTTTTGGCTGCCTTCGTATGGACATCAAGACAGTACGAACACTGCGTAGTCAGCGCAACGGCGAGCGAGATGAACTCCCTGACCTTGGGCGGAATGAGACCATCAGCGCGCTTCGCGGCATGGTCGAAGGCCATAAAAGCGTTGCCCTCTTCCTTCGCAAGGGCAAGAAGCTTTGGAATGTTCTGGAAGTCCTTGGGCGACTGGTATTCACTCATCATTCATGCCTGCTGTTTTGGATTACCGCTCATTTTCCGAATCCATTGCCGAATTCCAGTATCCGCTTGCGACAAGTTTCTCGCGCACCATGGATCGGGCCCGATGCAGTCGGCTCTTGACGGCTTCAACCGTCACGCCTAGCTCGGCCGCCACCTCGGGCGCGGTCAGTCCATCGACATCGCGCAAGATGAGAACCACGCGATAGTTCTGAGGAAGCGTCTGGATTGCGGTGGTGAGATCCGTTCGCAAATCTCTTGGGATCATCGGCGCCTGAACAGCATCCAAATCGGCCTCGTACAAGGGAATGGACACTTTTCCCCTGGTAAAGAATCGGTAGCATTCCCTTTCGACGATACGGAATAACCAGCTCGCAAAGGCCGCCGCCGTGCGTAGCGCGCCAATTTTTCGATACACGCGCCATAAGGCGATTTGCACCGCGTCTTCGGCGTCCTCGCTATTGGTGCACGTTCGTCTCGCAAACCGCTTTAGATCAGGCTGACACACGGCCAGCAGCCGAGCGATTGCAGCCTCGTTACCGGCGCAAGCCGCCTCAATAAGCTCATCAGACGCACGTATCATTTCAGTTCTTTATTGGCGTTCTTCCAACAAGCGCACAGGCCGGACAAAAGCCGACAACTGCTGTGCCCGCAAGAATGGCTGCGGCCGCGTAGCCGGCAATCATGCCCCACGGCGTCGTCGCCAACGTTGCTGTAGCGACAGCCGTGCAGAGCCCCAGGGAAGCGCGAATCAATCGCTCGGTGGTGGGTAGATTCCGCTTGAGATAGAACATAGGGACGCATCCTTCTGTTGTGCTGGTGACGGCTTCATAGAGGCACAGCCAGCGCAAAAGGATTCTTTTTTTCCAGGTATTTCGGGACTGGCGCACCATGGACCGCCCCTGGGCACCTCTCGCCGTCGGCTCTGACGGTGATCGCGTATGTGCCGGACCTTAGCGGCCGCGTGTTGCCCGTGAACAGCGTGCGCCGTGAGGGGAGGCGTCGCACAAAGCCACTACAATAGCGCCCCTTTCGCAGGTGGCGCCCGCTCTGATATCACGTGCGGGCGCATGCCTCCCGCTGCACTCCAGAAGCCACAATCCTATGATGTCAAACGCCTGCGGCGTCGATTTCGGCACGTCCAACTCCACCGTCGGCTGGCTGAGACCGGACGCACCCACCCTGCTGCCGCTCGAAGACGGCAAGGCCACCCTGCCTTCCGTCATCTTCTTTCACGCCGAAGACCCGACCGTCAGCTACGGCCGTGCCGCGCTGGCCGACTATCTTGCCGGCTACGAGGGCCGCCTGATGCGCTCGCTCAAGAGCCTGCTCGGCACGTCGATGATGGACGACAGCACCGAGGTCATGGGCCAGGCCATGCCGTTCCGCAAGCTGCTGGCGCATTTCATTGGCGAACTCAAGCGGCGCGCCGAGCACGCCGCCGGCCATGAATTCCGCCGCGCCGTGCTGGGCCGCCCGGTGTTCTTCATCGACGAAGATCCCAAGGCCGACCAGCTTGCCGAAGACACGCTGGCGGACATCGCGCGCGACGCCGGCTTTGACGAGATCGCCTTCCAGTACGAGCCCATCGCCGCCGCGTTCGACTACGAGGCCGGCATCAGCGGTGAAGAACTTGTGCTGGTGGCCGACATTGGCGGCGGTACGTCGGACTTCTCGCTCGTGCGCCTGTCGCCCGAGCGCGCAAAACGCCTTGACCGCCGCGACGACATCCTCGCCAACGGCGGCGTGCACATCGGCGGCACCGACTTCGACCGCGCCTTGAGCCTGGCCAGCGTGATGCCGCTACTGGGCCTGAACAGCACGCTGCGCAACGGCAAGGCAATGCCGTCCGGCCAGTATTTCGACCTGGCGAGCTGGCACACCATCAACCACGTGTACACGCGCAAGGCATGGACGGTGGTGATGGACAACTACCGAGATGCCGCCGACACCGAAAAACTCGACCGCCTCATCCGCCTGATCCGCGAGCGCGCCGGCCACTGGCTCGCCATCCAGGTCGAAGCCGCCAAGATCGCGCTGTCGGACGCCCCGGTGGCGGAGATCGACCTGCACCGCATCGCGCCCGAGTTGAAGCAGCCCGTCACGCGTGAAGACTTCGATCAGTCGATTGGGAAGCTGGTCGGCAAGACGGTGTCCACCGTGCAGGCGATGCTGAAAACGGCGGGCGTTGCAGCGGAAGCGGTCGATACCATTCTCTTTGCCGGCGGCTCCAGCGGGGTGCCGTTGCTGCGCGAGCAACTGGCGCAAGTGCTGCCGTCAGCGCGGCGCGTTGAGGGCGACCTGTTCGGCGGGATCGGTTCTGGCCTGGCGCGCGATGCGGCGCGCAAGTTTGGATGACGGGTTGAAAGGCTGGGCGAGGGGACGCTTCGAACGTATCAAACCAGACCGCCCGGGGCGCGGCAGGATGTCTCTAAAGGAAAACCACATGAAGCTCCTCACCATCTCCGGCAGTGCCCGCCGCGATTCCGTCAACACGGCGCTACTGCTCGGCTTGAAAGACGTTGCCCCGGAGGGCGTTGAGCTATCGGTATTCCATCGCCTCGACACCTTGCCGGTCTTTTCTCCTGACCTGGAAGGGCCACAGACACCAGCCGAAGTGCTGGAATTCCTGGCACTCGTGTCCGGATGCGACGGCATCATTATTGCCAGCCCCGAATACGTTCGCGCTATTCCGGGAGGGCTCAAGAACGTCATCGATTGGATGGTCTCGCGATTCGAAGTCATCGGGAAACCCATTGCGCTCGCACATGCATCGCATCGTGGCGACGACATGCTCACATCGCTCCGGCTGGTGCTGTCCACTGTCAGCGATCAATTTCTCGAAGACGTGTTTTTGCGCATCCCGTTGATTGGAAAAACGCCAGACGAAATCAAAACCCTGCTGAAGCGGCCCGAGCGGCAGTCCGAAATGCACGGATTTCTGTCCGCTTTCGTGGCGGCGATTCATGCTCGGCAGACAGGTGCGCATGGATGTCATGCCGTCACGAATGCCTCGTGATGGCTGCTTTGACCATTCACCGTGAGCAAGCCGGCTTCGAGCCGCAGGCTGAGAGATGTTGAAGCTGGTCGCGCAGCATGCCGGGGCGGGCCTGGCCATGCGTGCGCATGATGACGCAATTCCTCGATCGTCACTCTTGATCCCGTAACCCATCGCCATAAGCGTTCCACTTGGCGCCACAGGCGGCGCAATGTTCCGCCTTTGGCGTTCGTAGCGGTTTCCCGCAGTTTTGGCACGTGGGCCCGTAGAGACTCAGTCGATGGTGGAGGAGAGCATTCGGGTTGGTTTCCTTGACCCCTGTAATGCGCTCATAAGCAGCCAGCGCTTTACTTCCCCACCCCTTAAGGCTTGCTTCGGCAAGCGAGCAACCGGTTGTCTCGCGGTACAGCTTGATCTCCTCAATAATTCCTTCCGGCTTGACGAGGCTCCACTCTTCTTCCGTCAGCATCGGTATATCCATATTGCAACGCCAACAGAAAATCGTGCGGGGCATTGCTGTTCCTCCTCGAGCTCGACGACGTACACTCCCCCGCCGGCGGCAGCCGCATGCATCCTGTATCAGCTGAGGGGTGCCGGTTCGAAGACAGGACCGGGACGCAGTGAGGACGCGCTTGGCCGCCTACAGCCGCAGGGTCGTGCTCCAGCGAAATCGAATACGGCCGTTATCATGCTCCAACCGCTGTCACTGTTTTCGCCGCGCTCCAACGTCGCCCGTATCCCATTCTTGCAGTAGACGCGCGTCCGCCCTTCCACCACTGACCAACCTTGGCCTTGCATACGCGCCGCAAGGTCAGCATCGGCATCTGGGCCGTATCCGCGCGCCGGGAGTTTCGCCGTAATCCATGCCCCGCCTATTTTCACCAAGCGACCGTCTTCTTGCGGAGAATGCCCTTCCTGTTTGAAGCTCTGTATCTCGTGGGCAATAACGTCCGCTTGCTGCCGTGCGCGCGGAAGGTCTACGACGCAGCCGACGTCGACCTGTGCTATCCACACCGTAGCAATCGCCAAAGAGGCTAACGAAAGGACGTACTTGTACATAGGACACAGACCCGGCTATGGGTCCAGACACACGCATTGCAACTCAGTTGCCGACCTTATCCCAGCGATACCAACTGTCCATGGTCTGCACTAGCGGCACTAACCATCCGACCGCACCGGCAGCGAACATTTTCTGTTGGCCCGCCAGCGTGCCATCGGCCGCCACACTTAATCCAAAGCGCGTAGTGTTGCGCCCGATTCCCGTACCGTCCTTCATGACGGTCGCGACTTCCCGCAGCCACAGCGTGCCCGCTTTGCATTCGAAATCCCCACGGCTGCTCAGCAGGGTCTCGCGTCGCAACTCCTGACCGTCGGCCTCCAACACCACAACCTCAAGCACATCCGGTGTCGCTTGTCGCAGTTGCACCCGCGCGCCGCGAGTTTTCGGTGAGACACGCAATAGTTGTTGAGACAGCCCCCTGTCAATGTCATACACAGGCTTGACAGTCATCTCGCCCCTGTTCGCGTACAGGCCGTCCAGTTGCGGGCAGCCGGCCTGCAAATTATTTTCTGGCAGTGCCGGCCAGTCGCGAGGCCATGGGTAATTGTCTGCACAGCCACCTAGAGCCGCCGCGGCCAATACCGGAACCAATCGGGCTATCCGTGCAGGCGCCCACTCTAACCATTTCTTTTTCAACATCCTTACTCCCCTTGGCCCATGCTCATAGTCGCGCCTGCGAACAACGTCTCCCTAGGTCGTTATGGTCGCTGCGAATAAGGCCGACGCTTGCGAGAGTCGGTTCCACGCGAAAACGCCAACCATAACCACTACCGCGAACAGCAGCAGAATTCGCCAATCCCGGCGTGTCGTCGGCAAGTCGGTCGCCCCTGGGCCACCAAAGATCGCCGCAATCAGGGTTGCGAATACGAACAATAGGGCCCATGCGCCCTTCGCCAAGCCACTAAAGAACGCTGCAAATGTCGTCACTACGCTAAAACGAGGACGAAAAAGGCGCCGCGACGAGGCGATCTCCCGTTCAAAATCACTCATTCTTATCAATTCGCTTTTGGTGACTGTGTTGACGACGATGCGGGTATGGCAACCCTTTTCTTCGCATGAGCAGTTCCATCATTGGATGCCGTTGGCGCACTTACGTGCGTTCTCGACAACAAACTTGCGACCATCCTCGTCTGCCAAACGTAGGTATTTCGGCAGTTTGCTCGGGGCGACATCTTTTAGAACCCACAACGCTGCGATACGTTGGTATTCGTGACCTGTGAGCCACGCCCTTTCCGCAAGGTGTTCGGCATGCTGCGACTTCAATGCCCCAAGCGCAAGCAACGCACGCCTGCTAACGTATTCGTCCGTATCGTCTACAAGGCGAAGTAGCATCTCTTCCGCCTTGTCCTTATGCGTAGACAGCGTTCCGAGTTGTGCCGCGATTTGCCACTTTGCATCCGGCTCTGAAGAGTCAATTGCGAGCCCAGCGAGTGCCAGGAGAGCACCAGGTTTGCCTCCAAGTTGATCAGAAATCCATTCCACCTCGTCGTCGCGGGCGATGGCGAAGATCAAATCTGCGCGGCACCTTTCACTCCATTCATCCGGCGGAACCGATTCGAGAACCGCAATCGCGGCGCCCCACAGTGATTGCCATTGGTCGTAGTCGCAGCCGCGCTGGCGAGGCATATGCGACGCCGCCCACGCCTTGTATTTCTCGACTTCTTCGTGCAGGGCACGTGATGCGCTCATAGAACTGCCTCTTTTATGAACTTCCGAACTGTTCGTCACTATGGCACCCCGTATCGACGACCGCTTCTGGCCGGAAGCTGCCGCTGATGGCATTACCTATGACCGTTCGCTTTCGACCGTAGAAGAGACATCTAGCTTTCTCACTCGTGAAAATTCGAGCAAGACGCCTGTTGCCGAAACCAATTTATTGTGGAAAAACAACGTCGAGCTTTGCCATGATGCCATCCGCGCCGCTCAGTATGCAGTGCCTCCCAATCTCGATCACATTGGTCATTATTGCGAAATTCAACCCATCATCGAACGAGATTTTCTTTGACGACATCCGATCGGCCAGAATGGCATTTTTTATCGTTGTATTCGTCACACCATCTGCCAACCTATTGACAGGCTCGCATTGAAGTCGAATTTTATTTCCGTTGAATACACCGTCAATGCCTTTTGTCGCCTCGTCATCAATGCCATGAAGCAAGGAAATTCCATCAGATCGAAGACTGTAGACGTCATGCGAAAACATGCCAGACGCATAGCACAATTCATAGGAAGACGGATTTCCATCGACTCCGTTCATCATGTGGCACGTGTTTTTTCCGGGCAGGGCAGTCAACAACGGTCCAGTAAATGGGGCATTACGTCCATCAAGTTCCTTTCGTTGAGCTATAGCTCGATCGATTTTTTCTTCTTCTTGCAATGTAAGAGGTGTGGCCACCTCAACGTGCTTTGGTTTAATGTGCAAATCGTAATATTGTTCACCGGGCCAGTTCTTCTTTGCCTGCGCACAGGCGAGAGTCGCTTCCGCACCGTTCAATGAATCAGGCGGGATATCGTCCATATTTTTCTGATCGAAATCCGGCAGTTTTACTGATCGAACCAAGTCCCCATTTGCACTTCTTGTATTAATCGATAGGAAATTGTACTTCCCATTATTGCAGTCGATTAGATAATTGGTTTCCCCAACCTGAAAAGCGTGGTCAGTTGAAGGTTGCTGAATTTTTTCGTACGTTTCTCTTATCCAGGCGGTAATTTTGCCGTTGCCACTTTTCTTAACGGAGTTTAGATCAACTTCAGCTTTGGAAAACAGTGGCGCTATGGGGTACGGAGGTACCGCTCTGACCCACCGCGGTTGAGTGGTTTGCTGAGGATCGGCTGGGAGCGTCGATAGCGGATCAGCGGATGGTGCTGCTTGGCAAATGCCGCTGAGCCATAAAAAGGCGATGGAGAGCGTGACGCGGAAAGTCGGATGCTGCATTTTGTCTTCATGATTAATGTTGATTGCATTCGATTGTATGTGCTTCCGACATGAAATCGATTGACTACTTTTGGCCGATTGCCGCCCGACGATCGCGGCGCTTGTCGAGTCTGAGGAGCCGTCGGGCGCCGAGTACTCCCTTCGGAACGTGCTCTTTCTCGGCGCCGCAGCGAACGCCCAACTATCACTCCGACTCTGCCCCGGCATTCCCGCCCGTCACGGGAATGCGCCCATCTCTTGTTATTGGCTGTAGCCCCGCCGCTCTATGGCGGCTAGCACCTCCCACGATTGCGGATCGACATCGCGGCCCCCGAGCGACATCGACACATACGCATCAATCGCATCCATAAAGCCCTTGATGAATGCCGGCGGGAACGCGTGTGCGGAGAGGTGTTGAAGCTCCTCACGCAGCATCCCCGGGCGACATTGGCCGTGGCTGCGCATGGCGGCGCGTGTACGCCTGAGATACGCCTGAGATACGCCTGCGCTGCGATTGCGCCGTTCAGGTAAGTGCGGTTTTTTGTGAGCGTACCTGCGTCGGATGACGTGGACGCTGGGCTGGGTGGTGATGCTGGTGGAGATGGATACGACGCTGGTCGCGTCTCGTCTGCAATAGGCATAGGAGCCTCCGTGAGTATTGATTGGAGGTCCGCCTTCTCGTCGCCAAACGAGGTGGCGGGCCCGACGGCGGGGTTGGCGAACCGGTACTCACGGCAACCGGCAGACCTTGCGGTCTCCCCACCCGGCCCGCCATAGGAGGCATGCGCGAGTGCGCCCGAGCGTATCCGCCAAGCGGAGGCTCGTTGTGAGTATGTCGAGTCGCCAAACCCGACTGCCGTTGGTGCGGCAGCGGGGTGGATTATAGCGATGGGGGCTGCTTGCAAGTTACAAGCCCGGCATCAGGCTCTGCAGTTCACAAGGTGGCCAACGTCCGCCGGTCGACGCCCCCCCTCACTTCTCTCGGTCGTTGGAAGCCTCAAGTTTCCGTCACGGCGATCGATAGAGCGTTATAGAGTCAATATGTCTCCTCTCGCTCAATGCCCACACACTTGCTAGCTAAAACTATATTCGCCTGCTGCACGTTGCTCAGCTTTAATGCAATTGGAAGCCCTTGGGCTCCCGTTCCCACCAAGCCGGAATATGAATACTTGGCAGATTCCGTGCACCGTATCGGCGACCACGTTTACCTGATACACCGAAACCTGATCCACTCCGACAAGGGCGAACTGGAGTTGATGGCGCCAGCGGAATTTAGTTGCGGTGATCGCACGATGCGTTTTGCATGGTCTGACGCCATCGTCAACGGAAAGCTGATGAGGCGGTGGTACGGGAAGTCCATCGGGCGCTATGCGGCACAAGGGTTCATTCAGACGCAGGGGGACTCGCCCCACGCAGCCTTCCTCAATTGGGCCTGTCAGTTGCCCATTCAACCGGAGAGGCTAGTTAATGCGAGGCGGTTAGGCGACGGCACACTAATTCAAATCGACACGGGTAGTTTCAGAAAAACCGGTGCGGTCGCGTCGTTTTGGACGCGCCATGACTATCCTCAGATTGTTCTCGATCCGCCATACAACGCACCGTACGACTCAAAGCGCGAGTTCGTGCGCGTAAACTGCGATACCAAAACCTACCGCATCTCTGTCGGCTATGACTTCACCCCGGAAGGCGCGATAACCGACGGGATGATTGAACGGGACGATGTGCAGACGCCGTTTGACTCGACAGATGACTACGCCCTCGCCATTCAGGAACTGGCTTGCAGCAAATCGGCTGACGCGTCCGCATACAGGGGGATCGGCGGAGCTGTTAGCCGGCCCAAGACTCCATTGCATCCGGATGTCGGAATCGACGACGTGCCCGTTCCTCCGGATGTGCAAGCGACAGCCGCGAAGTTCAAGTCAATATTGCCCAACGGCCCAACAGTGTCTGTTGCGAGAATCACGAAACTAACCACGAGCGGTAAGTTCAAGGATGCGGGGCCGATGGTCTTCGAGATCAGGCCGAAGAGTGACGGAAGTACTCGCGTGCATGAGATTTACAGCCCAGAATTCTCCGTCGATCGTGAGCTCGTGGGCCTCGCGCAGCTCAAGTCCAAAATGAACATTAATGTCGCGGAAGAGAGGAACGTCGCCGTTACGGAGGTGCTGACACTGGGCACTTCGGAATGGGTTCCGGGTGGGCACATCACTTTCAACTCGCAAATTCAGGGCATTGGCAAACGAATTGATTCTGGGTCCACATGCGATATAGGCCAACCCGTGGATGCAAGTACGGTACATGCCGGATTGAAAGGCTCAGCATGGCCGCTTAAGTGCAAGGATGCGCAGGGCAGGCTATACAACGGATACTACGTTGAAGAGCTCCGCTATTTCGTGGAGTTGCATAGCGAATCTGCGGACTACGGCAAGGCAGACTATGCGATCGAGAGCATTGCCATTGAGCGGTAGAGATTAAGCAAGGCACACACCTATTGCAGCACTGCTTATGTTCTTGGGCGCCTTTTCAATCGAATCAGTTGTGGCGGCTAGCCTGCAACTGCTACGCGCGTGTGGACCTGATAACAGCCCAGTTGCGCGGCTAGCCCCGGTTGTGTGGAAGGCGTTCAACATGCACGATGCGCTTCAAGTCCACATCCGAAATCTCCCCTCCGACACAACCGAAGCGTACAAAGCGTGGCTGGAGAGAGTTGCAGCCTCGTGATCATTGCTCCATCGTGAAAGGTCGAGCGACATCGACAGATCGTGTCCAGGCATTCCCGCCCGTCACGGGAATGCGTCAATCTCTTCTTATTGGCTGTAGCCCCGCCGCTCTATGGCGGCTAGCACGTCCCACGATTGCGGATCGACATCGCGGCCCCCGAGCGACATCGAAACGTACGCATCAATCGCATCCATAAAGCCCTTGATGAATGCCGGCGGGAACGCGTGTGCAGAGAGGTGTTGAAGCTCCTCACGCAGCATCCCCGGGCGACATTGGCCGTGGCTGCGCATGGCGGCGCGGGTGCGCCTGAGATACGCCTGCGCTGCGATTGCGCCGTTCAGGTAGGTGCGGTTTTTGGTGAGCGTGCCTGCGTCCGACGACGTGGGCGCGTGGGTGGGTGGTGATGCTGGTGGAGATGGATACGACGCGGGGCGGTGCCCGCTTGGACCATTTGGCATAGAGCCTCCAGAGGTGGTTGGAGACCCGCCAGCTCGTCGCTACACGGGGGTGGCGGGCCCGACGGCGGGGGTAGCGAACCGGTTCTCTGGAGCACCGGCAGACCCGAAGGTCTCCCCACCCGGCCCGCCCTTGAAAGCGCGCGAGTGCCTGCCGGCGAATCGCTGTGCGATTGCCGTCCAGAGGTACTGCATAGATCAGGTCGCTACACCCGGCTGCTGTTGGTGCGGCAGCGGGATGGATTATAGCGATGGGGGCTCCGCTCAACTTCCGATTCGTGCATCACGCAGCGGTGGAAATGACTGCGCGCTGAACCGATACTGCCGTCCCAGCTGCATGCGTCCGCCTGCGCTGAATGACGTGGGCGCTCGGGCAGTGATGTTTGTGGAGATAGGTAAGGGCGCGGTGAGGACTTGGCATCGAGCCCCCTCCGATGTTTGGAGGCCCGGCAACTCAACGCCAGAAGAGGTGGCGGGCCTGACGGCGAGGCTGGCGAACCGGCTCTCTGGAGCACCGGCAGACCTCGTGGTCTCCCCACCCGGCCCGCCGTAGTGTGTGCACATAGCCACCAGTGCGGGTCACCAAACCCAGTTGCCGTTGGGGGCAAAAGTGGATTGGATTATATCGATGGGGGCTGCTTCCAACGTCCGATTCTGTGCACCGGGCGTCCGGGCTCCACTGGCCTCGCGCGTACTGCACAACCTGGTCCAATGCCCGCGGCGAGTGACGTGCGGCCCAACACGTCCGGCCCTCTACTTCACGCCGTTCTCTTGCAGACGGCCGAGCGCCGCAGTTTTAGGTGCGTGTATGGATCTCAAACATTCGATCTCGACAGTCCGAGAGCGACACGCCACCGTCAGACAGTGGCGCATGGCCCTCAAAGGCCCGAACACGGCCCAAAAACATCCGATACATCGGACCTCTGAGACCCGAGCTTGGCCCTCAGACACTCGACGTTGACCCTTTGAGGCTGACGTTCCACCGTCCGAGGCCCGACGCCGGCAGTCTGAGGTCGAAATTTTCGAGCTTGGACTGTGGAAGGTGAGTGTTTGACGCTCACGCTCCGCCCTCGGAAGCCCACGCTTGACTGTCGGAGGTCCACGTTCGGACCTCAGAGGCCCGTCATCGGCAGTTTCTGGCCCGCGCACAGCCCTTCGACATCCGTGCGGAGAGGCCACCGTGATGCCGCCGCAGCCGCGTGGGGTTCTGTCAAATGTGGTGACCAGCCTTGATATCGGGTCGGTGGCAAACCAATCTCGCCGTGGTCGCGTCGTTGAGCGCGACCTTGTTATTACGTAGAGAAGGAATGCAATGTCACAGAACCTGATTTCGCTTCAACTCACCACCGCAGACCTCAGCGCCATCGATGCCGCGCTGAAGACGCTGGAAGACAAGTTCGTCGGCCTGATCGACCTGTCGATCGAGCAACGCAGCACGGTCACCAAGATGGGCGACAAGTCGGAAGCGTTTTGCCGCAAGGCCGTTGAAGTGCTGGGCAACAACCCCGGCGTGCTGGCCGCCAACTACAGCTTGGCCGAAGTGAAGCGCGACCTCGCCGCATTCGACGCCCTGCGCCCTCGCCTCGTCCGCGTGGAAAAGCTGGTGGAAAAGCTGCGCGACTCGCAGATGGCGCTGGGTAGCGATCTGATGACGGCGTCGCTGGAGGGGTATGCGTACCTGAAGGTGGCCGGCAAGGGCGAGGCGCTGGATACGGCTCGGGCGGCGCTGTCGGTGCGGTTTAACCGGGGGCCGAGGAAGAAGGCGGAGGAGAGTGTGCAGTGAGGTGATGGGCTGCTGATGGTGGCCTAGATGTGGGAAAGCCCGCGATGCTTTTTGGGGTCGCGGGCTTTTTTTTGGGGAGACTTTTGCTCACACCTCATCGTCAACGTTCGATGTCTTGAGAATGACCGTAATTGCCCCGCAATGAAGGGCAACCCTATCGAGCGCAATCGACAGTTGCACAGGAAAGGAGATCCGCCGCTGAAATAGCCGGCGGGGTTGGTTAGCGGTCTGCCGCGACGCTGCCACGGCAGTAGCACTACTAAGCCTAAAGACGGCTAGCCGTCCAGCTTAGCGGGCGCGGACCAAGAGCATGAAACACTCTGCGTTCTTGGGATACACCAGTTTGCCCGTGCGATAGTGCTTAAAGCACTTGCAACAGACCCACCGAAAACCCGGCGGTGCCGGCCGTTCAGTTGTACTCATCAGACTTCCTTAGTCCGATGAAGCCTTCTTGACACTGGCGCCCCTGAGGACAATAATCCTCGCTCGCATTCTGGGCCAGTCCCAGCTCCCCGTCGGATAGGCTTCGTGTCCAGGGGAATCGAGGCCCAGCGCAGCGCCAACTGCACTGGGCCTTTTTCTTTAGTCGGCTCCCTCCTCTGCATCATCCGCAAGCAGCAGATCGATCTGTGCTTTCAACCGATCCTTGTCCGCTTCATAGAATTGGGTTGGGATTTCAATCCAGGCCCGCCGCCCTCGGCTCAAGCGAACCAAGATGCGCTCTGTCGTAGCAGCTAAAGCAGCGTGCGACGCGAGGGATGCGCTAGCTTGGCGAGGAGTGCCTACCACATCCGGCAACGGGCTCGCCTCTTGCAACTCCTCCTCAAGGTCCGTTTCCGCCGAGGGCGTTAGAAGCTCCTCGGGCTCAGGCGTCTGCTTGGGGCCATTGAAATAGTCTGCGAACTCTACTGACCGACGGAAAATGTTGACGCAAGCGTCAGCGGCAGCGGGGCTGAAACCCTTCTGGATCAGATCGAACTTGAGGACGCCGTCAGACGGCAGGTGCTCTTGATACTTTTCGAGGAGTTCGGCGAAGACCGGGGGGCGCGTAAGCCACGTGGTCTTGATGGTGTGCCGCAACTTATCACTGGGCGCATACTGAAATGACTCGAACTCCTTGCTAACGCACAGGAGTCCCTCAGCCGGTCGGTTTACAAGACCGTAGTAGCGCAGAGATGCGATCGTAGACAACGCGGTACCGTTTTTTGCTCCCGTATAGCCGAGATCCTTTGCCACCACGTCAATAGGTGCCGCATTCAGCCGCTCGGCCTTGTATATCTTGAGAGTCCGCTCGATTGCCTCTTCCAATCCAACGGACGGCGCGCGCGGGCTCTTCTTGCGAATTGTGACTGACATGCGACCCCTCCTTAGGCGAATGGGGGTCATTCTACTGGCACGCATTGTGACGCGCAAGCGGTCATATACTTTTTTTCGTTAATAACGGTTTTCCGAATACCGATCTGCAACCCGTTGATTTTTATACTTATTTAGGTAGATATCGTTCAGATATCTAAAAAACTCAATGGCAACGCCTAGCGTATTAGTTATTTCGGATGAGAACACCGGCAGGATGCGGCATAGGTCGGCGAGCTTCAGGCGTACGGACTCTCAGGAGGTACTTCCCCATGAACGGGGATCCTCATCGCCGAGCATTTAGGCAACAAAAAACCCCATAGACCTTGAATCTACGGGGTTCTCTGGACTTCCTGAGACTGCTTCAGATTTGTTCTTGGTGGTGGATTCTACAGCAACCGTGAACCCGTTATCTTCAATGATGCCGAGACGTCCCCATGGCGGTGGGTATCGGCGGAATGAACAGGGACATATGTAAAACCCGTTGATGTTCTCATTGCGCTGAAACTGCACGGAGGCCCTGCCGAGGACTTGGCTTCGTGGCCGACGTCACGCCTGAATGCGTTGCCTTCAACCAGAACCGGAGTCAACCATGCAGAAGATGATGATGAACGAAAACGAGCTGGCCTCGCGCTGGAACATCAGCCCCAAGACCCTGCAACGCTGGCGTAGCGAGGGGCGCGGCCCCCGATTCATGAAAATGTCCAAGCGGGTCGTGTACCCCATCGACGAAATCCTCGATTTCGAGTCCGAGGCGTTGCGGGCATCGACCTGGGAGAGCGCCGCCGACGTCGTCCTCCCAAATGGCTCGAGTTACATGGGCCCACGCGAAATTTCGTACATCACCGGGCTGCCCCTGTACATCTTCACGCAAAAGCAGACACGCGACGCGTTGGGCATTCCCTATCGTCGGGTCCAGAAGCTCATCCGTTTCGATCGCGACGAGGTCTTGGCGTGGGCGCAGCGTTGGTCGCAGAACGCCAAGAACCTGGGCATCGACGTGCAGGCGGCCCCGGGCGACCACTACAGATCGTTGCAGCAGGCCTTGGCATCGCTGCCGGCTTGAATGCCGTTTCTGGCCCCGGCTACCGATCCGCCAACTCGTAGCCGGTGCTGCGCCCGCCGCCGGGCGATTTTTTCAGGATGCCAAGTTCCAGCAACTGCGTGATGTCGCGCAGCGCGGTGTCGGGCGAGCACTTGGCGATGGCGGCCCACTTGCTGCTCGTGAGCTTGCCCTCGAAGCCGTCGAGCAGGCGGTTGAGCAGTTTCACTTGCCGCTCGTTCAACGACAGGCCCGCCCAGCGTTGCCAGAAGCGCGCCTTGACCAGCACGGCGTCCAGCGTGGACTGCGCGCTGGCGACCGCGCGCCCGAGCGTGCCGAGGAACCACGACAACCAGCCGGTGGCGTCGAGCGTGCCCTTCTGCGTGCGCTCCAGTACGTCGTAGTAGTCCTTGCGCTCGCGCTGGATTTGCGCCGACAAGCTATAGAAGCGTTGCGAGCTGCCGTCGGCGCGGGCCAGGAACAGATCGCCCACTGCGCGGGCGATGCGGCCGTTGCCGTCGTCGAAGGGGTGCAGCGTCACGAACCACAGATGTGCCAGCCCGGCCTTGATGAGTGCGGGCTCGCCCGTTTCCTCGTTGGCCCATGCCAAAAACCGCGCCGTCTCGCTGGGCAGCGCGTCGGCGGGCGGTGCCTGGAAGTGAACCTTGCGCCGCCCCACCGGACCGGAAACCACCTGCATCGGTCCGGCGGCATCGTCACGCCACTGGCCCACGGTGAGCCTATTCATGCCCGAGTACCCGGTCGGGAACAAGGCCGCGTGCCAGCCGAACAGGCGCTCGGCGGTCAGTAGTTCGGCGCTGCGCGAAGTGGCGTCGAGCACCATCTCCACGACGCCTTCGACGTGCCGATCCACCGGGGCGACCGCGCCAATGTCCACGCCCAGACGGCGAGCAATCGACGAACGCACCGATTCGACGTTCAGCACTTCGCCTTCGATTTCGCTGGTCTTGACCACGTCCTCGGTCAGCGCCGCGAGGCTGGCCTGATTGCGCAGCGCCATGCCCACGTCGGCCAGACGGCCCAGCAGCACGCCTTGGGCGCGGCTGACCTCGGTCAACAGTCCAGTGAGCGCCGACAGGTCGTAGCGCCATTTCGGCCAGTCGTCGGCCTGCCAGATGTAGAGTTTTTCTCCGCTATCCATGCGGAGATTAAACACCTCATTCGCCGCAAAGGCAAATCATTCTCCGCGTCTGGTACGGTGAATGTGGCGGCTCATCATCGCAAGTCAGGGGGCCTCGTCCGCGAGCCTCAAGGCCGCCTCGATGAGAGCCTGCGAAACGCGATAGCCGTTGGCCTGCATCCGATCCAGCGCGGGAGCGATGCGTTCGAGCTTGCCGATGCGCTTGGCTTGCAGCAGTACGCCCAGCACGCCGAACAGGGGCACGCCTTGGCGGATCGCGGTCTGACGGCCACGACGCTCGTCCATCAGCACGCCGCAGCCCAGCGCGTGCGCCAGGCTCAGGGCCTGCGCTTCACCTTCGTCGAGATGGCTGACGGCGGTGGCGTAGACGGGGTCATCGCGGTCGGGATGCACCTGTACGTGGGCCTCTACGAAGGCAGCGATGTCGGCCGCACCCGGGCGCGAACGATCTGCCGTGGTTTCAGCCAGCACCACCTGCGGCACATGGACGGCATCGAACACGGCGACGAGCAGCTCCAGATGCCCGCAACCGGCCAGCGCGATCAGCGGCCCGGCATCGGAGACGACGACGGGCCGACTCATCGCGCCGCATCAAAGGCGGCGAGTTCCTGCTCCAGTTCAGCCGGTTCGTGATCGACCACCGGGATGCCCTGCGCGCTGAGATGCGCCAGAAACTGCGGCAGGCTCATCCGTGCCAGCTTGGCCGCGCGCGCGGAGGTGATCTCCCCGCACTTGAACAGGTTGACGGCCAATGCCGTATGGACCCCCGCTTCCAGCAGCTCATCGGTGAAGGGAACGCTGACGAACAGCGGCTGACCGTGGCGGGTGACGAGCGCGAGCCGGCCTTCCTCGGCCTCGCGGCTGAGGTCGCCGGAGCGTTCGCGCAGTTCGCGGATGGTGAAGGTCTGCATGGCGGCCACTCGAATTGTTCCCCTATATTGGGTCACAAAATGGAGCCGGCGTCAAGACAGCCCCACCCGCCAGGACTGGGCGGGGCCGTTGGATCGTCAGCGCAAGTCCACCCCTTGTGCGGCACGCCAGCCGTGTCCCATCAGTTCCCGCTCATGCCTGCTCTCCTATTCCGGAGGCGGTGGGGCGCCCATCGCCAAATTCTGCTTGACAAGCAAGTAGAATATAACAAACATAGCACACATGACAAAACAAAACGATTTTCCGGCGATACTCCGCGCCACCCGCGCGGCCCTCAATCTGACTCAGGAGCAGCTCGCTGAGCGCCTGGGCGTCTCCTTTGCCACGGTGAACCGATGGGAAGGTGGCGGCAACAAGCCCCAGCGTGCCGCGCAGGAGACCATCCTCGCGCTGGCGCGAGAGGCCGGGGTCGAGGGAGCCGAAAGCCTCCCGCCTGCCGAAGCGGCTGCTCAGGTGACCCGGCGTCGCAGCGGGCGGGCGGCGGCTGCGCCCACCACCAAGCCGATGGAGCAGATGCTGTGGGACGCCGCCTGCTCGATCCGGGGCGAGAAGGACGCGGCCAAGTTCAAGGATTACCTGCTGCCGCTGCTCTTCCTGAAGCGCCTGTCCGACGTCTTCGACGACGAGATCGAGCGTCTGGCCGAGGAATACGGCGACCGTGCCACTGCGCTGGAGATCGCCGAGTCGGACCACTCGCTGCTGCGCTTCTACCTTCCCCCGGAAGCCCGTTGGGCGGTGATCAGCGGGCGCGAGTCTTTCGATTGGCCACTCGATGACCGTGGCCGCCCGACCGCGCCCCGGGACATCGGCGAGCACTTGACCCGCGCCGTGCGCGCCGTGGTCAAGCAGAACCCGACGCTCTCCGGCGTGATCGACGTGGTGGACTTCGCCGCCGAGCGCAATGGCGAGCGCGACATCAACCCGGCCAAGCTGCGCGGCGTGGTCGAGACCTTCTCCGACCCGCGCTACCGCCTCGGCCTCGCCGATGTGCAGCCCGATTTCCTCGGCCGCGCCTACGAATACCTGCTGCGCAAGTTCGCCGAAGGCTCGGGCCAGAGCGCAGGCGAGTTCTTCACGCCGACCGAGGTCGGCTTCTTGATGGCGCACATCCTGCGGCCCAAGCCCGGTGAGACCTGCCACGACTACGCCTGTGGCTCGGCGGGGCTGCTGATCAAGCTCCAGCTCGTCGCCCGCGAACTCGACCCCACCAGCCGCGTGCCGCTCAAGCTCTCCGGCCAGGAGCTGCAGGCCGAGAGCTACGCCGTGGCACAGATGAACGCCATCATCCACGACATGGAGGTGGAGCTGGCGCGCGGCGACACCATGATCAACCCCAAATTCCGCGAGGCCAGCGGCAAGATTCGCGGCCACGACATCGTGGTGGCCAACCCGATGTGGAACCAGCCATTCGCGGCGGACCTCTTCGCCAACGATCCGTTCGACCGCTTCCGCACGGCGGGCGGCATCACCAGCGGCAAGGGGGATTGGGCGTGGCTGCAGCACACCCTGGCCTGTCTGGATGACCACGGCCGCGCCGCCGTGGTGCTCGACACAGGCAGCGTCACGCGCGGCTCCGGCTCCAAGAACGAGGACAAGGAACGCAACATCCGCAAGTGGTTCGTCGATCAGGATCTGATCGACGGCGTGATCCTGCTGCCGGAAAACCTCTTCTACAACACCACGGCGGCGGGCGTGATCGTGGTGCTCCACCGCCGCAAGCCCGCTGCGCGCAAAGGCAGGATCGTCCTGCTCAATGCCAGCCGCCACTTCCAAAAGGGCAAGCCGAAGAACTACCTGCCCGAGGAAGACATCCGGCCGCTCGCCGCGATGTACCTCAAAGGCGAGCCGGTGGAAGGCGAGCTTGCCGTCATCACCACCGAGCAGGCACGCGAGGCGGACTACAACCTGAGTCCGGGTCGGTGGGTGGGACAGAACGGCAGCGCGGAGGTCGGATCGATTCCGGCACTGATTCAGCAACTCGAACAACTTAACGCGCAAGACCTCAACTTAACGGCTGATTTGCTGAAGCTACTGCGCCCATTGTCGAAGACGGAGGGTGAGCAATGAACGAAGCATGGGCCAGCGCACCTGTTGCCGATTGTCTTGTTCTCGTTCCAGCAGCAGGCAAGCGCAAGGTTCAGGCGCGCGACTACAAGCCGTTGGGCAGCTTCCCAGTCATTGACCAAGGGCAGGAACAAATCGCGGGCTGGACGGATGACGAAAGCACCGTCATTGACGCACCGCTGCCGCTGATCGTTTTCGGCGATCACACGCGCGCTTTCAAATTCTTGGAGCGCCCTTTTGCACGTGGCGCGGATGGGACACAACTGCTGCGACCGAAGGACGGCATTGATCCGCTCTTCTTTTTCTACGCCTGCCGTGCCATCGACCTACCTGCACGCGGCTATAACCGCCATTTCACCATCCTGAAAGAAAAGGAGTTGGCCTATCCGCTCGATCTAACAGAGCAGAAGGTGATTGCCAGTGTTCTGCGCAAAGCGGAATCGGCACTGCAGCAACAGACGGCACTGCTCGACAACCTCCAAGAACTCAAACGCGCTGCCATGCACGAGCTGTTCACGCGCGGCCTGCGCGGCGAGCCGCAGAAGGAGACCGAGATCGGGCCGGTGCCGGAGAGTTGGAAGCCGCGCACTATCCTCGACCTCTGCGAAATCTGGAGTGGCGGCACGCCGCGCAAATCCATTGCTGAATACTGGAACGGTGATGTGCCATGGGTGTCGGGCAAGGACTTGAAGCTCCCTGCGCTCGACGACGCCATTGACCACATTTCTCAGGCAGGCGTAGAAGCGGCAAGCCGCCTTGCGCCAGCGGGCGCGGTGCTGCTGCTGGTGCGTGGCATGGGTTTGGCGAAAGACTTGCCCGTGGCAGTCATCAATCGTCCGATGGCATTCAACCAAGATGTGAAGGCACTAGTCTCGCGCGGCGAATATTCGGGTCAGTTCTTGCGATCTGCCATTTACGCGGGCAAGGACAGGTTGCTCAGTCAAATCGTCCCGTCAGCGCACGGCACGATGACGCTCAACCTCAACGATGTCGAAACCTTCAAGGTCGCATGCCCAACAGATCCTGACGAAGCCGCCGAAATTGTCGCCATCCTCGACGCCATCGACCGCAAGATCGATCTGCACCGCCAAAAGCGCAAGGTGCTGGAAGAACTGTTCCAGTCCCTACTGCACAAGCTGATGACCGGCGAGATCCGTGTCGCAGACCTCGATCTTTCGGCGCTGTCTCCGGCCTCGACGCAACCCGAGGAGGCCAGGGCATGAGCACCCTCAAGATCAGCGAAGCCGGCACGGTGCAGTTCCCGATGGTGAAGCACGCGGTGGAGATCGGCTGGACGCCGATCACGCCGGAGGACGCACGCGCCAAGCGCGGCGGCGAGGCGGGCACCTTCTTCCGCGACGTGCTGGAAGCCAAGCTCGCCGCCTTCAACCCCTGGATGTCTGCCGACGCGGTGCGCTCCGTGGTGGAGACTTTGGATGCACTGCCGGCCACCATCGAGGGCAACCGCGAGCTGCTGGCCTGGCTGCGCGGCGAACGCCAGTGGTACGACGAAGCCGAGAAACGCCATCGACCGGTGACGGTGATCGACTTCGAGCACGTGGCGGAGAACGTGTTCCATGTGACGTGGGAGTGGAAGATCAAGCCACCCGCGCGCAAGGGCAACCGGGCCGACGTGATGTTCGTCGTCAATGGTGTGCCGGTGGTGATCGTCGAGCACAAGAACCCGAAGGACGGCGACGCCATCGAGCGCGCGATCAAGCAACTGCGCCGCTATGAGTTGGAAACGCCGGAGCTGCTGGCTACGACCCAGCTGTTCAACGTGACGCACCTGCTCGACTACTGGTACGGCGTGACCTGGAACGCCAACCGGCGCGACATGGCGCGCTGGAAGCAGGCGCCGGAGGAAACCTATCGCTTTGCGGTGCAAGCCTTCTTCGAGCCGACCGACTTCCTGCGCACCCTGCAGCACTGGATTCTGTTCTACGTGCAGGACGGTGAGACACGCAAGTCGGTACTGCGCCAGCACCAGCGGCGCGCCATCGACGCGATCCTCGACCGCTGCGCCGACCCGGCCAAGACGCGTGGCCTGGTGTGGCACACGCAGGGGTCGGGCAAGACCTTCACGCTGCTGACGGCGGCGCGTCAGATCCTGGAGGACAAGGCGCGCTTCGCCAATGCGACCGTAATCCTGGTGGTGGACCGCACCGAGCTGGAAGGCCAGTTGAAAGGCTGGGTGGAACGCCTGCTGGGCGAGATGCAGCAGCAGGACATCGCGGTCGAACGGGCCAACAACAAGGCCAAACTGCAGTCCCTGCTGGATGCCGACTTCCGGGGCCTGATCATCTCGATGATCCACAAGTTCGAGGCCATCCGCAAAGACAGCTGCCTGCGCGACAACGTTTACGTGTTCATCGACGAGGCGCACCGGTCGGTGGCCAAGGATCTCGGCACCTACCTGATGGCGGCTGTGCCCAAGGCCACGATCATCGGCTTCACCGGCACGCCCATCGCGCGCACCTCGCAGGGCGAAGGCACCTTCAAAATCTTCGGCACGCAGGATGAGCTGGGCTACCTGGACAAGTACTCCATCGCCGAGAGCATTGCCGACGAGACCACGCTGCCGATCAAGCATGTGCTGGCGCCGAGCGAAATGACGGTGCCGGCCGAGCGGCTGGACAAGGAGTTCTTCGCGCTGGCCGAGAGTGAAGGCGTGACCGATGTCGAGGAGCTGAACAAGGTGCTCGACCGCGCGGTGGGGTTGCGCACTTTCCTGATGGCCGACGACCGCATCGAAAAGGTCTCCGCCTTCATCGCCGAGCACTTCAGGGAGAACGTCCTGCCGCTGGGCTACAAGGCCTTTGTGGTGGCGGTAAACCGCGAGGCCTGCGCCAAATACAAAAAGGCGCTGGACAAGCTGCTGCCGCCCGAGTGGAGCGCGCCGGTCTATACCGAAAACGCCGCCGACGTGGTGGACCGGCCACTGGTGGCCGAGTTACAGCTTTCCGATGGGGCCGAGGAGCAGGTGCGCCTGCTGTTCAAGAAGCCCACCGAGAACCCGAAGATCCTGATCGTCACCGACAAGCTGCTCACCGGTTACGATGCGCCGCCGCTGTACTGCCTGTACCTCGACAAGCCGATGCGCGATCACGTGCTGCTGCAGTCGATTGCGCGGGTGAACCGGCCCTATGTGGACGCCAATGGCGTTCAGAAGCGCGTCGGCCTGGTGGTGGACTTCGTGGGCGTGCTGCGCGAGCTGAAGAAGGCGCTGCAGTTCGACTCCAGCGATGTCAGCGGCGTGATCGAGGATTTGGACGTGCTGCTGCAGGACTTCCTGCAACGCATCGAGCAGGCCAAGCAGGACTACCTGGAGTCGGATGCCGGCGGCACGCCTGACGAGCGATTGGAACGGCTGGTATTCGGGCGCTTCCTGACGCCTGAGGCGCGCAAAGCCTTCTTCGAGCACTACAAGGAGATCGAGGCACTGTGGGAAATCCTCTCGCCCGACCCGGCGTTGCGTGACCACATCGCGACCTACAAGCAGCTCAGCCAGCTCTATGCGGCCGTGCGCAACGCCTATGCCGAAAAAGTCGGGTTCGTGGCTGACCTGGCCTACAAGACCCGCCGCTTGATCGAGGAGAGCGCCGAGCAACATGGCCTTGGGCGATTGACCAAGACCGTAACCTTTGACGTGGCAACCCTGAAGTCGCTGCGCGGTGAGGATGGGTCCGACGAGGGCAAGGTGTTCAACCTTGTGCGCGGTCTGCAGCACGAGATTGACGAGGACCCTGCCGCAGCACCGGTGCTGCAGCCGTTAAAGGACCGAGCGGAGCGCATCCTGAAGGATCTGGAAGAGCGCAAGACGACCGGACTGGCGGCGATGGACCAACTGGCGGCGTTGGCTGCGGAGAAGGAAGCCGCCATGAAGGCGGCACGCGACAGTGGCCTGTCACCTCGCGCCTTTGCCGTTGCCTGGGTGTTGCGTGAGGATGCGGCCGTCAAAGCGGCGGGCATCGACCCCATGACGCTGGCCAAGGACGCCGAGGAGTTGCTCGGACGCTTCCCGAACGCCTCGGTCAACGCCGACGAGCAGCGACGGCTGCGTGCGTCGCTGTACAAACCTTTGCTCGCTCTGGCGCAAGACGAGCGGGCTCGGGTCGTCGATCTTGTTGTGCGTTTGCTGCTCACGGAGGGTGGCGAATGAAATCGTCGCAGTACCCAGCGCAGGACTTACGACGCCGCGCACTGGCCTGGGCGGTCAAGCTGAAGGTGAATCCCCGCGTGGTTCGGGTGCAGGAGATGCGCAGGAAGTGGGGTTCCTGTTCATCGGCGGGAACCGTCACCTTGGCCACTGACTTGCTCGACCAGGATGAGTCTTTCCAGGATTACGTCATCGTTCATGAACTGCTTCACCTGCGTTACGCAAACCACGGGAGGATGTTCAAGGCGCTGATGAGCGCACATGTCCCGGGTTGGCGCACGATCGAGCAACGCCAGATAGGCGATGCAGATGGCGCATCCGTTGAGCGGCTCTCCCGCAAACCGAACGGCCATGCCCGATGACGATGCAATAACAAAAGGATCTGCTGCAATGCGCTTGATCGCCGGCCCGCTCAACAAACAACTACTCCAGAACCTGCTGGGCGAGGTGATTGAATCCTGCACGCGCGTTCGCGCGGCCGTCGCCTACGCCAGCCGCGACAACATGAAGTTGTTCGAGGCCTGCGCGCAGCACTTGAAGCCCCTGGAGTTCTTTGGCCGCTACGACCACACCGTGGCTGTCGATCCCGCCGTGTTGAAGTGGTTTCTGGATAAGGCCAGTCCGAATTTCGACTGCAAGCTCGTTCCCGACATCCTGCACGCCAAGATCATCTGGTGGGTGGATGCCGGCGCCTACATCGGGTCTGCCAACCTGTCAGACCGGGCCTGGATATCGAACATCGAAGCGGGCACCTTTCTGCCCCACGACGAACTCGTCGAAACGGGCATGGAGCGTGAGCTGCAGCGCTTCTTTGAGGAAGTGGATGACCGTGCCCGACCTCTGACCAAGGAGATCTACCAAGAGCAGCTGCGCTTGGCGGACCGGCGGGCTGAGTTGTCGAAGCGCGAATACGGACTTGAGCAGCAGTTCGACAAGGACCGCTTGCTGCCGAAGAACCACGGTCTGGTGTTTGTCGACACGAAGCGATCGTCTGAGAAGCGCTTCCAGAAGTTCGAGCAGGATTGGAACGACACGCTGCAGGTGATGCGATCGATCGCATCCAGGGTTTCGGCGCCCGGCGCCAAACCGGGCTGGATTGATGCGTCGGTGGCCCCCGGCGTGCAAGCCGACCAATTCCTGCACGCCTACTACTACAAGCAGGTCAAGGATGGAAACCGCCACCCCTACGAGGAGTTCTTCGCCAGGAATTCGAAGAACCCAGAACTGGCGCTGCGCGACGCGCTGGAGTGGTGGCATGACGCCGACTTCGACCACTCGTTTGAAGAACGCACCATCTACGAGTGGTCGCCCCGGCTGCGCGAGTTACTGGCACGCGATCGCATTCTCAAACTGACGGAGCAGGAATTCGTCGATGCCGTTTCCCGGGTGCACGCGATCCGAGACCATGCCATCAAGCAGGAAAACGAGCACTTGGGCTTGCCTGACCGACCGCAGGCCGGCGACGACAAGGTCGAGAAGTTCGGCGAGTGGCTGTGGCGGCAGCGATCCCGCGAAGGGCGGACGGTGCTTGAGCTGTTGAACTACGTCGTCTGGGGCAATGGAAGTGTATCGGCCCGGCTCTGGAACGCGATCCGCAGCGACGACTGGGCAATTCCGCACATTGGCCTGAGCAGCCTCGGGGAAATCGTCGGCTGGGCGCGTCCAGACGAGTTTCCGCCAAGGAACATGCGCACGAGCAAGGGGCTGCGGGCGCTCGGTTACAACGTGAGGATCGGTGTTTGATCTGCGGCCGTGGGCGGCGCCCGCAAGGTCCCGATCAACCCACCGTCCCCTGCGCCGGCCCGGCCCGCCCTGGCATACCGTCCTTGAAGATTTGAGTCACATCAATCGGCCAGCAGGTCGCTGGATGTTGACTCTTGACTTTCGGCATGTTAGGCGCAATTTTTTGCAAAGTCTTGCAAGAATTTCCTCGAGCGAGGCCGCGTGACGACGGAACTTGTGGGGGTGGTATGACAGCGCGCCAGCAGGCGATCTTCACACTCGACGAGTTGGCTGCCTACTTGAAAGTCGGCAAGCGGACGCTTTACCGGCTCGCCTCGCACGGGGAGATTCCGGCCTTCAAGGTCGGCGGGACGTGGCGGTTTCGTCAAAGTGAAATCGATCGATGGATCAATGATCAGATCCAAGCAGGCACAAAGAAGGAGGTGATACGCACAGATGAGCAGCCAAAGTCAGCGGAACACTCCGTGTCGTCTGGGCGCGCTGTCCGTCGCCGCAGGCAAACGGAGTGAGCGAGAGTCTTCAATTTTTCTTCTGGAGGTGTGACATGGACATTGATTTCAAGAAATTGGCTCCCTGGAACTGGTTCAAGAAGGAGCAGGAAGAACAACAGAGCACTGCCTCGCTGCCGGTGCAGCGCAATGACCTGCCGGTGGCGGGTGGGCCGGTCAGCCCCATCCTGCAATTGCATCGCGAGATCGATCGCCTGTTCGACGACGCGTTTCGAGGCTTCGGTTTCCCGACGCTGGCCATGCCACGCTGGCCGTCGGAGTGGCCGGGCCTGCTGAAACCGGCGCTGGACATCCAGGAGACCGACAAGCAGTACAAGATCGCCCTGGAAGTGCCCGGCGTCGAGGAAAAAGACATCCAGATCACGCTCGACAACGACGTGCTGCTGGTGCGCGGTGAAAAGCGTCAGGAGCAGGAAACGAAAGACGGCGGTTTCCACCGGGTGGAGCGCTCCTACGGCAGCTTTCAGCGCGCTCTGAACCTGCCGGCCGATGCCAACCAGGACACGATCAAGGCCGCTTTCAAGAACGGCGTGCTCACGATCACGATGGAAAAGCGCGAGGCCAGTACGCCCAAGCAGGGGCGCTCGATCCCGATCAATGGCTGACGCGGGGCAGCGCGTTTTTCTCAAAAACCACAAAGAGATGAGGCACCGTGATCGGCGGTGCCTCGTCAGATCAATCTTTACAGGAGCATCAGCATGGCCAGAAAACAATGCCAGGTCTGCGGCCAGCCCGCCACGGTGCGGGTGGAAGCCAATCTCAATGGTCGCCACAGCACCATGCTGTTGTGTGACGATCACTATCGCCAACTGGTGCGCCAGCAAAAGCGCACCGTCTCACCGCTGGAAGCCTTGTTCGGCTCGCGCAGCGGCCTGTTCGAAGACTTCCTTGGCAGCGACTTCTTCCGCATCGGTGACGACGCACCGTCCATGGCGGCCGATACCGACGAGGTCGTCGATGCCTCGTTCGGCGAACCCGCCCCGGCCGGTACGGGCACAGCACGCCGTCGCGGCAGTGGGCTCGCCAGCCGCATCAGCGAACAGTCCGAGGCCCTATTGCAGGAGGCCGCCCGACACGCTGCCGAGTTCGGGCGCGCCGAAGTCGATACCGAACACCTGCTGCTGGCGCTGATCGACAGCGACGTGGTCAAGACCATCCTGGGGCAGTTCAAGATCAAGGTCGATGACCTCAAGCGGCAGATCGAATCCGAAGCCAAGCGCGGCGACAAGCCGTTCGAGGGCGAGATCGGCGTGTCGCCCCGCGTCAAGGACGCACTCAGCCGTGCTTTCGTGGCCTCCAACGAACTGGGCCACTCCTATGTCGGCCCGGAGCATTTCCTCGTTGGCCTGGCCGAGGAAGGCGAAGGCTTGGCGGCCAACCTGCTGCGCCGCTATGGCCTCACGCCGCAGGCGCTGCGCCAGCAGGTGAGCAAGGTGGTCGGCAAGGGGGCTGAGGATGGTCGCGCCGAGACGCCGACCAACACGCCGGAACTCGACAAGTATTCGCGAGACCTCACCAAGATGGCGCGCGAGGGCAAGCTCGATCCGGTCATCGGCCGCGCGCAGGAGATCGAGACGACCATCGAAGTGCTGGCCCGGCGCAAGAAGAACAACCCGGTGCTGATCGGCGAGCCCGGCGTCGGCAAGACCGCCATCGTCGAAGGGCTGGCGCAGCGCATGGTCGCCGGCGAAGTGCCCGAGACGCTGCGCGACAAGCGCCTGGTGGAACTCAACATCAACGCCATGGTGGCCGGCGCCAAGTACCGCGGCGAATTCGAGGAGCGCGTGCAGAAGGTGCTCAAGGAAGTGACCGAGCACCAGGGCGAGCTGATTCTCTTCATCGATGAGGTGCACACCATTGTCGGTGCCGGCCAGGGCGGCGGCGAAGGCGGGCTGGACGTGGCCAACGTCTTCAAGCCGATGATGGCGCGCGGCGAGCTTAACCTGATCGGCGCCACCACGCTCAACGAGTATCAGAAGTACATCGAAAAGGATGCCGCGCTGGAGCGTCGCTTCCAGCCGGTGATGGTGCCCGAGCCGACCGTGGCGCAGACCATGATGATCTTGCGCGGCCTGCGCGACACCTTCGAGGCGCACCACAAGGTCAGCATCACCGAGGATGCGATCATCGCCGCCGCCGAGTTGTCGGACCGCTACATCACCGCGCGCTTTTTGCCTGACAAGGCCATCGACCTGCTCGACCAGGCGGCCGCACGCGTGAAGCTGTCGGCCACGGCCCGCCCGGTGGCGGTGCAAGAGCTGGAGTCCGAACTGCACCAGCTGCGGCGTGAGCAGGACTATGTGGCCTCGCGCAAGCAGTACGACAAGGCCGCCGAGCTGGGCAAGCGCATCGAGGCCAAGGAGACTGAACTCAAGAAGCTCGTCGAGGAATGGGAACGCGAGCGCGCCTCGGGCAGCGCCGAAGTCAAGGCCGAGCACGTGGCGCAGATCGTCTCGCGCCTGACCGGCATCCCGGTCAATGAACTGACCGTGGAGGAACGCGAGAAGCTGCTGCACCTGGAGCAGCGGCTGCACGAGCGGCTGGTGGGCCAGGACGAAGCGGTGCGCGCCGTGGCCGACGCCGTGCGGCTGTCGCGCGCGGGCCTGCGCGAAGGCAGCAAGCCGGTGGCGACGTTCCTGTTCCTCGGGCCGACCGGCGTGGGCAAGACCGAGCTCGCCAAGGCGCTGGCCGAGTCCATCTATGGCGACGAGGGTGCGCTGCTGCGCATCGACATGTCCGAGTACGGTGAACGCCATACCGTGGCACGCCTGGTGGGCGCGCCCCCGGGCTATGTCGGCTACGACGAGGGCGGCCAGCTTACCGAGAAGGTGCGTCGCAAGCCCTACAGCGTGTTGCTGCTGGACGAGATCGAGAAGGCTCACCCCGACGTCTACAACATCCTGCTGCAGGTGTTCGACGACGGGCGGCTCACCGACGGCAAGGGCCGGGTGGTGGATTTCACCAATACCATCATCATCGCCACCTCGAACTTGGGCTCGGACATCATCCAGCGTCGGCTGAAGGCCCGTGGCGCCGCCGGCGAGGAATACGAGAAGACCAAGTCCGAGGTGATGGACGTGCTGCGCGGACACTTCCGCCCCGAGTTCCTCAACCGCATTGACGAAATCATCGTCTTCCATGCGCTGGGCAAGGAGGAGATCCGCCATATCGTCGGCCTGCAGCTCGATCGTGTGGCCCGCAACGCCGCCAGCCAGGGCGTGACGCTGACCTTCGATCAGACCCTGATCGATCACTTCGCGGAGGAAGGCTACAAGCCCGAGTTCGGCGCGCGTGAGCTCAAGCGGCTGATCCGCAGCGAGCTGGAAACCGCTCTGGCGCGCGAGATGCTGGGTGGCGGTATCGGCAAGGCCGATCACGCCAGCGCCCGCTGGGACGACAAGGCCGAACGGGTGGTCTTCGAGCGCCAGGAGCCACCCGCGAAGCCGGCCGAGCCTGAGAAGCCCGATGCCGCGAACGCGGCCGAGACGCCGCCTAGCGACGCGAGCAAGCCTGCGCGCAAGAAGAAGCCGGCGGGCGGCGAATCTTGAGTCATGAGGAGGCTGTCGTGTCCGACCCCAACGGGCTGACATGGGCAGCCACCCTCGTGTCGCTGGCGGTCGCTATCCCCACAGCGGGGCACGCGGTCATCTACAAGCGTGACCCTCGATCGGCCACGCTGTGGGTACTGCTGATCGCCTTGTTGCCGCTGGGCGGTTCGCTGCTGTATGGGCTGTTCGGCATCAACCGTTACCAGCGGCGGGCGCGGCGGCTCTTCCCGGGGGCAGATCCTGCTGTTCGGCAGGACCTCTCGCCCACGATGCCCGAGGCTGTATCGCCGCCGCTTGCCGGTCTGGCCCACCTGGTGGGCCGCGCCACCGGCCAGTCGCTGACCGGCGGCAACCGCATCGAGCCGCTTGTCGATGGCGAGCAGGCCTACCCGGCCATGCTCGCCGCCATCGAATCGGCGCGGTACAGCGTCGCCTTGGCCTCGTACATCTTCGACAGCCAAGGCATCGGGGCGCAGTTCGTCGATGCGCTGCGCCGGGCTCATGAGCGCGGCGTGCAAGTGCGGGTGCTGATCGACGACGTGTATGCCCGCTGGACGCCCCGCAGCGCCTACCGCGCCTTGCAGCGCGCCGGCGTTCCGGCGGCGACGTTCAACCCGACGTTGATTCCCGCGCGCCTGCATGCCGCGCATCTGCGCAATCACCGCAAGCTGCTGGTGATCGATGGCGAGACGGGTTTCACCGGCGGCATGAACATCTTCGGTCCGTATTGGCGGCCCGATGCGCCGGGCCAGGCCTGTCACGATTTGCACTTTCGTCTGCGCGGGCCGGTGATTGCGCATCTGATGCGGTGCTTCACCGATGATTGGTGCGATACCACGGGCGAGCGGCTCAGCAAGGGTTACTGGGGCGAACCGCCCGTAACGGCTGATGAGCAAGGAACCTCTTGGGCGCGCGGCATCGAGGCCGGTCCCGATGAGGCCCTGGACCGGATGCGCTGGACCTTCATGGGCGCTTTGAGCGCCGCGAAGCATTCGGTGCGCATCTGGACACCGTATTTCGTCCCCGATCAGCCCATGATCGCGGCGCTGAGTACGGCTGCGTTGCGCGGCGTGCGTGTCGACGTGCTGACGCCTGCGAACGGTGACCATCCCACGGTGCAATGGGCCGCGCGCGCCCACTACTGGCAGGTGCTGGAGCACGGTGTGCGCATCTTCGAACGGCCTGGCCCGTTCGACCATAGCAAGCTGATGCTGGTAGACGGCAAGTGGTGCTGCCTGGGTTCGGCCAATTGGGATGCACGCAGCCTGCGCCTGAACTTCGAGTTCAATGTGGAGGTGTACGACACCGCGTTGTCTACGCGGCTGTCATCCCTTTTTGATGCCGCCCGTGATGCGGCGGACGAGATATCGGCGATGGCGTTGCGCGCCCGCCCGCTGACCATCCGCTTGCGCGACGGGGTGGCCCGTCTGTTCACCCCCATTCTCTAGCGACACGACTTGCGAGGAACATTGCCCATGGAAAAGAAAGATCAATGGAACATTGGCTACTGGATCGTCGCCGGCCTGTTGCTGCTGACGCTGCAGAACTACTGGCAGGCGGCCAAGACCGTCGAGCCCGTGCCCTACAGCGAATTCGAGAAGGCGCTGGCCGAGGGGCGCGTCGCCGAAGTGCTGGTGTCGGACCGCACGGTCACCGGGCGCCTGAAATCGCCGGACAGCCGGGGCAAGACCACCATCGTGGCCACCCGTGTCGAACCCGACCTGGCCGAGCGGCTGTCCAAGTACGACGTGCCCTATGCGCGGGTGGTGGAAAGCACCTGGCTGCGTGATGTGCTCTCCTGGATTCTGCCGGCGGTGGCCTTCTTCGGCGTCTGGTTCTTCCTGTTCCGCCGCTTCGCCGAGAAGCAGGGCATGGGCGGCTTCCTGAGCATCGGCAAGAGCCGCGCCAAGGTGTTCATGGAGAAGAACACCGGCGTCACCTTTGCCGATGTGGCGGGTGTGGATGAAGCCAAGGCCGAGCTGGTCGAGATCGTCGATTTTCTGAAGAACCCGCAGGACTACGGTCGTCTCGGCGCCCGCATCCCGAAAGGTGTGTTGCTGGTGGGCCCGCCCGGCACGGGCAAGACCCTGCTGGCCAAGGCCGTGGCGGGCGAGGCCGGGGTGCCGTTCTTCTCCATCTCAGGCTCGGAGTTCGTCGAGATGTTCGTCGGCGTGGGTGCGGCGCGCGTGCGCGACCTGTTCGAGCAGGCGCGCGGGCAGGCGCCGGCCATCATCTTCATCGACGAACTCGACGCACTGGGCCGCGCGCGCGGTGTCGGCGGCCCCATCGGCGGCCACGACGAGCGCGAGCAGACCTTGAACCAGCTGCTCACCGAGATGGACGGCTTCGACAGTTCGGTGGGGCTCATCATCCTGGCTGCCACCAACCGGCCCGAAATCCTCGACCAGGCGCTGCTGCGCGCCGGTCGCTTCGACCGTCAGGTGCTGGTGGACCGGCCCGACAAGAAGGGGCGGCTGGACATCCTGAAAGTTCATGTCAGGAAGGTGACACTGGCTCAGGATGTCGACCTCGAAAAGGTGGCTGCGCTGACCACGGGCTTTTCCGGCGCGGACCTGGCGAACCTGGTCAACGAGGCCGCGCTGGCCGCGACCCGGCGCAAAGCGTCCGCCGTGGAGTTGCAGGATTTCACCGCGGCCATCGAGCGCATCGTGGCGGGCCTGGAAAAGAAGAACCGCGTGCTCAACCCCAAGGAGCGGGAGACCGTGGCCTATCACGAAATGGGCCATGCGCTGGTGGCGCTGGCGCTGCCAGGCACCGACCCGGTACACAAAATCTCGATCATCCCGCGCGGCATCGGCGCGCTCGGCTACACGCTGCAGCGCCCCACCGAAGACCGCTTTCTGATGACGCGCGCCGACCTGGAACACAAGATTGCCGTGCTGCTGGGCGGGCGTGCCGCCGAAAAGCTGGTGTTCGGTGAGTTGTCCACCGGGGCTGCCGATGACCTCGCGCGGGCCACCGACATCGCCCGCGACATGATCACCCGCTTTGGCATGGACGAGGGGCTGGGCTACATCGCCTTCGAGGCGCAGCGGCCACGCTTTCTCGATACACCGGAACTGGCCCACGGCGGCTGCCGGGTGGCCGAATCGACCCAGACGCGCATCGATCAGGCCATCCGCGACATCGTGATGGGTGTGTTCGAGCGCGCCTACCGGATTCTCGACACCAACCGCGCGGTGCTGGAGCGCTGTGCGCGCGAACTGCTGGCGCGGGAGACACTCGACGAGAACGACATCCGTCAACTGACACAGGGCTTGCAGTCCGCACCCAGCGATTCGGCAACCCCGCAGCCAGAACCTTCCGTCTCCACTTCTCCAAGGGGTACACCATGAATGAACACCTTCACATCGTCTGTCCGCACTGCCAGTCCATCAACCGCGTGCCGGCCGCCAAGCTCGCGGATCGTCCCAACTGCGGCCGCTGCCAGCAGCCCTTGTTTACGGGCGAGCCCATCGAGTTGACCACGGCGACGTTCTCGCGCCATATGGAGCGCAGCGATTTGCCGCTGCTGGTCGATTTCTGGGCGCCATGGTGCGGGCCGTGCAAGATAATGGCGCCGCAGTTTCAACAAGCCGCGCGCCAGCTTGAACCCAGGATCAGGCTGGCGAAGGTGAACACGGAAGCCGAGCCCCACCTGGCCGCGCAGTTCGGCATCCGCAGCATTCCGACGCTCGCCCTGTTCCAGAGTGGGCGGGAGATCGCCCGCCAGGCAGGCGCCATGGGCGCGCAGGACATCGTGCGCTGGGCATCTGCACAGGTGGGGCGCTGACCGATGCAGGGCTTGCTCGGCGCTACGCTGATCCTGCTGGCGGCTTGCAGCCTGGCGGCGATGGCGACGGCGGCGTTCAGAGTGCCCGCCTTGCTGGGTTACCTCGCCGCCGGCGCCTTGCTGGGCCCCTCGGTCAGCGGTGTGATCGCGCCGGGAGAAGCGCTTGATTTTCTGTCCGAGTTGGGCGTGGCCCTGCTGCTGTTCATGGTCGGGCTGGAGTTCTCCCTCGGGCACTTCTGGCTCGCCCGCAAGACGGTGCTGATGGCGGGCGCTCTGCAGATGATCGCCGTGGCCGCCCCGCTGATCCTGCTATTGATGTGGCTGGGGCAGCCAGCTCAGAGCGCTGCGCTGCTCGGCGCTGCGGCGGCCATGTCTTCCACGGCGCTGGTCAGCCGGCAGTTGGCCGACCAGGGTGAACTCACCACGCGCCATGGCCGCAGCGCCATCGCCGTGCTTGTCTTTCAGGACCTGGCCAGCGTGCCCCTGCTGGCCTTGCTGGCGATCTGGGCCCGCGGCGAGTCGCCGAAGATCGAGAGCGTGCTGCTCGAAGTGCTGGGCGTGCTGGTGTTGTTCGCAGCAGCGGCAGTTGCCTCGCGCCGTGTATTGCACGGCTTGCTGGGTTGGGTGGCTCGCCAAGGTCATGAGGAAGCGTTCGTGCTGGTTTCCTTGTGCGTGGTGGTGGCTGCCGCCGCTGCTGCACACGCGGTCGGTGTATCCGCCGCCCTGGGGGCCTTTCTGGCCGGCATGGTCCTGGGCGAGAGCGACTTCCGTCACCACATGGAAAGCCACCTCAAGCCGTTTCGCGACGTGTTGTCGGGCGTATTCTTCGTGACCATCGGTCTGCAGCTGGACGGGGCGCAGGTGCTCTCGGCACCGCTGGCAGTGCTGGCATGGCTGCTGGCGCTGGTACCGGTCAAGATCCTGCTCAATACCCTGGCCTTGCGGGCGACGCGCCTGTCCGCCCTCGATGCCTGGTGCACGGGCATTGCACTGGGGCATGGCGGGGAGTTTGGCCTGCTGCTGTTGGGCATGGTCTTGCAGCAGCATCTGATCCCCGCGACCGTCGTACAACCCATGCTGGTCGCGCTGGTGCTCAGCATGGCCTTGGCACCGCTACTGATTCGCCACCACGATGTACTTGCCCGGTTCTTGAGCCGCACAGGCGGCGTCATTCAGCCACCCCAGGCAGAAGAAGTCGAGATCGCTGCGCAGACAGCGCGATATCGAGACCACGTCATCCTCTGCGGCGCAGGCGAGCTTGGCCTGACAGTCAGCGAGATTCTTCGCCACGCCGGCGTGGCGCATCTGCTCCTGGAGGCGGACGAGCAGAAGGTCGAGGCCGCGCGTGCCGCCGGTGCGCCAGTGTTCCATGGCGATGCCAGTCGGCCCGATACCTTGCTGGCTGCCGGCTTGACGCATGCGCGCATGGTGGTGCTGACGTTCGCCCATGCCCAGCAAGCGTTGCGCATCGCCCAGGCGATTGCCGAGCGCCGTCCGGCGCTGACCTTGTGGATGTCATGCAGAAGTACGACCACGGCCGATGCATTTCGCGCCATGCCCAACGTGCGTGTGTACCAGCAATCCTTTGCCGCAGCCCTTGGGCTGGCGGAACAGGTGATGACGACGCTTGGCATGTCGGCCGAAATGGTCGAACGAAACATCAGTGCAATGCGCCGCCATCTCGACAGCGGCGGTTTCGCAGGGAGTCCATCTTCATGAAATCAACACTCCGCAACCCATTTCAGGTCTTGCGTGACCAATGGGCCATCATGAGCTTTTACGAGCGTTTCGAACAGGTCGTCGCGCTCGTGCTGTCGGCGGTGATTGCCGTCATCATCGTGGTGTCGCTGCTCCAGCTCATCGCCATCGTCTTCACGCTGCTGATCCTCGATGCCTTCAATCCTCTGGATCACAAGGTATTCCAGAGTGTGTTCGGCATGATCATGACGCTCTTGATCGCGATGGAGTTCAAGCATTCCATCGTGCGCGTGGCGCTGCGTCGGGACAGCATCATCCAGGTCAAGACCGTGATCCTCATCGGCCTGATCGCGCTGGCGCGCAAGTTCGTGATCCTCGACCCCGAGGCGAGCCCCGGCAAGATCGCCGCGCTTGCAGGAGCCACACTGGCGCTCGGTGCCACTTACTGGCTGCTGCGCGAGCGCGACGACCGCGCCGCCGAGACATCTGAGCATGACCCGTCATCATCCCAGTGACCCGCGCGCGGCGTTGTTGCAACACCGCTGGCTCAACCGCCTGCAGACCGGGCTGTTGGTCCTGACCCTGATCGGGATCGCAGCCACCGCAGGAAGCCTGCTGTTCGGGGAAAGCGGCCTGTGGCTCGCGCTGTTTGCAGTTGCAGGCATGCTGCTGCTGGAACCGGCAGCAGCATCCGCCTTGACCTTGCGCCTGTACCGTGCACGGGCTTTGCACCCGCACGAAGCCCCCGAGATTTGGGCCCTGTTGCGCGAGCTGTCCGCCCGTGCCGGTTTGCCCGCCACGCCGGTGCCGCACTACGTGCCCAGTGCCGTCGTCAACGCCTTCGCCACCGGCTCGAAGCAGGATGCATCGATCGCCCTCACCGATGGCCTGCTGCGCAGCCTGAGCCCACGCGAGCTGGCGGGTGTGCTCGCGCATGAAGTCGCGCACATCGCCAATGAGGATCTGCGCGTCATGGGTCTGGCGGATTCCGTCAGTCGCCTCACTAGCCTGCTGGCAATGTTGGGACAGATCGCGATCCTGCTCAGCCTGCCCGCGCTGCTGGTTGGCGCGGCGGAGGTCTATTGGCCTGGTCTATTGTTATTGGCCGCATCGCCCCAGCTGGCCCTGCTCGCACAGCTCGGCTTGTCTCGCGTGCGTGAGTTCGACGCTGACCGCCTCGCGGCGGAACTGACTGGCGACCCGCACGGGCTTGCGTCTGCGCTGGCGAAAATCGAGCGGGTCAGCCGCTCCTGGCGTGCCTGGCTGTGGCCGGGATGGGGCAATCCCGAGCCCTCCTGGTTGCGCACGCATCCGGCAACGCAAGAGCGCATCTCACG
The DNA here is from genome assembly GCF_958439105.1 of Ralstonia flatus. Lineage (NCBI taxonomy): Bacteria > Pseudomonadati > Pseudomonadota > Betaproteobacteria > Burkholderiales > Burkholderiaceae > Ralstonia > Ralstonia flatus. The sequence continues at coordinate 68,318 of NZ_CAUDLI010000011.1, read as the reverse complement.
CCTGCTGACGTTGGCGCCTGGGCCAGCATCAGCGTTGCCACTCCACGCGCCCCATTTTTTGCCGGAATCCGCTTTGGCGACGCGTCCGCCGCGCTGGCCCGAGCGGGCTGTGGCGCTGATTGCCCATCAACAGGAGACTTCTCATGACCTATCTCGACCCGTACCAACGCCCCGCGCCGGACCACTTCGTCCGTCGCTGGCTCTTCATCACCGCCTGCATTGCCGCGCTCATGCTGCTGTGGCAGTTCCTGCCTGCCATCGAGGCCTGGTTCAGTCCGCGCGAGGCGGCAGAACGCACCGTCACGGCGCGTGGCGATCTGGCGGCGGACGAGAAAGCCACCATCGAATTGTTCGAAAAGTCGCGCGCCTCGGTGGTGTATATCACCACCGCACAGCTGATACGCGATGTCTGGACGCGCAATGTCTTCTCCGTGCCCCGCGGTACCGGCTCGGGCTTCATCTGGGATGACGCCGGCCATGTCGTGACCAACTTCCACGTTATCCAGGGCGCGTCCGAAGCCACCGTCAAACTGGCCGACGGCCGCGACTACCAGGCCGCGCTGGTGGGGGCGAGCCCCGAGCACGACATAGCCGTGCTCAAGATCGGCGTCGGTTTCAAGCGCCCGCCGGCCGTACCGGTGGGCACCAGCGCCGACCTCAAGGTAGGCCAAAAGGTCTTTGCCATTGGCAACCCCTTCGGCCTGGACTGGACGCTCACCACCGGTATCGTCTCCGCGCTCGACCGCTCGTTACCCGGAGAAGCGGGCGGCCCGGCCATCGATCACCTGATCCAGACCGACGCCGCCATCAACCCTGGCAACTCCGGTGGGCCGCTGCTCGATTCGGCAGGAAGGCTCATCGGCATCAACACGGCGATCTATAGCCCCTCCGGCGCCTCGGCCGGGATTGGTTTCGCCGTGCCGGTGGACACCGTCATGCGCGTAGTCCCGCAACTCATCAAGACCGGTAAGTACATCCGTCCGGCGCTGGGCATTGAGGTGGACGAACAGCTCAATCAGCGCCTGCTGGCGCTGACTGGAAGCAAGGGCGTGTTCGTGCTGCGTGTGACCCCCGGCTCGGCGGCGCACAAGGCCGGCCTCGCGGGTGTTGAAGTCACGCCACAAGGCATCGTGCCCGGCGACCGCATCATCGGTGTTGATGGCAAGGCGACGGACGATGTGGCTAAGCTGCTCGCGCGGCTGGACGACAGGAAGGTCGGTGATGTGGTGGTCTTGTCGGTGGAACGGGCCGGCAAAACGCGGGAAGTGCGCGTGGAGCTGCAACCGGGGATTTGATCGAGTCGACCCGGCCTATCAGGCGGCGCGGAGCAGGCAAGTCGCTTCGGCCTCCCGCCGCGTGACAAGCCCCGGCAGCACCTTGCCACCGCCAAAGACCCACCGCCGCAACTCGGTTGCGGCGCTGGGCCAGTCGCGCTGATTGACGCGCCGTCGCAGCGTCGATGTCTGCAACCGCCCTGCGCCAAGGTTGAACGTGAAATCTACGATGGCCGCGAGTCTGCTCTCGGGTTCGGTGGCCAGCACCGGGCAGTAGCGCAGGGTGGCGGTCAGCGCGATTCTCAAGTCGTCCGCCAGGTAGCGATCCGCCTCGACCTCCGTGATCGGCGGATGATTCGGATCGCAGAGATGGCCGTAGCCGATGGTCCAGTAGCCAGCTGGGCAGACGTAGGGATGCGCGCGGCCGGGATCGGCTCTCGGCACCCGATGGAACCCCTCGAAGCGCTTGGCCAAGTCGATGGCCATTTGCGGCACCTCGATCACGGCCGCACCCGGTCGAACACGCGCCCGAGGAACCAGAAGTTCAGCACCCCGGCCCACAGCGCCTGATCGGCCTCCGTCCAGGCGTGCAGGATGGCAACGCCCCATCCCGCGCCAGCGGTCACGGCGGCCGCGAACGCCGCCGTCTTGGCCGCGCAGTACAGCGCCATGAACCAGTAGGTGATGATGGGGCGCACGCTGGTGGACAAGGCATCCACCCAGCGCACTCGGGATCGCTGGCCTTGTGCGGCGACCGCCTCCCTCAACGCTTCGATGGCCCCGGTGTTCCACGCCGCGTCGGCACCCGCGCCGATTTCCGACATTCGTTGCGCGCCGCGCAGCTTCTCGAACTCCAGCGCCTTGTCCTGCATCGCCAGTTCGTGGCCACGTTCGCCCTTGCGGTCCAGCCACTTGAGGATCTCAGGTGCCAGACGGAAGGCCCCGCCGAGGAGGCCACCGAGCAAGGTCTCGATCATTGCGCGCCTCCCATCAGCTTCAACTTGAGGGCGGCCCCGACCAGCAGCGCGGCGAGGATGCCGGTGGTGATGACCTTGACGGCAGTCTGCCACGCCGTGCGGCGCGCGTCGCGCCACGCATCCAGCAGATCACGCAGTTCGCGGATGTCCTTCGCGGCACTGCCGTTCTCCAGGCCGAGATGGGCGAGGCAACGCTCGGCTCCGCGTTGGGCGGCGCGGTCGAGCAGCTCGTCGAAGTCTTCGCGGCGCAAGAGCAGCATGTTCTCGATGAGCGCGGGCTGATGTTGTTCGGGTTCGGTCATTTGCTTTCTCCAGACAACGAAGTTGCGGCGTAGGCTCATGTGGCGCAGCCACGTGATGCCGGAGCCAAATGCGAAACCCGCCTGATGCGTCGGCATCGAGGCGGGTCTCAGGGGTGAATCGGTCAAACGGCGGTGCTTTAGATTTCGATGATCTCCAGCGTCAGACTGGGCGCGATGCCTTCGACGACGTCATCGCGCACGAACACTTTCTGGCCGACGGCCGCGTTGCCACGCGCCTTGATCAGGCCGCCACCCGGCAACGCGACGGTGACCACGCCGGAGCCGACGTCGATCGCCGTGCCCGCCTGCAGCGGCGGGTCGGGGATTAGCTGGCGGAACTGCTCGTAGAGGTTATGCATAGCCCTGCACCCCCAGCGTCTGCCAGACCTCGGGCATGCCCGCCTCGATTTGCGTCGAGCGCACGAGGCCCAGCCGGGTGACGCTGCCGTCCTGGTACTCGACGAACGCCCCCGGCTCGATGATCCCGGTCTCGGCGAGCACCGGCAGGCGCAGGCTGACTTCGATCTGGTGCCCGGTGTCGGCGAGCACGGCGATGCCTCGCTGCCGCGCGGCCGCCGCCTCGGTGATGAGCGGATCGACCACCATCGGGGCCAGCACATCCCCGGCAGTCCCAGCCCGGCTCACCTGCCCAAGCACACCGACATCCTGGCCGGATACGAACACGCGGTTGTAGCCGGGCTTCTCTACCCAGCGCAGCGACTCGCGGGCCACCGCATCGACGGGCAGCACGAAGTCTGGCGTGACGGTGTTCCACTCCCACGGCGCGACCGGATACCGGTGGCGCACGCGGATGCTCTGGTCGGAGGGATGCGGGATCAGGTAGCCCCCGACCGCACTGGCGATGGCGGTCAGAGCCTCGATCCACGTTCCCTGTCGGGCGAACACTCCGGCTGGGACGTTCCAGTCCGTGAGGCCCCAATCGACCGTCCAGCCCAGCGGGATGCCGTTGAGCGTGAGGACGTCGTCCATCAGCTGCCGCGCGGTGCGTGCCTCGGCGTTGCCGAAGGTCATCACCGGTGCATAGGGCGCGGCCAGCACGGCGTTGCGTCCGCGCCCCGAGATACGGATGCTGGCGTCGCCGAAGATGCGCTCGCGGCTGATGCTCTCGGCCAAGACGCGGAATGCCGTGCCATTGATGCTGGCGACCAGTTCGACCGGGCCGGCGGCGCTGCCGGGTGCCACCAAGCTTTCCGCCTTGGCAGGCAGTTGCGCATCGAAGCCCCACGTCCAGGATGCGGCGTCGAGCGACAGCGAGAGACTGAACACCGGCACCGGCATGCCATCGGGCAGGCGGTGCAGCGTCACGTTGTTGATCACGAAGTACACCCTCCGGACAGGAACGACCACCGGCTCCCCTCCGGGCGGCGGCTCGGTATGGTTTTCGCAGACGAACAGCAACTGGCCGTCCGCCGGGGCCAATGCGGCGAACAGCAGGTGCGCGCTCGGCGTGTAGCAAGGTTGCGGCGCGGGCGGCTCGGGAACCACCCAGACGCTGATCCCTGGCGGTGGCGGCACGGCTTCCTGAAACCTGCCGTGCCAACCTTTCGGCGCAGGGCTGGTGCTCTGGAAGTCGGTACCTTGATGCTGGGTGAGCAGCCGCGCGACTTGCCAGAAAGCGACTCGACCGGCGCGCTTGGTGCGATCACCGTCCTGATGCCGGAAGCGCGTGGCGTCGCGCAAGCGAACGGCGTTCTGGAACGAGCCGTGGCGGGCCAGTTCGAGGTGCGTCCCATCCTGATGTGCGAACCAGGTCGCATCAATCAGACGCGTGGCCTGCTGCTGAGCCGTGCGGCGCTGCTCCGGCGCGGCGGCCAAGATCGGGGGCAACCGGTGCGCGATGCCATGTGGCGAAGCGAGCGTGCGCCTCCAGAACGTCTCCCAGCCTGCGGGCGTCGCGGCCGCATCCTGCTGGCCGTGATCCGCGCCGTCCTCCGTCTGCCGCGCCACTTGCCAGTGGTGCGAGGTCTGGCCGACCGTGGGCCGCTGCGTGTGCGACGCGTATCTGACCTCGCCGGTGAACACCACGCCGGGCAGGCTCGCGCCTGCGCCAGTCCCCACGTTCAACGGCACGCTCGGGCGCAGAATCAGCGAGCGCACCGTCAGGCTTGGCAGTTCGGCCAACAGCTCGGCCCGGGCCGGGGGAATGAACTTGATCGCAACGACCGGCAGCGGCAGCGTGGCCCGTACCGTCACGTCGTCGCGCGGGGCGATGTAGTTGGCCCCGAACACCAGGTCGGCGTCGGTGGCGGCGGGCTGGTCGAACAGCAGGTCGACTAAGTGCGGCCCGAGTTCGACATCCACCACGGGCGCAGGCAGCGTGGCGGCCAGCGCCAGTTCAATGGGGGTGCTCGGCACCGCTTACCCCAGGATCGCCGACACCATCCGGGCATCACCGCCCAGGTAAAGATTGGTGCTGGCCAGTTTCACGTCGCCGCTGCCGTCGGTGCCGCTGCAGTCGAGATCCAGGGCGGTCACCTCGTTGCCGTTCACCAGCCGCGCCCAGGTGGCCACACCCGTGGCGGTGATCAGCCCATCCTCCTGCTGCGTGAGCGTCAGCAACCCGCCCGAGATCGTGCCGGCGGGCTTGGTCAGCTTGATCTCGACCAACATCGCACTGCTCGGCGTCGTGGACGGCGTGGCAGGGCGCGCCCCGCCGTAGATGCGCAGACGCGCCGGATTGCTCCCCGCATCGAGGAACGCGAGCGTGCCCGCCAGACGCGCCTCGTTGTGTTCGACGGTGATGGCGACGGTCATGGCATCGGTTCCGGCTTGAGGTTGTCCGCGATCACGGCGCGGTACATCTGCTTGTAGTCGTAGCTGACCACGGTGTATCGCTGCGCCGGGTCCAGCAGTTCGAATCGGTAGTTGCCGCTGGCATCAGACCAGGTCTCGGCGACCAGGACACGGGCGTTCTCGCTGATGAGCTGCACCCTTCGCACCAGCGGCTGGTCGGGCGGCCCCTTCTCTTTCACCGTCCCGGCGATCACGCCGTGACCGCTGAAGTGAATGTCCTTGCGCGCACTTGGAAACGTGCGCAAGCGCCAGTCGTAGCCGCCATCCCGGCTCCACAACTCGCTCGATGGGCTGTTGCGGCGGATCAGGTCGACGTGGGCGTTGACGCCGATGTCGGCAGCGGGATCGGGCAACACCGAGGTCGAACCACCGGCGAGCCGCACCAGCTCGTCGTCGGCGTTCACGCCCACGGTCGCGGGAAACTCGGGCAGACCGGAAGGCGTGTCGCCTGCGATGGCGTGGACGCGCGCCGTGGCCCCGTACAGGAACACGCCCGGAATCAGCTTGCCCCGGTAGGCCGCATCGCCGACCTGGAACATCAGCACGCCGCCGGCCTTGAACTGGATCAGGCGCGCCCACGGCACCCCATTGGCGTCGAGGGCACCGACGATGACTTCGCAGCGCAGGATCATCCGCTGACCGACGTTGAAGGCCGGGGCCGCGTCGGGCATCCCGGCAATGGGCTTCGCTCCATCGTTGACGCCGCCCGTCACCGCCGCCCCGTCGCCGAAGCCGCTGTTCCAGCGGGAAACGCTCCAGGCACCGTCGAGATGTGCGAACCGGTAGCCTTCGGCTCCATTGCCTGTCGTCATCCACAGGCCGATGTGCTTGCGGGCGCTCGGGTCGGTCAGAAACTCGACATCGGCCTCGAACCAGAAATCGCCGTGTGCCGTTTCATTGAAACGCAGGATCGACTGTCCATTGGGTGCAGAGATGTCGATGGCCTGCTGCGCGCCGTTGTGGCTGGCGGACATGCTGCCGAGCACCGTGGTGTAGCCGTTCGCCGGTGCCGTGGCGAAGGTGTCGTTGAGCGGGTAGCCCACGCCTCACCTCCACGGCCCGGTGATGTCGAACGCGATCTGAGCGCCCTCGGTTTCCGAGCTGTACTGCGTCCTGACCAGCAGGAACCTCTTGCCCGCCTGGCCGACGACGTTGTCGACGATGGTCTGGTCGCTGTACGGTCGATCCTGTGGCATCCATAGCATTCCGGGCATCAGGCCCCGCATGTGGCCGTCCTCCTGCCGCACGTAGGTCGGCAGCAGCCACAGGCTGTAGTCCGCTCCGTTCGGAAACGGCATCGGGCCGCGCCCGCAGATCTGCTGGCCGTTGTTCGTGTTCAGCGACGTGGTCGCCCAGCGCACCGGGTTGCCGAGCTGGGTGTGATTGCGCAGCAGCACTTTGCCGGTGAAATCGAGCGACGAAACCAGTCCGTAACCGTTGTACTGGCCGGGGTAGCTGATGTACTGGTTGTTCAAGCTCCAGTACAGGTCGTCGGCGCAGAGCACCGTAGCGTAGTTGTCGCCCGGCTTGAAGCTCGTGATGTCGCCGAAGCAGTAGCTGTTGCGCCCGTACCAGCCGTACCCGGCGGCATTGGTGACGAAGAGATAGAACAGCCGGTCATCGCCCACCAGCACCCAGTTGCGATTGCCGCCGCCGTTGTCGCCGTAAGTGTCGTAGCCGGTCTGCCGCGCGTGGTACCACTTGTACCAGCCCCACTGATTCGCGGTGACCTGCTTCCAATTCTGTGTCGGACTATTCGGGTCGTAGGGAGCCTGCGCGCCGACGATGGTGTCGAGGTCCGACAGATCCTCGACGATGCCGACGTTGGCCCATTTGGCCCAGCTCGTCGTGTAGTTCGGCGTCTTGAGGCTGTCGTCGATCAGCAGAATGTTCTGCGGCGAAGCCGGGTTCTTGCTGCGGTAGGCTGCCTTGTTCGCGCTGGCGAAGGGCTTCTCCCAGCCCAGCGGGGCGACCTTGGCGGAAAGGCTGGTGGCGGTCGTCGCGGGTGACACGGGCGTGCCGGTCACCGCGTAGGTGAAGGTGGTCGTGGTGGTCGCGAGCACGCGGAACAAGCCGTTGTACTCGGGCTGATCGGCCCCGGCGATCAACACCACCTGATCTCGCAGGTAAGCGTGCCCGGAGGTGATCGTCGCCGTCGCAACCCCATTGGCGAAGGTCAGCGAGTCGATGGCCTTCAGGGCGAAGCCGTTGACGAGGCAGGCATCGAGCATCGTCACCAGATCGCCCCAGTTGTTGGCGATCTGCGGCGCGCCCGCCATGCCGCTACTGAAATATCTGACGGTCAGGTCGGTCATACGAATTCCTGTGGGAAGGTTTCGGGAATCAAGGGGTGTCCACGTCGCCGCGAATCAGCAGCGTGAAGTTGTCGTCGGGCACGGATTCCGGCCCCTGCTGCACCGTGCGCACCACCCACACCGGGAACTGCGCCCCGATGGTGTTGAAGCGCAGCACGTTGCCGGTGGCCCAGCCGTTGCCCCACCCGAGGGCGGGAAGATGGAAGTACGGCACGCCGGTCGCCGGGTTGTTGGGGGCGCAATCGGTGCTGGTGTTGCCGGTGGCGATCACGCCGACGTTCTCGCCGATCACTTCGAAGGCGGTGCTGTTGGTGAAGCGCACGATCCAGCGTTCGGTGACCGCGCCGCGATTGGTGACGCGGATCGGGTACTGCGTGTTGTTGAAGGTCGCGGTCGCCGAGCTGCCCGACAGCGCGTCGACCCAAGCGCCGCTCCAGGTCACCTGATCGAACACCAGACTGACGCGGGCGAACAGGTCGCCGGCCACCAGCGCGCTGGACACGAAACTGCCCGAGGCGGGATCACCGGGGTTGGCGAGCGGGTACGCGTGCGTCAGCGGGCGCGTGAAGCTGATCTCGCCGTTGATCTGCACGTCGCGCACCACGGCCATGTCCTCGATGCGGTGCTCGACGGTCACGGGCTGGCTGTAGCCCGTCACGTTGGTGAAGGTGACGGTGCCCGCTTCCAGATCGGCGGTGTAGCCGCTGTGGATCACCGATCCGTCGTGGCCGACCACGCGCACGTGCGACAGGCGCACCCGGGCGCAATCGATGGTCTGGCCGTTGCTGACCGGGGTGGTGATCTTGCCGGTGTGGCCGACGACGGCGAAGCCACCCGGACGGAAGATCGGCACTCGCCCATCGCTGGGCAGCCGCACCGGATCGATGCCGAGCAGATCGGCATCCAGCGGCAGATAGCTGTAGGCCACTGCGCTGTAGCGCACACTGGAGGCAGCCACCGGCTCGGGCCGGAAGATCTTGCCGTCGGTACCCACGCGGTCGGCGGCGTACCACGGCTCGCTCTCGTTGCCGGCCGCCGTGACCGTCGTGCCGAAGCGCACGCGTACCAGGCCGGTCTCGTAGTCGACGCTGCCGTTGATGCCGGTCGCCTCGATCTTGCCGTCGATGCCTGCCGTCACGTTCTGCGTGCCGCCGACCGCGCGGGCGTACTGGATCGACAGCGACCCCGGTCGCAGCGGGGCCGCGCCGGTGCGGAACACGTACTCGCTGGAGATGTTCTCGCCGACCGTGGTCACGCAACTGGCGCGCGTGATCGCATTGCTCACACCCGCCGTCCAGGACGTGAGAGTGACGTCGCCCGAGAGGTAGTTGATCGTGCCGCGCGTGATCCAGCCGCTGGGCGTGAACTCGCGCAAGGCGCCCTGACCATTGTCGCCCCAGGGCTGCGCGCCACTGGTCGTGAGCAGCACCGTGCCCGTTACCACCTGGGCGTTCACGCCCGGCACCAGCTTGAAGCTGGGCGCGAACTGAAAGGTCTCCGTGTGGTTGCTGGTGGAACCCGCGCTGTTGTAGCGCAGCTTCACGTAGCCCGACTCGTCGTTCGGGTACAGCGACGGCGCGGCAACGTAGGACAGGCCGCCATAGTTCAGGCGCCAGCGACCGGTTCCCGCGATGGCGGCCGAGGTGTAGTTCGGGCGTGGAATCCGGACGGTCACGTCCGGGTTGAAGATCACCTCGCCGGTGGCGTAGTTGACCGTGCCGATGCTCGCGCCGTTGAGGACGACGTTGCCGCTGCCGTCGTCGCGGCCGATCTGGGTCGGGTCGCGCCACGCAGCCTGAACGCCCATTTCTTGCAGTTGCGCGAGGGTGTACGCACCCAGCACCGCCGTGTCGGTCAGCGTGTTCCACTCGACCTCGAGCGAGCCGGGCTCGATGGATCCGAGGGTCGCGGTGACAGGAAGCAGCCCCGCGCCATTGCGGGAGGGGTGAGCAAACGAATCCTCCTGCTTGGGGCCTGCGACGTAGCTGACGGTGATCTGCGTGCCCACAGACGGCATCACGTTGGGCGCGAAGTCGAGGCGGTTCTGCGCGGCGCTCAGGAATCCGGTAGCTGCCCCGGACAGCACGCCAGACGTCGCAGCCGACGCGGTCTTGGTACCGCTGTACTCCCAACTGACTGTCAGCGAGCCGGGTTGTACCGCAGTCCCGGCGGGCGGATTCAAGGCGAGGCTCTGCGAAGCCTTGAGGCTGGCCTGCGGCTGCTGCGTCTCTTGCGTCGGGACGTTCCAGGTCAGGATCAGTGAACTGCCTACGTCGGGCAGCGCTCCGAGCGTCACGACGAACGCGCCGGTGTTCTTGTTGAACGTGCCCGCGCCGTAGCTGGCATCCAATCCTTTGAGCGAGCCATTGCCGCCGTCGGACAGCACGTACCAGCGCCCCTGCGCCATATAGCTGATGGACAGCGTGCCGGGCTGCGGCACCGGATTGACCGTGCCGACGTAGGACTGGCTGCGCGACTCCGGCGTGACCGGAATCTCCGAGCTTTGCGGCGCACGCAGAATCTGCGCGGCTGGCGTGTAGGTGATGGCCTTCGAGTTGGACATCGAGCCAGCGTTCAGGCCCAGGATGCCGTTGGCGTAGTCGATGGTGCCGACAGTGCCGCTGGCGGTCTTGAGCAGGCCCGCGTCGTCGAAGATCGTGATGCCGTCGGTCTGGATGGTGAGCGAGCCCGGCAGGCAGCCGCCCGGCAGGTTGAATTTGATGCTGGTGTTCCAGGCGTGGCTGGCCGTGTAGCTCACGGGTGCCGCGCCCGGTACCGGCAAACCTGCTGCAGCGTAGGGTGGCACGAAGGAGATCGGCGTCTCGGTCTGAGCGCTGGGCACGAGCTGCGTGTAGATGGACGCGCCCTTGATGGTGAAGTCGCCCACATTGGCAGCCTGCGTCAGCGGCACGACACCGACATAGGTGCCCGCGTCGGCCACGACCGTGTCGCGTACCTTGGTGCTGTTGCTGGCGCGTGTGAATGTGCGCGTCGCGGGTGAGCCGGTGAAGTCGTAGCGCAGCGCGTCGCTGATCTCGACCGTGACGACGTTGGCCTTGTAGTCCTGGTCGCTGTTGTAGGTGAAGGTGCGCTCCACGACCGACACCGAGGTCGCGCGGATGTACTGCTCCTTCTGCGTGCCCAGCGCCTCGTTTTCGATCAAGACCAGCGTCTGGCCGACATTGGGGATGGTGTCGGTGACGCGCTGGAAAAGCTGGATGACGCGCTGACCCGCGATGTGGTTTTCGAACAGATAGCCCGCCCACTCCGGGCCCTTGTTGAGGTAGGCCTCGATGCGCACTTGCGCCTGCTCGCGGGTGTCGAAGGTCTTCTCGGTGCTGAACAGGGTGACGCTGACGCGGGCATCCTGCGGCGGCTCGGCCACGATCACGTTCGCCCCGAAGTAGGTGTCGGTGTCGTCGGTCTGCACCGAGACGAAAGTCTTGCGCAGATTGACCCGGCCGCCGGCACGGTCCAGCTCGGAGATATCGGGGAAGATGGCGTTGGAGACGCCGTCGGCGATGGTGATGCCGGTGGGTGCGCCGCCTCCCTCGGGCACGTCCGCCATCACGGCGGACTTCAGCAGTTTCACGTCGCCGGATTGGATCGGCATCTCAGATCTCCAGGAATCGAAGGGTCAGGCGGTAGAAGTCGGTGTCGGCGCGTGCCGGGATGCCCAATACCGGCTCGGCCTCGATGGCCGTTTCTGCGTGGCGGAAGGCCACCGAAAACGAGCGGCCATCGGCGAAGGTCAGCGCGAAGCGGCCCGTGTTGTTGCCGACAGGAATCGCCGCCCACGCGCGCAACTGCTCGACCGTGGCCCGGGTGACCCAGGCCATGTCGGGCGCGCCCACCAGCGTGATCGGACGCCCGGCCTGCCGGGTCGCCGACTGGATCAGCAAGGCTCCAGTGATGAGGTAGGACGCGGACGCCACGGCGGGCGTCCAGGCGTGCTCATCACTCCACAGCAAATCGTCGGGCAGCAGCAGGGCCACCTCGTCGGAGAGGTTCTTCAGTTGCATCGGGAAGGACTCACACCGCCCGGGAACGGGCGGCATCAAGGAGTTGCAGAAGGCGCGACTCGTCGCGCGCATCGACGGTGGCGTTGACCTTGCGGTCACCCGAGGACAGCTCCACGCGCACGGTGCGAGCGGGACCGCCATCGCTCGGCAGCACTGGGCGCGTCAGCCCGGACCCGATCGGTTGCACCAGACCGCCGGAGGCGAATCCCTGCACGCCCGCCAGCACGCGACCGGCCAGCGCCTGCGCCGGAGCGGACAGGTTGTTGATCGCCTCGAAGAAGCCGGCGCCGTAGCGGGCGACGGCTTCCTTGTTCACGACGTACTCACCGGGCGTCAGCATCGCGGGCACGGTGTCCGACTTCGACAGGCCGCCGCGCCGGTAGAACTCGCCCTGGTGCTGCTCCATGTAGTCGATCAGCTCGCGCTCCAGGTCCTTGCCCCAGAGCAGCGGCTGGGCCATCGCCTGACGCCACGTCTGCTTGATGCGCTCCAGATTCTGGCGCTCGTTGCCGGTGAGCGTCTTGCGGTCGATGAAGCCCGTAAGCAGCCGCCGATCCTCCTGCGCCTGCTTGCCGTAGCTCTCCATCGTTTTCCAGCGCATGTCGAGGCTGACCGACGCACCGTAGTTCCATTCCAGCCAGCGCGTGTACTCGTCCATGCCCTGCAGGCCGAGGTCGATCATCTTCAAGGCCTCGACCGCCTCGCGGTTGCGTTTCGGCGTGCTGGGCTTGCCGTCCGGATCACTGCCGGGGGAACCGGTGCTGCCTAACGAGGCGACGCGTCCGCCGACCGCGAAGTGGGCGACACCATTGGCCAGACGCGCCAGCGCGCCGCTGCCGTACTTACGCACCGCCGCCTTGCGGATGACGAACGCGCCGGCCTCCAGGGTGCGCGGAACGGTGTCGTGGTGGCCGGAGCCGGGCACCGAGCCACCGCTCATCCGGGGAAACGCCGGGGCCACCGCGCCGCCGTCGGCGAAGCGCCGCACACCACCATCAACCAGACCGCCGGTGGCGTTGACCTCGACCCGCTGCACGTAGATGGTGTGCGTGCTCGAGGTGTTGGCCCCGTTCAGGCTCATGATCTCGGCGCGGGCCGCATCGGCATTGGTGCTGACCACGTGCCGCGACTCGGTCTGGATGCGATCCAATGCCTTGATCATCCCCTCGACGTTGGTGATCGCCGCCTGCGCCTTCTCGGTCGCCACCTTCAGTTCGAGCTGCGAGTTCTGGTCGGCGTAGGTCTTGAGCCTGGCCAGCGCGTCCTTCGCCTTGGACACGTCGGCATCGACCGGCAGGGTTTTGCCTTCCTTGAGAAGCTGCTCGTACTGCTGCAGCTTCTTCTCGGCCTCCTGCAGATCGGCCTGGATCTTGAGCAGCACCTCCTTCTCGGCGAGCGCCTTGTCCAGATCGGCGATGGCCTTGTCGAAGCGCGCGGTGTCGGCGTCGATGGTGACCTTCAGGCCGTCTTTGAGCTTGGCGGTGATCTGATCGATCTCGACTGAAGTCTGCGTCAGCGTCTGCTTGATCTGGTCGCGGGCCGTCAGAGCCGACTGTGCCGCCGTCTGATGCGCCTTGGCTTCGGCGTCCAGCGTCTTGTTCAGAATCTCCTCCGACTCGCGGATGCGCTGGATGGCTTGATTGACGCCGTCCTTGCCCTGCGCGATCTGCGCGTCGGCATCCTCGGTTTTCTGGGCCAGTTCGGCGCGGAGCTGATCGGCCTGACGCATCAAGGCCTCGGCCTGCGCGTATTCCTGCTTGCGATAGGCCTCGCGCGACTGGGCCTCCAGTTGGGTGACCTGCGACACCGCCTGTTCGGACTGCTTGCGGGCGTCTTCACCGCGCTTGGCCTCGCTGGTCTGGCTGCTCGCCACCTGCGCGGCCAGATCCATCGCCTTCTGCGCGAGTTGTCGGGCCTGCTCGAACTCGCCATTGGCCAGCGCCTCGCGCGCCTTCTCCTGGTACTCGGCGATCTGGCGTTTGCGGTCCTCGGTCGCTTCGAATTCCGTCATGCCCTGACGGCGGATGTCGCGGACGCGCTCCTCCGTCGTCATCGAGAGCTGGCGCTTTTCCTCCTCGATGCGCTTGATCTCGGCCAGATGCCGGTTGGCTTCGGCGTTGAGCGCGTCGATGTGCTGACGGTACTCGGCCAACGCCTGCGTCATCGTCTGGCGCTTGGTGGCCAGGATTTCGTTTTCGACCCGCGTGACGTTGGCCGCGCGCTCGGCCTGGGTCTGCCCATCGCGGCGCGCCGCTTCGATCTTGGCGCGGGACTCGTCGTCGATCAGCTTCAACGCGTCCGTCGTGGCCTGCCGCCGCAGCGTGGTCTGCTGGGTCAGCGCATCGGTCAGCAGTTGCGTCGACTTGGTGATCAGCGCCGCTTCGGACTGCTTGGAGAGTTCGAGCGCGCTCTTCTCCTGCTCGTAGCGCGCCTTCACGGCCTCGACTTGCCGCTGCAGGTTGGCCTCGACGATGGAGGTCAGGCCCTTGTACGCCTCGGCCATCTTCGCGGTCGCGTCGTTGACCGTCTGATTGGCCTTGCCGACGGCCTGTTCGACCTCGCCGAGGCGGGACTTCAGTTTCTCCAGCGCGGAGTGGACCGCTTCGATGCCGCGCCCGACCGCTTCCTGTGTGCCTTGGCGCACGGCTTCGAGCCGCTTGGCGATTTCCTCGGCGGCGGTCGCGGCGGTGTTCATCGCACCCTTGGCGGCGTCGGCCCCCTTGGTCGCGTCGGCGTACATCTGCGCGAAGATCTGATTCATCTCCGCGAGGCGGGTTTGATGGCGCTTGGTGGCCTCGGCAATCGTGTCGGAGGTGAAGATGGCGGCGAACACTTCCCAGTGGAAGCGAAGCTGCTCGATGCCCTTCATCAGCACTTCGACCATGAAGATGCCCGCCTTGCGGACGATCTCGAACTTTTCCGACAGCCACGTCCCGATCTCCCAGCCGACCAGGAAGGCCCCCAGCACGGCAAACGCCGTCTTGAGCACACCCACGCTGGCCACGGCCGCCGACACCGACAGATTCGCGGTTGCCCACGCCGCCGAGGTCGCGCTGGCCGCTGCGACGGCTGCCGCCCCGGCGGTCTGCCAAGCAGTGATCAGCGCCGGGATGAGGCGGTAGATCAACACCGCGAGCCCGACCTCGGCGATGCGCTTCAACCACTGCATCACCGTGTCGAGGTTCTGCGCCAGCCACGTCAGGGCCTCGGCGAGCTTCTTGGTGAAGCCGGTCGATTCGTCGAGCTTGTTGATCCATTGCCCAAAGGCGTTCTTAAGGCGTTCGAACGACTGGCTGACGGTTTGCGGCAGTTGGGCGTACTCGCTGGCGAGCTTGTCTTTCTGGCTCATCAGCGCGTTGACCACCACGTCGGCGGTGAGCCGCCCTTCCTCGGCCAGCTTGCGCAGCCGCCCGATGGGCACGTTCAGGCCGTCCGCCAAGGCCTGCGCCAGACGCGGACTGTTCTCGACGACGGAGTTGAATTCCTCGCCGCGCAGCACGCCCGACGCCAACGCCTGCCCGAACTGCAGCAAAGACGACTGCGCCTCGGTGGCCGATGCGCCCGACAGACGCAGCGCCTGCGAGATGCTCTCGGTGATCGTGAGCGCATCCTTCTGCTCGCCGCCCAGCATCCGCACCGCCTGCTGCAGCTTGCCGTACAGCGTGGCCGTTTCCTGGATCGGCACGCCGATGCGCTGGGCGATGTCGAACAGCTCCTTCTGCGCGACGGCGTACTCGCGCTGGCCGGCGGTCGCCAGCTTCAGGCGCGCGGACATCATGTTCCAGGCATCGGCGATCTGGACGATCTCCTGCACCTTGCCCGCCGCCCAGTTGATCGACAGGAAGGCGAGCAGCTGCGTCTTGGCTGTAGAGATCTGATCGCCGAAGGCCGACATCCCGGCCTTGACCTGGGCCATCCCGGCAGCGGCCTTCTCGCCAGCGGTCTTGGCCGTGGCCGACAACTCGCCGAGGCTGCGCTCGGCGGACGTGATGGCGCGCTTGAGCCCCTCGTCGGCTCCTTCGAGCGCGACGAGGACGGAAATGCGGTTTGCCATGAGGGTAGGATTCGGGTAGAATTCTAACTATTACAGTCAGACTTGTTGGGTCGTCAGGAGGCTGGTCATGCAAAGCTGGCAAATGCAAACCGCCAAGGCGCGGTTCTCGGAACTGGTCAAGCACGCGGCGCAGGAAGGGCCGCAGGACATCACGCTGCACGGCAAGTCCGTCGCCGTGGTGCTGTCGCGCGAGCTGTTCGACCGGCTTTCCGGCAGCGAGCAGTCGCTGGTGGACTTCATGCGCGCCTCGCCGCTGGCGGGGCACGACGAAATCGAATTCGAACGTAGCCGCAGCCTGCCGCGCGAGATCACGTTTTGAGCTACCTCGTCGACACCAACGTCCTGTCCGAACTGCGCAACCGCAAGGCCGACGCGAAGGTCGTGGCGTGGATGCAAGCGCGCCCGCGCCAGTCGCTGTATCTCTCCGTCCTCAGCCTGGGCGAAATCCGCAAAGGCATCGAAGGCGTCGCCGATCCCGCTTTCCGCCAGACCCTCACGGACTGGCTGGAAGTGGGGTTGCCCAATTACTTCCTCGGTCGGGTGCTGGGCATCGACGCGGAGGTCGCCGACCGCTGGGGCCGTGTGCAGGCCAGCGCCGGTCGCACCTTGCCGGTCATCGATGGCCTGCTCGCAGCGACGGCCTTGCAGCACGACCTGACACTGGTGACTCGCAACGTCAAGGACTTCGAAGGGCTTGGCGTGCAGATCGTCAACCCGTGGGAAGCGTGAGCGTCAGTCCACCGTCCGGATCTGCTTCTCGATAGCCGCCGACAGACGCGGGATGCGGCCGGCGACCAGACGCTCGACATCGAGGCGCTTCTTGAGCACGACCTTGGGCACCAGCACGGCAATCGGAATGTCCGCGCCCCGCTTGAGTCGTTTGACGCCTTCGGCCTTGCGGTAACGGCGCTTGAAGCCCGCCAACGGCCGGTCGTGTTCCTTGATGTTCTCGGCCATCAGGACGATGTTCCCCTTTGCGTTCTTGATGAAATAGGCATTGCCGCCACGCATCAGCTCGGCGATCTGGGCCTTGAAGCGTTTCCTGCCGACCCGCCCGTGCAGCGGGATCAGCATCCGGCCGGCGATCAGGCCGCCGCGCTCGTGCATCCCCGACCACGGAATGCGCGAGCCCACGTAGAGTGCAGGCAGGCGGTTCGGGTCTTTGTCCAGCACCTTGGCGGTGAAGCCCTTGAGGAAGGACTTCTTGACCACTGCCATCTGGCTCGCGGCGTGGCTACGCACGTCCTGCTTGAGTTCGACCGCCTCGCTGGCAATGGCGCGCGCCACCGCCTTCTTGACCTTGTCGCGGAACTCGCCGCCCCAGCGGCGCAGTTGCGCCTGCGCAGCCTTGCTATCGATGCGGACGGAGATGCGCATGGTCAGTGGCCCGATGGGTGAGCTGGTCGAGGGTCTGGTCGAGATGGCGGGCGTCGCCGCGCGTGCCGATGGCGACGAGCGACAGCAGCCGCGCATCGCGGGCCGCGTCGGTGCGTGCTGTGGCGGCCACGAAGCCGCGCACCTGCGCCAGGGTGTAGTCGAGGATGTCGGGCAGGCGGTGCCCGTGTTCGATCAGGTGCTGGACGGTGTCGAACCAGCAGCCGTCACGGGCGGCAGCTTCGCCGCCGTGAACAGGCTGTCGATCTTGGGGATCACCGTCCGGGTAAAAAAATCGGCGTTCACCTCGATCACCTTGGCCGCCAGCAGGATCGCTTCGTCGGCGGCCAGCTCATCGACCCACGCGCGGGGCTTGCCGACCGCGATGGCGATGGCCGACAGCAGATCGTCGCCACGTTCGCCAAACAGCGCCAGCCAGTCGATCTCGCTGGCGGTGAGCTGCTGCATCACCGGCGAGATCGCCCGCAGGAAGGCGGGCATCTGCCCGACCTTCAACGGTTTGATGGCCAGCGGCTCGCCGTCGATGACCAGTTCGATGCTTTGCGGAATCAGGGCTTCCAGGTCACTCATGGCGGCCCCCATCAGAGCTGCACGATGCGGCCGAACTGGCCGAGCACCGCGTCATAGGGCTTCGTGGTGTCGGCCAGCAGCGAGCCTTCCAACTCGAACTTGTTGTACTCGTCCGAGATGAAGGAGATTTCCTTCAGCGGATCGAAGGCCACGCGGTAGAGCTCGACCAGCACCTTGGCGTTGCCTTGCGCGGTGTTGATGCCCTCGAGGCGCAGGTAACGCTCGGGCAGCGCCTGCGTGAAGATGCCGATCTCGGTGGCGACGCCGTAGGCATAGCTGGCCTTGAACGGCGCGGTGAAGCCGGTGGTATCCAGAAACTGGAGGGCACCGAAGTCGGTGTCGGCGGTGTAGTTCGTGCCCAGGGCCAGGGTGGCAGGCGTGGCCGCCGAATCCACCACGACGAGGGACGACACCTTCGGGTGGGCCAGGAAGTAGCGGTCGCCCGGGGTCGGTGTCGCACCGCCCACCGGTTCGGCGGTGACCGTGCCCGGCATGCCGACGACGTGGTTGCCGTAGAGGGCCAGCGCCAGGTTCTCCTTGGTGAATTCCTCGATGGTGAGGTTCACGGTGGCCGACTTCTGTTTGACCATCCGGTGGTCGAGCGAACGCTGGCCGGTCTGGCTTTCGTAGTGCTCCAGCACATCGGTCTTGAGGGAGAGCTTCAGCTCGGCGACGTTGCCGGGCGAGCGCACTTCGATGGGAAGGCCGTCGGTGTCGCGCTTGCCGAGGAAGACGCGCCCTTGGAAACTGGCGTAGGTGCTCATGGCTTGGGTTCCTTGCGTTGAATGGGAGGAAGGTCGGTTTCAGTCCGGGCGGGCTTGGCTGGCGTCGTGGTGTCGCGCGTGGCGATGTCGTGCGCCAGCAGCCATTCGGCGGTGTCGTCGTCGACCTCGATGCGGGCGCCAATCCCGTAGGACTTGCCCGCGTGGGTATGCGGGCGGGTCAGAACGAGACGTGTCGGTTGTGGGGTCATGGGTGGTCATCCAGGGGTTGAGAGGTCATTGGCCAGCGTCCGGTACGTGATGCGGTAGCGCGCCGGGAGCGCCACGGCGACCGCGTCGGCGTCCTCCACCTCCCACTCGCATTCCTGCTCGCGGATGCTTAAGCACAGCCCGCCGAGATTCCCGTCCGCCATCAAGGCGGCGTGGGCGGCGGTGAGCAGCCGGTCGGCTTCGGTTTCCGGGACGGCGGGCGGAACGGCGCGGGCCAGCGCCACGACGCGGACGGTCAGTTCGCGCGTGACGCGGTCGTTGGCACGTTCGGTGATGGACTCGGATTCGGGGAACAGTGCCAGCGCCGGACATTGCTCCCGGCTGATGGCCACCGTGGGCGAGCGGTGCAGCGTTGCCCCTAAGCCTTCCGCATGCGGACGGACAGCCGCCAGCGCCGCGAGCAGGATCTGTTCGCGGATCGAATTGCCTGCCATCGCTCAGACCCTCGTCAGGGTCGCGCGCATCTCGGAACCATCGCCCACGGCCCGGATGTCACGCACCACGAAGGTCACGCCATCGATTTCGACCGGCTCGCGCTGTGCGAGCCCAACGAAGATGGACGCGGGATAGGTCACCACGTACTCGGTGCTCAGCGTCAGGCCGTCGAGCACCGTGTCGTCCGGCGCGGCGAAGCCGACCGGGTGGCGCTGCGCTGTCGTGCCGTCCGAAGGACGCCACTGGCAGTCCTTCAGGAGCCCGGCGTTGGCGGCCGACGCGTAGATCTGCTCGACGATGCCCATCACGCCACCGTCAACTTCACCAGCACGCCGGGGCGGTGGCACATCGGCAGCGGGTTGGACTGCGTGTGCAGATCGGTACCACGGTCGAACTTGCGCGGCTCCTGCTTGGCGTACAGCGGCTGGCCGACCGTGTTGACGGTCTCGTTGAAATCCGCCGGCGCGAAGTAGGTGCCGAAGGTGTCGATGGTGCCCAGCGGGAAAGCGTGAGCTTCGCCGGCGGCGATGAAGCGGCGCGCGGTGCCACTGGCATCGGTGGCCTGGCCCCGGTACTCCTCGAAGGTGATGCCGCCGTAGGTGAAGCCGCGACGCACGTCGTTGATGAGGATGGCCCCGTTCTGCCAGTTCTCGAACGCCTTCTCGACCTTGGCGTGACCGGTGAGCGCGGCGAAGAACTCCGGCGAGCACAGGCAATGGACGCCGTTCATGAACTCGCCTTTGAGGTTCTCCTCGATGGTCGCGAGCACCGTGGTGCATTTGGCTTTGACGTTGGTGCCCGCCGTGCCCAGCTCGAAGGCTACCGTTTGCTGCGTGATCTCGAAGGCGTCGAACAGGTCGTAGAGGACCGAGCCGTCCGCATCGAGGATCACGCCCTTGAGCGCACCCATGCGCAGGTGCTCCAGCGTGATCGCATGTTTGTTGCGCATCGTCTCCAGATGGCGTGCAATCACGCCTGCGACCGTCTCGGTTTCGGTTTCCGAACCGAAGGCGCGGATGCCTTGCACCTCTTCGGGCAGCACCACGTCGTCGTGCGGGATGTGCGGCACGACGAAGGAGCGCAGCTTGCGCTTGCCACGCACGCCGACCGTGCCGGGCGAACCCGGCGGCAGCGTGGGCAGCAGGTTGAGCACGCCGTTCATTTCCTCGACGACGATCTGGCGCTGACGCACGGGCTTCGCCGGCATCAGGTTCAGTTCTTCCAGACGCCCGTAGCGGTTGGGAAGGATGTTGATGGCGGCGGTCAGCGCGGCCATCGAGAAGGCGGGATTGCTGAAGGGGTTGTTCATGGTCAGGCTCCTTGACGAACGAGCACGCCCAGCGCCTTCAGTTGCGCGATGGCGGCGAATTGTTCGGCAGTGGTGATGGCGTCGGGCCAGGCGAGTGCGTGGTGGGCGACGATGGCGTGGCGTGCGACGACGAGGCCGTCATCACGGTCGATCAATGCGGCGTCGCAGGCTTGCAGCAGAACGCCTGCGGCGACCTGCGTGCCGTCCTCGGCGGACGGATCGAGCTGCTTGTACTTGCCGGTGGCGGTAACGATGCCGAGCACCGTACCCAGCGGCAGGTTCTGGCCTGCGGCCACGGTGACGCGGTCGCGCGAGTACAGGTTGGGCGCTTCGTACTTCAGCAGGTCGCCCAGGTTCAGCGGTTCGGCGAGAACGGACATTTCAGATCTCCTTCTTGAAGGCGGGGGACTGCGCCGCAAAGCCAGAGGGTCTGGCCGCCTGCGCGGCCAGGTGCTTGGCCGCGTCGATCAGCGGGTTGCTGGCCGCAGGACGCGCGGCGTCGGGCGCGATGCGGCTGGTGATTTCGGGACTGGCCTCGGCCTGCGCCGCGAGCAGTTGGCTGCGCACTTTCGCGGGCGAGTCGTTGGCTTCGAGGAAGCCCGCGATCAGGTCGGTGCGCCCGGCCAAGGTGCAGGTCTGAGCGATTTCGATGGCGTCGGCCACGGTCATTGCCGTGGTGGTGGCCGATTGAGAAGGACTGCCAGCAGGATCAGCAAGAGGCCGATCAGCAGCAGCGGGGTCGGTTCGATCATTCATGGAAGACTCCATCTGGTGGTTGCAAAAATGGCCCCCAAGCTGCGCCTGCGGCTCGCTGCCCCCCGAGGGGGCGCACTTGCCTTGGGACGGCCCGGCGGCGCGTAAGCCCGCTTGGCTGGCCGGAGCCACCTGAGTCGGGAGTGGGGAAAGCGATTGCGTGAGCTGGGCGAGCGCGTCGTCGAAACCGCCGACGGCGTCGGCGAGACCAGCGGTGACGGCATCCGGGCCAAAGAAGAGGCCCGCTTCGGTGGCGCGAACGGCGTCCGCGTCGATGCCGCGATGGCGCGCGACCGTCTCGACGAACAGGTCATAGACGCGATCCACCTCGGCCTCGAGGACGGCGTGGGCCTCGTCGGAGATCGGCTCGTGCGGGTTGAGGTCGTTCTTGCGCTCGCCCGCGAACACGGCGGTGTAGCGAACGCCGTCTTTGGCGTCCTTGACGGACTGATCGACGTGCATGGCGATGACGCCAATCGAACCGACACCGCCGGTACGCGCGACGAACACGCGGGTGGCGGCGGACGCCAGCGCGTAGGCCGCCGAGAACGCCATGTCGTTGGCCATGGCCCAGACGGGCTTCACCTGCGACGCCGCGCGGATGCGGTCGGCCAGATCGAACACGCCGCCCGACTCGCCGCCCGGTGAATCGATGTCGAGCAGGATCGCAGCGACCTCGGGGCTGGCCAGAGCGGCCTCCAGTTGCGCGGCGATGCCGGTGTAGCTGGCGAGACCCGATTCGGCCTCGAGACCCGAGGTGCGGCGCACCAGCGTGCCGTGGATCGGGATGACGGCGACCTTGCCGCTGGCGGGCGCCGGCGCGCGCGCCGCTGGCGTGTAGCCCACAGGCGCGGCGAGATCGGCGAGGCCGATGCGTGCGCCGAGCACGGAGAGGATGACGTCGAGTTTCGGGCGATGGATCGCCAGCGGCACGCCGAACAGGCGCGCCGCCAGATGAGGCAGCACGGTCATGGGAATCCTTCGGGGAAAGCGGTCAGGCGATGGAGTCGCCGCCGGTGGCGTCGGGTGAGACGGCGGTGCGGTTGGGTTCCGCCCCATCACGTACATTCGCGCCGTCCTTCGACGTATGGCGAGGGTCGGAATCGAAGATCAGGCCGAGGTCGTCGGCGCGCTGGTTGTCGGCGGCGATCTCGCGGTCGACGTCTTCGGCGTCGTAGCCGTTGGCCGAGATCGCTTCCGAGCGGCTCATCAGGCCCGCGCGGATGGCGAGCAACATCGCCTTGAATTCCTTCTCGGGATCGACCCACTGCCAGCCCTGCGGAATCCACTTCACCTGCAGGTACTGGCGGCGACGCGCCGGCCCGCCACGCGCGAAGCCCGGCGCTTCGAGCGCACCGGCGAGCACGGCCTGCTTCATCCACGCGGCCCACACTGGGCGGCACATCTGATGCACCAGCACGCCGTGCTGCACCATCTCGCAGCGGCGGCGGAACTCCAGCATCCCGGCGCGGATGGACGAGTAGTTCACGCCGGTCAAGTCGCCGGTGAGTTGCTCGTAGGTGATGCCGATGGCGGCGGCGACCGCGCGGAACTGGGTGCGCAGGAACTCGGAATACGAGCCGCCGACGTCGGCCGGATCGGAGAACTTGATGTCCTCACCCGGTTCCAGAATCTGCAGCGTTCCGGGCTCCAGCCCGGCGAGTGCGATGCCGTCGCCATCGGCCGCCCCTTCGCCCATCAGGTTGTCTTCGGGGTTCTGGCGCGTGACGAAGCCCGCGAACATCGCGGCAGTCTTCTTGCGCACCAGCTCGGCGTCGTCGTACTGGTCGAGCTCATTGAGCTTGACCAGCGCCCGCGACAGCCACGGTTCGCCCCGGATCTGGCCGGGACGCAGAACACGGAACAAGTGAATGATCTCCCTGGCATCGATGCGCACCGTGTCCATCCCGCCCTGGCCCGACATCGGGGCCAGCCGACCGTCCTCCGGATGCGAGCGGTACAGGTGGTAGGCGACGCGCCGCCCCAGGCTGTCGAACTCGATGCCGGAGCGCACGACGTTGCCCGAGGGCAGATCGGTGTTCAGATGGATCGGCAGGTGCTCGGGCTCCAGCAACTGGAGCTGTAGGGGCACCACCAGCCCGTCTTCCGGGCGGCGCGGCCGCAAGCGGATCAGGCATTCGCCGCCTTCGAGCATCGCGCGGCAGGCCAGCGCCTGCAGGCCATAGAAGTCGGTCTGCCCGGCCGCGTCGGCTTCCGCCGTCCAGTCGCGCCACAGCGCCTGCACCTCGGCCTTGAAGGAGTCGTCGGGCGACAGGCTCTGCGGCTTGATGCCGGTGCCGACGGCGTTGGCAACGAAGGCTTCGATCCCGGCCTGCGCCCATGCATTGCGGCGAACGAGGTCACGGCTCTTGCCACGCAGTTCCGTGTTGGTCGCCAGCATCGCCGCGACCGCGCCGGGGTTGCCGGGCATCCAGGCGAGCGAGCGACGGCCACGGCCCGCCGCTTCGTGAACGGGAGGCTGGCCGAACAGGCTTCGGAGTTTCGAATACCAGGCCATCAGAACCCCCGTCAAAAACCTTTGTGGGTCGTGACCCGGATCTGGCGCGGCGCGCCCGGCAACAGGCCTGTTTCGGCTGCCTGCTGCAGCAGTCCGCGCTTGACCTCGCGGATCGCGGCCATCAGTTCATCGACCGAGCGGTACTCGACCGTCTTGTCGCCGAAAGAGACGCGGCGTTCGCCCTTGGCGAGCGCCGTCTCCAAGGCCTGGAGTTGGGCTTCTGCGTAGGCCATCAGCGGTACACCACGAGGTTGATTTCGGAGGAGTCGTCGAACGACGCGGCCGTCGTCGCGCAGGAGACGTCGACGTACTGAGGGGTCTTCAGATCGGAACTGGCGCGCACGATGGCCACGCGCTGCTGGCCGCTGTTCGTGCTGCTGCGGGCGAGCGCCAACCAGCAGTAATTCGCGTCGGGCATCGCCACGGCGAAACGCACGCGGTAGCGGCCCGCCGCCGTGCGCACGACACTGGCGACGTTGTGCGCGCTGGCGACAACGACCTGACCATTGACGTAGCCGAAGCTGACCCACACCCGGGCGAGGCCGGGGTGCGTGGCGTCGATCTTGGTCTTCACCTCGAAGCCGATGCGCGCCGCCAGTGCGGCGATGCTGGACGCGAGACTCATCAGGCCAGCGCCCCGTCGAAGATGACGACGAAGTCGGTGTCGGTGTTGCCGACATCGGCGGCAGCTACCGCACCAATGTTGGTGCGCGCCTGCAGCTGCTCGGCCACCGTCAGGGTCTGCGCCGCGTCGAAGCGCACGCGCAGGTTGACTGCGGCCAGGAGCGCATCCAGACCGCTGGTGCCGTTCTGCAGCAACTGTTGGATCTCGACCAGGGTGTCGTAGGCGGCATCCGCTCCACCCAAAATGTCGGCCTTGAGCGCATCGAGCAGCGACACGATCTTGTTCGACGAATAGGTGGTGGCAGTGGCGATCTGGTTGTCGTCGATGGCCGTCGCGGACAGCACCGCCGCCTTCAACTCGTTGATCGCCGCGACCAGACTCGACTTGTCGGTGGTGGACAGGCTGGCGAGATTGCCTGCCGTCGCCCGAACGTCGTTGAACTCCTGGGCGACCCGGATGACCAGGCTCTCGATGCGCGTGGCAAGACTCATGAAAACTCCTTTGCAGATCAGGACAACCAGCGGGGATCAGCGAAGCCATCGGCTTCGGATGACGCGCCGGCGTGATGGGGTTGCAGAAACAGCGAGGCCACCGCGTTGGGTGGCCTCGTCTGGGTCAAATGTTTGAATCGGGGGCGGCTCATCCGGTGGCCGCTCCATCCCGAGTTGGCGCTCCAGTTCCCGCCAGTGGCGCTCCTCGAAGCGATCCAGTCCCGCGCTTGACGCGGCCGCGCGGGCGTACACGTAGCAGTCGAGCGCCTCATTGCGCTCGCGCATCTTTTGCCACTCGCGCACCGGGAAGCCATTGCGGTCGCGGCGGGTGATCAGTTGCTCGGCGCAGAGCTGCTGGATGAACTCCGCATCGATCTTGGGCAGGTGGACGAAGCCGGTCGGGTAGACCGTGGTCACGCCGTCCTCGCTGACGTCCGCGCTCTTGCGCAGGTTGTTGTAGAACTCCAGCTTGGCGATGCCGACCGCCACCGTGTACACCTTGATGCCCCGGCGCAGCTTCTTGCCGCCCTGCGAGACATCGATGGCCGTCGGGGTACCGATCAAGGCCGCGCCGCGCGGCACACCTTTGACGGCCATCACGCGCGAATCGCGGCAGGCGCGCACGAAAGCGTAGGCCTCCTGCGTCGCAAAGCCGGTGTCGAGCGCGAACCGGGCCAGCGGCATCGCCGCGCCCGAGGCGTGCGTCCAGTTCTCCGCAATCAACTCGGCGAGGCGCTTCCACACCGCGTCGCGGGCGGTGTCGCCCATCAGCACGCGATGCTCGACCAACCAGGACTCCTTGCCGCGCCCAAAGGCCCAGATGGACGCCTCGATGCGATCCTTCTGCACGTCGGCCGCGCCCACCAGAAGCAGTCCGCCCTGCGGCACGGTGCCGATGCGGTAGTCCTCGCGGCGCTCGACCAGCCGTTGCCAGTCGGGTGCTTCGCCTTCCTCGACCCAGGTCTCACCCAGTTCGGTGTTCTTGAAGGTCTTGATGGCCGCCGCCGATCCCGATTCCTTGTTGACGGCGCTCTCCCATGCAGCGGCGATGTCGCGCCAACTGCGCCAGCCCACCGGGCTGTACAGCGACGACAGGTGGAACCCCGCCGTCTTGCCCGAGCCGTCGCTGATCATCGCGCGCCACTCGCCGTGTTCGAGCATCCACGTCTTGTGGTGCTCGGCAATCGCGGTGTCGCAGGACTCACAGATGTAGGCCGCCGTCTCCGGCGCACCCTTGTCCCAGCGCAACTGCTCGAAGCGCAGCCACTGCCGGTGCGAGCAATGCGGGCACGGCACGAAGTAGCGACGCTGGTCGCTGGCTTCGTACTCACGCTCGATGGCTGACGCGCCCGAGATCGTCGGCGTCGAGACGATGAAGATCTTGCGCCGCGCGAAGGTGCGCGTGCGGGCTTCGGCCAGCGAGATCGCATCGCCTTCACCCTCGACGTCGAGCGGGTAGCCGTCGACCTCGTCGAGGAACAGATACCGCACCGGCATCGAGCGCAGACCCACCGCGCTGTTCGCGCCGGTCATCACCAGCACGCCGCCGCGGAACTCCTTGGCGAGGATCGTGTTGCCCGAGTCGCGCGAACGCGCCGGCGCGATCAGTTCCGCTAGCGCCGCCGACTCCTCGATCAGCGGGTCGATCCGCTGCTTGGAGTTGCGCTTGGCCATCTCCACCGTCGGCCAGACCGCCATCATCGGCCCCGGCGCGTGGTGGATCACGTAGCCGATCCAGTTCGATCCCATCTCGGTCGCGCCGAGCTGGGCGGCCTTCATGAACACCACACGTTCGACCGGCGAGGTCGGCGACAAGCAGTCCATGATCGCCTTCAGGTATGGCGTGCGGCTGGTACGCCAGCGCCCCGGCTCGGCGGATGCCTTGCTGGAGAGCATCCGGTGGCGATCCGACCATTCGGACACCGTGAGCAGAGGATCGGGCGTCAGCCCTTCGCGCCATGCGCGCTCGATCTCGGCCGCGCCTTCGTAGTCCATGTCCATCGTCAATCCACCCGGGGACGCATCTCGCCCAGTTCCTGCAGGTGCTCACGCACCGCCGCCTCAAGGGCGATGTGCATCGTGTGCGGATCGACACCGAGCTTGGCCGCCATCTGCGCCGAGATGCGCGCGGGCCAGTTCAGCCACGCATCGCGCTCGGCGCGCGCCAGCTTGAAGACGTGGGCGATGGCCTGCGGCCGATCCACCAGTTCGCCCTTCAGGCGGGCCAGCCGCACCTTGTTCGTCTGCGCCTTGACCACCTCGTTGACTGTGCGTGCCTGCAACAGCGACGCGCCGCCGGTAGGCAAGGCAGCTTGGCCGTCGCCGACGGGCGCGGCGGTGGCGGTTTCCGGCGGCACCGCAGCCTTGACGGCGCGAGCGCGCGTGCCGGTGCGCGGCGCTTCGGTGTTGCGCGCCCACTCGGCGTCGGCGCGCTGCGGGTCAAGGGTTCCGTCCGCCTCCGGCGTGATGCGCCCGGCAGCGATGGCCTTGCGCACCGCCGCGTCGGAAACGCCACGGTGACGCGCGTAGGCGCGAATCGAGATTCCCATCGGCACCTTCAATCATGTGTTCGTCCTTCGTCGAGAAAGAGCTTGGCTTCCATCGGGAACAGCGCGTTCATCACGTCACGCCATCAACCACGTCGAAAGGACAAACGATGAACAACCCAGCCCCCGACACCCTTGCAGTCAAGCTCGCCGAAGCCGCCATGACGGTCTTGGTGCGCGCCTGCCGCAACGAGGTGGCCACCGCCAGCAATGCCGAACTCGAAGCCGCATGCGCTTCGATGCGCACGCGAGCCAAGTCGGTCGTCAATCAACTGCTGGATGACGCTCGGAACGCACCCTGGATCGCGGAAGCCGCGTTCCATGCCGCAGCCCTTGAACTGGCCGAAGCGGGCATCGCGTCACTGCGCAGGCGTTGAAGCAGGAAGAGCTTGGCTTCACCGGCGAACAGCGCGTTCATCACGATCCCGATCAACCACTGCAAAGGAACTGACCATGAGCACCATCCAACTGACCCCGGCCCAGCACGCCATCCTCGCCAAGGCCATCCACTCCGGCGACGGCAAGATCGATTGGTTCCCCGACAACGTCAAAGGGGGCGCGCGCAAGAAAGTGCTGGAGAGCATGTTCAACCGCGCCCTCATCACGCCCGACGGCGAGGGTTGGCGCATTGCCGCCGAGGGTTACGACGCGCTGGGCATGCCGCGGCCCGGCGTCCAGCAGCCGACGCCCGAGTTCGATGCCGAACTGGAGCAGGACGTCATCGCCGCCGAAGCCACGTGGAAGCAGGAGGCCAAGGCCACGCCGCGCACCCGCGAGAACAGCAAGCAGGCCGAGGTCATCCGGATGCTCAAGCGCCCCGAGGGCGCGACCATCCGCCAGATCTGCGATACCACCGGCTGGCAGGCGCACACGGTGCGCGGCACCTTCGCCGGGGCCTTCAAGAAGAAGCTGGGCCTGGCCATCGTCTCGGACAAGCCGGAAGGTGGTGAGCGAATCTACCGGATCGCCTGATCAGAAAGATCGAAAGCGAAGCCAAGCGGCGCTTGGCTTCTCAATCGAACAGCGCGTTACTACGCGCGTCGCCACGATCAACCCGCCGGAGCCGAAGATGACCCGCAAGCAGCAAATCCCCGCCACCCAGAATGACGCCTGGGGCTTTTGGGGCACGATGAACGAACACGCCAGCGCCGCATGGCCCTTGGCCTTGAACGCCATTTCGGACGCCACCGGCCAGCCCCTCGAATCGGTGCGGATCTTCCTCGACAGCCGACACGGCCGCCACTTTGCCGACGAGGTTCAGAACGGGCTGTACCGGGGCCAGACCTTGGCGGACGCGATCAACGCCGCCACCCGGCAGTGGATGGGCTGGACGATTGGGCGCCAGACCTGCAAGCAATACGGCATCCCGCGCGGTCTGCCCTACCTGACGGGCTTCGTGATTCACTGCGAGATCACCGACGAGTCCCTGGCCGCCTGATCGAACGCCATGCCATCCGCCTCGCGGGTGGCACGTTTCCCAGTCCAGTCCTGCCAGCGGCGCACGATCACATCGACGTACTTCGGGTCGAGTTCGATCAGCCGCGCCAGCCGTCCCGATTTCTCGGCGGCGATCAGCGTCGTGCCGGAGCCGCCGAAGGGATCGAGCACCACGTTGCCGGGGCGGCTCGAATTTCGGATCGCGCGCTCGACCAGTTCCACCGGCTTCATCGTCGGGTGCAGGTCGTTCTTCTGCGGCTTTTTGATCTGCCACACGTCGCCCTGGTCGCGGTCGCCACACCAGTGGCGTTCGCCGCCCTCGGGCCATCCGTACAGGATCGGCTCGTACTGGCGCTGGTAGTCGGCGCGACCGAGCGTGAAGGTGTTCTTCGCCCAGATGATGAAGGTCGACCAGTGGCCGCCCGCCGCGCGGAAGGCCGATTGCAGCGTGTCCAGTTCGCTGGATGACATCGCCACGTAGATCGCGCCACGACAGTGGGCGATGGTCGGCGTCAGCGCCGCCAGCAGAAAGTCGTAGAAGCCATCGCCCAGGTTGTCGTTCAGGATCGCGCGATCCTTGCCGCGCAGCTTGTCGCGGGCAGAGTTGGCGTAGTTCACGTTGTACGGCGGATCGGTGAACACCATGTCCACCGGCTCGCCGTCGAGCAAGGTGCGGTAGCTGGCGGCCACGGTGGCGTCGCCGCACAGCAGTCGATGGCCGCCGAGTAGCCAGACGTCGCCCGGGCGCGAGACCGGCGTCTCGCTGACCTCGGGCACCGCATCGTCATCGGTTTCGCCTTCGCCATCCGGTTCATCGCCCGCCAGCAATTCGGCCAGCGCATCGGCGTCGAAGCCGGTCAGATCGAAGTCGAAGCCTTCGTCCTGCAAGGCTTCCAGCTCAATGCGTAGCAGTTCGTCGTCCCACCCGGCGTTCTCGGCGATGCGGTTGTCCGCGATCACCAGCGCGCGGCGCTGCGTCGGCGTCAGATGGTCGAGCACGACCACCGGCACCATCTCGAGGCCGAGTTTCTGCGCGGCGGCGAGCCGTCCATGACCGGCGACGATCACGCCGTCGCTGCCCGCGAGGATAGGATTGGTGAAGCCGAACTCGGCGATGCTGGCGGCGATCTGCGCCACCTGCGCGTCGCTGTGCGTGCGCGCATTGCGGGCATAGGGCACGAGCTTGGCGGTCGGCCACTGCTCGATCTTGTCGGCGAGCCACGAGCTGGTCATGCCGCAAGCTCCTCGATGCGCTCGCCCTCGACCTCGTCGAAGGTCTGACCCGTGGCCAGCAGCGTGACGGCGACTTCGGGATGGTTCTGCCGGAAGCGCCGGATGGCGACATCGACGTACTGCGGCGCGATCTCGACCGAGCGGCAGACGCGCCCTGTGCGCTGCGCGGCCAGCATCGTGCTGCCGCTGCCGCCGAACGGCTCGAACACCAGATCGCCCGTGTCGCTGTAGGCCTCGATAACGAACTGCGGCAGTGCGACCGGGAACACGGCGGGATGGTCGATGCCTTCGCCGATCTTGCCCTTGTGGCGCATCACGCGGATCACCGAATCGGGGATGCGCATGTCCTGCGTCGGCTGGCCCGTGTGCGTCCAGCCGTTGACTTCGCCATCCTTGCCGCGCATCGCGGTGGATGAGCCATCGGCGCGCAGGTGCGTTTCCTGCCCGGCGAACTTGCAGGGCACGATCTTGTTGGGCTTGCGGCTGGCGCGATTGAAATGGAACACGAACTCGAAGCTGGGCGCGAAGCGGCCCTGCCAGTCGCCGGGCATTCCCGGCCCCTGATCCCAGACATACCAGCCGAAGCGCCGCCAACCCTTCGTCCGCATCCAACCGAGCCACGCTTCCCAATACGGGACGAACTCGTTGTCGCGGTGAATCAGGCCGAGGTTGATCAGCACCTGGCCGTCGCCCGCCATCGGCAACTGAGCGAACACGCCGCGCATCAACGCATCCCAATCGGCGATGCCGCCGGTGGTGTAGTCGCGCTGGTTGCCGTAGGGCGGCGAAGTGAAGCACAGCGCTGCTTGCTCGCCCGCCATCAGCGTAGCGACCACGTCGGCATCGGCGGCGTCGCCGCAGATCAGGCGATGCGCACCGATGGCCCAGACGTCGCCCACGCGGGACACCGGCGTGGCCGGAGCTTCCGGCACGTCGTCGGCGTCGTCCGCCGCGTCGTCCTGTTGTTCGCCCGCGTCCGAGACTTCGGCGCTTGCCAGCAGGTCTCGCAGCTCGGCGTCCTCGAAGCCGGTGAGCGCCAGCTCGTGTCCGGCCTCGGACAACTCGGCCAGCTCCAGCGCCAGCATTTCCTCGTCCCAGCCCGCATCCAGCGCCAGCCGGTTGTCGGCGATGACGTAGGCGCGCTTTTGCGCCGTGCTCAGGTGCGCCAGTTCGATCACCGGCACCTCGGCCAAGCCGAGCTTGTGCGCGGCGGCAAGACGCCCGTGGCCCGCAATGACGCCGTTGCTGCCATCGACCAGGATCGGGTTCGTCCAGCCGAACTCGACGATGCTGGCTGCGATCTTGGCGATCTGCGCCTCGGTGTGCGTGCGCGGATTGCGGGCGTAGGGGATCAGCGTCTCGACCTTGCGGTACTCGACGTTCAGAGGGTTCAAAGGTTTCGGTTCCAGAAAACAAGCGCAGCGCCGTTTCGGCGCAGCCAAAAGCGAAACCCGCCGACGGACGATGCCGTGGGCGGGTTGGAGTGTGAAGTGCGAACTGGACGGGGTGCGAACCTGCGAACCGTGCGAACCTCGGTTCGCACTCTGACGCTAGAAAAGCGCCGCGCTCGCGCCCCCCGCATTGCGATTCGGGAAGGAAGGACCCCTTTTGCCTCGGGCCGCTCGCCGCGCCGTCACCGCTGTCCAGAAGATAGCTGAAATACTACCCCCCGATCGGCGAATCTGTTGCAGGGTCAAAAACCGCTCACTGCCGCCGATGCCCGTACATTGCCGACCATGCGCGCCAAATCACGCCAAAACCCTACGCCGTGACGACGCCATTGAGCTGGTCGGCGACCGTCTGCAAGGCACGCTGCCAGCGCCGCCAGGCCGTCGTGCGGTCGCAGGCGAAGCGGATGGTGATGTCGCGCCAGCCGTAACGCTTGGCGCGCATCCACACGAGGTGGCGCTGCTCGACCTCCAACCACTGCACCCACTTCATCGTCTCCAGCATCCGCTCGATGGCGTCCGGGCTGGGCGGGAACGGTCGATAGACCGTCTCGTCGGCCGCGAAGGCTTCCCACTCCTTGCGCACGATGATCGGCCAGGTGTTGAAGTAGCCCCGCACACGCACGGGCGGCAGGCGTCGTCCGGTGCTGGCCGCCTCCTCGAAGCGCGCGGCCACGTCTTCGATTGTCCAAGCAGCGCGGCGGTCAGCCATGGCGTGCGCCTCCCTGTCCGTAGAGACGTTCGCCGATGCGCCGGACGAACTCGCGCTCGATGAAGTCCAAGCGTTCGTCGGCGGCGTTGACGACGAGGATATGCTGGTCGCGCCAGCCACGTTGCTTCATCGCCTCGAGGTCGGTGGTCTCGGGCTGGAGGCGGCCCAAGGGGCAGCGATAGGGGGGCGTCGGAATCTTCATCTCACGCCTCCTGTTCGAGATCGTGCTGTGCGATGGCCCAGTGCAGCAGCGCCAGCGCGTCGGCTTCGTTGTCGTCGCCGGGCGCGTGGCCGCGAGCGGTGACGGAGGCAATCACCTCGTCCTTGCCCGCGTTGCCCTTGCCGGTGGCGTGCTTCTTGATCGTGCCGACCGGTACGCCCTGGTAGGGAATCTGGTGGTGCTCGCACCACGCGGTGAGCGTGGCGAGGAAGCCGCCGTAGGCGTGCGCCGCGTCGGTCGAGACGTGGCGGCGTACCTCCTCGAAATGCAGCGCGTCGATGCCGCCGGTCACGCCCTTCAGTTCCGTGAGCCAACGCTTGAAGCGCAGGAAGCGCATGCCGCCGCCTTCGAAGCGTTGCGGGCGGAAGGTCTCGCTGCCGCTGGTGATGAGGCCGTCGCTGCCGCGCAGCGCCCAGCCCGTGATGGCGCCCAAGTCGAGGGCGAGGATGGTCGTGGTCATGGTTGCAGTCCTTGTTTCTGTTCGGACTGACGGATCGGACGGATCACATCGAAACTCCCCATGAGGTGCGCGCACGCGCACGCGCGCGTAGGAGTTACGACGTAGTCCGTCAAATCCGTCAGTCGGGTGTGTCGGCATGGCGGTCAGTTGCCGGCGTAAGTGGTGTAAGCGGCCGTGGGCGGATGCTTGAGGCCGACACCACGGAAGCCGCGCAGACCCGCCGTGTTGCGCCACTTCTCGACACCACGGGTGATGAGCAGATCGGAGAACCGCTTCTGCGAGCCGATGAACTCGCCAGCGGAATCGGCCCACTGCTTCCAGTCGTTGAACAGCTCGGCGGTCAGCGACTTGGCGTTGACCTCGCGCACGCAGCGTTCGTCGAGCCAGCGGCCCAGCGCGTCCTCGGCCTCGAAATACTCCTCGGTCGCTTCGAGCACCTGCTGCGGCGGATCGAGCCGACCCAGACGCTGCCACTCGAGACAGCCCTGAACCGCCCACGCCAGGATGCCGTCGCGCTCGGCCAAGAGCTTCTGCTGGAGATGCTTGTCGCGGCGCTCGGGCGGCACGGTGATCGTGAACGGGATCAGATGCAGCCGACGCTTCATCGCTTCGTCGATGTTGCGGATGGCGGGCTTGTGGTTGCCCGCCACGACCAGCTTGAACTGCGGGAAGAACTCGAAGAAGTCCTGCCGCATGAAGCGCGCGGAGATCTTGTCGCCGCCGGTGAGGTTCTTGACCTTCGATTCCGCCCAGCGCCGCCCTTGCTCGGTTTCGATGGCAGACACGAAGCGCGCGCCTCGCAGGCCCGCCATGTCGGTCGGATGCCGGTCGGTGCGCGTCTCCATGAAGGTGTCCATCGGCGCGTTGGTCGCGTAGTCGCCGAGGATCGTGGCCAGCGTGTTGACGAACACCGACTTGCCGTTCGCGCCCGTGCCGTACAGGAAGAACAGCGCGTGCTCCTGCGTCGATCCGGTGAGCGTGTAGCCCGCCATCCGTTGCAGGTAGGCTTGCAGCTCGGCATCGCCGCCGGTGATCTCCACCAGGAACTGCCTCCAGATCGGGCAGTCGCCACCCGGCGTGGCCGTGGTGATCTTGGTCATCCGGTCAGCGCGGTCGTGCGGACGCTGCCGGCCGGTCTTGAGGTCGACCACGCCGCCGGGCGTGTTGAGCAGCCACGGATCGGCGTCCCATTCGGCGGTGGTGGCCGCATGCCTGCGATCCGCACGCGCCAGCCGTTCGACGCCGCCCACCGTGCCCGAGCTCGCCAGCTTGGCGGCGATCTTCGGGTTGTCGGCGTGGACGGCGGCATGACGGCAGACGCTGCGGATCAGGTCGGTGGCCGCCAGCGTGTCCTCGGTGCGCCAGCGGTGCCCGTCCCACACCAGCCAGCGGCCCCACGCAGCGACGTAGCGCCAGTCGCGGTGGTAGCGCCGGGTGAAGGCCAGCGCCAGCGCATCCTCCGTGCCCCAAACCGATTCGTCGGTGCTGACGACCGGCTCGGCGTCGTCGGCGACGTCGTGCATCTGGAGACGCGGGCCGTGGGTGAGGAAGGCCGCGACGTCGAAGCCCTCCATCACGGCGTCCGCCGCGTCCCAGCCGTCCGCCGCTTCCTCGGGCGGGTACAGGATGTGGCAGGTCTTCGCGCCGGCCGACAGCATGGCCTGAGCCGCCTGCGTCGCGTACTCCCAGCCCGGTTTGTCACGGTCGGGCCAGATCAGCACGGCCTTTCCCGCCAGCGGCGACCAGTCGGTTTTCTCGACCGGCGCGTTCGCCCCGTGCATCGCCGTGGTGGCGACGATGCCTGCGTCGATCAGCGCCTGCGCGCATTTCTCGCCTTCGACCAACACCACCTGCGTGGCGCTGGTCATGCCCGGCTGGTTGTAGAGCGGGCGCGGATCGGGCGGGGCCATCTTGCGACGGCGCGCGTCCCACGGGCGGAACTCCTTTTTGCGGCCGGGCGGGTCGTAGCGATAGACGACCGCGATCAGCTTGCCGGAAGCGTCGAGGTAGTCCCACTTCGCGGTGGCCGGGCCGAGGTCGTCGACGGGTGCTTCCTTCTTTGATTTGCGCGCCGGTATCGCCGGAGCGCGTCCGAGCAATTCGGTCGCCGCGTCGAGCACGCGTGGGAAATCGGCGTGGGCATCGATGCCGAGGTGCGCGGCGATCAACGTGAAGATGTCGCCGCCGTCGCCCGTGGCGCGATCCGTCCACAAGCCCGCCTTGCCGCCGGTAAGCACGATCTCCAGGCTGTCGCCGGGGCTACCGAGGACGTCGCCGACGAGGAACTTGCCACCACGCTTCTTGCCTGCCGGGAACAGCGCGGCCAGCACCGGCTCCAGACGCGCGCGCAGTTCGGCGCGGATGGCTTCGCGTTCGGCATCGAGGTCACGAGGAACAGGGGTCTGCGTGTCGTTGAAATCAAGCATCCGCAGCCTCCTCGCCGGAGGACTGCTGCGCGACGATCCACGCTTCAAGTTCATTGGGCTTGAAGCGGACGAGCTTGCCGACGCGGTAGTGCGGGATGCGGCGTTCCTTGCGTTCTTTGGCTTGGGAGAGCCAGTACGACGGCAGGTTGAACATCAGCGCGGCCTGGCGCACGTCGATCAGTTGCTCGCCAAGCACTTGATTCAAGGGCGTATGGTTCATGTCGGCGTCCTCCAGCAGCGGTCTTGCCACGCGCACATGCGGCACTCGAAATGGGTGGGATCGTTGAAGCTTCGCGGAAGCAGCTCACCGGCCTCGGTCGCAGAAATGACCTTGACCGCGCGGTCGGTCATGCGCTGCGCGAGCGCGGCGTCGAAGGGCACCAGCTCGACGTAGATCTCCATCGAGTCGGCGTTGATCGCGGTGAAGAGCGCCGGGTGCTCGTGCAGTTGCAGGTGCGCCTGATAGAGCGCGACCTGCGCCGCGTACACCGGCTTGGCCACCGCGAGGCCTTTCGCCTCCAGCTCGCGCCACGACTTCGCGCTCAAGGCTTTGTTCTCCCACAGCGCGGGATAGCGGAAGCCTTCCGGCCCGCCGACGATCACGCCATCGACGTGACCGCGCAGCCGACCCTGCGCGTCGGAGAAGCCGAACTGCCCGCCGTCGGGCTTGCGCGTGCGCAGGTCGAAGCCCGCGTCGCGCAGCCACGCCACCATGCAGTCCTCCATGACGTGGCCGCGCTCGAAGATGCGCAGCATCCGTCCGCAGGTCGCGCGCCCGTGATCGACCGGAGCCTTGGCGTACTCGAACTGCAAGGCGCGCTCGCAGGCCGCGCCCAGGCGCGACGCACCGAGGTAGTCGCGCGCGGGCTGTTGCGCGCGGACGCGTTGCATGCCGAGATCGACCAGCGCCGTGATCTGGCCCGAAATGCTCGATGAGGAGTTGTAGTCGATCATGGCTTCTTCCCCTTCGGTTCATCCCAAGGCAGGTCGTCCTCCAGATCGGCGAACGGGTTCGCCAGCGGATCGGGGGTCGCAGCCATGCCGCGCACGGGCGGGTACTTGGTTGCCTCGTGGTGCTCGACCATCGCTTCCGTGTAGCAGGTGACGATGGCGTCGATGACGCGCATGGCTTCGGCTTCGGCGTAGTCGCCCAAGGGCTTGCCGAAGCCGATCTCGCCCGCAGCCTCGCCGAAGGCCTTCAGGCACTTTCGCATCGCGGCCAGTTCGATATCAGACGGATCGATCATGGCGACCTCCGTCTTGTCGATGCGGCCTTCCTTCGCGCGCATCCAGTTGCCGTAGAGCATGTGAAAGGCGTTCTGACAGCGGCGCGAGCAGAACACCCAGTCGATGGGGTAGCGGCGCGGATCGGCGGTCTTGAATCGGCCATCGGTGTGGCCGTAGCCGCGCGCCTGTCGTTTGCAGACCCAGCATTGCATCGGCCTCCCTCACTGCGCCCAGGCGGGCTTGCCGGTCACCGGCGCACGCTGCGGCGCGGCGGGTGCGGCATACGGTGCCGATGCGCTCACCGTGGCCGGGGCGCCCGAGGTGCCGCCGCCGGTCTTGGTCTTGGGCGGCACGCCCATGAGCTTGGCGTATTCGGGGTGGTCGGGTTCGACCGCGAGCTTGATGACGTTGCGGTCTTGGCCCTTGGCGTCCTTCTCGATGTCCACGCGGGCGAGGAATTCGAGGCCATCCAGTTCGTGGAAGCCCTGGATGCGGCGCGCGGCGGCGGCCTGCGGGCTGTTGTCCTGCGGATGGACGTTGCGCGCGCTGTTGAGCGCGGCGCGGATGAAGCTGCGTCCCATCTGGCCCCAGGTCGGGCCTTTCTTGGAATGCAGGCCGATGTTCGACCACATCTTGCGTTTGGCGTGCTCCCCGGCGGTGACGACGAACTCGGCGGCGAGGTAGATCGCGCCGGTCTCGAAGGATTCGGTGGCGTAGCCGCCCGTCCAGCCCTGCGCCGGATCGTCGTAGCCACCGGGCTTGAGGGTCATGCGCACCGGGGCGATGGTGCCCTTGGGGATCAGGTCGAAGCCGGATTGCTGGGCATCGGCGTCGTTGAAGTCGTTCCAGTTGCTGGTCATGGCGATTACTCCTGAGATTCGATAGGTGCGGGGGTGGTGGTGTTGGCGGGCATGTGTGCTGGCGACAGGCCTGCGCACTTGGCGATCAGCGCGTTCAAGTTCGGCGGTTCGAGCAGGTCGAGGCGACCGCTGCGGTCTTTGGCCGGGTAGCCGTAGGGGTTGACGGTGTGGGTGACGAAGGCGCGGTAGGCGCTGCCGTCCTCGGCGCGAACTTCAGCCAGCGTCACGACCTCGTCGACGATGCCGGGCAGTTCGAGACTGGTCTTGCTGCCCTCGATCTGCGGAACGAACACCTTGCGGTTGTAGTCGTCGAGTCGTTCGTCGAGGATGGCGACGAACACCACGTTCTTGCCGCGCGCGTGTTGCAGGTGGGTCAAGGCGCTGACCAACTCCTGACCGAGCAGGCCGTAAGCGCCGCGCATGTCGGGCTTGCCGGTTCGGTCGCTGACCGCCCCCGGTTGCGTCTTGCACCACGCGAAGCACTGGCGCGAGAGCTGCGTGATGGAGTCGAGGAATAAGGTGTGGTAGCGGTCGAGCTGCGCCGGATCGCCGAACTTCTCGACGACGTGGTCGTAGTGCGCCTGCGAGAACGCGGCCTCCGGCGGCAGCGACCTGTCGGGCCCGGCGAGGAACACGAAGAAGTCGCGCGACTCCGGCCACGAGGCCGGACGGATGGTGTCGCCGGGCCAGTCGGCCACGGCCAGGTCGCCCGCCTCGATGTCGAGGAACAGCGTGGTGGCCGGGTCGAGATCTTTGAGCCGGGTGGTCTTGCCGATGCCGGACTTGCCGAGCATCAGCAGCTTGACGCCCTTGCGCTCGGCCATGCGCTGCTGCGCGGAGATGATCGGGAGGGACATCACGCCACCTCCTTCAACTCTTCGGCGACGGCGGGGTTCCAGAGGATCTGGTAGCCGCTGTGGCCATTGCGCGAGTACGGCATGGCCTCGGCCCAGGCTTCACCGGCTTCGGTCAGTTCCCACTCGTCGCGGTCGTTGCGGAACTGGAAGCCGTGCGATGCCAGCAACTGGTTCGTGGCCTTGGCCGAGCGGTTCATCAGCTTGCCGAGCTGGGTGGCATTGAGCGAACAGATCGGCTCGTTGGCGGCAGCGCTTTTGGCTGGAAGGGCGCGGCGCAGCACCTCTGTGGTGAGGCCAGTGTTCTCCTGAATGCAGGTCAGCGTCGCCGCCATCGCAATGCCGGTCTTGACGCCCGGCACCTTGGCGACCGCCTCTCCGATCAGCAGGATCGCGCTCACGCGGTCGTGGGTCGGCGCGGGCAAGGAAGCCAGCGCGCCGGGGGCGGAGTACGCGCCGGTCTTGCGGATCGCGGGCAGCACCTCGCCGGTCACCCAGCGTTTGAAGCGTTTCGCGGCGTCCTTGGTGCTGCCGAGGATCAGGGCGTAGAGGCCCGATTCGTTGACGTGGTTGGCGCGCTGCGTGCGGCCGAGGTTGTCGATGACCTCCAATTTCTGGAGGTCATCGGCATCGACGTGCGACTTGATCGCCTGAGACGGGTTGCCCATCTCCAATGCGTCGCAGACGTCGCTGGCGTTGAACCACGGCAGGCCAGCATCATCGACCTGCACGCGCACGGCGTGCGCTTCGAACTGGAAGGGAATGATCGCGCTCATGATCACTCCTCCCACGCGAAGTCGGCGATGCGGTCGGCCCCACGCGCGGCGCGTTTGCGCACCTCCGTGTGGAGTTCCTCCAGCGCGGTGCGGCGGCGGCCGAGCGCCAGGGCTTCGGCGTTGGCGGTCTGGATGGCGAAGGCCAGTTCGTCCACCGTGGCCGCGTCGAGCGCGACGACCACGTCATGGCCGTCGACATCGCGATAGCGGATGTCGTCGGGAAGGTGTTCGCCGTACATGGACGGCAGCTGCTTGCGCAGCGAAGCGATGAAGCTGGTGCTCATGATCAGTGCTCCGAATCGAGAGAAAGGGTGAAGGACGGCTTGCCGGAATCCACGGTGCGAGCGGCGGCGAACTGCTGCTGGAGCGCCGGAGGCCAGTTCGTGAAGCGGGATTCGGAGACGGACAACTTGATGTCGAGGTAGCCCTCGACCTTCTCGCCCGAGGCCACGATGCGCTCGGCGATTTCTGCCAGTTGCTTCTGATCCCAACTGACCTTCTTGGGCAGCTCAAACTTGATGCGCAGCTGGCCGTCGTCGAGGTGCACGGTGCCGAAGTCGCGGCCCGAATCGCGCAGTGCCGTGCGGGCCTGCTCGCCGTAGGCGGCATCGAGCGCCGCGTCGAACTTGGTGCGGGCCTTCTTGAGCCAGTCGAGGGCCTCGTCGAGGTTCTTGTCGATCTCGGCCTTCTGCGCGGCGGGCAGCGCCGCCAACTGGCTGACGGACATCGCGGCGATGTCGGCGGGAAAGAGGGTGATGTCGTTCATAGCATCGCTCCTCAGACCGCCGCGCGCTCGGACGTCGAGTCGTGCAGCGCCTGGCGCTCGAACTCGATGA
Source organism: Ralstonia flatus (assembly GCF_958439105.1). Lineage (NCBI taxonomy): Bacteria > Pseudomonadati > Pseudomonadota > Betaproteobacteria > Burkholderiales > Burkholderiaceae > Ralstonia > Ralstonia flatus. The sequence goes on along the minus strand of NZ_CAUDLI010000011.1, from coordinate 28,437 downwards.
CCGCGTCCACGGGGTAGCCGACGCGTTTGGACAGCTTCAGGTAGCGCGGGCCGCGACCTTCGCTGCGCCAGCGCTGCAGGGTCTTGGGGCTGACGCCCCACCGCTGGGCCAGTTCGTTTTCGTTGAGCACCCGGCGGTCGCCGGGTGAGAGGCTGTTGATCGCCTGCTGTGGCGACCGGGGAATGGTGCCGACTGGTGTCTGCATGGAACGCTCCTGTTGCGTTGTTGAGGAACAGGTGTCATTCCAGACGTCGGGCGGCGAACCTTTAAGGGACGCAATGGCGAACCACGCGGAAACTTCGGGTTCGCCAATCCCTGCCCACAGGGCGCAAAAAGGGCGAGCCGGTGGCTCGCCTCATCGAAGGGAATCAGACTAGATGCGGGCGGCGGCCTACGCGTCGTGGAGCGCGTCGATGAGCGGGCAGCGCACACGGCCGCGTGTCGCCGAGCACCGCGAGACCAAGTCCGTGAGCGCGGCTTCGATGCGTTTGAGGTCGGCGATTCGGACGCGGACGTCGTCGAGTTTCTTGCGCCCCTGCTCGCGTGCTTGTTGGCACTGTGTGCCGTCCTCGAGCTCGAGCAGATCGGCCACTTCGTCGAGACTGAAGCCCAGTCGCTGCGCCGACTTGATGAAGCGGATACGGCCCAGCTCATCGGCGCCGTAGCGGCGGATGCTGCCCAGGGGGCGATCCGGTTCGGGCATCAACCCCTTGCGCTGGTAGAAGCGGATGGTTTCGACATTGACGCCGGCCGCGCGCGCCAGGGCGCCGATCGTCATCGGCTCGCGATCAGAAATATCGTTCATGGTCTTGACTACGTACTTAAGTACGGAAGTAAGCTTACGCCATGAAACCAGATTCCCCAACCGCGCATGCCGATACAGGTAGCGGTCGAATGGCGCTGGCGACCGGGTTCGTCTCCGCGATCCTGGCCTCGACCTGTTGCCTCGGGCCGCTGGTGCTGATGACCCTCGGCTTCTCGGGTGCTTGGATCGGCAACCTGACGGCCCTCGAACCCTACCGCCCGATCTTCATCGGCGCGGCCCTCGTCGCGTTGTTTCTCGGCGGACGGCGCATCTGGGCGAAGGTCCCGGCGTGCGAACCCGGACAGGCCTGCGCGGTGCCGTCGGTACGGCGCGGCTACAAGCTGCTATTCGGGATCGTGGTCGCCCTGGTGATCGTGGCGCTGGGCTTTCCGCTGGTCGCGCCCTGGTTCTATTGAAGAACGGAGGTTGTCATGAAAAGTCTGCTGGCATGGGCCTGCCTCGCGCTCGCACTGAGCGGGCCGGCGATGGCGGCCCCCAAGACCGTCACGCTTTCAGTGCCGGGCATGAACTGCGCCGCCTGTCCCATCACGGTCAAGAAAGCCCTCGGCAAAGTGCCGGGCGTGGCGAAGACGGACGTGAACCTCGACAAGCGCGAGGCGACGGTGACCTTCGACGACGCGAGGACCAACGTCGAGGCGCTGATGCGGGCCGCCCAGGACGCGGGCTACCCTTCGACCGTGACCGGGAGCGCGAAGTGAACGCCCTCGTGCTGGAATCGACCCTGCGCTGTCCGGCGTGCGGGCACGCGAAGACCGAGCTCATGCCCACCGACGCCTGCCAGTGGTTCTATGAGTGCGAGGCCTGCCACACCGTGCTCAAGCCCAAGCACGGCGATTGCTGCGTCTATTGCTCCTATGGCACCGTGCCTTGCCCGCCCGTTCAAGAACGGGGCAAGGCGGGCTGTTGCACTGGCTGACGTCAGTTTTCGGGTGGCGAGAACCCCAGCGCCTTGCGCTGCTCGGCCCAGTCGCGCGGCAGCAGGTCTTGGCGCCCGCGCAGCGTGTGCAGGTTCAGATGCCGCGGCTGGCGGCCCTCGAAGATCGCCTCGACGATGTCCGGGGCCAGCAGGGTCATGCGCAGCACCTCGGCCGCCCAGCCTGGCTCCAGTTTCAGCGCGCGCGCCAGATCGGCGGTCGTCGGATAGACGCCTTCGTCGATCAGCCGCTTCCAGTAGAACGCCTTGCCGAGCGTCTTGATCATCGGCACGTCGAAGCCGCCCACCGCCGTGGCGGCATCGGGCGCGGGCGGGATCAGCAGTTTGCGGTTCTGGCGGCGCTTGATCGTCAGCGGCACCAGCGTGACGCGCTGGCCGTCGCTGACGTAGCTGCGGGCATCGGTTCCGACCTCGACGCGGATGGCGCGCTTGCGCGGGTCCGTCGTGGTGCTCATGCCAGTGTTTCCTCGGCCTGTTCGCTGGATTCCTCGACCAGCGGATGCGCGCCGATGTCGGCACCGAATCCGATCCAGCCGTCCTCGCGCCAGACGATGTCCAGCCCGTGCCCGTGCAGTTGCACCCGCTCGATCAGCAGCCGCGTGATGCGCTGCTGCTCGGCGGGGAACAACTGCGCCCACACGTCGCCGATGCGCTGCATCGCCACCACCACCTGCGCTTCGTCGAGCGAGCTCCCTGCGGGATGGCGCTGGCAGGCGCGCCAGACCGCGATCAGCATCTGCGGAGCCGACAGGGCCGCTTGGATTTGCGCCAGCACCGCGTTCTCGATTTCGGCGGCGGGCAGATGACCCACGTCCGGCGCACCCGGCGACAGGCTCGCACCCGCATTGCGCCGCTTGTGCAGGTAGGGAACGTAGTAGCGGTACTGCCGTCCGTTCTTCTTCTTGACGAAGGAGTGCAGCATGCGCTGCCCGTCGGGCGCGAACAGCAGGCCCGCCAGCAGCGCCGGATGCTTGGCGGCGTGCTCGCGCGGCGCTTGCTTGCGCCGTTCGATGAAGGCGTGCGCCGCGTCCCACAAAGCCGGCGACACGATCGCTTCGTGCTGGGCGGGATACCAGGTGCCGTGGTTGCGGATTTCCCCCAGGTAGATGCGGTTGCGCAGCATCGAGAAGAGGTACTGCTGGTCGATGGTGCGCCCCGAGCGTTCGCGCCCGGCCTGCGTCACCCAGGCCTTGGTGGTATGGCCTTCGATGTCCAGTTCGCGCACCAGCCGCGCCGCCGAGCCATGCTCGGCGTAGCGCCGGAAGATGTCGCGCACCAGAGCCGCCTCGCGTTCGTTGACGACGAGCTTGCGCTCGACCACGTCGTAGCCCAAGGGCGGGACGCCACCCATCCACATGCCCTTGGCCTTGCTGGCGGCGATCTTGTCGCGGATGCGCTCGCCGGTCACTTCGCGCTCGAACTGCGCGAAGGACAGCAGGATGTTGAGCGTCAGCCGCCCCATCGAGGTCGTGGTGTTGAATTGCTGGGTGACCGAAACGAAGGACACGCCGTTGCGCTCGAACACCTCGACCAGCTTGGCGAAGTCCGGCAGGCTGCGGGTGAGGCGGTCGATCTTGTAGACGACGACGGTGTCGATCTTCCCGGCCTCGATGTCGGCCATCAGGCGGCGCAGCGCGGGACGATCCATGTTGCCGCCGGAGTAGCCGCCGTCGTCGTAGCCGTCGCCGACGGCGATCCAGCCTTCGTGCCGCTGGCTGGCGATGAAGGCGAGGCCTGCGTCGCGCTGCGCTTCGAGACTGTTGTATTCCTGATCCAGCCCTTCGTCGGTGGATTTGCGGGTGTAGACGGCGCAACGCTTCTTCGGCGTGACCGTCGGCAGTGGGTTGGCGCGCGGCGAACTCATGCCGTCACCTTTTTCGCTGCGGGCGATTTGAGGCCGAAGAACACCGGGCCGGACCAGTGGCTGCCGGTGATGTGGCCCGCAATCGCGGACAGGCTCTTGAAGCGTCGCCCCTGATATTCGAAGTCGTCCGAGCCGCGCACCAGCACGCGATGCTCGACGTCGTCGTAGATGCGCGTGAGGATGGTTCCAGGCAGCAAGCGCTGGGTGTCGCCGCGCAGTTGCTTGGGCAGGATGCCGGTTTCGCCAACTTCCTCGAGCTTCTTGCGCAGCGAGGGCTTCAGGCCGCCGAATGCGCGCTCCTGAATCCGGTAGGCCAGTCGGCTCTCGAGCCACCCGCGATGATGGTGGCCGGGCCGCTCGTCGAAATGCTCGTCCCACAGTTTCCAGAGATCGTCCATCGAGAGATGGGGAAGCCCGGCGACCTGGGCGGCGACCGAGGTGGTGGTGGATGGTGCGTGTGCTGTCATGGGCGAACTCCGTGGGGGTGATCGGGGTTCGCATTCACGCGCTGTTGGCCGGCGAAGCCAAGGCGAACGCACTTGCTGTTTTCGGTGGTGTCGCGTGACGGACGCGCGCGCAGGCGCAACAGCGCCCCGGCCAGCAGGTCGGCGATTTCCTGATGCGCGTGCCGGGGACGGTCAGACGGCGGGGAAATGGAGATGGGTTCGAGTTCTGTCATGGCAGGCGTTCCGATGGAAAACGCTGCTCATGCTAGAAACCGAGGGCACTTCGCGTAACGTGTTTTGGCGGAAATGAGGGATGAATGCAGAGCAGGATGCTGCGGCTGTCATCCCATCAGTCAGATCGAAGGACTCTACCTACCAGCTTAATTCCGGAAGTGATCCGGCTCAGTGCCAGCTAAGTCTGGGGCCGCATCTTCTCCATCGTGCAAATCCCTGCACTCTTCTGGAGAAGAATCATGTACCGCTATACCAAACTTTCCCTTCTGGCCATCGCCATTGCTACGACTGGCGCTGTTGCCTACGCCGCCAAGGGTGGCATGGAAAACGACGCCCTGGCGATCACCAAGGCCAAGATTCCGCTCACCCAGGCTGTCACCGTTGCCGAGCAGCACGCCAATGGCAAGGCATCGCGCGCCGAGTATGAAAACTCGAAGCAAGGCTGGGTCTATGACGTGGAAGTCGTCAGCGGGGCCAAAGTCTTCGATGTCCGGGTCGATGCCGACAAGGGCACCGTCATCTCGTCTGCCGAGGACAAGGCGGATCACGATGACGACCACGACAAGCAAGACTGACCGCCTGCCAGTGTGGCCGGATTGCGCATGACGTCGTGATCCGGTCCGGAGACTTCATGGAACATCTCAACAAAACATTCTTTCTGTGGCTCAACGCGCCTGAACACCCGAATGCTCTGGTGGTGACGCTGGCCACCTTCTTTGCGGAATGGCTCATCTGGGCCGTCCCGATTCTGATCGGCATCGGCTGGCTGCGCGGCAACGAAAACACTCGCAAAGTGCTGCTGGTCGCTACCGCATCCGGCCTGCTTGGGTTGCTGACCAACCAAATCATCGGCATGGCTTGGTCGCATCCCCGGCCTTTCATGGTAGGGCTGGGTCATACCCTCATTCCCCATGTTGCCGACTCGTCATTCCCCAGCGATCACCTGACGCTATGGTGGTCGGTTGCCATCAGCTTTGTGCTACAGCGAGGACTGCGAAGTGTGGGCGTCGCTTTGGCGCTGTTTGGCCTCCCCATCGCCTGGTCACGCATCTACCTGGGGGTTCACTTTCCACTGGACATGCTTGGTGCCATTGCGGTCGCAGCGTTCAGCGCCGTGCTGACGTTGCACGAAGCACGCTGGTATTTGGGGCCGATCTACCGACTGGCGACCCGTATCCATTCCTTGTTGTTCGGCAGGCTGATCGCGCTGGGATGGGTGCGCGAGTGAGCCTATGGATGGGCTAAGTTTGCCTGGTCAGACTGGCGGCAATCCCTTTCACCTCGGCAGGAGAACACCATGAACAATTTGCCCACGGTCAGAGCAAGCGACTGGCTCAACAAAGTCCCTGAAGTCACGCTGTCGTTCTGGATCATCAAGATCATGTCCACGACGGTGGGCGAGACAGGGGCCGACTTCCTGGCGGTCAACGCGGGATTTGGCCAAGGCTTGACGCGCACCGTCATGGGTGCGTTGCTGGCTGTAGCCCTGTTCACGCAACTGCGCACCCGCCGCTACACCCCTTGGATTTACTGGCTAACGGTCGTGTTGGTCAGCGTGGTTGGTACCCAGATCACCGACCTGTTGACCGATGGCTTGGGCGTCAGCTTGTACATCAGCACATCGGCGTTCGCCGTGGCGCTCGCCGCGATCTTCTTTGTCTGGTATCGGGTCGAACGCACCTTGTCCATCCACGACATCGTGACGCGCAGCCGGGAGCTGTTCTATTGGTCAGCCATCCTCTGCACGTTTGCGCTGGGCACCGCTGCCGGTGATCTGGCGACCGAAGCGCTGGGCTTGGGCTTTACCTGGGGGGCTGTCGCCTTCGGCGCGCTGATCGGCATTACCTATGCCGCCTGGCGCACGGGTGGCAACGCCGTGCTGACCTTCTGGATCGGCTACATCCTGACCCGTCCCTTCGGCGCTGCGCTCGGCGACTTGCTGACGCAAGCCAAGACTTACGGTGGCCTCGGCATGGGGGCCATGTGGACCAGCGCCCTGTTCCTCTCAGTCATCGTCATGCTGGTGGCCGTTGCGCAGATAGGCATGAACGCAGGCCGCTCCGCCCAAGCCGCCGAGTAACCCTCTTCCCAATTCCCAATTCCCAAGGAGAAATCATGCCCGATCAGCACTCTATCGCCCGCCTTGTCACCGCCGTGTCGGCGGTGGCGCTCGTGGCCCTGGCCACTGGCTGCTCCAAGCCTGCCGACCAAGGCAGCGCGGGCACCGCCCCTGTACCGTTTGCCAACGCCAGCTCGGCAGCGCAGGGCAAGGCTGTCTCCAAACTGGGCGACCTGACTGCATTTCGCACCATCGCCGCAGACGTAGCCGCCATTGTGGACAAAGGCGATTTGCCCGCCGCCAAGACCCGCATCAAGGATTTGGAGGTGGCCTGGGATTCGGCCGAGGCCGGACTGAAACCGCGCGCTGCCGACGACTGGCATGTGCTCGATAAGGCCATCGACAAATCGTTGTCTGCGTTGCGTGCCGATACGCCAAGCCAAGCTGACTGCAAGGCTGCGATGGGTGCTCTGCTGAAAACCTTCGACGCGCTCGAAGGCAAAGCCTGATTCGTGAGAGTGCTCCATGAAAACATCCACTGAACACGCCCTGGCCAAGGTACCCGAAGTCACGCTGGGCTTTTGGCTCATCAAGATTGCAGCCACCACGCTTGGCGAGACCGGCGGCGATGCCGTCTCGATGTCCATGAATTTGGGCTACTTGGTCGGCACCGGCATCTTCGCGGTGATCTTCCTGGCTGCCGTCGTCGCACAGGTCAAAGCCAAGGGCTTCCACCCCTTCCTGTACTGGATCACCATCATCGCCACCACCACGGTCGGCACGACGTTGGCCGACTTTGCGGATCGTTCGCTCGGAATCGGGTACGCTGGCGGCTCGAGCTTGCTGCTGGCCTTGTTGCTCGGCTCGCTCTTCGTCTGGCATCGCACCCTCGGCTCCGTATCGGTGAGCTCCGTCAGCTCACCCAAGGCGGAAGCCTTCTACTGGCTGACGATCATGTTCTCCCAGACGCTGGGCACGGCGCTGGGTGACTGGACGGCGGATACGGCGGGCCTCGGCTACACGGGCGCGGCGGTCGTGTTCAGCGGGTTGCTTGCTTTGATCGTGGCGGCCTACTACTGGACCAGCGTGTCCCGCACGCTGCTTTTCTGGGCGGCGTTCATCCTGACCCGTCCGCTGGGTGCCGTGGTCGGTGACTTTCTGGACAAGCCGTTGAGCGCAGGGGGGCTGGCGCTAAGCCGCTATTCGGCGTCGGCCGCGTTGCTGGCCTTCATGCTGACCGCGATCCTGCTATTCAAACAGCGGGCAGCCCGGACGGCGCATTGAACAAGGATTGAAAGGAGGGGGAATGCGGGTATTGCTGGTCGAAGACGATCCCATGATCGGTGAAGCCATTCAGGGCGCGTTGAAGGATGCGTCCTACGCGACTGACTGGGTAAAAGACGGACCAACCGCCCTCACGACACTGGGTTGCCAGCACTATGACTTGGTTCTGCTCGACCTGGGTCTGCCAGGCAAGGATGGGCTAGAGGTGCTGACCAACATCCGCGCCAAGAACAACCCGATTCCCCTGCTCATCATCACGGCGCGTGATGGCCTGGATGATCGTCTGCGCGGCTTGGACGGCGGGGCCGACGACTACGTGTCCAAGCCCTTTCAGATGGCGGAGCTGTTGGCCCGGATGCGTGCCGTTCTGCGGCGCAAGGGCGGCACCGCAGCGCCCGTTCTCAGCAATGGCGTGGTGTCGCTTGATCCAGCCACGAAAGAGGCCAGCGTCAATGGTGGTTCCTCGGTGCAACTATCCAACCGGGAATTCTCGCTGCTGCAAGCCTTGCTGGTTCGGCCCGGAGCCATCCTCTCGCGCAGTGAACTGGAGGATCGCATCTACGGCTGGGGGGAAGAGGTCGAAAGCAACGCCGTCGAGTTTCTGATCCATGCACTGCGGCGCAAGTTGGGCAGCGAGGTCATCAAGAACGTCAGGGGGGTGGGATGGATGGTTTCAAAAGGCGCTTGAACGAATCGGTTCAGCTCAAGCTGTCCTTCACCCTGTCGCTGGCCATCCTCGTGGTGGCCATCGTGGCAGGTGGGTTCTCGTTCCTGTCCGCCTTCGACGAAGCCCATGAGCTACAGGACGATGTGCTGCGCCAGGTGGCGCAACTCATGGATCGGCAGCGCTTGTCACCGGCCCCGCCGACGACCGATGTGCACCCCAAAGATGTCGATGAAGAATCGCGCGTGATCGTTCAGCGCTTGGACGAGGCCAATCCATCTGAGGCCAGCGTGGATGCAGGCGGCACGCTTTCTCTGCCGACGACACTGGCTGATGGGCTGCATACGCTGGAGGTCGGCGGCGAGACATTCCGTGTACTGGTCAAGACCACGGCCGCCGGTGAACGCATCGCCGTGGCGCAGGAAGCGGGCTTCCGCAATGAAATCGCCCGCGATGGAGCGCTGCGCTCAGTGATGCCCTTCCTGATCCTCGTGCCAGTGCTGCTGCTGATCGTCGCCGACCTGGTGCGCAAGATGTTCCGGCCCATTGCGGCACTTTCCAAGGAAATCGACCAGCGGGCAGAGCAGGAACTGCACCCCGTCGAAGACCGCCACCTTCCGGTCGAGGTGCGCCCATTCGCCGTGGCGATCAACCGGTTGCTCGCCCGCGTCGGCCAGTCGATGGACTCTCAGCGACGCTTTGTTGCGGATGCCGCGCACGAGCTGCGCTCGCCGTTGACCGCCCTTTCGCTGCAAGCCGAACGACTGGCGGAGGCGGAAATGTCCGGCCTGGCGCGCGAACGATTGACGGTCTTGCGCCAAGGAATCGAGCGCGGCCGAAGCCTGTTGGATCAACTTCTGACCTTGGCCAAGGCGCAGTCGACCACTGATACGCCGGCGTCGCCGGTATCCGTTCAAGGCATCTACCGCCGTGTGCTGGAAGACCTCATGCCGTTGGCCGAGGCCAAGCACATCGACATCGGGGTCGAAGGCACGCAAGACGCCGAAGTGTGGGCGAGCGAGATAGACATGATCGCCGTGGTCAAGAATCTGGTCGATAACGCCATCCGCTACACGCCGGAGGGCGGGAGGGTCGATCTTTCCGTGGGTGTATCGGAAGGGAAAGCCGAGCTGCGTGTTCAGGACAGCGGGCCTGGCATCCCGCTGGCCGAACGGGACCGGGTTTTTGATCCCTTCTACCGCACGCTGGGCAGCGAGCAGATCGGTTCGGGCCTGGGGCTATCCATTGTCCAAGCAATTGCCCATCGCATTGGTGCAGAAATCCGCCTCGACTTCGTGGACGAAACTCAGAAGACCGGCTTAAGTGTTGCCGTTATCGTTCCCAGGAGGTAACGACTTGAGAAACATGGAGAGGGGCGAAATGGTTACTTCAACTAGCTGGTTCTATTGGGCGATGCTATCGGCTGTGTTTGCCGCGCTGACGGCTATTTTCGCCAAGGTCGCTGGGCGGTCAGGACGAATTGGCGAAGCTGGTGGAGACGGTTTTGAACCAGGTTTTGCAGGCGCAGGTGAACGAAGAGATCCGGCGGCGCGAGCGCGTGATTCGCATCTTCCCGAACGACGCCTCGGCCTTGCGTCTGATCGGCGCGTTGCTCGCCGAACAGAACGAGGTCTGGCAAGAACGGCGCTACTTCGACATGAGCCAGTTCCACGAATGGAAAGCCGAGCAGGACAAAAAACCGTCAGCCGCGCGGCGGCTCTCTCACGCTGCCTGAAGAGCGATTCATAGAAAAAAACGACAGCCGAAGCGAAGAGAATTTACAGCAGATTTTGGACTTGACTCCGCTACCGTACCGGCAATTGCCCATTCGAGACGAACTGGTCATAACTGTCGAAGCTCTCGCTGTCCCGCCACGACCGATCCCATGAGCGCGGCTCTGCGCTTTCGAGCAGCAGCAAGGTAAGGACGCGATCACGGGCACCGTAGCTGTGCTTGAACTCGCGCAGCTTCATGTGTGGCGCCTCCTCCGGGCACCAGATCGCGGCGGACATCTCCGTGCCATCCCATTCCTGATCGACGCTGGCGTCGGCGGCCAGCGTGCCCGGCAGCGGTTCCTGCGGATCGGCGTTGCGCCGGATGCGCGCCCGCGTCTTGACGGCGCTGCTGCTGCGCCATTCGTACTTCACGTAGCCGTTGTCCCAATAGACGAGGATCGCGCGCTGCGTGGTGAACTTGATGAAGCGGATGCACAGCGCCTCGAACGAAACCTGAAACCGCTTGGCGATGGCGCTGAGGACGTGCAGGTCGATGCGCTGGCTCGAAATCCAGTCGCGCAGCAGATCGCCGGGCATCAGCAGGTTGCTGGCGAAATCGTCGGCCTGCCGTTCAATGTCGCGCAGCGTGGCGATGCCAGTATGGACGCTTTGCTTGTCGCAGTTGAAGCGTTGCTGTTGGCCGCGATGCAGGATGAAGTGGCCCAGTTCGTGGGCGATGGTGAAGCGCTGGCGCTCGGGTCTGGTCTTGCCGTTGTAGGCGATGCCCCAGACTTCCTGGTCATCGGGATTGCGCGCCAGCATCCCTTCGAAGGCATCGTCGTCGAATGGCACTGGCGGCCTGATCTCCCGCACGCCCGTGCCATAGGGCGTGCCCGGCAGCATCTGCCGCACGACATCGAGGTCGATGGCCTCGGGCATGCCCTCGTCGCGGTACCACGCTCGCAGCCATTTGATGACATGGCTGGCGGCGATGGAACCGGTGAGGGCCTGCGGGGAACTCATCCCTTCGACTCCGGCAGGTCCTTGTCGGGGAAAATGATCTTGAGCGCTTTACGGACCCGGTCTTTTTCGTCTTCCGTCATGCCGGCATAGGTGCGGAAGAAGACCACGTCTTCGGGACTGGCGTCGGGAACAGAGGGCATGGGCTCGCCCATGATGTCCTCCATGGTCACGCCCAGCACCTTGGCCAGCGCCTGCACGCGCTCGGCCGTCGGGCGCTGTCCCTCCTTCATCTCCAATTCCCAGATGTAGGCCTTGGTGCAGCCGACCGCGTCGGCGACCTGTTGCAGGGTCAACTTCTTCGCCTCGCGCAAGCGCCGCAGGCGTGCTCCAAACGCCGAAGCCATGGCGATGCTCCTGTCGCAGCTAAACAGCCGGTGAATGAATCAAGACTATCAGTATAGCAGCGAGATACGCAAAATGTCTAGCTGTGCCCCTTTGATTGACAAGCGGAAATCCGCGGTTCAGAATCGCCCATGTATCTCGTGGCTTTACTTACACGAGATTCGCGTTCAGCAACCCTGTCGCCGGCTCGCGTGCCCGCCCATCGGTCCGCAGACCTCCGACGCCTCTTCGGAAAGGACCGAGAAGATGAAGAAAACCTTTGTCGACGTGATGCTCGAGCTGCCGGTGGACGCCACGCTGCGCGACTTCCTGACCTCACATGGCCTGCCGGTACCCGACGGGTTCGCGTGGGACGACACGCCGGAGACCAGCCAGTTTCTGGTGGAGGCGGTCAAGGTCTGGCCCGACACCGCCGCCCGCGACCAGATGATCGCCAACCTCATGGCCGCCGTCCAACTGGGCGACGCGGCGGGCAAGCAGGCGATGTTCGAGGCCGTGGTGGCGGACGGCGCAGCGCTGGCAGGCCTGACGCTGTGCCGCAGCGACGTCCACCGCTCGTTCTGGCTGTACGTCAACCACCCGGCGCTGTTCGAGCGCGCCTACGACTTCAGCTTCTGGGAGCACCACGGGCCGCAGACCCAGCAATACGATCTGGGCGTCAAGCGCCAGCCGAACGGTTCGGACACCAACCTGGCCGCGCTGCGCCACGCCATCTCGGCGTTCTACAAGCGCGAGATGCAGTGTGGCGACAGCAGCGTGGCGCACTTGGTCGAGCGCAGCCCCGGCGTGTTCCTGCTCACCGTCCACGTCAAGGACATGGCCATGCTGCGGCTGGAGTTCGAGGGTTCGACCCTGAAGCGTCGCGTCGGCAATCCCAACATCCACATGGTGCTGGAGTACGCCAAGTCCACCGGCGTGGTGCGCACGCTGGTGCGCGGCGGCCAGAAATACCAGCAGATGCTGGTCGAGGCCTTCGCCGAGCACGTGCTGGGCGTCAAGGCGAGCGCGCACCGGATCAAGTCGCCGACCCTGGATTTGTCGATGCTGCGCACCGGCTTCGACGTGCCGGAGGCGTTCGAGGACGGTTTCTCGATGGTACAACTGAAGGCGCTCACGCTCCTCAGCCCGGACGCTGCGCTGAAGATCGAATGCACTGCGATGCAGTCCAGCCAGCAACGCTCGGTGCATGATCTGTTGAAGGAGAAGCTGCCCGGCCCGCTGGAGGGCCAGTGGGTGGTGACGGCGGCGCAGGTCAATCTCTACTATCCCCCCGAGCCGGGCCGCACGCGTGCCAAGGTGGTCACCATCGAGGTGACCAGCAAGGGGCGGCTGAACCTGCACAAGTTCGATGCCAAGATGCAGGCGCAGCTGGAAGGCTATCTGGTCTCGGTGGGCATCTTGCAGAAGGGCCAGACCCTGAGCGCGCAGGAGCTTCCGCCGGAAGCGAACGCGATCAGTTCCTCCTCGGCGTTCGAGGACTGATCGATGGCGGCGCACGATGCATGGGCCTTGGTCTGCCGTCTCTTCGCGGGCGGCACGCCCGTGCTCCGCGCCATGCTGTCGCCGCGCGAGGTGGCAGCCCTGTCAGTCCTCGGCAAGGCGGTCAGGCCGACGGTTGTGGATCAGTCCTTCGTGCTGTGCCCGCACTGCCAGCAGCACCGAGCTCAGGTCTGGGGCGATGGTCGTGGTGGGCGGATGTGCCGCTGCCCGGACTGCGGGCCAGTGGCCGTCGAAGCAGCAGACGGCGCGGCGTTGGCCTTGGACGAAGACTGGCTGCACCAGAAGATGCGTCTCGCGCTCGGCATCGAAAGCCGCGACGGCATCGATGATCTGGGCGGCGAGGTGTGGCGGCTCGGCGATGCTCGACGGTCGCCCGTGCTGCTGGCCCGCGACCTGGCGCGGGTGTTGCACGAACCCGCGCTGCTGGATCGCGTGCGCGTGGCGGGCGGCCACATCCGCGTGATCACGCCGAGGCCGAGCACGACTCGCGGCTCGCCTTTCGGTGCGGGCGTCGAGTGGTTGGTGCTGGAGGAACGCTTCATGTTCTACGGCGGCGGGATCACGTTCATCCCCTCGACGCCAGCCGCGACACCAGCAGTCGCCAATCCGGCCGCGCCGGTGAATGGGCCATTCTCGGCGGACTTCAAATGGGCGACGCTGCCTGATATCAGCAGCACACCGATCCGGTTCACAGACGGTCAGGCCAAGGTGTTCGAGGCGTTGTGGTCGTTCAAGGGCGAGGCCACGACAGCGGATCGGATCATGCAGCGCGCGGGCCTGGACAGCGCCAAGCCGAGCGACCTGTTCAAGATCAAGGCGAAGGACAAGGGCAAGCCGGAACCTGCGGCGCAGCACGCGGCCTACGTTGCCCTCGTGGTCACGCAGCAACGCGCAGGGTTGTACTCGATGCCCTGCGCGGCGGGTGCGTTGGCGTGATGGATTGCTGCTCCAAGTTCGCTGGACAACCGATGGCGGCGGCACGCGCGTAAATCACGGCCAGACTCGACCGCATGCGTGTGCCACGGCGAAGAAGTTGGCGCAGGTTTCGAGAGAAGATAGGGCGGAACAGGGGCAAACTGGGCGCGGTGTCGCCCTTGGCCAGACGACTGGCGGCACACGCAGAACGGCCCGGAAGCCCGCGTGGTGTGCGGAATCCGCAAATGAAAACGCCCAACCGAGAACGGTTGGGCGCTGAATAGTGGTGGACCGAAGGAGGATCGAACTCCCGACCTCCGCATTGCGAACGCGGCGCTCTCCCAGCTGAGCTATCGGCCCGTGGAAAATGAGTCTACCCGAACTCCCCGGGCCCTTTCAATCGGGGGTTTAACCCGCGTTTTCCATGCCCGGATTGCCTTCCATGCCGACAATGCGCGGCGTGTTCAGCGGCCTGGCGGTCACTTCGCGCTGGTCGCGCAGCCAGTCGGCCAGTACGTCCCACACGGGGCGGCCGCCGGCCTTGCGGGCTTCGGGCGACACGGCGGCCCAGCCGGCCACCTTGTAGCGGCGGTCGGCGTCGATGGGCTTGCCGTCGCCCGGCCCCAGGCGCATGTCGGTAATGCGCTGGCCCATGGGCTTCATCGGGTCGATGGTGTAGCGCAGGCCGCCGGTGCGTACCATGTCGCCGCCCTGCTGGTAGTACGGGTCTGGGTTGAACAGGTTGTCGGCCACGTCTTCCAGCACGGTCTTGATGGTGGCGCCGGTCATCTCGGTGAGCGTGGTGGCCGGGTAGGTGATGGCGGTCTGGGCCATCAGCGCTTCCATGGTCAAGGCGTCGCCGGGCAGCAGCGTGGTGCCCCAGCGGAAGCCGGGCGAGAAGGCAATCTCGGCGCCCTGCGCGTGCATCAGGCCGTCGACGATGAGCTGATCGAACGTGCCGTTGAAGTTGCCGCGCCGGTACAGCAGCCCGCGATTGGTGGCCAGCGTTTCGCCCAGCTTGTCTTTGTACGGCGCGCGCACGCGGTCAATCAGCGCCGTCATGGCGGGGTCGGCCGGCAGCAGGTCGGCAAACACGGGCAGCAACGTATAGCGGATGTCGCGCACGGTGCCGCCGCGCACATCCAGATCGAGCACGCCGACAAACTTGCCGTTGGCGCCCGCGTTGGTGACGAGCGTCACGCCGCCCGCGTTGCTGACCTTGACGGGTGCGGGCACCGCGTCGTGCGTATGCCCACCCAGGATGGCGTCCAGCCCGCGCACGCGCGAGGCGAGCTTCAGGTCGACATCCATGCCGTTGTGCGACAGCAGCACGACCACCTTGGCGCCCTTGCCGCGCGCCTCGTCAATCATCTTCTGCAGCCGTTCTTCCTGAATGCCGAACGTCCAGTCTGGCGTGAAATCCGCCGGGTGCGCGATCGGCGTGTACGGAAACGCCTGCCCGATGATGGCGACCGGCACGCCGTTCAGCTCGCGCAGCACATATGGGTCGAACACCGGATCACCAAAGTCGGCGGTCTGGATGTTCTGCGCAACAAAGGCGACCTTGTTCTTGAAATCGTGATCGACCACGTGGCGCACGCGGTCAGCGCCGTAGGTCATCTCCCAGTGCGGGGTCATGACGTCCACGCCCAGCGCAAGGGCCGCGTCGACCATGTCCTGGCCGTTGGTCCACAACGCGGTGGCGGAGCCCTGCCAGGTGTCGCCGCCATCCAGCAGCAGCGCATTCGGGCGCGTGGCGCGCAGTCGCTTGATGAGCGTGGCCAGGTGTGCGAAGCCGCCCATGCGGCCGTAGCGGCGGGCGGCCTCGGTAAAGTCGAGCGCGGTGAAGGCATGGGCGGCACGCGAGCCCGGCGCAATGCCGTAACGCTTGAGCAGCGCGTGCCCGACCAGATGCGGCGGCTGCCCGGCCCATTGCGCCACGCCCAGGTTGACGCTGGGCTCGCGGTATTCAATGGGCAGCAACTGCGCGTGGCAGTCGGTGAAGTGCAGCAGGTGGACGTTGCCGAAGCGCGGCACGTCATAGCTGAACGTATCGGCGTGCGCGTCGGTCAGGCGCAGGCCGGCGGCTGCGGCAATCGCCAGGGCTTGAACGAATTCGCGACGGTTCATTATTTGGAGCTGTGTGCGTAGCGTGCCAAGTCGGCCACGTCGTCTTCCAGCATCTCGCCGACTTCCTTGCGCACCACGCGGCCCTTGGCGTCGAGCACGAGCAGTTCGGGCAGGCCCTTGCGCGGGCCGGTGGCGGCGCACAGGGCGTCGGTTTCCATCGTCACCGGGAAGGTGAAGCCGCGCTTGGCGACGTAGTCTTTCGCGAGCTGCGGGTTGGCGTCGATGCTGATGGTGAGGATGCGCAGGTCAGTGCCGCGCGTGGCGTCGTAGAGCTTTTGAAGGCGCGGGTTCTGCAGCGCGCAGAACGGGCACCACGATGCCCACGTGGCGATGATGGCGGGGTGCCCGCGCCATGCATCGCCCGGCACGCGCGTGCCGTCGAGCAACTGCACGTCGGGCAGCGCCACCACATCGCCCACTTCGACGGCCTGCGCATGATTGGCAAACTGCGTGGCGGCAAACACCATCGCCGCTGCCGTCCACATCACGAACCGTCGAAGCGTGTGCATGGCGTTATTGGTTCACTGGTTCACGGGCGAGGCCGGGTCGAACAACAGCGCCATCACATCGCGGATCTGCTGCTCGGTCAGGATGCCCTTGTGCCCGAAGCGCGGCATGTTGGAGCACGCCGCATACGCGTTGGAGTTGTAGATCTTGCCCCACGTGTAGCGCAGGATCGCTTCCGAATCGCCGCGCAGCTTGCCGTACTGGTACAGCGAGGGGCCGATGGTGCCGTAAGACAGTTCGTCTTTCGACAAGCGGTGGCACGCGTAGCAGTTGGCGCCGTTCGCGCCGCCGGCCGGGTCGGAGAACTGCATGCCGCGGCCGCTCTGCGCGGTCTTCTCGCCTTCCTTCCAGTCGCCCAGCCAGGTGTTGTCTGCCGGGTAATGGATGGTCTTGAATTGCGCGTCTTCCAGCTTCTTGGCAACCGCAGCGGGCACGGCGTTGCGGTCGGCAAACTGGCTGCAGACCTTCTGCACGTCGTCGCGGTCGGTCACGCCTTCCACGGTGGCCGGGCCCTTGGAGACAAAGCTCTCCTGGATGACCTTGGCGAGTGCCGCGTCGGCCTTGGCTTCCGGCTTGGGCGGGGTGACGGCCTTGGCGGCGGCGTCGGCTGCGTGGGCGGTGCCGGCAGCCAGGGCCAATGTGAGTGCCGTCAGAACGATGGGGGTCAGTCGGGTCATGCGTGGCCTCATCGTGTCATCGTTTGATGGACGGCGCGTCCATCTTGCCGCCGTTGGCATTGCGGGCGAGGAACATCTCCAGCGCGGTAATCACCTCGCTGCCGTAGAGCGGTTCCGGAAAGCGCTGCTGGCGCAGGCAGTCGTACAGGCGGTGCTGCATCGTGCGGACCTCGCCCTGCGAGACGCGATAACCCGGCCATGTGGAATACGCAAAGCGCGCGCCGTCGGCGGTCAGCAAGTCAGGCAGTTCCTGCAGACGGATGCGCAAACCCGGCTGGGCATGGCACGTGGCGCAGGCAAAGTCATAGGCGCCGCCGCGGTAGAAGAACATGCGGCGGCCGAGTTCGTACACGCGCTTTTCTTCGGGGTGGGCGAGCGGAATGTCGATGGCCGCGCCGCGCGATTCCGAAGCCACGTACGCCATCAGCCGTTCAATGTCCGACGCCTTGCCGGGCGACGAGAACGGGCGGGCCGATGCCTCTTCCTTGGTCAGCCCTTGCAGCGTCATGCGGCAATGCATGAGGCGCTGTTCGGCGTCCATCACGCGGCCGGTGTCTTTGAAGTAGCGCGGCAGCTTGGCGTAGGCGCCCTTCACCACGCCGGGGCCAAGGCCCAGGTCGCATGCTTCAAGCGAGGCCTGCTTGGGGCCGGCGGGCTTCTTCCAGAGTTCTTCGCCGGCGGCTTCCCAGAGTTCGGCCGGGTTGCCGTCGGCCAGCATCTCGCGGTACTGCGCGATGCCGGCGGCGGTGCTGTCCTTGGCGTCCTGCGCGGATGCCATGACGGCGCTGCCGGCAACGCACGCCGCAGCCAGCACCATCGTCCATGTCTTGTGTTTCACGGTCCCCTCCGTGGGTCGCCTACGGTTTGATATAGGCGAAACCTTCTTCCTGCTGCAAGCGGGTGATTTCCACCACGCCGGCCGGCACCACCTTGGCTTCGAGCAGCAGCTTGTCTTCCGGCACCTTGAAGGCCATCAGCGAGTTGTGGCACACGCGAAACTCCACGCCCATGCTGGCCAGTGCCGCCACCGGTGCATCAAACGGGCGGCCCTGCGCATCCTTGGCGCCTTCAACGAGGAAGTCGATGCCGTGGCCCAGCGCCACCACCACGATCTTCGTGCCGGGTGCGCCGTTCAGGTGGTTGCGCAGGTTGCCGATGGCGCGCACGGCCTGGTCGATGCCTTCGCTCAGCTGGTAGACCACCTTGTAGCGGGCACCGGCGCCGCCAGCGCGCGGGGCGTTCTGGGCAGCGGCCTTACCGGCCACACCCAAGGCCGCCAGCGCGGCGGTCACACGAAAGAAGCTGCGTCGCATGTGGGCCTCCGGGCCTTTGCTGTTTACTGAATGGACGTTTCGTCAGTGCGCTTGTCGCCGTGGTTGTCGACCCACGTGACCGTCACCTTGTCGCCCTTGGCGCCGCCCTTGAACTTGAAGTTGAGGAACGGATCTTTGGACACGGCCGGGCCGAACTGCGCGTCGAGCACGGTCTTGCCGCTGTGCTGCACCGTCACGTTGGTGATGTGCCAGGCGGGCACGACCTTGCCGGACGCGTCTTTGCGCTGGCCGGTTTCCATGTCGTGCTTCATCAGGATCTTCACGTCGGTGGTGCCGCCGTTTTCCATCGCGCGAATGCGCATCGGGTCTGCCATGGTGTGTTCTCCTGAGGTTTAACCGCCGCAGCCACCGAGGGTGACCTTCACTTCCTTGCTCGCCAGCACCCATTTGCCGTTGGCGCGGACGGCGGCATAGACCGTTGACGTCTCGCCCATCTTCACGCGCGTGCTGACAAACGGGTCGGTGCCGGGCGGAATGGCGAACGTGGCGGCCAGCGTGTTCGGGTTCTTTTCGACCAGGATGGCGATGAGGTCGGTGCCCGGCAGCGTGCTCGTCACGACCAGGGGCACCACGGCGCCGTTCTCGGCAATGTCCGGTGCGGTGAGCTGGATGCCGGCGCCGCCCTTGTCGACCGCGCCGCCGCCCAGTTGCTTGAGCACGTCGTTCACGCCCTTCACGGCAAAGGCGGCCTTGTTCCACTCGGCGGCCTGAGCCGGCGTGGCAATGCCGGCAGACACCAGCAGCGCCATCATGGCGCCGGCGCGCAGCACGTCACGGCGGCTCAGGTTGATTGCGTCGTTCATCGTCCGTTCCTCACTTGGCCGGGGCGCCCGCAAGCACCCAGTCGATCACGGTTTTCAGATCGGCATCGGCAATCTTCGGATTGGCCGGCATCGGGATCTGGCCCCAGTTGCCCATGCCGCCCTCGCGCACCTTCTTGATGAGCTTGGCTTGTGCGCCGGCATCGCCCTTGTACTTGGCGGCAACGTCCTGGTAGGCCGGGCCGACGAGCTTGCGGTCGACGGCGTGGCAGCCCATGCAGGCGTTCTGGTTGGCGATGGACAAGGCGCGGGCAGCATCAACGGCGGCCAGCGCGGGCGTGGCGGACAGCGCCAGGCCGGCCAGCACCGCCGCAGCGGCGAGCGTGGGGGCGAACTTCATGTGGTCTCCAGAAGACGAGGCTGCCCGCATGCGTGTGCGGGCGAAATGGCGGGAATCGGACCCGGTATTGTGCCCGAAACGGGCCAAATCCTATGTCGCCCGCAAATGTCGCCAGCAAAGCAAAACGCCCGGTACCTTTCGGCCCGGGCGCTTGTTTTGGGGATGCGGCGATCAGGCCATCGCCCGCCGCGCGGCCAGCCGGCCGCCAAACACGTTGAGCAGCAGCCCGGCCATCACCACCGCGCCGCCCAGCCATTGGGCGGCCACCAGGCGCTCGCCCAGCAGCACGGCCGCCGATACCAGCCCCACCACCGGCACCAGCAGCGTGAGCGGCGCAACCTGGCTGGCTGCGTAGCGCGCCAGCAACCGGCTCCACAGGCTGTAGCCGAAGATGGTGGCGCCAAAGGACAGGTAGACGATCGCGCCGATGCTCGACGCGCTGATGTTCGCCAGGCTATGCGCAATCTGCTCCGGCCCCTCCAGCCAGTACGACAGCAGGAAGAACGGAACCGGCGGAATGACGGCGCCCCACACCACCAGGCTCACCACATTCACCGGCCCGACGCGCTTGGTGACGATGTTGCCGCTGGCCCACGAAAACGCCGCGCACAGCGTCAGCAAGAAGCCGGCGGTGGTCATGCCCGTGACCGAGCCGCCGCCCGCCATGCCAATGACGGCCAGCCCGCCCGCGGCCACCGCCATGCCGGCCAGGTGGAACCAGCGGATCGGCTCGCGCAGCACGATGGCGGCAATCGCCAACGTAAAGAACGCCTGCGACTGCAGCACCAGCGAGGCCAGCCCCGCCGGCATGCCCACGTACATGGCCGAGAACAGGAACGCGAACTGCCCGAAGCTGATGGTGGCGCCGTAAGCCACCAGCCACTTGAGCGCAATCTTGGGGCGCGGCACGAACAGCACGGCCGGGAACGCGACCAGCGCAAAGCGCAGCGCACCCAGCAGCATGGGCGGCACGCCGTGCAGGCCCACCTTGATGACGACAAAGTTGACGCCCCACACCAGCACAACGGTCAGGGCCAGCAGCAGATCCTTGGGAGACATGATGATCGGAAGGTTCGGACGGCCGCCCGTGCGGCCACATGACGCACTGTAGGCGCCGGCACCTTAGGCGACTTGCACAATCTTGCGCATTGTTTGTGCCGGACGCCTCGGCCTTCCCTTGCTTAGCCCAGCATGTCCGACCAGATGGCGCGGCTCCAGCCTTGCGCCAGCTTGCCCTCGGCGGCCGAAGGTGCATCGGAAAGCCCACCGGCGCCGGGCACCGTCACCATGGTGTGCTCGGCCGCGTCGTAGCGGTGGACGGTTGCCACGTGCATCGCCTCGTCGGGCGTGGCAAAGCTGTAGCAGGTGTTCGTATACAGCGGGGACGCATCAGGCGCGTGGCCGGCGAGCATCGCCACCACGGCGGCGGCGGCCACCTTGCCGTGCTGGTTGGCCATGTGGCCCGACTTGGGCATCAGCGGCGCGGTCTGGATGGCATCGCCAATCACATGCACGCCCGGCGCCACCTTCGATTCGAACGACAGGAAATCCACTTCGCACCAGCGCCCATTGGCCGTCGCCAGGCCGGCCTGCACGGCAATCGCTCCGGCGCGCTGCGGCGGGATCAGGTTGACGACATCGGCTTGCACGTCGTCCTGCACATCGAACTTGAGCACGCGGCCCTTGGCATCGATGTCGACGGCGTTGTATTGCGGGCGATATTCGATGTGCTGCGGATAGCGCTCGGCCCAGACGCGCTTGAACAGCGCGCCCTTGGAGGTGATGTCGTCGTTGGCATCGAGGATGAGCACGCGGGAATCGGGCTTGGCGCGCTGCAGCCAGTTGGCGATCAGGCACGCACGCTCGTACGGCGCGGGCGGGCAGCGGTATGGCGCGAGCGGAATGCTGATCGCCACCGTGCCGCCGTTGGGCATGGCTTCGAGCCGATGGCGCAGCGCCAGCGTCTGCGTGCCGGCTTTCCAGGCGTGCGGCGCTTGCGCGGCGGTGGCCGCATTGGCGAGACCGGGAATCGCCCCCGGCACGAAGTCGATGCCGGGCGAGAGGATCAGCCGGTCGTAATCCAGCGTGCCGCCACCGGCCAGCCGCACCTGTTTGGCGCCGGCATCGATGGCCGAGGCACGGTCGCGCACCCAGCGCACGCCGTGGCGCTCGACCAGCGCGTCATAAGGCACGGTGATCGACGCCAGGTCACGGTCGCCCGACAGGACGAGGTTCGACAGCGGGCACGAGACGAACGCGGCGTTCGGCTCGACCAACGTGACATCGACACGGCCACCGGAAAACACGCGCACGTACTTGGCCGCCGTTGCGCCGCCATAGCCGCCGCCCACGACCACCACGCGCGCATTGCGCACGCCCGACAGCGATGCACACGCGGCCAGCGGCCCGGCCAGCGCGGTCGCTCCGAGTGCGCGCAAGAGAGCGCGCCGATCCTTGCGCAGCCATTCGCTCATGGCGCCTCCTGGGGTTGGCGTGACAGCCAGCCGGCAATGGCGGCGATCTGCGCATCGTCATAACCGCGGGCGATCTGGCCCATCACCGTGGAGGGGCGCGCGCCGCTGCGGAAGGCCTGCATTGCATCGATCAACTCGGCCTGCGAGCGACCGGCCAGCGGCGGCAGCGTCTGCGCGGCCAGCTTGGCGCCGGGCGCGGTATCGGCGTGATGGCAGCTGGCGCACGTGGCAGCCCAGGTGCGAGCCTGCAGATTGGTGGCGGGAAGATCGGCCGCATGGGCCACAGTGGGCGCGGGGGCCGTCAGCAGCGCCGCAAGCGACGCTGCGGCGGCAAGGCGGTGGACGACGGGCATCGGGGGGCTGCGAAGTCGCGGAAGCGTCATACGCTAACACGCACGGCGCACCGTGGGCCTTGTGATGCGCGCAGCCAACAAAAAACGCAGCGCGGTGGCTGCGTTTCTTGCGGTGCGATATTGCGGGTGCGATGTGGCCGAGGCCGCTTACGGCAGCTGCTTGCCCGGCGGCAGCGCGGGCGAGGTGGTGGGCGACACGGTCACGCCCGGCGAGGCCGAAGTGACGGGTGCCGGTGCCTGCGTGGCCGTCGGCGTACCCTGCGCACGCGTTGGCGTGCCTTGCGACGCGTCGGGCGCCACCGACGGGTTGGTCGACGTGGCATTCGCATCCAGGCGCTTGCGCTCGTCTTCGGTCACGTAGTCGAACACCTTCACGACCTTGTTGACGCCGCCCACGGTGCGCACGGCTTCGGTGGCCTTGTTGCCCTCGGCCTCGGTCACCACGCCGAGCAGGAAGACGGTCTGCGCTTCGGTCGTCACCTTGATGGAGTTCCAGGGCACGCCTTCCGTGCCGGCCAGCACGCTCTTCACCTTGGTGGTGATGTACGTGTCATTGGTGCGCGAGCCGAAGGTGCTCGACTCCGGCGTCACGACGATCTCGTTGACCACCTCGCGCGCGTTTTGCAGCTTCTGCGCGTATTGGCCGATCTCCTGCTTGGTCTGCTCGGTGCCGGCTTCGCCGGTCAGCAGGACCTTGCGGTTGTAGACCGTCACGTTGACGTGGGCACGGCCGTCGTAGCGCGAGATCAGCGTGTTCTCGGCTTCCATCTGCAGGCCGCGGTCGATGGTCTGGGTGGCGGTCGGGCGACGGTCGGTGGCAAGTGCCACGCCGCCGGCCACGGCGCCCGCAAACAGCGGGAAGCAGGCGGTCAACTGCGTTGCGGTAACGCCGGCCAGGGCGGCCAGCACGGCGGTGCGCGTGACCGTGCGACGGAAACGGGCAAACGTAGGCGACGAGAGTTTCATGCTGTCCTTGAATGAAGTGCAGAAGAAAGAAGAGCGAGGCTGATGCGGATTTACGCATCAACGCCAAAGGCGTCGCGCATCCATTCGATACGCGCACCGTCGATGGCAATGACGTCAAAGCGGCAGGCCGGCACATCTTCAACCTGCCGCGCGAGAAAATCTTCAGCCGCGGCAATCAGGCGACGCTGCTTGGCGGGCGTGACACTCGCGGCCGCGCCACCGAAGCGCTGCGTGGAACGCGCCACGCGGGCACGCACCTCAACGAACACCAGCGCGTCGGCCGCATCGCGCATCACCAGATCGATTTCACCGCCCTTGCAGCGATAATTGCGGCTGACCACGGCCAACCCGCGCGCCTGCAAGTAGCGCAGCGCGCGGTCTTCACCGGCCTCACCGGTGGCGGCTGTGATGGGCTGCGGCGCATGCATTCGCGGTTTGAACCAAGTGACTGAGAGAAGTTCTCGTGAGTGATCCTGACTGGACCCTGCTGGCGCACGACCAGCACTATCCCGCCGGCGCATTATATGTGGTGGCTACTCCCATCGGGAACGCGGCCGACGTGTCGCTGCGGGCGCGCTACGTGCTAGGCATCGTCGACGCGGTGGCCTGTGAAGACACGCGCAATACCGGGCAACTGCTCAATCGGCTCGGGCTGTCGCGGCCGATGCTCGCGGCGCACGAACACAACGAGCGCGAGGCAGCGGCGCGCATCGTCGCGCGGCTCGCGCAGGGCGAGCGCATCGCGTATGTGTCCGATGCAGGCACGCCGGGCGTGTCGGACCCGGGATCGCGGATTGTGGAGGCGGTGCGTGCGGCCGGCCAGCGCGTGATCCCGCTGCCGGGCGCGAGCGCGGTGGTGACGGCGCTTTCTGCCGCCGGGGAATTGCTCGACACGTCTGGTGGGCAGTTCACCTTTGTCGGCTTCCTGCCGCCCAAGGCCGGACAACGCGACGCGGCCATCCGCCAATGGGCCGCGCACGGGCCGGCGTGGGTTCTGTACGAGGCACCGCATCGCATCGAGGCCACGCTCGCTGCATTGGCGGAACACCTGCCGGCGCGACGCATTCTCATCGGCCGCGAACTGACCAAGCTGTTCGAGCAGATCGTCGTGCTGCCCGCTGCGGACGCACCGGCGTGGCTTGCGGCCGATGCCTCGCATGGCAAGGGCGAATTCGTTCTGGTGGTGGAAGGCGCTGGCGCACAAGACGCGGCACCGACCGCGATGGCGGCGGACCAGGTCTTGCGTCTGCTGTTGGCTGAGCTGCCCGCCAAGCGTGCGGCCAAGCTGGCCGGCGCGATTACGGGCGCTTCGGTGGACGCGCTGTATCAAAGCGCGCTGGCGCTGAAAAACGAAGGGAAGGACTGAGGCAGCAGGAAGGCGGCCGGATCAGCAGATCAACGGCGCTTGGCGCGACGCTTGGTCGCCTTCTTCTTGACCGGTGCGGGTTCATCGGCACCCACATCGGCATCGCCATCGTTGCTGGCGACATCGGTCTGCGTCAGCTCAGGGCGCAGCGCTTCAACTTCCGCGCGCGACAGTCGGCGGATTTCCACCTGCGTCGAACCGCGCTTGACGAAGTCGAGCCGCTTGGCTGCTGCGAACGACATATCGAGGATGCGTTTGCCGTGGTACGGGCCGCGATCCGTCACCTTGGCCACGACCACGCGGTCGTTGGACAGGTTGCGCACCAGCACCCAGCTTTGCAGCGGCAGCGACGGATGCGCCACCGTGAAGGCATTCATATCGAAGCGCTCGCCGCTGGCAGTGCGGCGGCCGTGGAAGCCGCGGCCGTACCACGAGGCGAGGCCGCGCTGCTCGAACGTGCCGAGGTCGGCGCGCAGGCCGGGGCTCGTATCGGTGTTCTCGTCGAGCTTGAGGCTGCTCGAATCGGGCACCCCGCGGAACGACAGCGTGCCCCAGGCATCGGGGTTGTCGCGCGGGTCGGCCACCTTCAACGCGGGTGCGGTGGGCTTGCTGGCCTGGAGGCCGGATTGCCCACCCGCGGGCGGTTCGCCGGGAACGGCGGCACAGCCCGCCAGCACCAGCAGCGCGGTGCCGTGCGTCAGCCAGGCACGCAGCGTGCGGCCGGCCGGAAGGCAGGAAATCGGATGGGTCAACTTGAGCATGGCCGCGAGTCTAACATGCATGCTTCGATCGTTTATTTACATTTCCTATTAAAACGATCACATCATGCTGTCATCTCGCACCAATTTTGTAATATTTTCTTTCCGATGTAACAGCACACCCCGCGAGCCCAGTGCTGGCGCGGGCTCGGCCCGATACAATCGGGTTATCCCTGCCACGTGCAAATGCGCACCAAAGATCACATGAAAGTCGTTGTCGTCCCCGTTACGCCGTTTGAACAGAACTGCACGCTGCTGATTGGCGACGATGGCGCGGCCGCCGTGACCGACCCGGGCGGCGATATCGACCGCATCCTGGCCGCCGCCGAGCAGCACGGCGCCCGCATCGAAAAGATCCTGCTCACGCACGGCCACGTCGACCACTGCGCCGCCGCCGATGCCCTGCGCACGCAGCTTGGCGTGCCCATCGAAGGGCCGCAGAAGGACGAGGCGTTCTGGATCGACCAGTTGCCGATGCAGAGCCAGCGCTTTGGATTTCCGCCGGCCAAGGCGTTCGTGCCGGATCGTTGGCTGGAAGACGGCGACACCGTGGAAGCCGCCGGCCGCACGCTGCAGGTGTTCCACTGCCCGGGCCACACGCCCGGCCACGTGGTGTTCTTCAGCGCCGAAGACCGCGTCGCCATCGTCGGCGATGTGCTGTTTGCAGGGTCGATCGGCCGCACGGATTTCCCGCGCGGCAACCATGCCGACCTGATCAACGCCATCCGCACGAAGCTGTGGCCGCTGGGCGACGACGTCACCTTTGTGCCGGGCCATGGACCGGTCTCGACCTTTGGCGATGAGCGGGCCAGCAACCCGTACGTCGCTGATCGCCTGTTTGCCAACGAAGGCTCGGCATGAGCGCAAACACCAACGACAGCGCCAACGAAAGCGACGACACCTTCGCCGACACCGCGCCGGCCGCACCTGTCGCACCCGCCGACAAACCACGCCGCAAGCGCGGCAACCAGCCGCCCGACACGCGGCCCGAAATCTACGTCAGCACCGACATCGAGGCCGACGGCCCCATCCCCGGGCCGCACTCGATGCTGAGCTTTGCCAGCGCGGCGTACCTGGCCGACAAGACGCTCGTCGGCACGTTTGAAGCCAACCTGGAAACGCTGCCCGGCGCCGAGGGCCATCCGGTCCAGATGCAATGGTGGAAGACGCAGCCCGAGGCGTGGGCCGCATGCCGCGCCAACCTTGAGGCGCCCGAGGTGGCCCTGCCGCGTTACGTGGTGTGGGTCGAGAGTCTGCCCGGCAAGCCGGTGTTCGTGGCGTTTCCGGCGGGCTTCGATTTCACGTTCATGTTCTGGTACATGATGCGTTTTGCCGGGCGCTCGCCGTTTGGCTGGGCGGCGCTCGACATCAAGACGCTGGCCTTTGCGCTCACTGGCATGCCGTATCGGCGCAACGTCAAAGCGGCCTTTCCCGAGCACTGGCACGACCCGCTGCCGCACACGCATATCGCGCTGGATGACGCGAAAGAGCAAGGCGCCCTCTTCTGCAACATGCTCGCCGAGTTGCGCAAACGCGAGGGCGAACGCGCCGCCGCACAAGTGCCCCAGCAATCTGCTCAGGATTGAGCGCCGGACGCGTCACGCATTTCACGAAGACCCGCACGCGGTTTGCCTTTTGCCCGCGTGATGCGCACACCATGCCGCAACGCAACTTGCGGGCTCGCAAACCCGCGTCTACGCTGGGCTTGTGCGAGCGACCAGACGACTGCGCCACCCGGCGCCGACAAGCAAAGCCACTCGCATACGCCATTTGCTTGCCGTATCGTTTTCGGGCCGCACGTGCCCCCGACGCCGGTGCGTGCCGGCGTCGGCTATCAGCCAACAACGGGAGGTACCGCGGTGCGATTTTCCCGTGACGCGTTTGACACGCAACACTTGCGAGCGATGACGGAGCGCTTGCATTGGCATCGCAAATCCTCTGCGAAAGCGGTCCCGCTGAGCATGCGTGCGCAGCATCTGCAGCACTTGCATCACACGCACAGCAGCGCGCACCACGACGCAGAAGTCATGAAAGTCGCCATGGTCTCGACCGCGGCGGCGCTGGCAGTGGTGCTTGCCGCCCTGCTGGCTGTTGGTTTCGGGTCAGAAATGGCCCGATGGATGGGCCTGGAATAAACCGGTGCCCTTGCGCGTCTTGACGGACGCAGCCCCGGCCCTCGCGCAGAGCGAGATACGGCCACCCCTGAACGGCCTGTCCGATGGAAATCGGCAGGCCGTTCAACTTTGTGGGGCGCGGTGAATTACTTCAGGAACGCGTCGAGCGCTTCAGGCGTGCGGCCGATGATGGCGCGGCCGTCGCGCACGAGCACCGGGCGCTGCAGCAGCTTCGGGTGGGCCGCGATGGCCTTGAGCAGCGCGTCGTCCGATGCATCGGCCAGATTGAGCTGCGCGTATTCGTCTTCGTTTTCGCGGACCAGGCTGCGCAGCGGAGTGTCGAGTTGCGCTGCGAGCTGTTTGAGGTCGGCCAGCGTGGGTGGCGTGGTCAGGTATTCGATGACCTCGAGTTGTTCGCCGTTTTTTGCGACGAACGATTGGGCTTGTTCGAGGGCCGTGCGGGATTTGGAGCAGCGGGGGTTGTGGTAGATCTGCATGGTTTTTGGGGTTTTGGGCTTTTGTGTTGGCTTGATGGGGTGTGTTGCAATCTTAAGGGGTGGGGGTTGGGTAAGGGTTTCGTTGTTGGTTGTGGGCGGATTCGTGCTTTTTTGTTTTTTGTGGTGCATCCCTTGTTTCATCCCCTGCCGGGGCTGACTCACTTTCTTTGGTCTTGCCCAAAGAAAGTAAGGGCGGTTTCAAGCTCCAAGTGCAACAGCGGGGTCAATGACGATTCCGTGCTTGGCGCAGTTCTCAATAAAGGCTTCTGCGGGAGTGCGCCAGCCGAGTGTTTT
>NZ_CAUDLI010000010.1:0-247836 GCF_958439105.1 Ralstonia flatus | reverse complement strand
GGAATGGAAGCAGGCCATGAACCAGTTCGCTATCCTCTATGCGGATCGATTCGTTCGACCGTCCGTGTGATTCTCAACCCCCGCCTCGAACACGGAAATACTGACACTCCCGCCAAGTGTCGCGGTCTGCCGCTGCTTACAGGAACATCCCGCCCGACGCCTCAATCCGCTGCGCATTGATCCACCGGTTATCCGGCGACAGCAACGAGGCCACCACACCGCCAATATCGTCCGGCAGCCCAGCGCGCCCCAGCGCCGTATTGGACGCCACCATCGCATTGAGGCTCGCGTTGTCGCGCACCGCACCGCCCCCAAAGTCCGTCTCGATGGCGCCCGGCGCGACCACATTCACGGCAATGCCGCGCGGGCCGAGTTCCTTCGCCAGGTAGCGGGTCAGCACCTCCACCGCGCCCTTCATCGCCGCATACGCGCCGTAGCCGGGCAGCGCAAAGCGCGCCAGCCCCGACGAGATATTCACGATGCGCCCGCCGTCCGCCATGAGTGGCAGCAGGATCTGCGTGAGGAAGAACACGCCCTTGAAATGCACGTTCATCAGTTCGTCGAACTGCGCTTCGGTGGTTTCGGCCACCGTGGCATGCACGCCCACGCCGGCGTTGTTGACGAGGTAATCGAAGCGCTCGGCCTTCCACTGCGCCAGCACGCCGCGCACGGCCTCGGCAAAGGCGGGGAACGTGGCGATCTTGCCGGCGTCGAGCTGCAAGGCGGCGGCGCGGCGGCCCTGGGCAGTCAGTTCAGCGACGAGGGCATCGGCTTCCGCGCGGTTGGTGCGGTAGGTGAAGATCACGTCGCTGCCGCGCTGGGCCAGCTTCTGCACCATGTTCTTGCCAAGGCCGCGGCTGCCGCCGGTGACGATCGCGATGGGGGTATGGGTCTGCGTCATGTTTGCTCTCCGGTTGGTTTTGGGATGGGTGTCGAACACCGTGAGAGCATGGTATTGGGCGACAAACAAAGAATAAATCTCGCTTATCCTATCGCTGTGTTTTCTCACAGATAACAATCAACCCACCCGCCATGTCCACCAACCGACTCGAAGCCATGCAGATTTTTGTGCGCGTGGCTGAACTTGCCAGCTTCACGCGCGCGGCAGAAGCCTTGAGCATTCCCAAGCCGGCCGCCTCGGTGGCGGTGCAGCAGCTGGAGACGATGCTCGGCACGCGCCTGCTGCACCGGACCACCCGCAAGGTGCAGCTCACGCAAGACGGCCAGACGTTCTACGAGCGCTGCCAGGATCTGCTGGCCGACATGGACGAACTGCAGACCATGTTCCGCCAGAGCCCGCAGGCGCTGCGCGGCCGGCTGCGCGTCGACATGCCGGTGGGCGTTGCGCGGCGCATCGTCATCCCCGCCCTGCCCGCGCTGCTCGATGCGCACCCCGAGCTGGAAATCGAACTCTCCAGCACCGACCGCCGCGTGGACCCGGTGCGCGAAGGCTTCGACTGCGTACTGCGCATCGGCACCCTGACCGACAGCAGCCTCATCGCCCGCCCGCTCGGCCAGTTGCATCAGGTGAACTGCGCCAGCCCGGCCTACATCGCGCGCTATGGCATGCCGAAAACGCTCGACGACCTCGACCACCATCGCATCGTCCATTACGTGCAGACGCTGGGCACGAAGTCGCCGGGGTGGGAATACACGATGGACGGCCGCTCCGCGTTCCGGCCGATGAAAGGCGCGGTGACGGTCAGTTCGGCCGAGAGCTACGACGCAGCGTGCCGCGCGGGGCTGGGGATGATCCAGGCACCGGTGTACGCGGGGCTGTCGTCGGCGATTGCGGACGGTACGCTGGTGGACGTGATGCCTGACTTCCGGCCGCCGCCGATGCCGGTCTCGCTGGTGTATCCCAACCGGCGAAACCTGCCGGTTCGGGTGCAGGTCTTCATGAACTGGATGAGCGAGTTGCTGGAGCCGTATCTGGAACCGCTGGGCACGAATGCGTAGGCGCTCCGCCATGCGGCCGGTGTAGTCTCACGGCTTGCCGCCGCTAGCAACTTCACCCCTGCACCGGTCATGAAAGCTCTCCGATATTGCGCAACGTTCGCGCTGCTCGCCTGCAGCGTCGCCATCGCCTCGCCCGATGAAGATCGACTCGGCAAAGCGCAAGGCTATCCGCTTGCGCCTAGCGCGGCGCGCATCCACGAGGCGCAGTACATCGTCGGCGCTTTAAGCGGCATGGACCGCATCTCGCCGTCTTGCGAACTGGCGCCGGCCGACCAACCGGTGCAGCTCAAGATCGCAGACAAGGAGGCGGATGTCCGGTATCGCTTCCGCAACCATGACTACACGCTGGCCGACTACATGGAGCATCAGCGCGCGACCGCTGTGCTGATCGTTCAGGACGGCGTCATCCTGGCCGAGCATTACGGCTACGACCGCACGCGAGACATGCGCATGCTGTCCAACTCGATGGCCAAGACGCTGGTTGCACTGGCCATCGGCAAGGCGCTGGAGGATGGAAGCCTGCACTCGCTGGATGACCGTGTTGACCACTACGTGCCGGACCTTGCAGGCACGCTGTACGGTGAAACGCGCATCGTCGATCTGCTGCGCATGGCCTCCGGCGCGAAGTACGTCGAGGACTACACCCCCACTGACGACCGTGCACGTTTTCTCAAGACGGCAGCACAGCAAGGCGTGCTCGCGGCCGCGGCCCAGGTCAACGAACGCGCCGATGCGCCGGGCACGCGTTTCAACTACGCGGGCGCGCAAACCGAAGTGTTGGCGCTCGTGCTGCAGGCGGCGACGCACCGCAGCCTGTGCGACTTCGTTGACGACAAGCTATGGAAGCCGATGGGGGCCGAAGCCAAGGCGACCTACCTCCTGCGCCAGTCCGACGGATCGGCGTTTGCACAAGGCGGCTTCAATGCAACGGCGCGGGACTACGCGCGCCTCGGGTCGATGCTGGCCAACGATGGCGTCGTGCAAGGCCGGCAAGTCGTACCGCGCGACTTCCTGCTCGACATGACCGACGCAGCGCGCCAGCCCGATGCGTTTCGCCCGGGGCAGATGACGTATCACGGCAGCCGCTATTACGGCTACGGCTTCCAGGTCTGGCTTTTGCCGGGACAAGCACGGCGATTCGTGCTGCTCGGCATCCATGGGCAGGCGATCTACGTGCACCCGCAATCCCGGCTCACCATGGTCCATCTTGCGGTGGGCCAGGACGCGTCGGGCGATGCAAGCGGCGCGCACCTGGGCGCCGAGCGTGATGCGTTGTGGCGCGGCGTTGTGGAGAAGTTTGGCCGCTAGACGCGCCGCTGGTGCTGGTAAAAAAAACGCGCCGAGATCACGTCGGCGCGTTTTTTCTTTCAGCACGCGGCTTCCGTTAAAACCGATGGTTGACCCGCACATACGCGGACTGCGCAGACACGTGGCTCGTGTTGATGGTGGCATCCACACCCAAGGACACCGTGGTCGCCTTGGCCGCCTGAAGCGTGACGCTGGCCCCCGTCGTCAGGAACGAACGCGGCAGATCGGTGCCCGGGGCCGCGAACACGGTGCCGTCCTGGCTCTGCACCTGGACGACGCGGCCGGCGTTCATCAGCTCATGCGCATAGCCCAAGCGAAGTTGCACGTTGACGGGGCGCACGTCTCCGAAGGCCTTGTCGAGCGTGACTCCCACATACGGCTGGAGGCTGCGCGCGCTGTCCGGGCCGACTTGCAGGTTCTGGCCGTGGGCGCCGTCCTCTCCGAAGCCGCTGCCGCGCACGTAGGCGTAGCGCAGGCCCAGGTGCGGCGCGATGCGGAGGCCGCCGATCTCCAGGGGCAAGCTGGCTTGCGTGGCAGCCGTGAATTCGTGCGCGAGATGGTCGCCCTCGGCGGTGCCCACGCTGCCGAACGGCCGCTTCTGCGAGAAGAAGTCGAGCCCATAGCCCACCGTGGCCGACAGGTTGATGGCGCCCATCGGCTGTGCGCCGTAAAGGGCCACGCGCAACGTGTCGATGCCGCCCGATGCGCCGGTTGTGTCCTCGCCGAGCGTGGTGTGCGTGTAGCCGCCCGCCGCGCCGACGGTGGCCGCGCCCATGCGGCCCTCCGCTCCCGCCAGGAACCCGTAGGCGTGCGTGAGGAAGCCCGGCGCATTGCCTGTGCCGCCCACCTTCGTGCTGGAACCGCTGGCCATAGCCCAGACGTTGTTGGCGCCGCCCAGGGCATCTTGCGGCCCGGACAACCGGCCGAGCAGCGCGGCGTTGGCGCTTTGCGCCTGCAGCAGCGCCGTCGTGCCGAGCGCCGTGTAGATGGAGGTTTTTGTTGGGGCGACGACGGTCCCGCCGCCGGGTGCACCGGGTGCGCCAGGTCCACCGGGCGTCGTTGCTTCCGCGAGCAGCACGTCGACCGCATTCGCTCCGTAGTCGACCGAGGTCTGCAGCGAGCCGAGGCTGGCACCCGCCGTGGCGGTGTTGACGTTGGCGAAGCGGCCCGTCACGCCGTTGGCCGCGCTCAGCACGGTGTAGCGGCGCGCGGTATAGGTGCCCGGATCGAACACGATGGCAAGCGACCCGCCGAGTGCCGCGGCACCGCCCACGCGCAGTTGCGAGGCGTCCGTCGGGCTGACCTCGATGGCGAGCGTCCCGCCCGACGCTTGCGTGTAATTGCCGCCAACGGACAGCGTGCCGATGGAGCCGCCCGGCGCGACCACCCCGCTGCTGCTCACATCGCCCGAAACCGTGCCGTGGCCGCGCAGCGTGCCCAGCGCGTTCACCAGGACATTGCCGCCAAGCACGGCACTGGCGTTTGCCGCATCGCCGACGGCCAGCGTGCCGCCTGCCACCGTGGTCGACCCAGAGAAGCTGCTGCTGACACCGTTCAACGTGAGCGTGCCCGTGCCCTGCTTGATCAACGATCCGTTGCCGCTCAGGCTGCCGCCGAAGGCTTGGGAGGAGTCGTCAGCCAGCGTCAGCGCGCTGCCATTCAGCACCACGCGGCTGCCAGCGACGCCAGACAGATGGGCGACCGTCTGGCTGGCTCCTGCGGACAGATCGAGTGCCGACGTTGCGCCCGTGAGCGTGACGGTCGTGCCCGAGGCCAGGCGGCCGGCACCCGTCAACGCCAGCGTGCCGGCGTTGATCGTCGTTGCACCGCCATAGGTGTTCACGCCGGACAGAGTTTGCGTGCCGCCATTCAACGTGAGGCCGCCCGTGCCGCCGATGGCGCCGCTAAAGGTGCCGGCTGCGTTGGCGAGCGTGAGCGTCCGGCTGCCCAGGGCCACTGCGCCTGAGCCTGTCAGAGCGTTGATCGTGGCGCCGGAGGTCGTCCCTGAAATATCGAAGGTGCCGTTGTTCGCTACGCCGCTCGAAGCCGCGATGCTGCCAGCGCCGGACAGCGCGAGCGTGCCGCCGCCGATCGTCGTTGCGCCGGTAAAGCCGTTGACGCCCGACAGCGTTTGCGCGCCACCGCTGACCGTGAGGCCGCCTGTCCCCCCAATCGTGCCGCTGAACGTGCCGGCTGCGTTCGCAAGCGTGAGCGTCCGGCCACCCAGGGCGACGGTGCCAGAGCCGGTTAGTGCGTTGATGGTGGCGCCGGAGGTCGTCCCCGAAATATCAAACGTGCCGTTGTTCACCACGCCGCTCGAAGCCGCGATGCTGCCGGCGCCGGACAGCGCGAGCGTGCCGCCACTGATCGTCGTTGCGCCGGCAAAGCCGTTGGCACCCGACAAGGTTTGTGTGCCGCCATTCAACGTGATGCCGCCCGCGCCGCCGATTGCGCCGCTAAAGGTGCCGGCTGCGTTGGCGAGCGTGAGCGTCCGGCTGCCCAGGGCGACGGCGCCTGAGCCTGTCAGAGCGTTGATCGTGGCCCCGGAGGTCGTCCCCGAAATATCCAACGTGCCGATGTTCACCACGCCGCTGGAGGCGGCAATGCTGCCAGCGCCGGACAGCGCGAGCGAGCCGGCACTGATCGTCGTCGCGCCGGTAAAGCCGTTGACGCCCGACAGCGTTTGCGCGCCACCGCTGACCGTGAGGCCGCCCGTCCCCCCGATCGTGCCGCTGAACGTGCCGGCTGCGTTGGCAACCGTGAGCGTCCGGCCACCGAGGGCGACGGTGCCCGATCCGGTCAATGCGTTGATCGTGGCGCCGGACGTCGTCCCCGAAATATCAAACGTACCGTTGTTCACTACGCCGCTGGAGGCAGCGATGCTGCCGGCGCCAGACAACGCGAGCGTGCCGGCACTGATCGTCGTCGCGCCGGTAAAGCCGTTGGTCCCCGACAGTGTTTGTGTACCGCCTGCGATCGTGAGGCCGCCCGTACCGCCGATTGCGCCGCTAAAGGTGCCGGCTGCGTTGGCGAGCGTCAGCGACCTGCCACCAAGGGCGACGATGCCCGAACCCGTCAGTGCGTTGATCGTGGTGCCGGACGCTGTCCCCGAAATATCGAACGTGCCGTTGTTCACCACGCCGCTCGACGCGGCAATGCTGCCAGCGCCGGACAGCGCGAGCGTGCCGGCACTGATCGTCGTTGCGCCGGTAAAGCCGTTGGCGCCCGACAGCGTTTGCGTACCGCCGGTGATCGTGAGGCCGCCCGTGCCGCCGATGGCGCCGCTGAAGGTGCCGGCTGCGTTGGCAAGCGTGAGCGTCCGGCCACCGAGGGCAACGATGCCGGAGCCGGTCAATGCGTTGATGGTCGCGCCCGAGGTCGTCCCCGAAATATCGAACGTGCCGTTGTTCACCACGCCGCTCGAAGCCGCGATGCTGCCGGCGCCGGACAGCGCCAGCGTGCCCGCATTGATGGTCGTGCTGCCGGCATAGCCGGCCGTGCCCGAGAGGGTCAACGTGCCGGCTCCGGCCTGCACCAGATTGCCGGCGCCGCTGATGGTGCCGGCGTACGTCACTGCGTCGCTGCGATTGAAAGCCAGTGTGCCGTTGTTGACGATGTTGCCGGCCACCGAACCGGTGGTGCCGCCGTTGCCGATCTGCAGCGTGCCCGTGGTGATGGTGGTCGCGCCGGTGTAGGTGTTGTCGCCCGTCAGCGTGATCGTTCGACTGCCGGTGACGCCCACGCTGCCCGCACCCGATATGACGCCTGACACCACGAGGTTCGTCGTGGTCGAATCGAGCGTGACGCGCGACGTGGCGTCGCCCAGCGTGACGTTGTTGGAGAGCGAGAGGCCTGCAGTGCCGGCAGTGATCTTGGCTGCCGCTCCCGCGGCCACGTCGAGGTTGCCGATGATGTTGGAACCCGTCACCAGTTGCAGCGTGTTGTTCGTCCCATTGAACTGGATGGCTGCCGCACGCGTCACGCCGTCGCTGGACAACCCGCCGCTGATCGTGCCGCCATTGACGATGACGGCGCCGTTGGCAATAACGCCCGCGCCCGCGGCACCGCCGTTGCCCGCGCCGCCGGTAATCGTGCCGACGTTGGTCAGCACGTTGAACGCGGCGGCCAGGTTGACGCCCGCGCCACTGGCACCGGCCGTGCTGCCCGCGCCACCGGCAGCGCCGCCAACACCGCCGACGATCGTCCCGATGTTGGTCACCTGCGAGCCGGACCCCAAGGTCAGCAACCCATCGCCGCCGCCACCGCCGCCACCCGGGTTTCCGCCGCCGCCTCCGTTGCCGCCATTGCCACCGACCAGCGTGCCTTGGTTGTTCACTTCGCCGACCGGCGTCACCATCACCAGGCCTGCGCCGCCACCGCCGCCGCCTCCACCGTTGGAGGCCGCCCCCGATGTGCCGGCCCCGCCATTTCCGCCCGCGCCACCCTGCACGGTCACCCCGTTGCTGACAGTGACGCTGGTGCCCGTGGAATACACGGCCGCACCGCCGCCACCCGCACCGGCTGCAAAGTTGAATCCGTCGTACGCTTGGCCTGCGCCGCCCTGCGCGTTTGCGTTGACCACGGCATCGCCAGCGAGTACGACGGCCGGCGAGCCTCCCGCGCCGCCCTGTCCGCTGTCGTTCGTGGCACCGGTACCGCCCGTCCCGCCCGAAGTCGGCCCGCCCGGGACTTGGACAGTGGCCGAACCGCCGCCCAGCGTCGAAGAACCGCCGCCACCGCCGTTGCCGCTGCCGCCGTTACCGCTGCGGTTCGGGATGCCGGCGCCGCCAGCCGCGCTGCAATTTGCGATCGTGCTCAGCGAGCAGGTCGCGGCCCAGCCGGGGAGCGCCGCACCGGCCAGCCCGAGCGATACGCTGATTGAAAGGATGGAAGCGCGCCGACGCGCATGCGTTGTGTCGCCGCTGGCGTCAACGCCCCCGTGCGATGCCTTGGTCAGTTCCGATACCACTTGCGGAGCACGCAAGGTGCGGCTCCAGACCAGCCGATAGACCCGGTTCATGTTGATCCCCTCGTCGCATAGACCCATGGGTCGGGCGCTGATCATGGAGAGGCAGGACCGTGGCGCGAGTGACCCGTTTTTTTGTGTTGTCGTTCTCTGGCGCGCCGGCTGGGGTACTGCGTTTTCGGCTCATCGGCCGGGGCGCATGCGCGCGAAATATAACATTTGCCTAGGAAATATTGCCCGGGCTGTCGGTCAGGGTTGATGTCCGGCCCCGTCGTCCCAACGGAGGGCGAAAAAAAACGCGCCGAGTCACCCCGGCGCGTTCTTCGTTTTGCTGCTTGGCGGACTGCTTACGCCATCCACTTCCGCGCGTTGCGGAACATCCGCATCCACGGGCTGCTGCCGTCGCCGGCGGCTTCCCATTCCTTCGGATGCCAGCTCATCTGCACGGCGCGGAACACGCGTTCCGGATGCGGCATCAGCACGGTGAAGCGGCCGTCGTGCGTCGTCACCGAGGCAATGCCCTGCGGCGAGCCGTTCGGGTTCAGCGGATAGGTCTGCGTGACTTCGCCGCGGTTGTCGACGTAGCGCAGGCCGACGGCGACCTTGCCGATGTCGCCCTGCTGCGAGAAGTCGGCATAGCCTTCGCCGTGCGCGACGACGATGGGGATGCGGCTGCCTTCCATGCCCGCGTAGAAGATCGACGGGGATGCCTCCACTTGCACGGTCACCAGGCGGCCTTCGTATTGCTCCGACTGGTTGCGCGTGAACTTCGGCCATGCACCGGCGCCCGGGATGATCGGGGCGAGGTTCGCCATCATCTGGCAACCGTTGCACACGCCGAGCGCGATCGAATCGGTGCGGTTGAAGAACGCCGCGAACTGCTCGGCGAGCATGCTGTTGAAGAGGATCGTCTTCGCCCAGCCTTCGCCCGCGCCGAGCACATCGCCGTAGCTGAAACCGCCGCAGGCGACGAAGCCCTTGAAGCTGGCGAGGTTCGTGCGGCCGGCCAGCAGGTCGCTCATGTGGACGTCGTAGGTGTCGAAGCCGGCCTTGTCCATCGCATAGGCCATTTCGATCTGCGAGTTCACGCCCTGCTCGCGCAGGATCGCCATGCGCGGGCGGGCGCCCGTGGCGATGAAGGGTGCGGCCACGTCTTCCGCCAAGTCGAACGTGAGCTTGGGCGAGATGCCCGGGTCTTCAGCGTCGAGGATGCGGTCGTATTCGCTTTGCGTGCACTCGGGGTTGTCGCGCAGGCTGGCGATGCGCCAGGAGACATCCGTCCAGGTGCGTTGCAGTTCGATGCGCGACGCGCTGAACACCTTCTTGGCGTCGCGCCAGATTTCAATGTGGTCGTTGGCGTTGGGCGCGCCGATCACGTGGCTGCAACCGGCCAGGCCGTGCTCGCGCAGCACCGCAAAGACGGCGTCGCGCTGGGCCAGCGGCACCTGGATGACGGCACCGAGTTCTTCGGCAAACAGCGCGCGCAGCGTCAGGTCGGCGCGGCGGCCGGAGACTTGCTGCGCCCAGTTCTTGGCGTCGCCGTAGTCGGATTCATGCGCGCCGTCGAGCGTGAGCATGTCGACGTTGATCGACACGCCGCAGTGGCCGGCGAAGGCCATTTCGCAGACGGTTGCCCACAGGCCGCCGTCAGAACGGTCGTGATACGCCAACAGCGAACCGCTTGCGTTCAGTTGCTGGATGGCGGCGAAGAAGCGCTTGAGGTCTTCGGCGTCGTCCACGTCAGGCACGCTGTTGCCGATCTGTTCCGTGACCTGCGCCAGGATGCTGCCGCCCATGCGGTTCTTGCCGCGGCCCAGGTCGATCAGGATCAGCGTGCTGTCTGCCGGCGCGTTGGCCGATTCGACCTGCTTGAGCTGCGGCGTGAGCGTCTTGCGCACGTCCGTCACCGGGGCAAACGCCGAGACGATCAGCGAGACCGGCGCGACGACTTCCTTCGCTGCGCCTTCGTCTTCCCACTTGGTGCGCATCGACAGCGAATCCTTGCCCACCGGAATGCTGATGCCCAGTGCCGGGCACAGCTCCATGCCGACGGCCTTGACCGTGTCGTACAGGCGGGCGTCTTCACCATTCACGCCGCAGGCAGCCATCCAGTTGGCCGACAGCTTCAGCTGCGTGAGCGAGTCGATTGGTGCGGCGGCGATGTTGGTGATGGACTCGCCAATGGCCATGCGGCCCGATGCCGGTGCGTTGATGACGGCCAGCGGCGTGCGCTCGCCCATCGTCATCGCCTCGCCGGCGTAGCCCTTGTAGTCGAGCGTGGTGACGGCCACGTCGGCCACCGGCACCTGCCACGGGCCGACCATCTGGTCGCGCGTGTTCAGCCCCCCCACAGTGCGGTCGCCGATGGTGATCAGGAACGACTTGCTGGCGACGGTCGGATGACGCAGCACGTCGCGTGCAACGACTTCCAGGTCCAGGCCGGTGACATCGACTTCCGGCAGTTCCTGCGACACACGACGCACGTCACGGTGCATGCGCGGCGGCTTGCCGAGCAGCACGTCCATCGGCATGTTGACCGGGAAGTGCTCGGGGAGGTCCGCTGCGGTATCGCTGTCGACCACTTGCAGCTGCTGCTCGTCCGTGGCGA
Source organism: Ralstonia flatus (assembly GCF_958439105.1). NCBI lineage: Bacteria > Pseudomonadati > Pseudomonadota > Betaproteobacteria > Burkholderiales > Burkholderiaceae > Ralstonia > Ralstonia flatus. Next base: position 236,995 of record NZ_CAUDLI010000010.1, on the reverse strand, counting down.
AACCGACCACCGAGAACGGCGCGCGCTCGCGCTCGCACATGGCCTGGAAGCGCGGGAAATCGCCGGGGGCAATCGCCAGCGTGTAGCGCTCTTGCGATTCGTTGCACCAGATTTCTGCCGGGCTCAAGCCGGACTCCTCCAAATGCACCTGACGCAGGTCGAAGCGCGCGCCCTTGTCGGCACCATCGACGAGTTCCGGGAAGGCGTTGGAGATGCCGCCCGCGCCCACGTCGTGAATCGACAGGATCGGGTTGTCCTCACCCAGCGCCCAGCACGCGTTGATGACTTCCTGCGCGCGGCGCTGCATTTCGGGGTTGCCACGCTGGACGGAATCGAAGTCCAGATCAGCGGTATTGGTGCCGGTGGCCATGGAGCTGGCAGCACCGCCGCCCATGCCGATGCGCATGCCGGGCCCGCCCAGCTGAATCAGCAGCGTGCCGGCCGGCAGGCCGTGCTTGTGCGTGTGGCCGGCGTCGATGTTGCCGATGCCGCCCGCGATCATGATCGGCTTGTGATAGCCGCGCACGGTGCCGCCGACGTTCTGCTCGTAGACGCGGAAGTAACCGCCGAGGTTGGGTCGGCCGAATTCGTTGTTGAACGCAGCGCCGCCGATCGGGCCTTCGATCATGATCTGCAGCGGCGAGGCGATGCGGTCCGGCTTGCCGACGGGGCCCGGTGCAGCTTCATTCGGATTGCGGTGCGCCACGGGCTGGGCGGTATCGCGCGCGTTTTCCCACGATTGCACGGCTTCCGGCAGCAGCAGGTTCGACACGGTAAAGCCCGTCAGGCCAGCCTTGGGCTTGGCGCCGCGGCCCGTCGCGCCTTCGTCGCGGATTTCACCGCCCGCGCCCGTCGACGCCCCCGGGAACGGCGAAATGGCCGTCGGGTGGTTGTGCGTCTCCACCTTCATCAGCGTGTGCGTAAGCGCTTCGCGGCGGCCGTATTGCGGCACGCCCGTCTCGCCTTCCGTGCCCGCGTGCGGGAACCAGCGCTCGGCCATGCCGCCTTCCATCACGGCAGCGTTGTCCGAATACGCGACGATCGTGCCCTGCGGCGCAAGTTGGTGCGTGTTGCGGACCATCGCGAAGAGCGATTTGTCCTGCGTCTCGCCGTCGATGGTCCAGTCGGCGTTGAAGATCTTGTGGCGACAGTGCTCGCTATTGGCCTGCGCAAACATCATCAGCTCGACGTCGGTCGGGTTGCGTTCGAGCTTGCGGTAGGCGTCGACGAGGTAGTCGATTTCATCGTCGGACAAGGCCAGGCCCATTTCGACGTTGGCGGCTTCCAGCGCCTGGCGGCCACCGGCGATATCGACAAAGCGCAGCGCCTTGGCGGGCAGCACGTCGAACAGGCCGTAGCCGGCTTCGCGCGAGTCGATGACGGTTTCGGTCATGCGGTCGTGCAGATGCTCGGCAACGGCGGCGCGAGTGGCGTCGTCCAGGTGCTTGGCAGCGCCGGTCAGGCTGCGGATGAGGCCCTTCTTGCACGTGACGGTGAATTCCACGCCGCGCTCGATGCGATGGATTTGCGGCAGTGCGCAGTGGCGGGCGATTTCCGTCGCCTTGCTGGCCCACGGCGAGATCGTGCCGAAGCGCGGAATGACCACGAAGCGGTCACCCTCGACATCGGCCGGGGCGGGCGAACCGTAGGTCAGCAGCGCTTGCACACGGGCGGCTTCATCGGCCGACAGCGGCGTGTCGGCGGCCACGAAATGCAGGTATTGGGCACTGACGGCATCGATGTCCGGATCGATGCGCTTGAGGGTGGAAAGCAGGCGTTGCTGACGGAAGGCGGACAGCGCGAGAGCGCCGGGAAAGCACGAGAAATGCGCCATGGTGGGCAAGGCAGGCAGTAGCTGGAAGGAGGGACTTCCCGGCGTGCGCGGGAAAACCGCTATTGTACCTTGCCCCGTCCTTGTTACCGACCCTCAAATCGGCCTGAAATGCGCCTGCCTCGGCCGGAAATTGTCGAAAACGCCCGTTTTACAGCGACGTGGCGGACCGTGCCGCCTGCTCGTACAGGCCCGTCAGCACGCGCAGCAGGCGCGCCAGCTCGCCAATTTCGGCATTTTCCTCGCCGCTGGGCGAAATATTGCTGGTCAGACATTGCTCGCGGATCTCGCGGTACCGGGCGCAGGCCTTTTCGCCGGCCTCGGTGGTCGTGTAGGTGACTTCCTTGCCGTTGCGCGTGCCCTCCACCAGCTCCATCCCCTGCAGTTTCTTGAGGGAATACGTGACAAGGTGGGTGTCTTCCACGTTCAGCACGAAGCAGATGTCGGCCAGGCGCTTGGCGCGGCCACGGTGGTTGACGTGGTGCACCACCAGCACGTCGAGGAAGGTCAGGTCGCGCACACCGGCGGCGGCCATGCAGCGCACGCACCAGCGGTTGTAGGCGTTGTAGGCGGTGTTGAGCGCAAACTCGAACTCCGAGAGCTCCGGACTGCGCGCCGACACCAGGTGTGACGAAGACACGATCGGCCCGCCCTTCCCTGCATCCTCATTGGCTGCGGATTGCGGCAGATCGGCTTTCGGGGTGGTCGGTGATTTGGACATTGCAACGGGCGGGGAAAGGACCGGAAACGCGGGCTATTGTAAGAGAATAGATCGTCATGTCTGCATGGATAAAAGCGTAGTTGCCATGTCCTCACACCCTACCTGGCGCGAAATCCTGATCGACGGCGCCCTGGCCGCGCACCACGGCGCCGATCTGCTGTTCGGCACGGCCGGCATCCGCGCGCTGGAAGCGGCTGCGTACCGAACCCTCGAACCCTTCACCTTGATGGCCCGGGCCGGCGAAGCCGCCGCCGACTGGCTGCAGACGCGCGCGCCACATGGGCATGTGCTGCTCGTTGCCGGCCCAGGCAACAACGGCGGCGATGCGCTCGTGGCGGCGACGGTGCTGCATCTGGCCGGGCGCGCTGTCACCGTATGGCTTGCCACCGACCCGGCAAAGCTGCCCGACGATGCGCGCCGCGCCTGGACGGAGGCGTGTGCCGCGAATGTCCCGATCGAACAGCTGCACACCCCGGCTTCGGTGCCGGCCGCCACCTCGGCCATCGTCGACGGGCTCTTTGGTGTCGGACTCGCCCGGCCGTTGACGGGATTGCATGCGGCGCTGGTCGACACCATCAACGCCAGCGGATTGCCGGTGTATGCGCTGGACATTCCCTCCGGGCTGAACGGCGATACCGGCCAGCCGCCTGGCCCGGATTCGCCGGTGATCCAGGCGCGCGCCACCATCACGTTCCTCGCCGTCAAACCGGGCTTGCTGACGGGCGATGGCCGTGACGCCACCGGCGACATCGCGCTGGCCGACCTGCAAGCCGCGCAACCGGCTTATGACGGCGTGGTCGAAGCAGACGCCTTCGTCAACACGCCGTCACGCTGGCTCGCGCACGTGCCGCGCCGGCGGCATAACGGCCACAAGGGCACGTACGGCAGCGTGGCGATCGTAGGCGGCGCCGCGGGCATGGTCGGGGCGCCGCTGCTGTCGGCGCGCGGTGCGCTCTATCTGGGCGCGGGCAAGGTGCACGTGGCCTCGCTGGCCGCCGATGCGCCGCGTGTCGATCCCGCGCAACCGGAATTGATGCTGCACAGCTGGGGCGCACTCGATCTGGGCGGCATGCAAGCGCTGGCCGTGGGCCCCGGCATGGGCACCGGCAAGGAATCGGAAGCGGCGCTCGAGCATCTGCTGGACCGCATGCTGTCCGCGCACACGCCTGCCGTGTTCGACGCCGATGCACTGAATCTCTTCGCGAAAACGCCCGCGCTGCTCGCCCGCCTCACGCAGTTGGCCGGAAGCGGTGTGCCGTTGGTGCTGACGCCGCATCCGCTGGAAGCCGCGCGCCTGCTGCAGACCGATGCGCGCGCCGTTCAGCACGATCGGCTGGCCGCCGCCCAGGCGCTGGTCAATCGGACGGGCGCGGTGGTCGTGCTCAAAGGCTCGGGCACAATCGTCGCGGCGCCGGGCATCGCGCCGGCCATCAACCCCACCGGCAACGGCGGGCTCGCCACCGGCGGCACGGGCGACGTCCTGACCGGCATGATCGGCGCACTGCTTGCGCAGGGCATGGGAGCGCGCGAAGCTGCACTCGCCGGTGTGTGGCTGCATGGTCGCGCCGCCGACGATCTGGTCCAGGCGGGCGTCGGCCCCATCGGCCTGCACGCAAGCGAGCTATGCGCGCCGGCGAGACGTGCACTCAACGCCTTGCTGGCGTCGGACGTTCGCCGATAGAAACGCTTCATATTGCGCCGTTATACTGCCCATTCGTTTTCCCGCACCAACCTCACGTCACCTCACGCCGTATGCCCACAGCCCTACCCGCCTGGCAGTCCCTGACGCAACACGCAGAATCGATCCGCGCGACACATATGCGCGACTGGTTTGCCGCGCCGGACGCCGAGGAACGGGTACGCGCCTTCACGCTAGAGGCGGCTGGCCTGACGGTCGACTACTCCAAGAACCGCATCACGCCTGAGACGCTGGCGCTGCTGCTGCAACTGGCCGACGAGGCCGGCGTGCTCACGCTGCGCGACGCCATGCTGCGCGGCGACCGCATCAACAACACCGAGCACCGCTCCGTCCTGCATGCAGCCCTGCGTGGCCGCGCGGAAGACGACTATCGCGCCGACGGCGAACCCGTCATGCCCGAAGTGCTGCGCGTACGCGCCCAGATGCACGACTTCGCCAACCGCGTGCACAGCGGCGCCTGGACAGGCCACTCCGGCCAGCGCATCACGGACATCGTGAACATTGGCATCGGCGGCTCAGACCTCGGCCCCCGCATGGTGTGCCGCGCCCTCGACCACCTAGCCGTGCCGCAGGTGCGCGTGCATTTCGTCTCCAATGTCGACGGCACGGACCTGGCCGAAACGCTCGACCATCTGAATCCGGATACCACGCTCGCCATCGTCTGCTCGAAGACGTTCACCACGCTCGAAACGATGGCGAACGCGCATAGCATGCGCCGGTGGTTTGTCGAACATGGTGTGGCGGAAGATCAGCTCAAGCACCACTTCGTCGCGGTCTCCACCAACCGCGAGGCCGTCGTGCAGTTCGGCATCGACCCAGACAACATGTTCACGTTCTGGGATTGGGTTGGCGGGCGGTTCTCGCTGTGGTCGGCGGTGGGCCTGTCGATCGTGCTGGCGATCGGGCCGCAACAGTTCGAAACGATGCTCGATGGTGCTCGCGCGATGGATCGCCACTTTGCGACGGCCGCGCCACGCGAGAACCTGCCGCTCATTCTCGGGATGCTCTCGGTCTGGTATCGCGGCTTCTTCGATGCGGCGAGCGCCTGCACCGTGCCCTACTGCGCGCCGCTGGAACTGCTGACCGACTTCATGCAACAGCTCGAGATGGAAAGCAACGGCAAATCGGTCCAGCGCAACGGCGCGGCCATCGATACCGACACCGGCCCCATCGTCTGGGGCACGGCCGGCACCAACGGGCAGCATGCGTATTTCCAGTTGATCCACCAGGGCTCGCAGATCGTGCCGGTGGATTTCATTACCACGCTCGAGCCGGTGCGCAACCTGCCTGGCCACCACGCCAAACTGCTCGCAAACTGCTTCGCGCAGGGCGAGGCGCTGCTGCTCGGGCGCACCGCCGATGAAGTCCGCGCGGGCGGCGTCACCGACGAAGCGCTGGTGCCGCACATGGTGTTCGAAGGCAATCGCCCGAGCACGACCATCCTGATGGAACGGCTGGACGCTGCCTCACTCGGCGCACTCATTGCCTGCGCCGAGCACCGCACCTTCGTGCAGGGCGCCGTGTGGAACATCAACTCGTTCGATCAGTGGGGCGTGGAGCTTGGCAAGAAACTCGCCAAGCCGATTCAGGCAGAGCTGGAAGGTGCGCCGGCCTCGGTGGCGCATGACGCATCGACGGCGGCGTTGATCCGCCGCGCCAAAGTCGCGCTCTGACGCAAACGTTCAGAGTTCGGTGACGATCTCGTCGCCGACAAGATGCCCGGCCTCGATGGTGAGAATGCGGCTGCAACGCGCCGCGACGGAGCGGTCGTGCGTCACCAGCACCAGCGTGGAGCCGGCACTGCGGTTGAGTTCAAACATCAGCGCGATCACGGCCTCGCCGGTGGCAGTGTCGAGACTGCCGGTCGGCTCGTCGGCAAAAAGAATGTCGGGCTCGGTCACAAACGCGCGTGCCAGAGCCACGCGTTGCTGTTCGCCGCCCGACAGTGTCTTTGGATAGTGCGACAGCCGTGCGCCGAGGCCGACGCGCTCCAGCAGCACCGTGGCACGACGACGCATTTCAGCGGTGCTCACATCGCCCTGCAATTCCAGCGGCAACATCACGTTCTCGAGGGCCGTCAGGTGCGGCAGCAGCTGGAACGACTGGAAGACAAAGCCGACGTGGCTGCCACGCACGGCGGCACGGCCATCCTCGTCCAGTTTGAACAGGTCGTTGCCCAGCAGCTTGACCGAGCCCGATGTCGGCAAGTCCAGTCCGGCGAGCAACCCGAGCAGCGTCGATTTGCCCGAGCCGGAGGCGCCAACAATCGCCAGCGTCTCGCCCATTTCCACACGGAACGCAACATCGCTCAGAATAGGCAACTCACCGGTGGCATCGCGCACAGTCTTGTGCAGCGAATCGACTTCAATCACCCAGGTAGCGGAAGACGACATGATTGGACGGGTTGGTAGTAGAAGGCGCAGCGTGAAGTGGCTTGCAGCGGCGCTCGGCTGCGCAGTGTTCGGCATGCTGCCGCTCGCACAGACGGCTGTAGCACAAGGCGCGCCGGCATCGCATCGCGTGGTGGTGCTGGGTGACAGCCTGTCGGCGGGATACGGCCTGGCGCAAGGCGCAGGCTGGGTCGCGTTGCTCGACAGGCGCCTCAAAGAACGGAAGCCCGATTATAGCGTCGCCAATGCCAGCATCAGCGGCGACACCACGGCCGGCGGCCGCTCACGCCTGCCCGCCGTGCTGGCACGCGAAAAACCCTCCGTCGTGATTCTGGAGCTGGGCGGTAACGACGCGCTACGCGGCCTCTCGCTCGCCTCCAGCGAGGCCAACATGAAGGCGATGATCGAAGCATCGCAAGCCGCAGGCGCGAAGGTGTTGCTGGTCGGCATGCGCATCCCGCCCAACTACGGCCCGGATTACAGCGAGCGCTTCTTCGCCATGTTCGGCAAGCTGGCGCAGCAGTACAAGCTGCCGCTGGTGCCGTTCCTGCTCGAAGGCGTTGCGCAACGCCCAGACTGGTTTCAGGAAGACCGCATCCATCCCATTGCCGCGGCGCAGCCAACGATGCTCGATAACGTGTGGCCCAAACTGGAACCTCTCCTTAAAGCCCGGGTCGGAAGATGACCCCTCTGCCGCACCGATTGCGTCATACGGCGCATCGGATTTCCTACTGCGACACGGCGGCTACCTCTCACTCGGGCGAACACCATGAAGCTTCTGGCAAGCGGGCTACGCGCAGCGCGCGACAACAAGCGGTTCCTGGTCGGCATGTCGTTGCTCTTTGCCTTCCGCGCCTGCATTGCAGACTGGGCAGTCGTGCCGAGCGGCTCAATGAACCCCACGCTCATCGAAGGTGACTACATTTTGATGAACCGGTTGGCCTACGGGGTGCGCGTGCCGGCCACGACCGTCTGGCTCAAGCGCGGCAGCGACCCGCGACGTGGTGATGTCGTCGTCTTCTCCTCCCCCGAAGACGGCACGAAGCTGGTGAAGCGACTCATCGGGCTGCCCGGCGACGTGGTTGAAATGCGTGACGAAGCGCTCTACATCAATCGTGAGCGGATTGCCTATGCGCCGCTGCCGGACGTCGCACCCGGCACGTTGCCGCAGGCAACGGCGACACTGCCGCATGAACTCTGGTCGGAAGCGCTACCCGGCCGCGAGCACACCGTGATGGTCTTGCCGGAGGTGCGTGCGCTGCGCAGTTTCGGACCCATCACCGTCCCGCAAGACCATTACCTCATGCTGGGCGACAACCGCGACAACAGCCGAGACTCACGTTACTTTGGCCTGGTCCCTCGCAAGAACCTGATCGCGCGCGCTTCCCACGTAGCCCTGTCGTTCGATCCAGATCACTGGTACATGCCGCGCGTGGCGCGCATCGGCAAACCGCTGGACTAGTCGGCAAAAAAATACGGCAAAGAAAAAGCCCCCTCGTTGTAGAGGGGGCTTTTTTGTCTGGCTAGTCGCAGGACGCAGTATCAGTCCTCTGCCGTATTGGCAGGTTTGCTGGTGTCGACCGCGCTGCTGTTGATCTTCACCTTCGAACGCGCCTTCAGCGCTTCGTAGTAGGCGTTGAACTCCGTCTGGCCTGCCGCCTGCGCCAGTTGCTGTGCATCGGCAGTACGGCGCGCTTCGTCTACATTGGCCGGCGGCAGCACCTTGTTGATGCGATACAGCGCATAGCCCTGGGCACCGAGGTCGACCCCGATGGTGACCGGCAGCTTGGTCGCATCCGCACGCAGGATGGCCGTCAATGCTGCCGGCGGCGTGCCCTGCGCCTGCTGGCGCGAGAGGGTCTGTGCAGCGTTGAAGCCATCGGCGCTGTTGCTCTGCTTCACGGCGGCCAGCTTTTCTTCGCCGGCCTTCTTTGCCAGCGCAGCGGCTTGCTCGGCAATCACCTTGGCCTTGACCTGTTCACGCACGTCGGCCAGCTTCTTCACCGTGGCCGGGCGATACTCCGCCGCACGCGCTGCAACCAGCGTGGTCGGGCCCACTTGGATAGCGGCCGTGTTGCGGTGGTTCTTGATCACGTCGTCAGCGAACAGCGCCTTGAGCACCTTGTCGTTGCCGATGGGGCTGCCGGACTGCGCCGGGCTCGGGGTGCGCGTCACGTTGTCGGCCGTCTGGATCTGCAGCTTGAGCTTGTCGGCCACCGGCTTCAGGCTGTCGGACTGGTCTTCCACCGTGTTGGAGAACGCGTCGGCCAGCTCCGAATACTTCTTGTTGGCGAGCTGCGTACGCACTTCACGCTCAAGCTCGGGCTTGACGGCTTCCAACGGCTGCACGCCGCCGCCCTTCACTTCTTCCAGCTTGATGATGTGGAAACCGAAGTCGCTTTGGACCACGTCACTGATGTCGCCCGGCTGCTTGAGCGCAAACAGCGCGTTCTCAAACGGCGGCACGGTCGCGCCCTTGCCGAGGAAGCCCAGCTCGCCACCCTGCGCGGCCGAACCCGGATCGCCCGAGTACTTCTTGGCCAGCTCGGCGAAGCTCGCGGGGTTCTTGCGTACCTCGGCCAGGACTTCTTCGGCCTTCTTCTTGGCGGCGTCCTTGTCGGCAGGCTTGGCGTTGTCCGGCAGCTTGATCAGGATGTGAGCGGCGCGGCGTTCTTCTTGTGTCTTGAAGCGCGCAGCGTTCTGATCGTAGTACTCCTTGATCTGTTCGGGCGTGACCGGAATCTGCTTCATCATGTCTTCGCCCGAGAACACGACATACTCGGCCTTGACTTGCTCCGGCACAGAGAATTCCTGCTGGTGCGCATCGTAGTAAGCCTGGATGGCCTTGTCGTCCGCATTGACTTTTGCAGCGTAGTCGGCCGGCTTGAACAGCAGCGTCTGGACTTCGCGTTGCTGATCGCGTACCTGGATCAGGCGCTCCACCAGCGACTTCGGCACAAACGCCGACGACACGATCGATTGCGGAATCTGTTGCTGCGACAGCTCGAAGCGCAGGTTGCCTTCCAACTGTTCGGGCGTCATGTTCTGCGCAGCGAGCAGCCGCACGTAGGCTTCCTGGTCGAACGAGCCATCCGGCTTGCGCAGCGCTGCCACAGCGGGAATCTGCAGGATGGTGTCGCGAATCTTGTCGTTCGAGATGGTCAGGTTCGCCCGCGTAACCTCATTGGCCAGCACGCGTTGCTGGATGATGCCGTCGAGCACGTCGCGGCGCATCTGCGGACCTTCGAACTGGCGCGGATCATATTGCGCGCCAAGCATCTGGCGCAGACGCTCCGTCTGCTCGCGCACGCGCGCGTCGACTTCGTTGGTGGAGATGACCTTGCCGTCGACCTTGGCTGCGTCATGCGAGCTGTCCATGAAGCTCGAATAACTCTGCACGCCGAAGAACACGAACGACGGGAACACCAGAATCAGCAGCACCAGAAACATCAAGCGCCGATGCGTACGTACGAAATCAAGCATGCTGGACCGGAGGTGAATGGAAGATGGAAAATCCGGCGATTCTATCAGGTGCCGCCGACATTCCGGACAATCGCGGCACAGCGCACAGGCACGACCTGCAAGCATTCGCCGCCGAAAAGACAAAGGCCCGAACGAATCGGGCCTTTGTACAGGAATCTGGCGGAGCGGACGGGACTCGAACCCGCGACCCCCGGCGTGACAGGCCGGTATTCTAACCGACTGAACTACCGCTCCAGATTGGGTTGGACTACCCGACGCGTGAGCGGCAATACGAACGATGGTGGGTGCTGAGAGGCTCGAACTCCCGACCCGCGCCTTGTAAGGGCGCTGCTCTACCAACTGAGCTAAGCACCCGTTCGTACTGCCGGCGTGAGCCGGACTGTCCGGCGCCCGTGTTGTCACCCACGAGCACCAAAGCCCGCTAGTTTAGCGCATCTTTCAGCGCTTTGCCAGGTTTGAATTTCGCAACTTTACCGCCTTCGATCGTGATGGCCGCTCCCGTGCGTGGATTGCGCCCATTACGCGAAGATCGCTTGCCGACCAGGAACGTACCGAAGCCGACCAGCGTAACCGACCCACCGTCGCACAACGCATCCTTGATGCCGTCGATCAGCGCGTCGATGGCGCGCCCCGCCGCGGCTTTGGACATATCTGTCTGCGTCGCCACATGGTCGATGAGATCTGTTTTATTCATCGTGCCACCTCCCCGAACACCCGCTCAGTGTGGATTCATTAAAGTGGCCGTCAATCGACGTGTCAAGGCGAAGAACTGCGTGCCGCACGTCGCAGCCTGTGCAAAGAAAAAGGGCCCGAACATGTCGGGCCCTTCTTCAACCTTCGCAGGCTACGGTGTCAGTGATGCACCATTTCCTGCGACTTGCCGTCGTCGCCCTTGGCGGGCGCGGGCTTGGCTTCCTCTTCCGGCAGCGGCTCCGGCTTACGCACCAGCGCCAGCTCCAGCACCTTATCGATCCAGCGCACCGGCTGAATCTCGATGCTGTTCTTCACGTTGTCCGGAATGTCCGCCAAGTCCTTGACGTTCTCTTCCGGAATCAGTGCCAGCTTGATGCCGCCACGGTGTGCAGCCAGCAGCTTTTCCTTCAAGCCGCCGATCGGCAACACCTCGCCGCGCAGCGTGATTTCGCCGGTCATTGCCACATCAGCGCGCACCGGAATCCCGGTCAGCACCGACACCAGCGCCGTCGTCATCGCAATACCTGCCGACGGGCCATCCTTGGGCGTCGCACCTTCGGGCACGTGGATGTGGATGTCGCGCTTCTCGAACATCTCATCCTTGATACCCAGGCGCGCCGAACGCGAACGCACCACCGAGCGCGCAGCCTCGACCGACTCCTTCATCACGTCGCCCAACGAACCGGTGCGGGTGATGTTGCCCTTGCCCGGCATCAGTGCGGCTTCGATGGTCAGCAGATCGCCGCCCACTTCCGTCCATGCCAAACCGGTCACCTGGCCGACCTGATCTTCCTTGCCGGCCAGACCAAAGTCGAAGCGACGCACGCCGAGGAATTTGTCCAGATTGTCCGAATCCACCTTCACGGACGTGCCGGCTTCCTTCTTCAGCAGCAACTGCTTGACCACCTTGCGGCAGATCTTCGAGACCTCGCGCTCCAGCGAACGCACACCAGCTTCCCGCGTGTAATAGCGGATGATGTCGCGCAGCGCGGCTTCGGTCACCTCGATCTCGCCTTCCTTCAGACCATTATTCTTGATCTGCTTGGGCAGCAAGTAGCGACGGGCGATGTTGACCTTTTCGTCTTCCGTGTAACCCGACAGGCGAATCACTTCCATCCGGTCCAGCAGCGGCGCCGGGATGTTCAGCGAGTTCGACGTCGCCACGAACATCACATCCGACAGGTCGAAGTCCACTTCGATGTAGTGGTCCTGGAACGTGTGGTTCTGTTCCGGGTCCAGCACTTCAAGCAGGGCCGACGACGGATCGCCGCGGAAATCCGCACCCATCTTGTCGATTTCGTCGAGCAGGAACAGCGGATTGCGCACGCCGACCTTGGTCAGGCTCTGCAGGATCTTGCCGGGCATCGACCCGATGTACGTACGGCGGTGACCGCGAATCTCGGCCTCGTCACGTACGCCGCCCAGCGCCATGCGCACGAACTTGCGGTTCGTTGCACGCGCCACCGACTGCCCGAGCGAGGTCTTGCCAACACCCGGCGGCCCCACGAGGCACAGGATCGGCGCCTTCAGCTTGTCCACGCGCTGTTGCACTGCGAGGTACTCAAGGATGCGTTCCTTGACCTTCTCCAGGCCGTAGTGGTCCTGATCCAAAACCTGCTCGGCATTCGACAGGTCGTTGTTGACCTTGCTCTTCTTGCGCCACGGCAGACCGACCAACGTGTCGATGTAGTTGCGCACGACCGTTGCCTCGGCCGACATCGGCGACATCAGCTTGAGCTTCTTGAACTCGGACTCGGCCTTCTTCTTGGCCTCCTTCGGCATGCGGGCGGCCTTGATCTTCTTGTCCAGCTCTTCGAGATCAGCGCCTTCCTCGCCTTCGCCCAGTTCCTTCTGGATGGCCTTGACCTGCTCGTTCAGGTAGTACTCGCGCTGGCTCTTCTCCATCTGGCGCTTGACGCGGCCACGGATGCGCTTTTCCACCTGCAGGATGTCGATCTCGCCTTCAAGCTGCGACAGCAGGCTCTCCAGACGTTCGGTCACGTTGAACATCTCGAGAATCTTCTGCTTCTGCTCGAGCTTGATCGGCAGATGCGCAGCGATGGTGTCAGCCAGACGACCCGGCTCGTCGATGCCCGACAACGAGGTCAGGATCTCGGGCGGGATCTTCTTGTTCAGCTTCACGTACTGATCGAACTGCGAGACGATGGCGCGACGCAGCGCCTCGGTCTCAGCCGATTCAGTGGGTTCCGGGCCGACGGGCACCGCTTCGCAGAAGAAGTGCGATTCGTCGTCGGTGACGGAGAGGATGTTGGCGCGCTGCGTGCCCTCGACCAGCACCTTCACGGTGCCGTCCGGCAGCTTCAGCATCTGCAGAATGTTGGCGATACAGCCGACTTCGTACAGATCCTTATCGGTCGGCTCGTCCTTGGCGGCGGTCTTTTGCGCCACGAGCATGATGCTCTTGCCCGCCTCCATCGCAGCTTCCAGCGCCTTGATGGATTTGGGGCGCCCCACGAACAGCGGAATCACCATGTGCGGAAACACCACCACGTCACGCAGCGGCAACAGCGGCAGGCGAATCTGCTCAGCGGGTAAAAGTTGGGTTCCGGACATTATTTTCCCCAGAAAGTCATGTAAGGGCTAAATTGGGCACAGCGACGGTTTTACAAGACCGCTGCTGCAAGTCGCATGCCGACCCGGTTTCCCGAAGCAAAAAAGCCGCTCGCGAGCGAACGGCTTCCTGCATGGGACGCATACGGCGCATCCCGGCCGGGCATTCGCGTCAGTTGGAACCTGCAACCTTGGGTTGCTCTTCGTAAATCAGCAAGGGCTTGCCTTCGTCGGAGATCGTACTTTCATCGATCACCACCTTTTGCACACCCTTGTGGTTGGGGAGGTCATACATCACATCCATCAAAGCGTGCTCGACGATGGAACGCAAACCACGCGCCCCCGTCTTGCGCTTGATCGCCTTGCGGGCGATTGCCGTCAGCGCGCTCGGACGAATTTCCAGCTCCACCCCTTCCATTGCCAGCAGCTTCTGGTACTGCTTGACGATTGCGTTCTTGGGCTCGACCAGAATTTCCATCAAGGCAGCTTCATCGAGCTTGGCTAGCGTCGCTACCACGGGCAGACGGCCGATCAACTCGGGAATCAGGCCGAACTTGATGAGGTCTTCCGGCTCCACTTGCGGCAGCACTTCGCTGACGTCGCGCTCTTCCTTGCTCTGCACTTCTGCACCGAAACCGATACCGGTCTTGTCAGAGCGCTGCATGATGATCTTTTCCAGGCCGTCGAACGCGCCACCGCAGATGAACAGGATGTTCGTCGTATCAACCTGCAGGAAGTCCTGATTCGGATGCTTGCGGCCGCCTTGTGGCGGCACCGAAGCCATTGTTCCTTCCACCAGCTTGAGCAGTGCCTGCTGCACACCTTCCCCGGAAACGTCCCGGGTAATGGAAGGGTTGTCAGACTTGCGCGAAATCTTGTCGATCTCGTCGATGTAGACGATGCCGCGCTGGGCCTTGTCCACCTCGTAATTGCAGTTCTGCAGCAGCTTCTGGATGATGTTTTCGACGTCCTCGCCCACGTAGCCGGCTTCGGTCAGCGTGGTGGCATCCGCGATGACGAATGGCACGTTCAACAGACGCGCCAGCGTCTGAGCAAGCAGTGTCTTGCCCGAGCCAGTCGGCCCGATGAGCAGGATGTTGCTCTTCGACAACTCGACATCGTCCTTCTTGCCGAGGTGCTTCAAACGCTTGTAATGGTTGTAGACCGCGACCGCCAGGATCTTCTTGGCCTGCTCCTGACCAATCACATATTGGTCCAGGCTTTGGCGGATTTCATGCGGTGTGGGCAGATCGGACTTGACCGCCAGACCACCTTCCTTTTCGGAGATGGCGGCTTCGTCCCGGATGATTTCGTTGCACAGGTCGATACATTCATCGCAGATGAAGACCGAGGGGCCGGCAATCAGTTTCTTGACCTCATGCTGGCTCTTGCCGCAAAACGAGCAGTACAGCAGCTTTTCGCCAGTCGAGCCTTTCTTGTCCGCCATAACGATTACCAGTAGTTCTTGGCAGCATCATACGCCAAATTATCTGGCGACGATCCGCAGGTGTTGTTCTAAGCAAAAACGAGGCGCGAAGCCTCGTTTTTGACACCGCTTGACATGTTTCGTGCGGTTAGCCGGTGTGCCGTAAAACGCACCAGCCACCATCTACACACATCGACGCATTACATCGACACTTCAGCGCTTCGCGATAACCTGATCGATCAGACCGTATTCCTTGGCCTGTTCGCTGCTCATGAAGTTATCACGATCCGTGTCGCGCGCGATCTTATCGACCGGCTGACCGGTCGCCTCCGAGAGCACCGTGTTCAAACGCTCGCGTAGATACAGAATCTCGCGTGCCTGGATCTCGATGTCGGAGGCTTGGCCGCGCGCACCGCCCAGCGGCTGGTGAATCATGATGCGCGAGTTCGGCAGCGCCAGACGCTTGCCCTTGGCACCGGCCGCGAGCAGGAACGCGCCCATGCTGGCTGCCATGCCCATGCACAGCGTCGACACGTCAGGCTTGATGAACTGCATCGTGTCGTACATCGCCAGGCCGGACGAAACCGAGCCACCCGGCGAATTGATGTACAGCGAGATGTCCTTGTCCGGATTCTCGCTTTCCAAAAACAGCAACTGTGCCACCACGAGGTTGGCAGTCTGGTCGTTGACCTCGCCCACCATGAAGATCACTCGCTCCTTGAGCAGGCGCGAGTAGATATCGTAGGCGCGCTCGCCGCGGCCCGACTGCTCGACCACCATCGGCACCAGACCGAGCCCCTGCGTTTCGAGCGCGGAAGCCTGGGTACGGGCAAGTTGGTCGATCAGTTCATTGCGGATCATGCGGTTCTCCGGTGCTTATTTCGGAAACTCTATCGATCGAATCAGCCTTGCGCCGGGGTGGCGGTCAGCTCTTCGAACGACACGACCTTGTCAGTGACCTTGGCCTTGTCGCACACAAAATTTACCACGTTGTTTTCGAGCACGTAGGCTTCCATCTCGGCCAGGCGCTGTTGGTCGCCGTAGTACCAGCGGATGACTTCCTTCGGATCTTCGTAGCTCTTCGCGAACTCTTCGATTTCAGCCTTGATCTGCTCCGGCTTGGCTTCCAGGCCATTGGCCTTCACGACTTCGGCCAGCACCAGACCCAGCTTCACGCGGCGCTCAGCTTGCTGCGTGAACATCTCGGCCGGGATCGGCATGTTCTTGGCGTTCGGCATGCCGCGCGATTCGAGATCGCGGCGGGCCATTTCCACCAGACGCTCCTGGTCTTGCTCGACCAGCGACTTCGGCACGTCAAGCTCTGCCACCTTCAGCAGCGCTTCCATGACCTGGTCCTTGAGCAGCGCGTGCGTGCGGCGCTTGACTTCACGCTCGAGGTTTTCGCGGATGTCGGCGCGCATCTTGTCGAGGTTGCCGTCGGCGATGCCCAGCGATTGTGCGAAGGCTTCGTTGACTTCCGGCAGGTGCGCCCACTCGACTTGCTTGAGCGTGACCGTGAATTCAGCAGTCTTACCGGCGACGTCCTTGCCGTGGTAGTCCTCGGGGAACGCCAACGGGAATTTCTTCGACTCGCCTTGCTTCAGGCCGAGAGTGGCTTGCTCGAACTCCGGCAGCATGCGGCCTTCACCCAGCACGAAGCTGAAGCCTTCAGCCTTGCCGCCGGCGAATTCCACGCCGTCGATCGTGCCGACGAAGTCGACCGTCACGCGGTCGCCGTTCTGTGCAACGGCTGCACCGCCGTCGCCGTGCTCGCCGGCTTCGCCGCGCGGATGGTAGTGCACGCGCTGCTTGCGCAGGATGTCGAGGGTCTTGTCGATCTCGGCGTCGGTGATTTCGGTCTTGGTGCGGGTCAGTTCCGCGCCGGCCAGATCGCCGAGCTTCACTTCCGGATACACCTCGAACGTCGCGTCGAAGGCGACTTGATCGTCAGCCACGCCTTCGGTCTTCAGTTCGAAGCGCGGTTGGCCGGCAACCTTCACGCCCTGCTCGTTCGTGATGTCGAAGAACTGGCGGGCAGCCTTGTCGTAGCGCACTTCGAATTCGACTTGTTGGCCGTATTGCTTCTCGACCATCTTCATCGGGACCTTGCCCGGGCGGAAGCCGGACATCTTGACGGTCTTGGACAGACGCGCCAGACGGCTTTGCTTCTCTTGCTCCACTTCGGCCTTCGGGACAGCCAGGGTCACTTTGCGATCAAGCTTGCCGAGGTTTTCGATAGTCGACATGGTCGTAATTCCAGATTCAGAAGATGGTTGCGTCGAACGGCGCAGCGCCAGCAGCAGCCGTGGTTCAAAGTTCTTGGTGTTGCCGGGCTTGCAGGAATGCGGCGCGAGGGCCGCTTGACTGCACAATGCACGGCACAACGGGCGCGTTCAGGCTGGCAAACGCAAAACGCATATTATGGCATGGAACGTTCGGCGGCCCTGATTTTTTGGGTCGGAACGCTAGGAAAACCCTTCAAACCGCGTGTTAATCCAGCGGTTCCGCGGCTTCGTTTTCCGGGGGTGTCGCGCCCTGCCCTTGATGGTGCCCATGCTGCAGCGCACGCAGAACGAACCGGCCGGGGTCAAGCGCCGCGGCCAAGTCGGATTCCAGCGGGAGCGGGCCACCGTCGATCTGCGCCGCCAGCAACTCCGCGCCCAGTACCGACCATGTGAGGCCCCGGGAGCCATACGCAAGTGCTGCATACAGCCCGGCAAGGCGAGGCAGTTGCGCATGCGGACCACGCAAACGGAAGCCGGGCGCCGTGGCCGCCGCCTCATCCACCAGCGGGCCGATCAGCGGCAACCGATTGGCCGAGACGCACCGTACACCAACATAGCCCTGCAGTTGCGCCGGGTCGAACTTCGCCAGCGCGCCCGATTGCTGAGGCTGCAATCCGGCCAGCCGCCGGAGGTTGGCGGCATGATCGGCGGCACGCTCTGTCAGATCGGATTCACCCGGCTGGAATGAGGAGCCTATGCGAACCGACCGCGCGCCCGGCTCGGCAGGCAGCAGATAGCCATCGCCGCAAACAACGGCTTTCGGCCATGCGAGGCCCGCCCCCAACCCGGCGGCGGGCACATCCGTGAGTTGACCGCGCACCGGCCTGAGCGACGCGGAATTCAGTGGTGCCAGACGTGCGGCCCCGAGACTATTGGCCAGAACGATGACCGGCGCACTCGCAATCACAGCACCCTGCGCATCCAGCGCCTGCCATTGCTCGCCGTCTTGGCGCAGCGATTCAACGTGCGTGTTCCAGCGTGCGTCGACTGCTGCGCCGGCAGCGGCCAGATTGGCGCGGCAAATATCCGGCGGAGCGACCCAGCCCGCTTGCGCAAACCACCAGCCGCCCTGCGGCACGCTGGCGCCGACGCGCTCGGCGGCCTGCTCCCCGGTGAGCCAGTCGATGTAATCGGTCGGATAGCCGAGCGTTTGCACGATGCGTTGCTGCTCGGTGGCGTCGTCGGCGTCTTCAGCCAGCTGCAGCACGCCGGTGCGCTGGAAACCTGTGGCGAAGCCGGCGCGATCGAGCGCGTCCCAGTGGCGGCGCGCAAGGAGGTTGCCTGCGCGCGATAGCCGCGACAGCACGCTGTCGTCGATGGATACATGCGGATGCATGGCCGCTGCACGATGCGCCGACGTGCCGCGTGCGGGGCCGTGGTTTTCGTCGATCAGGGTGATGCGCCAGCCGCGCGACGCGAGCCGCTCCGCAACGGAACAGCCCGCCAGCCCGGCGCCGAGAATGATGGCGTGGCGCTCGCTCCAGGCGGGCGCTTCAGCCGGCCCGCGACGTGTGCGCCAATGGGTCGGGAATTGCGCGACGGTCATGTCGCGCTTGCTGCCGAAACCGGGCGCCTTGCGTACCTCGAAGCCGGCTTCCTGCAAGCCGCGTCGCACGAATCCTGCAGCGGTGTACGTCGCCAATGTCGCGCCGGCACGTGCCACCCGTGCAAGCTGCTTGAACACGCGCGGCTGCCACAGATCCGGGTTTTTTGCGGGAGAGAAACCGTCGAGATAAAACGCGTCGGCGGCGCACGAGAGTTGCGGCAGCGTCTCCATCGCGTCACCGAGCAGCAGCGTGAGCGTGACGCGGCCGTCGTCGAAACTCAGGCGATGCACGCCGGGCACCGGCACAGGCCATGATTGACGCAGCATCTCGGCGAGCGGAGCCAGCGCGCCGCTGGCTGGATGCACGATCGACAAGCCCGCGCGATCGAATGGATGCTTCTCGATCGAGACAAAATCGAGCCGCGCACAACGTTGCGGATCGTCGCGCCATGCGGCCCACGTGGCGAGGAAATTCAGGCCCTGGCCGAAGCCGGTTTCGACGATGGTGAAGGCGCGCTTGCCCTGCCATGCACCTGGCAAGCCGTTGCCGCCCAAAAAAACATGATGCGCCTGCGCCAGACCACCTTCGGAGCTGTGATAGACGTCGTCGTACTGCGCGGAGAACGGCGTGCCGTCCGACGTGAGCTGAGGCGTGGCGAGAACAAGGCCGCGTGGCATGAAGCACCCTGGGAAGAAGCGGCGAATTGTAACGCCGCCCCTTCCCTGCGCCTTGATCTAGAGCAGCGGCTCTGCGTTACACGTCGGCGACGGGCAGCGTGCCCATCACGCGCCGGTACCACGCGTGGAAGTGCTGCATGCCGTCTTCGAGCGGCGACTGGTACGGCCCGGTTTCCGACACACCGCGCTCCATCAGCGCACGGCGACCGGCATCCATGCGTTCGCCAATCTCGTCGTCCTCGATGCAGGTTTCCATATACGCAGCGCGCTGTGCTTCGACGAATTCACGCTCGAACGCGGCGATCTCTTCCGGGTAGTAGAACTCGACGACGTTGACGGTGTCTTGCGGCCCTTTCGGATACAGCGTGGAAAGCACCAGCACGTGCGGATACAGCTCGATCATGTGGGACGGGAAATACGTCACCCAGATCGCGCCAAAGTCGGGCGGTGCGCCGCGGCGGTAGTCCAGCAGTCGATCGTGCCACGCGCCGTAGACATCGGAGCCCGGCTGGCTGAGCGCCTCGTTGATGCCCACGCGCTGCATGCTGTACCAGTCGGCGAACTCCCATTCAAGGTTGTCGCAAGTGACAAAGTGGCCGAGGCCGGGGTGGAACGGCGCGACGTGGTAATCCTCCAGATAGACCTCGATGAACGTCTTCCAGTTGTAGTTGCACTGGTGAACTTCTACGTGATCGAGCACGTAGTCACCGAAGTCGAATTCCGGACGCGCGAACAGCGGCGCCATATCGCGTGCCGGATCGCGCGGGCCTTCGAACAGCAACCCATGGCAGTTGCGCAGCGTGAAGCGCTGCAGGTTCTTGCATGGCGTGCTGGGAAACTGCGGCGCGCCGATCAGTTCGCCGTGGTCTGTGTACGTCCAGCGGTGCAAGGGGCAGACGATATTACCGCCGGCGGTGCGCAAGTTGCCGGTGGCATTGGCGGGGCCGCGCACATTGCCCGTTTCACCGCCAAGAATCAGCGCCTGCCGATGCCGGCAGACGTTCGACATCAACTCCACGCCGCCGGCGTTGCGAACGAGCACGCGGCCGCCGCCTTCCTGTGGGAGGCGGCGCCAATCGCCGGATTCGGGTACGGCTTTTTCGCTGCCCACGTAGCAGGCAGAATGCTTGAAGATCGTTTCGAGTTCGCACGCGAACAAGGCGTCATCAAAGTACGCGGCGACGGGCAATTGGGTATGCGCTGGCATCACGTGCGCCAGGCGTCCGACATCGGTCATCGGAGAATCTCCAACACGGCGTGGCGAGCGGTTTGACGCGGGACCAAACCACATCCGCCCCATCAGGTATCGGGGGAATGGGCTCGCGCGGGGACGTTCAGCCCGCTTCCGCCACCAGGCGGGCGATGCGGGCGTCCAGCGAGAGCTTCGGACACGTGCTGCACTTCTCTCCGTCGTAACGGCGGAAATGGTGACAGCAGACCTTGCGGTCGAGGGCGAGTGAGGGCGTGCCGTCTCGGGCGCGGTAGGCAAAGAAGCCGCATCCGCTGGAGATGCCAAGATGCGCGAGCCAGTCTTCCCCGGCTGCTACCAGGGCCGCATCGGACAACGGCACATGCGGACGCGCGGCCATGAGGGCGCCAAGCACGCACTCGGCTTGCAGGCGATCGGCAGCGCGATCGTGTAACGAGACCATCGGTTTCAGCGCACGACGCATCGCCGCGCAGAACGTGCGCAGCTCAGTGGCGGCGACTTCCCTTCGCGCAGCGAACGTCCCCTCGACCGGCACCTGTGCAGGCAAGTGCAGGCCGCTCGGAAAACCGTTCTTCACCGGCTGCGCAAGACCTGACAGCCTAGGCACAGGCGCATCCAGATGGACTGCAATCACGCAGAGATAGATTGGCTGCCAGATCGCCAGGCCCCAGCACCGCAGGGCGAGGTAATGGGCGCCGGCTTCCGGATAGGCGCGCGCCCAGTGATCGCACAGGGCGCGCAATGCATCGTCGTCTCCGAGACGCAGCGCGCCCGCCGGTGCCGCACCGCCGTGCTCGCCGCGCAGGCTCGGCAGGACGCGCTGCGCCGCCGCCCATACGCGTGCGAGATCCGGCGCAGGCGATGGCCGCCAGGCTACCGCCGTGGCGAAGCCCGGCCCGCTGGCGTCTTCAACGAAGGCGCGCATGCCGTCCGTCATGCAGCCGCTTCCGCTGCTTCGGCCGCCGCGACCGAACGGCCTTGCGCTGCACGGCGGAACTTGGCGATCGGGTTGACCAAGTTGCCGGCCATCTTCAGGCTCGATGCCGGGTCGGCCAGGTTCACCATCTGCACGTTGTTGCCCAGCTGCAGGCGGTTCAGACACGAATGCAGGAACTCGGGGACGAACATGTCGTAGTGGGCATACTTGGCGGCGCGTTCGGGATGCGCGTCCTGGTAGTCGTACACGCAATCCGCGACCGCACCCCAGAACTCGTCTTCTGTGCAGCAGCCGTTTTCCACCAGCACGTGATTGATGTGGCGCAACACACCATCGAACACGTCGATGAAGATGCCGAGCAGTTTGAAGTTATCCGGCACCTCCACGGCCAGGCGTTGCACACGCTCAGGCAGCCATTCACGTGCCTTGATTTCCAGGATGGCAGATTCCTCGGCAATGTCTTTCATGATGGCGCGCACGGGCACGTGCTCGTCCATCACGAGGATGAGGTTTTCGCCATGCGGCATGAAGCTCAAGTCGTGTGCGTAGAAGCAATGCAGCAGCGGCGTGAGATACGCCTGCAGGTATCGGCGCACCCAGGCCAGCGCCGGCAGGCCGGAGCGCCGGATCAGTTCCGGCATCAGCGCAACGCCGTCCTTGTCGACATGCAGCAATGCGGCCATCGTCATCAGGCGCTCACCCGGTTGCAGCAGTTGCAGCGGGTTCTCGCGCCACAGCGCCGAGAACATCTTCTTGTACGGCGTATCCACCGGAATCGCCGCCTCGTAATAGAAGTTACGGAAGCCGATGGCCGCCACTTCCTGCAGGATCGTGAAGCCGTTCTCGCGCAGGAAGGCATCGCCCGACACCAGCTCCTTGATGAACTCGTTGATGGCGGGCGTGCCCGACATGTAGTAAGGCGACAGCCCGCGCATGAACCCCATGTTCAGGATCGACAGCGAGGTCTTCACATAGCGCTTGGTGCGATCGCTCGTGTTGAAGAACGTGCGGATGGATTGCTGCGCGATGTAGTGATCCGCGCTGTAGTCGAGGCAGATGATCTTGCGTTGCGCCACGTAGCCCGCGAACGCGATGGACAGCTTGTTGAACCACTGCCACGGGTGCGCCGGCATGAAGTGATAGTCAGCCGGGTCGACGCCTTTGGCGGCCACCTGGCGGGTGAACTCGTCCACCGTGCCCTGCCCCAGCTCTTCGGCCAGCAGCTGCGCGTAGTCGAGCGTGGACAGCGTCGACGGCGTGGCGTGGTCCTTGTGCACGGCTAGCCAGACCACGCGGATGTCGGAGCCGGCCTCCGGCGCATAGGCCTGGTAGTCGACGGCGTTGAAGCCGAGGCGTCCGTTGTTGGCGACAAAGCCCGGGTGCCCTTCCATCATTGCGACCTCGATGGTCTGGAAGTCGGCGGCATCGGCCAGTTGTGCGCTGCTTGGCGCGTCGGCCTTCATGCGCTTGTAGGCGCTGCCGAAGAGCGTGCTGCTGATTTCGTCAAGGTAGATGGGCAGAAGCTCGTCGCGGATGCCAAGGCGCTGGCGGCATTCGATGATGAACTGCAGCGCATCCAACGGTTGCTCAGCGCCATCGACCAGGCGGCGAATCGGCTCCGGCCGGATAAACCAATGGCGCAGCGCCAACCGCCGCGCTTCGAACTGGTAGCAAACCTTGCCGTCGTCGGAATACACCTGATACAGCGCGAAGCCGTTGGCCGCATCTTTCACGTGTTCGGGTTCCAGGATGATCTCGTGCGCATATTCGGCAATGGCCTTGCGCAGCAGCAGCCGATTGGCCTGTGCCCACACTTCGGGCGTGAGGTGGGCGGCGGCCTGTGCCGGGTGTTGGGAGAGCTGATTCTGAAGCATCACGTTCATGGCGAATCCTGTCGTTGATTAAGCGGTGGCGGTGGTAGCGGCGGTGGCGGCGATAGCCCGCTCAAAATCCCGCCGAGTGCAAAAGGCGAGGCTGGCGATCTTTTCGGTAAAGGCGACGTTGCGGTCGTAGACGAAACCTGCGGCGCGGTTGATGGCGTGAATGCGTTCGTTGTTGGCGTCGGGCTCGACCACGATGCGGGCCGCCCCGAGGTGTTCGAACATGAACCGCATCAACGCGAAGAACACCTCGCGCGTGTAGCCGGGCACGCGCACATCCGATGGCCCGATGAAGATGTGCATGCCCAAGTCGCCGGGCTGCACGTCGTAGAACGCGCGGATGCGGTCGTGCGCGGGGTCGTAGCACTCGGCCAGGAAAACCGGGCGCCCTGCTTTCCAGACGAGATAGGCAGTGGCATGCCCGGAGTCCATCAGCTCTTGATAGATCTGGCCGATCTCGGCTTCGGTCTTGTCGCGCATCAACCAGAACGATGCACGCTCCGGCTGGAACCAGCGGTGCAGCGTCGGGATGTCTTCCGGAATGCGCAGCAGACGGAAGGTGTAGCCGTCGGCATCCGTGTGCGGTGCACGGCTGGCGTCGGCGCGCCGATGAATGGCATGCAGGTCAATTGGCATGAGCGGGCGCCTCCACGTTGATGGGTTCGCCTGCCCTGCCCGCTTCGCCTGCGTGCGTGGCGCTCGGCACGTTCAGGATCAGCCGGTCGAGCAGCGCCGTCAGCGCAAAGCCGCACGCAGCCAGCAGGAACGGCACGTGCAATCCGTAGCGATTGACGATCGCCCCGGCCGCAAACGAAGACAGCAGCACACCCAGGTTCTGGAAGAAATTGGTGATGCTGTAGTCGTGTGCATACCGCTGCGGTGTGGAGAGCCGGAACAGGTTGACATCGAGCTTCACGATGATCTGGAACAACGCCCAGCCATAGAGCACGCGCCCGATGACGATCAGCACAGGGTTGGGTGCAGCCTGCAGCAGCAGCCCGGCCGCGCCCAGCAGGAGATTGCCCAGCGTGTGGTCCGGCAACTTGCCACCGCGCGCGCGGATACGGGCATGCAAGCGCAGCGCAAGGATTGCCATGGCACCCGGTATCGCGAAGACCATGCCTGAAACGAACTCGCTGTCGCGGCCCGACACCTGCTGCCAGTACACGGCAAAAAACGAGCGAATCAGGTATGCGCTGAAATCGAACACCAGCATCACCAGTGCGAGTCGCAGGATCGGCAGACGATCACGCCAGCGCGTGCGCGGCGCCTCCGCGGCCGCGGCTTCTGCGTGCTCGCCCGAATTGACGCGCACGATCTTGCCGCTGCGGATCAGATACAGGCACACAACCATCTGGAAGAAATCGCCCGCTGCCATGGCGACGATGCTCGCACGCGGCCCCCACGTCTGCAGCACGAAGCCGCCCACCACGGCACCGAAGATGGCGCCAAAGTGCACCACCACAGACAGAATGCCCACCGTGGCGGCGTGCTGCTCTTTAGGCGTGAGCCGCATCATGTACGGATACATCAGCAGGTAGCTGCTCTTGCACATGAACATCAGCATCGACAGCACCCAGTACGTCACCACGTCGGGCGCCCAGTCGCTCAGCAGGCTGAATGTCCCCGCCGCACACTGCGTGTAGACCAGCAAGTGCAGCGGTTCCACGCGTTTGGCTACGCGCGCCCAGACCGGCAGCGTGCACATCACCGCGATGGAGATCGCCGCGACGTATGCGCCCACGTGGACGGGGCTGTCGAGCCCATAACGCGCAGCAAAGAACTGCGGATAGAACGGAATCAGGATGGCATCGCTGATGACGGCAAAGGTCGTCATCAGGATGATGTACACACGCAACGTCATGCGGCCACCCCGGCGGTCTCTTCCGCCATTTCCGGCACGCGGTCCCTGGTTGCTTCCTTGGCTGACTCCCTGGTCGCCAGCGGAATGAAATCGGGCGTGGACGGAATCGCAAAATCCTGGATCGCAATGCGCCGCTCGATCTTGTAGTGCTCCACTCCGGTCAGCTCGCGGATGATGCAGGAGTTGCGGTAGCAGCTCATCCCGAGGTCAGGATTGGTCAGGCCGTGCGTGTGCAGGCCGGCGTTCTGCACGTAGACCTCGTTGCCATTGAAATCGGCCGCGTAGTTGCGCGAAAGCTGATAGCGGCCCTTGGCGTCCCAGCGCAGGCGGTGGCGGATGCCATCGATAAACGCAGGGATGTTCTGCTCATAGCCCGTGGCAAGCACGAGCCCATCTGTGCGATGCGCATAGCGCGCGCCGCTGTCGAGCTGCTGAAATTCGATCTCGTAGGTGCCGGTAGCGGCATCGTGCCGGCAGGCCTGCAGCTCGCAGTTGGTGATGAGGTGCGTGCGCAGGGCGCCCGTCTTGCGCTTGTCGTCGAGCAGATCGTAGATCTGATTGATCAGGCTCGCGTTGACGCCTTTGTAGAGGCTGTCCTGCTTGCGGAGGATGCTTTCCTTGCGGCCATCCGGCAGGCTGAAGAAGTAATCGATGTAGTCCGGAGAAATCATCTCCAGCGTCAGCTTGGTGTTCTCCATCTGGAAGAAGCGCGGCGAACGCGTGATCCAGACGAGGCTGTAATCGTGCTTGTCGCTCTCCTTGAGCAGGTCGTAATAGACCTCCGCCGCGCTTTGCCCGCTGCC
Organism: Ralstonia flatus; assembly: GCF_958439105.1. Taxonomy (NCBI): domain Bacteria; kingdom Pseudomonadati; phylum Pseudomonadota; class Betaproteobacteria; order Burkholderiales; family Burkholderiaceae; genus Ralstonia; species Ralstonia flatus. Next base: position 210,978 of record NZ_CAUDLI010000010.1, on the reverse strand, counting down.
GACAATGGTGATGGAGCGTTTTTCGCGCAGCGCGTCCCGCACGTCGATGTAGTCGGCAGTGTGCAGGTAGCGATGCCCATCGCGTGGCACGCATGCGGGAAACGACGGTGATGACCCAACGCCCAGCACCAGCTTGCGTGCACGCAGCACGAACGGTTCCCGCTCCGCGCCACGAAAGCCCGTGACGACATAGCAGCCGCGTTGGGCGTCATAGGCCAGCGCGTCCACGTCATGGTGGAAATGCACGCTGCTCAGTTGCGCGATGACCCATTTGCAGTAGCGGTTGTATTCCGCGCGGCTCAAATAGAAGTTCTCGCGGATGTAATACGAATAGATCTTGCCTTCCTGCTTGCAGTAATTCAGGAAGCTGAAGCGGCTTTGCGGGTCGGCCAGGCTCACCAGATCGGCAAGGAATGGATTCTGCAATGTGGTGTTATCAATCAGCATACCGGGGTGCCAATTGAATTCTTCGGCGCGCTCCAGAAATAGGCCGTTCAGACTTTCAATCGGTTCTGCCAGACAGGCCAGACTTAAATTGAATGGCCCTAAACCAATTGCAATAAAATCATAAACATCGGACCTCATCACGCTTGAACCTCCTGATTTGCAAAGACTGCATTTACCAAACGACAGCACCAGGAACGCGACCGGGCAAGCGCAGCGCATGCGCGCGCTCTCCGTCGGCCGGCGGCTTGGGGCCGCGCCTAGGCTGGGTGAATTCAGGTGGGGTTTTGATCACAGCCGATGCGTGCCGGCTGCTGAATGATCATGAATATCGCAAGCGCGATATCGGGAACAGATTCGAAATGCCCGGCGATGCCATGCAAGCCAATCGCCGAGCAACAATCTAAGTCACAATACTACACAGAAAATGGAATGCTTGTGTGAAGAAAATGTAATTACCATTGATAAGAAATGGTAGCCATCACATTGCGCGCATCACCCCAATAACAATAGGCGTTGCTCAAGCAGGATGCCACGTAATTCTTATTAAAGAGATTCTTGGCTGACAATTGCAGCTTGGCACCCTTGAGCGACGGATCCCAACGTGCAAGGTCAATGCGCAACATCAGATCCACCAGCGTATACGGCGGCACCTTGAAGCTGTTGGCGTTGTCGCCCCAGCTTGTGCCGACGTAGCGCAAGCCCATGCCGGCGGTGTAGCCGGGCATGAAGGTCCAGTCCACCCAGGCCGACGCCATATGGCGCGGCACCTGATACGGCGTGTTGCCGACGAGGCCTTCTGCCGACTCGATGAACTTCATGTTGGTGAAGGTGTAGTTGGCAAGCACCGACACGGTGTCCGTCACCTGCGTGCGCGCTTCCAGCTCTGCGCCGCGCGTGCGGATCTTGCCGCTCGGCACGTAGTAGATCTGCCCCACCGGCTTGGTCGCCACGTTTTCCTGATCGAGGTTGAACACCGCCGCCGACAGCATCGTGCTGGAGCCCTTCGGCTGATAACGCACACCCGCCTCGAACTGCTTGGCTGTGGCCGGTTGCAGGAGATTGCCCCGCTGGTCTGCGCGCAGGCTCGGGTTGAAGCCATCCGAGTAGCTGAAATACGGCGCGATACCGTTGTCGAACAGATAGACCACGCCCGCACGTTTGGTGAACTTCGAGCCGCTCCACTCCGACGGCGTGCCGGTACCGTACAGATTGGACGCCTTCGCATGGTCTTCGCGCACGCCCAGCGTCAAGCGCCACCGGTCGATAGCAATCTGATCCTGCAGATACAGGCCGGTCTGCTCGAGCCACCGATCGATCGGTGACGCCGTGACGCCCGTGAGCCCCGGGCTGCCATATACAGGATTGAACGCGTTGATCGGGTCAGCGCTGCCGGATTCCCAGAAGCCATCGACGTGGCGCTTCTGATAATCGAGGCCAAACAGCATCGTATGTTTGACCGCGCCCGTGGTGAACTTGCCTTCCAGCTGGTTATCGACCGTGTAAGCGTGCGTGGCCTCCTTGGCGCCGGAGTAGTACCGCGTCAGTTCATCGGCGCTGGCCCAGCCGAAGCCGTAAATCTGGCGCAAACGCGTATCGCCGAACACGTAGCGGAAGTTCTGGCGTACGGTCAGCCGATCGTTGAACGCATGCTCGAACTGATAGCCCACCATGCGCTCGGTGCGGCGGTATTTTTCAACCGTGGGGTCGCCATCGAAAAAGTAGCGGGAAATGTAGCGGCCATTGCGCGGGAAGATGCTGCCTTCCGCCGGCACGCCGCTGTGATAGCCGCCTTCCGGATCGTGCTGCAAATAGGCCTGCAACAGCAGATGCGTATCGGGCGTGAAGTTGATGGCCAGCGACGGCGCAATCGCAAACCGCTGCTCGCGCACGTGCTCGAATTGCGTGTCCATGCCGCGCGCCAGACCGGTCACCCGGAAGGCCATCACACCGTTCTGGTCGATCGGCCCGGAGATATCGAACGCGCCCTCAAGGCGGTTGCGATTACCCACTGTGACTTCCACCTCGTGGTACGGCTGGAAGAGCGGCTTCTTGCTCGTCAGCGCCACCACACCACCCGGCGACGCACGGCCGTACAGGATCGAACCCGGCCCTTTGAGCACATCGATGCGCTGCAGGAAATACGGATCGACCTGGAACGAGCTGTAGCTGCCCTGGTCGCTCATCAGGCGCAGCCCGTCAAGCAACGTGTTGTCGACGCTGCTGTCATTGAAGCCACGTAGCGCAACGTAGTCGTAGCGGTTGGACGCGCCCACCAGTGCGGTAAATGCGCCCGACGTGTAGTTGAGCGCCTCCGAAATGCCGCGCGGCTTCTGGTCGTCCAGCTGCTGCTGCGTCACCACCGAGATCGACTGCGGCGTTTCGATAATGGGCGTATCGGTCTTGGTACCGGCCGCGCTCTGCTTGGCAACGAAGCCTTTGCCCGGGCTTTGCGCCGTCTCGCCTCGGCCGACCGCCGTGGTTGCGGGCAGCGTGGCGCTGACCTCGCCGGTGGTACTTTGCGCCATCGCTTGCGTTGGCAGCGCGGCCCCCAGCAGCACTGCGCAGGTCAGCCGCGCGGCAAGCGCCATCGGGCGCAGCGTTGTACGGCAGAACGTATCGGATGAAAAAACCGTTGCTGTGTTCGTTTGCATTGGCATGGTGTGTTGGAAGATGCGTGTGGTTTCCGCACCCATCGACGAACCACACCGCGAAAGCGGAACTGCTGCGGAATCTTTTTTTCGATCAGCGCATCGCGCATGTCGCGCAACGCTCAATCGCCTGCACGAGATACTTGCGCACCATGCGCGTCGACTTGCCAAGCTGCTCGGCAATGCACGCGTGGGATTGCCCTTCGATGTAGCGCAGCCGCACCGCTTCGCGCGCGCTGGGCGAGAGGGTTTCGAGCATCGCGCTCGTGTGCTGCAACGACTGCGCCTGCGCCAGGCGCTGCTCGGGCGATGGCGCATGCCCATACTGCGCGGACCGCAACGTCAGTTCATCCAGGCATGCGCATTCAACACGTCGACGGCGCGCCCGATCGATCATCAAATGCTTGGCGGTCGTGGTCAGATAGGCGCGCGGCTCGCGCAAGTCCCCCAGCCTGTCCGGCGCGGCCATCACGCGCATGAACGTGTCGTGCAACACGTCCGCCGCTTCCTCCGCACATGCCAGCTTTTTGCCCAGCCAGGCGAGCAGCCAGTCGCTGTACTGCGCATAAAGCGCGGCAATCGCTGCGTCGATCTCGTGCCGCGGCTCGGACTCAACGGCTGGCATGCAGTGCTCCGGGGAAACAAGCGGGCGCCCGCGCAAAGAAACGCACACATCGCGCCCATACAAATGAGAATCATTCTCATTTTAGGCAACAAAAAACCACGTTTGCAAACGTGGATTCAAAAGGAAGCGCTAAGGATTGCGCCGGGACCAGCACGAAGGCATCAAGCCTCATCGTCTGGAGAGCGGCGCCGCCAAGCCATCAGTGCAACCGCCAGCGCGGCCACTGACAAGCCGATCGCCAGGCCGGTCAACCGCCCTGCGCGACGCGCCTCGTCGGCTTGCTCGCGCGCCTCAATGGCCTGGCGCACGGTTTCCCAGAAGGCCTCGCGGTGTTCGTTCTCGTCAAAGATGGACATGGCGCGCCTCCCCGTTGTGCGTGACTTGCCTTGTCATCGTAGGGAACGTGCGCCAGGTGTGCCACCACGCGTTTCGCGTAGGAGACGGTGGCCCCATCAATTCAGACGGCCGCCGCCGGCTTACCCATTGGACCGGTGTGCGTCGGGGAGGCATCGGCATCACCCTGCCCCAGGTCCATGGCATCGGCGCGTTCGGCGGTGGACAGCTCGTCGGCACGATAGCCCGTGCGATTGAGCAGTATCAGCGTGCACGCCAGCGACACCAGCGCATACAGCGCCGACGACACCGCCACGCCAACGATGTTGCCGGTACCGTTGAGCATCCACTGGGCGAACACCGGCGTGCCCCCGCCCACCACGAGCGAACACAGCTGATACGCCAGTGACAAGCCGGTATAGCGAATGCGTGTCGGGAACACGCGCGCCAGAATGCCGCCGATGGCGCCATAGAACATCGAGTGCGGAACGGTTGCCAGGCACATGCCCAACAGTGCAATCCAATACACCTTGGTCTCGATGGCAAAGAACATCACCGGCATGAGCAGGAACTCGGGCAGCACCATCAGGCAGATGGCGCGGCGCATGTCCATGCGCGAGACCAGCCAGGCGCCGAGTGGCTGTGTGATGAACTGCACTACCAGCGCGATCGCGATGATGCCCAGGAAGGTGTCCTGCGCGTAGCCGAGTTCCTTCGTGGCCCAGGCGAGCGCGAAGTTGCTCTTCAGGTACGTCACGTGAATGAGCGGCAGCGTACCGGCACCCAGCAGCACGAGGCCCCAGTGGTCACGCACCACGTCTTTGAGCGGCAGTTTGACCGTCTTTTTCTGCGCCAGCACGCGTTTCATATCGTCCGACTCTTCCAGCTTCAGGCGGATGATCATGCCGACCACGACCAGCAGCGCCGACAGCAGGAACGGCACGCGCCAGCCCCACAGCATGAACTGCGGTGTCGGCAACGCGCTCAGCGCAAAGAACACCAGCGTCGCCAGCAGGTTGCCCGTCGGCGAACCCTGCTGCGCAAACGCCGAGTACAGGATGCTCTTGCGCTTGGGGGCGCTCTCGCTGGCAATCAGCACCGCGCCGCCCCACTCGCCGCCCACGGCCACACCCTGGACCACGCGCAGCACGACCAATCCCACTGGCGCCCACATGCCGATCTGCGCATAGCCCGGCAGCAGACCAATGCCCATGGTCGCTACGCCCATCAGGATGAGCGTGATGATGAGCGTGGTTTTACGACCGATCTTGTCGCCCAAATGTCCGAAGATGATCCCGCCGATCGGACGCGCCGCAAAGCCGGCCCACAGCGTGACGAACGAGAGCAGCGTGGCGACGCCCGGGTCCAGCGTCTTGGAGAAGAACACCTTGCCGAAGACAAGCGCGGCAGCAAGACCGTAGATGTAGAAGTCGTACCACTCGATGGTGGTGCCGATGAACGCGGCAACCGCAGCGCGCCGCGGCTGCAGGTTGGAAGCTGCGATGGCGCGGGGCGCAGGCTGATGAGGCATGTTGGTCTCCTTGGTGGTACTGCCGGTTTGGCGCAGCCTCTGCTGGGCTGTCTGCCTTGTGGTGGTGAACCTGGCTTACGTCATTTCAGGACGCCGGCTTCAAACAAGCGTTGCCGGGTGTCTGCGTCAATGCCGAGCGACGCGAGCACGGCATCGGTATCGGCGCCGAGCGCAGGCGGTGCGTTGCGATACGTGGCCGGCGTGCGCGATAGCTTGATGGGTGATCCGGTCCCACGGTACGCCCCCAGCTCGACCACCATCTGCCGGTGCAACGTATGCGGATGGCGCGCCACCACATCGACGGTCAACACCGGCCCGCACGGTACGCCGCCGTGGATCAGGTCTTGGGCAAGCGTCTCGCAATCGAAGCGTGCCAGTTGCGCTTCCAGCGCGTGCTTCAACTCCGCGCGATGTGCGCAGCGGCTGCGGTTGTCGGCAAAGCGCGTGTCTTGGGTCAATTCTGCTGCGCCGATATGCGTGCAAAGCTTGGCGAACTGGCGGTCGTTCCCCACCGCCAGAAAGATCGGTGCGGTGCCAGTCTGGTAGCTGTCGTATGGGGCGATGTTCGGATGCGCATTGCCACTGCGCTGCGGCACCTTGCCGGAGCCGAAGTAATTGGGCAGATGCGGATGCAGCAGCGATACGCCGCAGTCATACAACGCAATGTCGATGGACTGGCCATGCCCGCTCTTTTCGCGCTCCGCCAACGCGAGCAGGATGCCGGCCAGCGCGTTGAGCCCGGTCACCATGTCGACGATCGGCAGACCGACGCGCATTGGGCCGCCGTCGCGCTCGCCGTTGACGCTCATCAGGCCGGCCATCGCCTGGATGGCGGCATCGTAGCCGGGCAGCCCGCCGAGCGGGCCATCCGGGCCGAAACCCGAGACGGCGCAGTGGATCAAGCGCGGGAAGCGCGGTTGCAGGTGGCGCTCGAAATCCATGCCCCAGCGGGCGAGCGTGCCGGGCTTGAAATTCTCGACCAGCACATCGGCGTCTTCCAGCAATTGCCAGAGTACGGCGCGGCCCTCATCACAGGTCAAATCGACGGAGATACCCAGCTTGTTGCGATTGACGCCGTTGAAGTACCAGGCGGTATCGCTTTCGTCGAAGGGCGGGCCCCAGGTGCGCGTCTCGTCGCCGACAGGCGGTTCGAGCTTGATGACCTGCGCACCGTGATCGGCAAGCGCCTGCGTGCAATACGGGCCGCCGAGCACCCGGCTCAGGTCGATGACCTTCAGGCCGTGCAATGCCCCGTTGGGTCCACTCATTGCGCGGCTCCAGTTGGCAAGGCTTGCATGGCCAGCGCAAGCGGCACCTCACGCTGTTTGACGAGCGCATCAAACAGCGATGCGTCATCGTTTGTGGGCAAGGCCAGCGGATCCACCGGCAGTAGCTTGTGACGCAGCACCAGATGCGCGAATGCCAAACGCCGATGATCCGGCGCCAAGCGCATGCCCTCCACTGCCATGAAGATGGCCGTGGTGATGTGATACAGCGCTGAGCCGGCCTGACGCACCAGTTCATCGCTGCCGTCTTCCGCCACTTTGGCGATTGCCCGGCATACGCGCTCGAGCGTGCTGCGCAACAACACATCGCTTTGAGGTGGCAGGCTGACGCCGTCGAGCAGGCCGATGAGATATGCGCGCAGCGGCTCCAACGCGGCTTCGCGCTTCACGGCGCGCGCGATGTCGAGCGCGACGATGTTGCTCGTGCCCTCCCAGATGGAGCCCAGATGGGCGTCGCGCACAAGGCGCGCATCGCTCCACTCTTCGATGTAGCCGGTGCCGCCCCGCACCTCCATCGCGTCTCCCGTCACGCGGCGCGCATCGCGGCAAGCGCGGAACTTGATGAGCGGCGTCAGGATGCGCACGCATTTGCCGGCTTGCGCGTCGCCCGCATCCGCCAGCGGCAGCAGTTGCGCGATCTGCATGAACATCGACCGCGCCTGCTCCGCCGGCAGCAGCATCTTCAGAAGCTGGCGCTGCATCAACGGCATGTCGATCAGCTTGCGGCCAAAGGCTTCCCGGTTGCGCGCGATGTGCAACGCTTCGGTGACGGCGCGACGCATCAGGCCTGCAGCGCGCACGCCGTTCGACAGCCGCGACATGTTGATCATGTCGGCCATCTGATGGAAGCCGCGGCCGATCTCGCCAATCAGGTAGGCGGCGGCGCCCTCAAGCACGATCTCGCCGCTGGCCATCGAACGGCTGCCCAGCTTGTCTTTCAGGCGGACGATACGGTAGTGATTGCGCGACCCATCGCGCAGCGTCTTGGGCAACAGGAACAGCGCGAGGCCGTTGATGCCCGATGGCGCGCCGTCCGGGCGGGCGAGCACCATGGCGAGATCGGCATCGGCGTTCGAGCAGAACCACTTGTCGCCGTACAAGCGCCATGTCTGCGTACCGTCGGGCGCGGTTTCCAGCGCGGCGCGCGTGGCAATCCGGGCGACGTCCGAACCGGCAGCCTGCTCGGTCATGAACATCGCACCCTGGTACAGCACATCAAAGTCTCGCGACGCCAGCATCGGCAGATAGCGCGCCACGAGTGCCGGGTCACCGAACTTGCGAAGCGTGCGCGTGAGCGAATCCGTCATGCTGACCGGGCAGCACAAACCGAACTCGGCCTGCACGAACAGATACGTGAGCGCGTATTTGACGAGCGGAGGCGGTGCGTTGCCCACATGGCTCATCGACGCGAGGCCCAGCTCAGCGTAGGCCACGCGCTCCAGCGCAACGTAATCGGGGTGCTTGTCGATGGTCTGCAGGGCTTCGCCACGGCGAGTGCGGTGGCGTAGCTGCGGCGGGTTGTGGTCCGCGCTGATGGCCCAGGCGTCAAGTTCGTCCGAGGCGCGTTGCCCGAGCGACTTGAGCTGAGGCTCCAGCTCGCGGTATCGAGCCTCGCCAAGGTGCAGCCGCAACAGGCGCCCGAGGTCAGGATCGACATGGAAGAAATTGATGCCCCGGCTGTCGGGGATGTTCTGATGGCCGCCAGGCTGGGTCGTAAGCGGCTCGCGGGCGATGTCGTTCATGCGGGTGGCCTCGCTGTCTCCTGTTTTGTCCGGCCAGCATAGAAACGGGATCGATAATCGTCCAATACACGTTTTGTCCTGTACGATAATTTGTCTTTATCGTTTGCCGAGATTGCCATGGACCTGAAACAGCTGCGCTATTTCGTTGCCGTGGCGGAAGAGCTGCACTTCGGGCGTGCGGCGCAACGGCTGTTCATCTCGCAGCCGGCGCTCAGTTTTGATATCCGCAAGTTCGAGGATCAACTCGGCGTGCAACTGCTCGCGCGCACCAACAAAAGCGTGGCGCTCACCAACGCCGGCCAGGTGTTATTGGACGAGGCACGCAAGCTGTTGCAGCAAGCGGCGGAGGTCGAGCGCATTACGCAGCGCTCGGCCCACGGGTTGGCGGGCCGGCTGCGCGTCGGCTTCGTCAACTCGATGCTGTATCGCGGCCTGCCGCGCGCGGTGGAGCGCTTCGAGGCCGACCATCCGGCCGTGGAAATCATCCTGCGCGAAATGAACACCGGCGAGCAGGTCCAGGCCATCCAGCGCCAACAGATTGACTTGGGCTGCGCCTACTGGGGCACGTTCCCGCCGGAAGTCGTTTCCACGCCGATCTTCTCGGAGCCTTTTGTCGCCTGCCTGCCTACGGCGCACCCGCTGGCCCGTCGCAAGAGTCTGAAACTCGATGCGCTCGCACACGAGCCGTTCATCCTCTTCCCGCGCACGGTATCGCCGCACTATCACGACCTCATCATCGCGCTGTGCGTGGACGCCGGCTTCAGCCCAGTGATCCGTCACGAGGCGCGGCTGTGGCAAACGGTGGTGACGATGGTGGGGTTCGGCATGGGCGTGGCGCTCGTGCCCAAGACACTGCAACACGCCGGCGACGCACGCGTCAGCTTTGTGCCGCTGGCCGGCGACAAAAAAGAATCGCCCGTGCTGTCATTGCGACGCGCGGGCGATGCGGAGCCGGTCGCCAGCCGCTTTCTGGAATACCTCGAAGCCGCGGCGCAGGAAAACGTGAAACCTTGAAGGCTTCACTCACAAAGTCTTGCTGAGGAAGACCCGGCTCGTTCCGGGCGGGTCGCACGGCACCTCTCCGAACCGTACCCAGCCGTTGCGTTCGTAAAACTGCGGGGCCTGAAAGCTGATCGTATAGACCACGGCCGAGCGACAACCGCGTCGGCGCCCTTCGTCTTCAAACCTGCGCAACACCTCGGTGCCAATGCCCATCCCGCGCAACGTTTCGGGCAGATGGAAGAGATCAAGAAACAGCAGCCCGAGCGATGTACGGCCGCTCGCACCGCCAACGACGTCGCCACTGTCGGGGTCGCGGACGAGCACTGCTAGCGGTCGGCGGTCACCATAGCCGACGTGCGTATCGTTGAAGTGGTTCAGCCCGTTGCCGATGATCTGAATCGATTCGTTATCGGCGGCGTCGGTCACGATGATTTCTGGAGCCCGCATGCAGAGCGTCTTGCCTCTATTGCGTGCGGGCCGGCAGCACGGCAGGCGTCGTCTGCGCCGGCCGCATGTGCGGCATCATGTTGGTATTCAGGTGGTACATCACCCAAAGCGAACCGCTGAGCGTGATGACGACCAGCACCAAGGTGAACATCAGCGACAGCATGTTCCAGCCGCCTTCGGACTTGGCGTTCATGTGCAGGAAAAAAATCATGTGCACCACGATCTGTACCGCGCCGATGAGCAAGATCGTCACCGCGGTGGTCGATGATCTGTCGAAGACGTTCGCCATCACCAGCCAGAACGGAATCGCCGTCAGGAAAACGGACAGCACGAAGCCCGTCAGGTAACCGCCCAGCGTGGCATGCGGCCCGATCTCTTCTTCGTGATGGTGACCTTCGTGGCCATGACCGTGGCCGTTCATCGTTTGATCTTGCGCGCTCATGGCAGCGTTCCCATCAGGTAGACGAAGGTAAAGACGCCGATCCAGACAACGTCCAGAAAGTGCCAGAACATCGACAGGCACATCAGGCGACGCTTGTTGGCCGTAATCAGACCGTGCTTCGACACTTGCACCATCAGCACGATCAGCCACATCAGGCCAAACGTCACGTGCAGCCCGTGCGTGCCGACCAGTGAGAAGAACGAAGTCAGGAATGCACTGCGCGTCGGCCCGGCACCTTCGTGGATCAGGTGCGCGAATTCATAAAGTTCCACCGCAAGGAACGCGGCACCGAAAACCCACGTGATGGCCAGCCAGATCTGCATGGCCGAGACCTTGTTCTGCTGCAGCTGCAGCATCGCAAAGCCGTACGTAATGGACGACAGCAGCAGGAAGGACGTGTTCAATGCCACCAGCGGCAGCTCGAACAGTTCCGCCCCGGTAGGGCCGCCCGCGTATTCGCGGCCCAGCACGCCATAGGCGGCAAACAGGCACGCGAAGATCAGGCAGTCGCTCATCAGGTACAGCCAGAACCCGAGCAGCGTGCCGTTCGGCACGTGCGGCTCTTCGGTGACGTGGAACTGGTAGCCGCCCGGCGGTATGTCGTCCACCGTGGTGGTGCCGCTGGGGCCGGTCACATGCAGGGATGCGGTCGTTTCAGCCATGGCCTGCCATCAGTTGGGTGCGCAATGTTTCGGTCCGGATCACCTCTTCCGCCGGAATGTAGTAGTCGCGCTTGTAGTTGAAGGTGTGAATGATCGCCGCGATGATCGTGGCCGCAAACGACGCGATGGCCAGCCACCAGATGTGCCAGATCAGTGCAAAGCCGCACAGCGTCGAGAGCCCCGCCAGGACGATGCCGGCAGCGGTGCCCTTGGGCATGTGAATCGGCTTGAAACCTTCCTGCGGGCGCCGGTAGCCGTACTGCTTCATCTGCCACCAGGCGTCGGCGTCATGTACGAGCGGCGTCATGGCGAAGTTGTACTGCGGCGGCGGCGACGATGTCGACCATTCCAACGTGCGGCCATTCCACGGGTCGCCGGTCGTGTCGCGCAGTTCTTCTCGACGCAGGAAGCTGACCACCAGTTGGACCAGGAAGCAGGCAATGCCGATGGCGATCAGCAAGGCACCCAATGCGGCAATCTGGAACCAGATCTGCAAGGACGGATCGTCGAAATGGTTCATGCGGCGTGTGACACCCAGCATGCCCAGCCAGTACAACGGCATGAACGCGACGTAGAAGCCGACAAACCAGAACCAGAACGACGCCTTGCCCCACGACGAAACAAGGCGGTACCCAAAGGCCTTGGGAAACCAGTACGTAATGCCGGCCATGAGGCCAAACAGCACGCCGCCGATGATCACGTTGTGGAAGTGCGCGATCAGGAAGAGGCTGTTGTGCAGCGAGAAGTCCGCCGGTGGCACCGCAAGCAGCACGCCGGTCATGCCGCCAATGACGAACGTCACCATGAACCCGATCGTCCACAGCATGGGCGGCTCGAAGCGGATCTTGCCGTGGTACATCGTGAACAGCCAGTTGAAGATCTTGGCGCCTGTCGGGATCGAGATGATCATCGTCGTGATCCCGAAGAACGAGTTGACGCTGGCGCCGGAGCCCATGGTGAAGAAGTGATGGAGCCAGACGAGGTAAGACAGCACGGTGATCACGACCGTGGCGTACACCATCGACGCGTAGCCGAACAGGCGCTTGCGGGAGAACGTGGCCACCACTTCCGAGAAGATGCCGAACGCGGGCAGCACCAGGATGTAGACCTCGGGGTGCCCCCAGATCCAGATCAGGTTCACATACATCATCGCGCTGCCGCCCTGCTCGACCGTAAAGAAATGGGTGCCAAGGTAACGGTCCAGGGCGAGCAGCGTCACGGCGGCCGTCAACACCGGAAAGGCGGCAACGATCAGCGTGTTGGTGCACAGCGCCGTCCAGGTGAAGATCGGCATGCGCATCAACGTCATGCCGGGCGCGCGCATCTTGACGATGGTGACCAGCAGGTTGATGCCCGATAGCACAGTCCCGACGCCCGCGATCTGTAACGCCCATATGTAGTAATCGACGCCCACATCGGGGCTGGCCAAGATGCCCGACAGCGGCGGATAGGCCAGCCAGCCGGTGCGCGCGAATTCGCCCACAAACAGCGACATCATCACCAGGATGGCGCCGCCCGTGGTCATCCAGAAGCTGAAGTTGTTGAGGAAGGGGAACGCCACGTCGCGGGCGCCAATCTGCAGCGGCATCACAAAGTTCATGAGCCCCGTCACCAGCGGCATGGCGACGAAGAAGATCATGATCACGCCGTGCGCGGTGAAGATCTGGTCGTAGTGGTGCGGTGGCAGGTAACCCAGGTTGTCGCCAAAGGCCACCGCCTGCTGTATCCGCATCATCACGGCGTCGGCAAAACCGCGCAGCAGCATCACGATGCCCAGCACGACGTACATGATGCCGATCTTCTTGTGGTCGATGCTGGTGAACCATTCACGCCAGAGGTAACCCCAGACGCGGAAGTACGTCAGCGCGCCGACCAGCACCAGACCACCCAGCGCGACGACCGCGAACGTGGCGAGCAGGATCGGCTCGTGATACGGAATGGCCTCCCACGTCAGGCGGCCAAAAATGATGTTGGCGAGTTCAGAACGCTCGGGCATGGATGTCACCTGGGCCTGTATTGACCAATTCTGGCCGATCAATGTTGGCGAAAAACATCAACGGGGCGGAAAGCGCTAGAAAGTCGAACGGGCGAGTCCCGGCTTACCGCAACAACCTTCGACCATCGTTGATGGCCGCATCCGGCGCAAACATGGGCATGACATCGACCGTATTGCTGGCGGTACAGATTTCCGCCGACGGGTCGAAGCGCTTCACGTTGCGGTTGCTCGCCATGGTGTCGGCCAGGCAAGCCTGCCCATCCACACAGCGGTTCAGGATGCGGTCGTAAAGGTCTGGCGCCACGCTGGCGTAGCGCTGCACGGGTTCGCTCTCGCTCGGCTTGGCGAGCTTCAGGTAGGTGTCCTTCGACAGCGACGTGCCCGACGACTTGACCTGCTGGACCCACCGGTCGAACTCGTCGTTCGACAGTCCGTGGAATTTGAACCGCATGTGCGAGAAGCCCGCGCCGCTGTAGTTGGAAGAGAGCCCGTCATAGACGCCGGGCCGGTTGATCACCGCATGAAGCTTCGTTTCCATGCCCGGCATCGCATAGACCATGCCCGCCAGCGACGGCACGAAGAACGCGTTCATGACCGTGGTGGCCGTGATCCGGAACGCAATGGGGCGGTCGACCGGGGCGGCCAGCTCGTTGACGGTGGCAATGCCCTGCTCGGGATAGACGAACAGCCACTTCCAGTCCATTGCCACGACTTCGACGGTGAGCGGCTTGGTCTCGGCGGGCACCGGCCGGTCCTGATCCAGCCGCGTCAGCGGCCGGTACGGATCGAGCTGATGGGTGCTGACCCAGGTGATGGCACCCAGCGTGATGATGATCAGGAGCGGCGCGGCCCAGATGGCCAGCTCCAGCACGGTGGAATGATCCCAATCGGGGTTGTAGTGCGCGTTTTCAGCGCTTTCCCGATACCGCCACGCAAACAACAGCGTGAGCACGATCACCGGGACGATGATCAGCAACATCAGACATGTCGCGATGATGATCAAGTCCCGCTGTCGCACCGCCATGTCGCCAGCCGGCGACAACAGCACGGCGTGGCTACAACCTGTAAGGGTCACCAACAAGGCAATTGCTGCACCTCGCCAAAGCGACCTTCCCGTAATTCCAAGGGGTGTCACTACTGCATTGAAGCGTGGCATGGGTCTCGGAAGTGGCGTTTGGTTAACGTCGCGCTGGGATGGCCCAACGATCTTTCGACTTGTCGTTGCAGTTTAGGCGCTATTCTGGTCTTGTGATGACGGACTTTTTGATTGCCGTACGACATCCCCCTCCCCCGAATCCCGATGGAGACTCCACGATGGCAAGTCTGACCCACCAGCATCGCGCGTCGCCCACTGCACCGCCCGCCCCAGGACACCATGAAGTTGCCCCGGCTGAGATCGCCATAGGCGTGGTGATCGGGCGAGCGTCGGAGTATTTCGACTTTTTCGTCTACGGCATCGCCTCGGTGCTGGTTTTCCCTGCGGTCTACTTTCCGTTTGCCAGTGAACTGGCCGGGCTGCTGTTCAGTTTCACGGTCTTCTCCTTCGCGTTTATCGGCCGACCGTTCGGCACGGCGCTGTTCATGCGCATCCAGCGCCGATGGGGGCGCAGTACCAAACTGACGGCCTCCTTGTTCCTGCTTGGCACGGCCACGGTAGGCATTGCGTTCTTGCCGTCGTACGCATCGATCGGCCATTCGGCCATCTATTTGCTGGCGCTCTTCCGCTTCATGCAAGGCATCGCGTTTGGCGGCTCTTGGGATGGCCTGCCCTCCTTGCTGGCGCTGAACTCGCCGGAAAACAAGCGCGGCTGGTACGCCATGGTCGGGCAGTTGGGCGCCCCCACCGGTTTCATCATCGCCGGGGCGCTGTTCCTGTTCCTCTATACCAGCCTGACGTTTCAGGAATTCATCGAGTGGGGCTGGCGTTATCCGTTCTACGTCGCCTTCGCCATCAACGTGGTGGCGCTCTTTGCGCGGCTGCGGTTGGTGGTTACACATGAATACACGCAGTTGCTCGAGGAAGAACAGCTCGAGCCGATCAGCACCCTGCAGATGGTGAACGCGCAAGGGTTCAACATCTTCCTCGGCGCCTTTGCCGCGCTGGCCAGCTATGCGCTGTTCCACCTGGTCACCGTGTTTCCGCTGTCGTGGGTGTCGCTGCGCAAGACGCAAAGCGTGCCCGCCGTGCTGACCGTCCAGATCATCGGCGCAGCTATCGCGTTTGTGGGTACGCTCGTTTCCGGCGTGATTGCAGACCGTGTTGGTCGACGCACCACGTTGGCGGCAATGGCCGTGTTGATCGGCCTCTTCAGCCTGGCGGCGCCGTGGCTGCTTGATGGCGGGGTTGCTGGCCAGGACACCTTCATCCTGGTCGGCTTCGGGCTGCTGGGGTTGTCCTACGGTCAGGCGGCCGGCGTGGTGACCTCCAACTTCGAGAGCCGATTCCGCTATACGGGTGCAGCCCTGACAACCGATTTCGGCTGGTTGTTCGGTGCAGCATTTGCGCCGCTCGTGGCGCTAGGTTTGTCATCGTTGTTCGGGCTCGGCGCGGTGAGCCTGTATCTGCTGTCCGGTGTGGTCGGGACGCTGGTGGCGCTGCGGATCAATAAAGCGCTCGGAACGCCAGACGCGTAGCGCAACTGCTCAGCACCGCCGAATACGGCGGCCTCATGCTGCGTCGCCGCACTCGACGCGCATTGGCGACGCCGACGTAGGCACGCGGCCTGCTACCACTCGCAGTGCGCAAGAGCGCATTTTCAAAGGAGCAGACCATGAACAAGGATCAAGTGAAGGGTACTGTCGAGAAAATGAAGGGCAAGGTCAACGAGGCCGTAGGCAAAGCAACGAACAACCCTGCGCGTGAGCTGAAGGGCGACCTCCAGCAGGCCGGCGGCCAAGCTCGCAAGGATGCGGGAGACGTCAAGGAAGCAGCGAAGGACATTGCGAAGAAGTCCCGCTGACGGGCGTGCGCATGGGCGCGGCGCGCTAGAGCCCATCCCATGTCGACAGCCGACAAAAAAGGCGACCGAGTGGTCGCCTTTTTTTGTTTGCTCAAAAGCTGGCAGATCGGCTGCCGAGCGGGCCTCGGTTTCGGATGACCTCGGAGCCTCCAGCAAGGTGGGGCCCCGATGGGGGTGTGGGCGCCTGGAGAACGGTTGGCGCTCGCTAGGCCGCCGCCGTCCTCAACGACCAAACGCAGTCAGGCCGAGCAAAAAACCACATGCAAGAAAACGGCTGAATTTTCAATGATTTGAAAATTCAAGTCGTTGATCTCAGAAACAAAGTTGTAATACGCGTGCGCTTCTGGTGTCACAGCCGGGGGTCTCCTGCATGTGCCTCCGGCCTCGTGAAGTCATCACAGGAATTGGCTAGAAATTCTCGGCCCTCGCCGCAGCCCAGCAAAGCTTCCCGCCGAAAGCGCCTGGACCAAATACTGACCCAACAAGATGCTCGCCAGCGCCTGGATACCAGCGACGTACGAACGATGCTGAGATTGTCCATGGACTGTAAACGCGCAAGGGGCTCATTGCCCTTCGGTTCGCTGGCTCATGAGCGCGATAGCCGTGTCTTCGTCGATCATAGGGATGCGAAGTGCCTCTGCTCGTTCGCGCTGCTTGTACCCCATTAATGGCCCGGCCACCACGTGTCTTACGGAACGCGTGATTCTCTCGCGCACGTCCCAGCCGGCTTCCAACGCGCGCGCCTCCAAGGCATCGCTCCGCGCTGGGTGCAGGCCAGCGAAGACCACCGCTGTCTGCCAATCACATGTCGCCGATTTGCGCCGGCCCCTTCCCTTCCGCCTGGTCGAATCCGGCGACATTGCTACAGCAGAAAGCCAAGAGGCTGCGCTCATGACCTCCCCCGACTCTGAGCGGGTAACTTCGCCAACAATGCGACTGATCAGAAAAGAGCGCGTCGCCTTTCGATCATGGTCGTGCGCGTCCATGTACGCCCTGCCTCCTATGTCCACCACCTGAAACGCTGTCACGGTGCGCCTCCGCTGCGTTCCATCGGCCTTGCGATACCGGAATGAAATTGTGTCGGGGAGTTGGATCGGTTCAACAGCTGCTGACAGGTAGATCTCTGCCTTGCACTCTGACTTTGCTGCCGACGTAGCTGGTCTCGGCGGCTGAACCGAATGAGACTGAATGGTCGCGCCCCCACTCGCTTTCGAGCCGGCTGCACTTTCGCTCGTCGGAAGGCTGGACGGCGCCCGCTGGCGCACGTCGCCGGGCACGTAATTGAGTTCCCGCCACCACGCACGGAGCCGGTCGCGCAATGACCCTGAAACGGGCCGCAAAATTGGTTCAACCACCAGTGTTGGCGCCTTCGTCGCTCCCCGGCCATATCGGTGATATGCCCAGCAAGTTCCGAAGGTGCATAGCCACATCAACAACTTACCACCGTCGCCCAATTCATCAGCGCTTGACACTACTGCCGCGCAGACAAACATGAAGGCCGGAACATGTGCGCCAAAAACTGCGATCAAGTGTCCGCGCCACAGTGGCCCACCTCGGACAGTGTGACCACGAACCAATTCAATCCATCCCCAAGCGGTCAGCCAAACATAACCGACCAAAATGCCTAAGCCGGCAAACGCGTCCTGCACATGTACTCCACTGAATCATCCCGTGTCTAGGTTGATAAGAAGGCAGTATGCCGCGCCCCCGCGCCCCCGCGCCGCTACCGCCCTATTGGAATTGACACATTTGCCACCCGGCTCAAAACGTATGATGACCGCCGGCAGGTATCCGTCCGGGCTCTAGATGGCCTAGCCGCCGAAGTTGTGTACCTGCGTATCAGCGATGTCAGCAAAGAGCCGCCAAGGGCAATCACCGCGGAATTGACGCAAGCTGTCCTTCGCTTCGTCGGCCAGGCCGGCGTCAAACTGCTCGTAAGTTTTCAGCAGCAGTTCACCAAGCGCCCGCGACCATGCCGCTTCGTTTTTTCGGAGATCGAGCACGCATTGGGCAAACTCATCGGCAGAGGCAAAGACCTCGCCGTCTAGGCTTGTATCTGCTAAGCATGTGGCGACCACCTCCCGCAGCAGCGCTTGGCTCGCGTCGTTGAATTGGCCTGCAATCGCTTCCTTGGTTTGGCCTGCGAAGGCATGCCACCTTTCAATCAGCTCTTCCATGGCGTGTTCCAATTGATGTCTCCATCTGCGGGCCTCAACAACCCAGAGGCGATCGCCCTTGGTCATGCTCAATTCCCGGTCGCTGCATGAACATCCGCACAGAAGCCTTTCAAACTTCGCGGGCATCGTTCGCTCGCATTCCGCGCGATCTTCTGCAGGCGAGCTGGCGGTACAGTCTCATCAACATGCCTAACAATGAATCGGCCGAAGGCCTGATCAGACGTGATCATTGGTGCAAGGTCCCGCACGGTCACCCACCGGTCGGCAAGCAGCCGAGTAACCGCTTCACTGAACCCTTCCGCGATGGCTCCGTCGTCGCAATTGCGATACAGCCGAAATTGGCGATGCAACGTTTTCCATGACGTCGCTACTGCAGAAGACGCTTCTGCCGCCAGCGCCTCCTCCGGAGTGCAAGCTCGCGGGGCACCCTGCGCTGCCTCAGCGCAGACGCTGGCGAGAAGGAAAAGGCAGAGCACTGCGACCATGTTGTGGTGACGCCGTCCGATCTCTTTTTTCACCGTTTTCACCGCTCCCCCTCAATGTTCGCGAAGCACTCCAGCCTTCCGGATATCCGCTTTCAGCCCAGGGGCCTATCTGAGATTTTGCCACCGTGCCCCACGGGTGAATCACGGACCTCAGCTCATACCGGTCAAGGACGTCGCCGACCTTGTGCGTCTTGCTTCCCAGGCCGTTCCGAATCGAACGCAGCTCGCGCTCCCTGCGTGCCAACCATTCATGCCCCTGCGCTCTTGGCATCAAACTTCACGGCCACCTGCGCCCGTCAGCCTGTCACCGTCTTTTGCGTTGACGCCATCAGATAGGGAAGTCCCCGGTAATTCTCGGGGAAAGCGGCGGATTTCAAGGTGCGTTTTAGCCAGAAAAAGCGGAAACGCACAAAACGGCACCTCCGCTGTGATCCCTTGCGAGATATGGCTTTGCGGGCAAATGAGACAGATTGGGGAAACCTCGAATTGAGGTCGGTGGTGCGAGGGAGGGGACTCGAACCCCTACACCATTGCTGGCGTCAGGACCTAAACCTGGTGCGTCTACCAATTTCGCCACCCTCGCCGGATGGATCGCGGCGCCCCTGAGCCGGGGCGCCGGAAAGGAAGCCCGCGATTATATCGCAGTCGTTCGGGGGTTTCCATCCCCTGCGCTATTTGGCGTGGTGTAGGGGTTCGAGTCCCTTCCCTCGCACCGGCTGCCGGGCCCGACCGTCAGTCAGACCGTCGGGGCCGCCGCTTGCGCCTCGGGCCGCTTGACGCGGAACCACGCCGCATACAGCGCCGGCAGGAACAATAGCGTCAAGACCGTGGCGATGATCAGGCCACCCATGATGGCGGCGGCCATCGGGCCCCAGAACACGCTGCGCGACAGCGGAATCATTGCCAGCACCGCCGCCGCCGCGGTCAGGATGATCGGCCGGAACCGACGCACGGCCGCCTCGACGATGGCGTTCCACGTCGGCACGCCGGCCGCCACGTCCTGCTCGATCTGGTCCACCAGAATGACCGAGTTGCGGATGATCATCCCGATCAGCGCGGTAATGCCGAGCTGGGCGACAAAGCCCATCGGCGCGCGCAGCAGCAGCAACGTGGCTGCCGCGCCAATCAGCCCCAGCGGCCCCGTCAGGAACACCATCACCGAGCGCGAGAAGCTGTGCAACTGCAGCATCAGCAGCGTGAAGATGATGAAGATGCAGAGCGGCATCTGCGCAGCGATGGACGCACCCGCGTTGGCGCTTTCCTCTTCTGCGCCAGCAATCTTGATCTGGTAATCCGGCGGCAAGTCGGCGCGGATCTTATCCAGCAAGGGGTTGATCTGCGCTGTTACGGTCGGGCCCTGCACGCCGTCCACCACGTCGGATTGCACGGTGATGCCGTAGTCGCGGTTCTCGCGCCAGATCACGCCGGGTTCCCACGCAAAACCAACTCGTGCTACCTGGGTCAGCGGCACGGTGCGGCCACTGCTGGTCGGGACTTGCACGCGCTGCAGTGCGTCGAGCGTGTTGCGCTCGTCTTCCTGCGGACGCATCACGATGTCGAGCAGCTTGTCGCCGTCGCGGTACTGGGCGATGGGCGCGCCGGACATCACCGTCTGCGTGACCTGCGAGATGGAACCGGTCGACACGCCGAGCGCGCGCGCCTTGTCCTGGTCGATGTCCAGGCGCAGCACCTTGACGTTCTCGTTCCAGTTGTCGTTCACGCCGACGGTGTTCGGATTGGCGCTCATGATGGCCTTGACCTGATCGGCAATCTTGCGCACCCCGCCAATGTCCGGGCCCATCACGCGGAACTGCACCGGATACGGCACCGGCGGACCATTCGGCAGCAGCTTGACGCGGCCGCGCAGATGCGGGAATTGCGACTTGAGCAGCCCGATGACGTGTTGCCGCACACCCTCGCGCGCCTCCAGCGACGTGGGCATCACGATGGCCTGCGCCACGTTCGTCTGCGGAAGAATCTGGTCCAGCGGCAGGTAGAAGCGCGGCGCGCCGGAGCCGATGAACAGCGTCACGCTGTCAACGTTCTGCTCCTTGCGCATCAGCGCTTCAAAGCGTTTGGCTTCGGCTTCGGTCTGGTTGAAGCTGGAGCCCTCCGGCAACCACAGCTCGACCATCAGTTCCGGACGGCTCGAGTCGGGGAAGAACTGCTTCTCGACATACTTGAAGCCAAACACGCCCAGCCCGAACGCCACCAGCGTGATGACGATCACCGTCTTGCGGTACTCCACGCACCAGTTCACCCAGCCGCGGAAGCGGTTGTAGAACGGCGTGTCGAACAGCTCGTGATGCCCGCCGCCCTGCACATGCGATTTCGTCCGCAGCAGCAGGAAACCCAGATACGGCACGAACACCACCGCCGCAAACCACGAAAGCACCAGCGCCAGCGCCGTCACCGCGAAAATGCCGAAGGTGTATTCGCCCACCGTCGAGCGCGCCAGCCCCACCGGCAGGAAACCCGTGGCGGTGATCAGCGTGCCGGTCAGCATCGGCATGGCGGTCGACGTGTACGCGAAGGTGGCCGCCTCCATCTTGGAGAAGCCTTCTTCCAGCTTGCGCACCATCATTTCGACCGCGATGATCGCGTCGTCTACCAGCAGGCCCAGGGCGATGATCAGCGCACCGAGCGAAATCTTGTGCAGGCCGATATCAAAGATGTTCATGAACAAGAACGTCACCGCCAGCACCAGCGGGATCGTCAGGCCCACCACCAGGCCCGGCCACACGTCGATGCGCAGCTTCGGCTTGGTATGCAGCCCGAGCGACAGAAAACTCACGCCCAGCACGATCACCACCGCCTCGATCAGCACGTGCACGAACTCGCCCACCGAACTCTGCACCGATTTCGGCTGGTTCTGCACCTGCTGCATCTCGATGCCCATCGGCAGCTTTGCGCGGATCTTGTCGACCGTGGCGCGCAAGTCCTTGCCGAGCTGGATGATGTCGCCGCCCTTGGTCATCGAGATGCCCAGGCCGATCACCTCCTTGCCGTTGAAGCGCATCTTGGCGTGCGGCGGGTCTACGTAACCGTGCTTGACCGTGGCGATGTCGCCCAGGCGGATGTTCGTCGTGCCGCCGGGGCCGCGCAGCGTCAGGTTTTCCAGATCGCGGATGTCCGAAAACTGGCCCGACAGGCGAATCTGCACGTTGTCGGTCGGCGTGACCAGCACGCCGCTGGGGCCGATGTTGTTCTGCTGGCTGATCTGCGTGGCGATGCTGTTGATGTCGAGCCCCATCTGCGACAGCTTCGCCTGCTGGAACTCGATGTAGATCTTTTCGTCCTGGTCGCCCAGCAGTTCCACCTTGGCGACGTTCGGCACGCGCAGCAGCTGCTGGCGAATCGCATCGGCGTAGTCGTTGAGCTGGCGGTACGTAAAGCCATCGGCGGACAGCGCATAGATCGATCCATACACGTCGCCGAAATCATCGTTGAAGTACGGCCCGCGCACGCCTTGCGGCAAGGTCGGCGCGATATCGCCCACTTTCTTGCGCACCGTGTACCAAAGCTGCTGCGTTTCCTTGGCGGGCGACGTGTCGGCCAGCTGGAAGGTGACGAGCGTTTCGCCGGGCTTGGAGTAGCTGCGGATCTTCCAGGCGTACGGTACTTCCTGCAGCGCCTTCTCGATCTTGTCGGTCACCTGGCGCGACATCTGCTCGGCCGTGGCGCCGGGCCAGAAGGCCTGCACGACCATCGCGCGGAAGGTGAAGGGCGGATCTTCATCCTGCCCCAGCTTGGAATACGCAAAGATGCCGCCGAGCAACAGCGCCACCAGCAAGAAGCGCGTGAGCGGCTGATGTTCAAGCGCCCAGCGTGACAGGTTGAAACGGGAATGTTCCATACGCGCGAAGGTTGGCGTGTTGGGGCGGGAGCCGGGTGTGTCTTACCGGCGCGGCGTGATGGCGGACTGCGCCGACGGCTGATCGGCCGGCGCCATCGGCATCACCTTCTGGCCAGCCTTGAGCAGGTGCACGCCAGCAGTCACGATGGTCTGGCCGGGCTGCAGGCCGCTCGTTACCAGCAGCACGTTGTCGCGCGGCGCGCCCACCGTCACCGGGACCGGCTTTACCGTCTGCGATGCGGCGTCATACAACCACACGACGTTCTTGCCTTGGTCCTGCAGCAGCGCGCTGATCGGCACGCGCACGCCCATGCCGCCGCTATCGCCACCCCCGCCGGGCCGGACGAACGTGGCCACCGCCGTCATGCCGAGCTTCAGTTCAGGCGGCGGGTTCGGTACCGAAATCTTCACGGTGTAGGTGCGGGTGACCGGGTCAGCCGCTGGCGCAATCTCACGCACCTTGGCCGGAATGCTGCGCGACTGATCCGCCCACAGCTTCACGCTCACCTCGGGCGACTTGCGCAGCGTATCGACCTGATCCTCGGGAATGCCGACCACGACTTCCTTCTCGGCCGTCTGGGCCACACGCACGACTGGTTGACCCGCGGACACCACCTGCCCGACTTCGGCGTCGACGCCTGTCACCACGCCATCCGCGTCGGCTTCGAGCGTGGCATAGCCCGCTTGATTCACCTGGTTGCGATAGCCGGCCCCGGCTTGCTCGTAGCGGGCCTGCGCGGCGTCATAGTTGGCTTGATGGCGCTGCTGTTCCGCCGCGCTGATGAAGCCCTTGGCAAACAGTTCGGAATAGCGCTTGAGATCGGCAGCCGCCAGATCGCGGTCGGTCTTGGCCGCCGACAACTGCGCTTGGGCCGATTGCTGGGCGAGTGCCAGGTCGGTCGGGTCCAACCGCGCGAGCACCTGGCCCTTCTTGACGGTGGCACCAACGTCCACGAGCCGGGCGACGATCTTGCCCGGCACGCGAAAGCCCAGGCGCGATTCGATGCGCGGGCGGACGTCACCGGAGAATTCCGCGGTGCCGGCGCCCTGCTCGCTGGTCACCGTCATGGTCCGCACGGGGCGCACGTCGGGCGCCTTGGGCGCCTCCTTGCTGCAGCCGGCCAGCAGCGCCGCGCCGGTCAGCAGAGCCACCGATGCCGCTGTCGGCAATGAAAGCCGGCGCGGCCGAGACCGCGTGTCGGAGAAACCGGTGAAGTCGGAATGCGGGTACGGCAAACGCAACGCTGGCATGACACGCTCTCAGTAAATAACTGACCGGTCAGTAATATACCCACGGCAATGCGCAGGGTCAACGACACGGCCGCGTCTGATTGACTTTTCTTGGCAAGTGCTCAGGCAAGGCTTTACGGCATGCTGCACCGCAACGCGCTGTAGAATGGCCGCCCTGCTTCAAACCTAACCACGACGGCCCTTCCGTGACCCCCGACGATTACTGCGCCGACAAGGCTGCACCGCCCGGCAGCGACGTGTACTACAGCGTATTGTTTCTGGCGCCCGAACGCCGCCTCGCGACGATCGCCCTGGAAGCCGTGCGCCGTGAGCTGGAAGACGCCGTGCGCGACGCCAGCGACCCGGCGGTCGTGCAATCGAAACTGCAGTGGTGGCGACAGGAGCTTGCACGGCTGTTCGAGGGCCGCCCCGAGCATCCGGCCGCAAAAGCCTTGCAGCCGCATCTGGCCCGCTACGACATCGGCGCGGTGCATCTGGGTGAGTTGCTGGCCGGCGTCGAGGCCGACGCCATGCAGAACCGCTATCTGGATTGGCCCAACCTGCGCCGCCACGGCGATCAGGTGGCAGGCGTGGCAGGCCGGCTGACGGCTCGCATTGCCGGACAGACGCATGCACGCACGCTGGAATTCGCGCGGCTGATGGCGCTGACCGAACAGCTCGTCCACTTCATCCGCAACCTCGGTGAAGACGTGCGCCACAACCGCGTCTACATCCCCGTGGATGAGCTGCAGCGTTTCAACGTGCCGGCCGCCGATCTGTTCAACCGCCGGTATGCAGAAGGCTTCAAGCCGTTGATGAGCTTTCAGGCCGAGCGCGCCCGGGCGACGTACAAGGAAGCACTCGCCGCGCTGCCGGCCGAAGACCGCCGCGCCCAGCGCTCGGCGCTGATTCGCGGGGTGCTCGCCATGCGCCTGCTCGACGAGGTAGAGGCGGACGGTTTCCAGGTGCTCACGCAGCGCACGGACCTGACGCCGCTGCGCAAGCTGTGGCTGGCCTGGAAGACGCAGATCCGCGGTTGATCAGGCCTTGATGAGATCCAGCGGCGCAAATCGCCCCGCCAGCACCGGCTGCGAATCCATTCCCCACCAGCGCTCCAACACCGTGGCATAAAGCGAGCGGAAATCGACCGACGGGTCAAGATTGCCGCCGCCGTCCAGCCGTTCCAGCACCGGCCCCTGTCCCGCCAGCCCGCCTTTCACGCGGCCGCCGGCCACGAAATGCGCGGCCGCCGTCCCGTGATCCGTACCGCTGTTCAGGTTTTCGCGCGGGCGGCGACCAAACTCCGAGTACGTAACGATCAGCGTGTCGTTCCAGCGGCCCAACTCGGTCAACGCGCTCTTGAGCGAAGCGATGCCTTCGCCCAACTGCCGCAGCAGGTTCGCCTGCGTGCCTTGCTGATTGGTATGGGTATCAAAGCTGCCCAGCGACAGGCACACCACGGCGACGTCCGCGCCGCCATGGCCCGGCGCTGCCACCACCTGCATCGCCGCCTTGATCGAGTTGCCGAACCCGCCGTCAGGAAAGCGCGTCTGGAACGCGAACTTGCCGGATTTCGGGCGCAGTCCGTCGGCCGCCTTGACGATATCCGCCTCCACCTTCAGCACGTGCGCGAGCGTGGCGTTGCCCATTGCGTGCGAAGGCATCGCGAGCTTCGCTTCGTTGAGGAACGCATCGGGATTGGCGAGTGCGACCGCGCGTGCGCCGCCATCGAGCGGGCCAAGATCAGCGCTGCCGATGATCACGCCATCGGCGCCGAACGATGCCGGCACCGGCTGCGCGGCAAACGCACGCGTCAGCCAGCCTTCGCGCAGGTATTGGTCGGAGCGCGACGCCGTGTCCCAGATTTCGATCGAGCGGAAATGCGAGAGATTCGGCTGCGGATACGACAACCCCTGCACCACCGACAATTCCCCCGCCTGCCACAGCGGCATCATCGCCTGCAAAGACGGATGCAGCCCGTAGCGGTCATCCAGCTGCAGCACCTGCTCCCGCTTGATGGCGATGCGCGGGCGCAGTGCGTAATACTGCGCGCTCGTGTACGGCACCACGGTGTTCAGCCCGTCGTTGCCGCCCTTCAGTTCGATGAGGATGAGCAGGTTGCCGTAGCCCTTGCGTTTGTCCTGCCCTTGCGCGAAGACAATCCCCGGTACTGCGCCACCCATGCCGAGCATGGCGCCTGCCTTCAGAAAATCGCGACGTTCCATGATGTGTGCTCCTGGGGCGGTGGCGTTACTTCAACTGGTAAGCCGGGTCCATCATCAGCGTGCGCAGGTACGCCGTACCGGCCAGCTTGACGGGAATCGGCGCGGTCGGCTCGATGGGCAACACGGCGCGCTGGATCGAAATGCGCGGCGCCAGCTGCGGCGGATCATCGCCGTCCGCGCCAAACTGTGCGAGCCACTTGGCCGAGTTGAACGACACCATCGTCTGCGACTGCGCCAGCTTGAAGCGGCCCTCCTGCCCCATGCCCTTGAGCGCCTGGCCCAGACCCTGCACGGCGCCGCCCTGCTTCAGGTCTTCGCGCATGGCGGCCATCATCACGCCGGGTTTCTGTTGCGGGGCTTGCTGCTGTGCCTGCTGCTGGGCTGACGGCGCCTTCATCTCCGTGGAGCGGAAGAGTTGATCGAGAAACTGCTTGCGCCCCAGCAACGTCGTCGCGTTGATCCACGCATCGCCGCCGGGCCAGCCCTTCACGTTGGGCGGGGCCAGCAGGTTCTGCCCGAGCTGCGCGGACTTGATGGCAAACGGCGTCGGGTCGGTGTACTGCACGTTGAACTGCTTGAGCGTGCCGACAATCATCTCCACCGGCGACTTCACCAGCGTCGCATGCGATTGCGGCGCCCAGAACGCCGGCGTCAAGAACAGCCCGCGCAGCGCCACCTTGATGTCATAGCCGCTCGCGCGAAACGCATCGGCCACGCGCTGCGCCTGTGCTGCGTCGACATCCGGCGAAATAAACTCGCGCCAAAGCTTGGAGACGATGAAAGTGGCCGTCTCCGGGCGAGACAGCAGGATGTCGAGCATCTGGTCGCCGTCGTAATCGCCGCTCTGGCCGAACACCGTCTTCACGCCCGTGTCGTGAATCTGCGGCCGCCAGATGTAGGCGAAATCGTGCTCGCGATCGATGCTCCAGCCCGTGTAGGTGCGCGCGGCTTCCTTGATGTCCTGCTCGGTGTAATGCCCCTCGCCGAGCGTGAACAGCTCCATCACTTCCCGCGCGAAGTTCTCGTTCGGCTTCCCTTTGCGGCTCTCGGCACCGTCCAGATAAATCAGCATCGCCGGGTCTTTGCCGATGGCGTGCAGCATCGTGCCGAAGTTGCCGACCGCGTTCTGCCGCAGCAGCACGTTCTGCCGATACATCAACTGCGCGAACGGCACCTTCTGCGAACTGGAAACAAAATGGTTGTGCCAGAACAGCGTCATGCGCTCTGTCAGCGGCGACGGCGTCTTGATCATCTCGCCCATCCACCAGGCACGCAATTCCAGCTCGTGCGCGGCATTCTTCTGGCGCGCCGCCTTGCGGGCGTCTTCGTCGGGCAGCTTGTTGTAGGGGACGATCGGCTCGTTCACCCACGCCGGGGGCGCTTGCGTGGCGACGGTGCCCGTCTGGGCAAGGACGCGGTCGACGGCCTCGCGGTGCGTGAGCCCGGCGTAGGCATCGAGTTCGCTCTCGGAAGGGGCAAAGCCGACGCGGGTGAGGAAATAGCGCGCATCGTCGCGGTCCAGGCGCTGCTCGTCGGCAGCGGGTGCCTTGGCCTGCGCGGTGTGGCGATGCTGTTTGCCCTGCGTGACCGCATGCGCGGTCTGCAGCGAGAATGCGCCGGCCGCTGCCAGCGCCAAGAAGATCGTGGTGCTACGGATTCGCATGTCGGTCCCCCGAAACGACCCTACCGCTTTGCCGGGGCAGCGACTCGTGCGCCGTTCCTCGGCCCCTATCTAGCCGCCACGGTGGTAGATATCCCGCGTGACGTCATAGATGTTCTGACGCAATTGCTTGCGTTCCTCGGGAGACAGCTTGCGTTGCCCAGACCCACGATCGGCATTCTCACCACGGCGGTTTTCCATCGCAGCGGCGCGGCGGCTACGTTCATCGCCGCCATGGCCGCGCGCCGGACCCTGCCCGCCCCTTTTTTCCTGTGCGCCGGCCTGCATCGCATGCCCGCCGCCGAAAAAGCCACCGAATCCGCCAAAGCCACCGCGATCGCCGCGCGCGTGCGCCTGCGAGCCGGCCGCACAGAGGGCAAGAACACAGGTCAACAGCGCCGCGCGCCGCCGAAACATCACTAAGCGATTCGAAAAAGGGAGTTGAGAAGCCACGTCTTTGTTGCTGGAAACCGATGCGCCATGCATCATTGCGCGACAATCGATAACAGGCAACCGCATTGCACGCCAGTCCCCTCCGCAGGGGGGAAAAAAGTCCCCAAACCGTTGCGAGGAACTGCCAAGGCAGTGTAGCTGCGCGTCCTACAGACTGTTCGCGTGACTCGGTAAATAATGTAACCGTCTGTTTCAATTGGGCTTTTACTGCCTCCTGTTGTCGATTGGGCCCATGTTTTTGTCGTTACCATAAGCGCCATGGAAAATTCCGGTCAAAAGATTCTCGTCGTCGACGACGACCCCCGCCTGCGCGACCTGCTGCGCCGCTACCTGGGGGAACAGGGCTTCACCGTGCTGGTGGCGGAAAACGCCACGGCCATGAACAAACTCTGGCTGCGCGAGCGCTTCGACCTGCTGGTGCTCGACCTGATGATGCCCGGTGAAGACGGCTTGTCGATCTGCCGTCGCCTGCGCGGCGCGAACGATCAGACGCCCATCATCATGCTCACCGCCAAGGGCGAAGACGTCGACCGCATTGTCGGCCTTGAAATGGGCGCGGACGATTACCTCCCCAAGCCGTTCAACCCCCGCGAACTGATTGCGCGCATCCACGCCGTGCTGCGCCGCCGCGGCCCGGCCGAAATCCCGGGTGCGCCGTCGGAGACGCCGGAAACGTTCGCCTTTGGCGATTTCGTGCTCAACCTGGCCACGCGCACGCTCAAGAAAAACGACGAAGAGATCACGCTCACGACGGGCGAATTCTCGGTGCTCAAGGTGTTTGCACGCCATCCCCGCCAACCCCTATCGCGCGAGAAGCTGATGGAAATGGCGCGCGGCCGCGAATACGAAGTGTTCGACCGCAGCCTGGACGTGCAGATTTCGCGCCTGCGCAAGCTGATCGAACCCGACGCCAGCAACCCGCGCTTCATCCAGACCGTGTGGGGCCTGGGCTACGTGTTCATTCCCGACGGCGCCAAGTAAGCGTCCGGGCAACCCTTCTTTTCCGCATCCGACTTGCGCATCCCGCGTCCGGCCGCGTTGCGGCATCTGCTGATCAGTGTGTTTGGTTCGCTGTTCTGGCGAACCTTCATGCTGATCGCATTGCTGATCGCGATCTCTCTGGGCGTGTGGTTCCAGAGCTTCCGTATTTTCGAGCGTGAGCCGCGCGCGCAGCAGATCGCCATGCAGGTGGTCAGCGTGGTCAAGCTCACGCGGGCGGCGCTGCTGTATTCGGATCCGTCGCGACGCCGCTTCCTCTTGCTCGATCTGGTGCAGAACGAGGGCATCAAGGTCTACCCGCGCGAGAAGGAAGACGAATACCGCGAGCCGCACACCAACCCGTATCTGACGCAGCTTGTCCAGCAGGAAATCCGCAACCGGCTCGGTGCCGACGCGGTGATCGCCACGGCCGTCAACGACATCCCGGGCGTGTGGGTGAGCTTCCAGATCGAGGGCGACGACTATTGGGTCGCCATCAGCCCGGACCGCTTCGAGCACGTGCCTGGGCTGCAATGGCTGTGGTGGTCGATGGCGGCGCTGGTGTTGTCGGTGCTGGGCGCGGCGTTCATTACGTCACGCGTGAACCAGCCACTCAAGCGTCTGGCCGATACGGCGCGCGCAATCAGTGCCGGGGAGGACCCGAAGGCATTGCCCGAAGGCGGCGGCACCGAAGTGGCGCAGGCGAATCACAGCTTCAACCAGATGGTGCGCGACCTGAAGCAGCTTGAGGCCGACCGCGCCGTCATGCTGGCCGGCATCTCGCACGACCTGCGCACGCCGCTCACACGCCTGCGCCTGGAAACCGAGATGAGCCCGGTCGACGAGCAGACGCGCGAATTGATGGTGGCCGACATCGAGCAGATGGACGCGATCATCGGCCAGTTCCTCGACTACGCGCGCCCCAGCGGCGAGATGCTCGAAGACGTCGACCTGACCGAACTCGTGCGCGACACGGCGCCCGTCTACTCGGCACACGACGACATCGACCTCACGCTCAAGCTCGCGCCCGAGGCCATCGCCCGCTGCAACCGCATGGAAACGCAGCGCATTCTCGACAACCTGATCGAAAACGCACGGCGCTACGGCAAGACGCCTGGCACGAACCGCGCCGAAATTACCGTCAGCACCTTCCTGCAAGGCAACGAGGTTGTATTGTGCGTGGCCGATCGCGGTGCGGGTGTGCCGACGGATCAGCTTGCGTTGCTCACCCGACCGTTCTACCGCCTTGAATCGGCACGCAGCGAAGCCAAGGGCGCTGGGCTTGGCATGTCGATCGTCAATCGCATCTTGCAGCGCAGCGGCGGCCGGCTTGCGCTCGAGAACCGCACACCGCCCGAAACCGGACTGCTCGTCAGCGCCTGCTACGCGCGCGCCTGATCCGGCACTCCGCCTGGCTGGCGCTTCCGGGCACATCCGGGCACACCCCCTGCTTCCCACCACTGTCATGCGTCGCCGATAAGGTGCGGCGGCAGGCAGCACTATGGCTGGCGTTGAGAATATCAATTGGCCGGTTTTGAAATCATCGCCAATACTCCAGCCGCCAGGCTGCGCGCCTGCGCGTTCTTCGTCTCCGTCCGAACGCCTAAGCCGGACCGGACGGCCGGTGAGCGTGTGTTTGCAAATCCCCGTTTGGGTTCCGTACCCATTGCCACACAACCCCAGGAGAAGCTCATGAAGACCATTGGTGACAAGCTCGAACCGTTCAAGGTCGTCGGCGTCAAGCCCGGGTTCAACAATCACGAGGAGAACGGCGAGTCGGCGTTCGAAGACATCACCGAAACCTCGTTCCCCGGCAAATGGAAAGTCATCTTCTTCTATCCGAAGGACTTCACCTTTGTCTGCCCGACCGAAATCGTCGCCTTCGCCAAACTGAATGACGACTTTGCCGACCGCGACACGATCGTGCTGGGCGGCTCCACCGACAATGAATTCGTCAAGCTCGCATGGCGCCGCGAGCACAAAGACCTGAACAAGCTCAACCAGTGGTCGTTTGCGGATTCCACGGGTGCCCTGGTCGACCAGCTTGGCGTACGCGAGCACGAAGCCGGCGTTGCATTGCGCGCCACGTTCATCGTCGACCCGGACAACGTCATCCAGCACGTGTCGGTCAACAACCTGAACGTGGGTCGCAACCCGGACGAAGTGCTGCGCATTCTCGACGGCCTGCAGACAGACGAACTGTGCCCGTGCAACCGCGCAGTCGGCGGCTCGACGCTGTAACGGCCGCGCGGCGCCCTACCCAGCCGAAGCCCGCTCTTGCCGCGGGCTTTCCTTTTCGGTGCTGCTGACGGGAGGCATTCATGGAATTTTTGCAGACGCTCAAAAGCCGGATTCCGGACTACGCCAAGGACATCCGCCTGAATCTGGACGGCACGATCGCGCGCTCTTCGCTGGAGGGCAATGACGCGGTCGGCGTCGCATTGGCGGCCGCGTTTGCCGCGAAGAGCAAGGTGCTGACCGACGCCATCCGCAATGCCGGGGTGCTGTCGCCCGAGGAGGTGAATGGCGCGCTGACCGCGGCTGCCCTGATGGGCATGAACAACGTCTGGTATCCGTACGTCGAGATGGCCGACGATTCCGACCTGGCGCAGCAGAAAGCGGAGTTGCGGATGAACGCCTACGCCAGCAACGGAGGCGTCGACAAGCGCAGGTTCGAGATGTACGCCCTCGCCGCGTCCATCATCGGCAAATGCCATTTCTGCATCAAATCGCACTACGACTTGCTGAAGAATCACCAGGGCATGAGCGCGCAGCAATTGCGCGATGTCGGGCGCATTGCGGCTGTCATCAACGCGGCAGCGCAGGTCATCGCCGCCGAGTAACGCGCCCATTGCACAAACGAAAAAACGGCAGCCCGGTTCGCTCCGGTGCTGCCGTTTGCGTTGCGCGATGCGGCGGGGACTCAGTCCTGCTCGGCGGCTTCTGCGCGATAGATCAACACCACCGCCTGCGCGACGATGCCTTCCTCCTTGCCTTCGAAGCCGAGCTTCTCGTTCGTCTTGGCCTTGACGTTGCAACGCTCGGGCGCAATGCCCAAGTCTTCCGCAAGGTTCGCCACCATGCCGGGCACATGCGGCGCGAGTTTCGGTTTCTGCGCGATGACGGTGGCGTCGACATTGCCGACCGTATAACCGGCCTTGTGCACGCGGCGCACGGCTTCGCGCAGCAGCACGCGGCTGTCGGCGCCGGCAAAGGCCGGATCGGTGTCGGGAAAGTGCCGGCCAATGTCGCCCAGGCCGGCGGCGCCGAACAGCGCATCGGTAATCGCATGCAGCAGCGCATCGGCGTCGGAGTGGCCGAGCAGCCCGCGCGTGTGCGGAATCTCCACGCCGCCCAGGATCAGCTTGCGGCCCTCCACCAGCGCGTGCACGTCGTAGCCCTGGCCAATGCGGATGTCCATCCAGTTCATGCTTGCGATGCCTCGTTCGGTTGTGCGCCCTGCGCGAGGATGGCCTCGGCGAGCGCGAAATCGTCGGGATACGTCACCTTGAAGTTGCGCAGCGCCCCCGGCACAAGCAGCGGCGGGTGACCGGCAGCTTCAATCGCGCTGGCTTCATCGGTGACGATGCGATGTTGCAGCAGCGCTTCGCGCAAGGCGCGCTCCAGCAGCCCGAGTGGAAACATCTGCGGCGTCTGCGCTTGCCACAGGCCGTCGCGCGGCACGGTCGCGTCGATGTGCTGGGCTGCGTCGGCGCGTTTGAGCGTGTCGGCCACGGGCAGCGCAAGGATGCCCCCCGCAGCTTGCGTGCCTTCGGCCTCCACCGCCGCGACCAAACGCGCGATCAGAGCCGGCGTCAGACCCGGCCGAGCCGCATCATGCACGAGCACCCAGTCGTCATCGTGTGCACCCAGGCCGCGCAATGCCGCCAGCCCGTGCGTGACGGATGCGTGGCGTGAATCGCCACCGCAATCGACCTCCACCAGCCTGGGCGCATCGAAACCACCGTCGGGAAAGCGCTGCGCCAGCGGCTGTGCGCCGGGCGTCGTCACCACCAGCACGGTGTCGATTTCGGGGCTGGCCAGGAACGCCTGCGCGGTATGCCAGAGCATCGGCCGCCCGGCAATCACCTGATATTGCTTGGGCAGATCGCCGCCGGCGCGCGAGCCGGTGCCGGCCGAGGGAATCAGCGCAAAACGGCGTCGGCCAGGGTGGGAAATCGACATGACAGGCGGGAAAGTGAACGTGGGCGCAGCATTTGCGTGGGTTTTGCCCTCGCCAAGCGCGCGGCTGGCGCGGATTTTATAATAGCGGTCTGCGTCACGACACCCCGCCTGCACATGCCGGCGGGGTGTCGTGCTTTGTCTTGCAGTCGTGCCCCATACAACCTCACGCCTCATGTCCGATTTTTCGCTCTCCGCCCTGCCCGCCGTCAAACCGGGCTCGCGCTTTGTCTTCAGCGGCCTGCAGGGGGCGGCAGATGCCCTGCTGCTGGCGCGCTACCTCGAGCAGCATCGCGCCGCCGTGCCGATGCTGGCGGTGGTCTGCGCCAATGCCGTCGATGCCCAGCGACTGGCGGAGGAGCTACGCTGGTTTGCCCCGCAGGCGCGCGTGAAGCTGCTGCCGGACTGGGAAACGCTGCCGTACGACAATTTCTCGCCGCACCAGGATTTGATCTCCGAGCGGCTGGCGACGCTGCATGACCTGCAGAACGGTGCGTGCGACATCCTGCTCGTGCCGGCCTCCACGGCGCTGCAACGGGTGGCGCCGCCATCATTCCTGGCCGCCTACACGTTCTTCTTCAAAAAGGGCGAAAAGCTGGACGAGGCGGCACTGAAAGCGCAGTTCACGCTGGCCGGCTACGAGCATGTCAGCGCCGTGATGCGCCCAGGCGAATACTCCGTGCGCGGCGGCCTGATCGACTTGTTCCCGATGGGCTCGCCGCTGCCATATCGGCTTGACCTGTTTGGCGACGAAATCGAGACCATCCGCTCGTTCGACCCCGACACGCAGCGCAGCCTCTACCCGGTCAACGAAGTCCGCCTGCTGCCGGGCCGCGAATTTCCGATGGACGAGGCCTCGCGCACGGCCTTCCGCGGTCGCTGGCGCGAGGTGTTCGAGGGCGATCCGACGCGCTCGCCCATCTACAAGGACATCGGCAACGGCGTGCCGAGCGCCGGCATCGAGTATTACGTGCCGCTGTTCTTTGAAGAGACCGCGACGCTGTTCGACTACCTGCCGGGCGCAACGCATCTTGCCTTCGTGGGCGACATCGAAGGCGCCGTGCGCCGCTTCTGGGCCGACACCACGCAGCGCTACAACTTCATGCGCCACGACCGCGAGCGGCCGCTGCTGCAGCCGTCGGCGCTGTATCTGGACGAAGAGGCGTTCTTCGTCGCCGCCAAGCCGCACGCACGTCTGGTGTTGCGCGCGGAGCCCGGCGATGCACCGCTTTCGCTGCCGTTGCCGAACGTGGCCGTCAACCGCCGCGCGGAAGACCCGCTGGTCAATCTCGAATCGTTCCTGATGCGCAGCAATTGCCGCGTGATGATCTGCGCCGAATCGGCGGGCCGCCGCGAGACGCTTGCGCAAATGCTGGCCGCCAGCGGTCTGCATCCTGAAGGCGTCGCGGACTTCGCCGACCTGATGAGCGGCGATGCCAAGTTCGTGCTGGGCGTGGCGCCGCTGTACCAGGGTTTCATCCTCGGCGACGAACGCATCGCACTCATTACCGAAACCGAGCTGTACGCGCAAACCGTGCGCCGCGCCGGTCGCCGCAAGCAGGAACAGGCCACCGCCGTGGATTCGATGGTGCGCGATCTGGCCGAGCTGAAGATCGGCGACCCCGTGGTGCACAGCGAACACGGCATCGGGCGCTACCAGGGGCTGGTGTCCATCGACATGGGCAACGGCGAGGAAGAATTCCTGCACCTCGACTACGACAAGGGCAGCAAGCTCTACGTGCCGGTGCATCAGTTGCACGTAATCTCGCGCTACTCGGGCGCCGATCCCGAAACCGCGCCGCTGCATTCCCTCGGCTCCGGCCAGTGGGAAAAGGCCAAGCGCAAGGCGGCGCAGCAGATTCGCGATACGGCCGCCGAACTGCTGAACCTGTACGCGCGACGTGCGCTGCGCCAAGGCTTCGCGTTCCCGCTCACGCCGGAGGACTACGCCACGTTTGCCGAGAGCTTCGGCTTTGACGAAACACCCGATCAAGCCGCCGCCATCGCAGCGGTGATCGGCGACATGACGTCGGGCAAGCCGATGGACCGCCTCGTCTGCGGCGACGTCGGTTTCGGCAAGACGGAAGTCGCGCTGCGTGCCGCATTTGTTGCGGTGATGGGCGGCAAGCAGGTGGCCATCCTCGCGCCGACCACGCTGCTGGCCGAACAGCATTACCAGACGCTGGTCGACCGCTTTGCCGACTGGCCGGTGCGCATTGCCGAGATTTCGCGTTTCAAGAACAAGAAAGAGATCGACGCCGCGATCGAAGCCATCAACGCCGGCACGATCGACATCGTGATCGGCACGCACAAGCTGCTCTCGCCGGACGTGAAGTTCGACCGCCTGGGGCTCGTCATCATCGACGAAGAGCATCGCTTTGGCGTGCGCCAGAAGGAAGCGCTCAAAACGCTGCGCGCCGAGGTGGATGTGCTCACGCTCACCGCCACGCCGATCCCGCGCACGCTGGGCATGGCGCTGGAAGGCCTGCGCGATTTCTCGGTGATCGCCACGGCGCCGCAAAAGCGCCTGGCCATCAAGACGTTCCTGCGCCGCGAGGAAGACGGCGTGCTGCGCGAGGCCATCCTCCGCGAGTTGAAACGCGGCGGCCAGGTCTACTTCCTGCACAACGAGGTCGAAACCATCGAGAACAAGCGCGCCAAGCTCGAAGAGCTGATTCCGGAAGCGCGCGTGGTCGTGGCGCACGGCCAGATGCACGAGCGCGAACTCGAACGCGTAATGCGCGATTTCGTGGCGCAGCGCGCCAACATCCTGCTGTGCACGACGATCATCGAAACCGGTATCGACGTGCCGACCGCCAACACGATCCTGATCCACCGCGCCGACAAGTTTGGCCTGGCGCAGTTGCACCAGTTGCGCGGTCGCGTCGGGCGCTCGCACCACCAGGCCTATGCGTATTTGCTGGTGCACGACGTCGATGGCCTCACCAAGCAGGCGCAGCGCCGCCTTGAAGCCATTCAGCAGATGGAAGAATTGGGGGCGGGCTTCTACCTCGCGATGCACGATCTGGAAATCCGCGGCGCCGGCGAAGTGCTGGGCGACAAGCAATCGGGCGAGATTTCCGAGATCGGCTTCCAGCTCTACACCGACATGCTCAACCAGGCGGTGAAGTCGCTCAAGGCCGGCAAGGAGCCCGACCTGATGGCGCCGCTCGCGGCCACGACCGAGATCAACCTCGGCACGCCCGCCCTGCTGCCGCAAGACTATTGCGGCGATGTCCAGGAACGCCTGTCGCTGTACAAGCGCCTGGCCAACTGCGAAAGCAGCGAGACCATTGACAACATCCAGGAAGAACTGATCGACCGTTTCGGCAAGCTGCCGCCGCAGGCGCAATCGCTCATCGAAACGCACCGGCTGCGCATTGCCGCCGCGCCGCTGGGTATCCGCAAGATCGACACGGGCGCGAATGCCGTCACGCTGCAGTTCATCCCGAACCCGCCCGTTGACGCCATCAAGATCATCGATCTCGTACAGAAGAACCGGCAGATCAAGCTGGCGGGGCAGGATCGCTTGCGCATCGAAAACATTCCGGCCGAATTCGCCGCGCTGACGCAGACGATTCGCCATGCCATGCGGCAATTGGCGTGATCCGGTAGCATCCGCCGATCAGAACAAGGAAACCACCATGAGCACCGCCGTCACCCCGTTCTCCACCCTCGACTGGACAACCAAGCTCGTTAGTTTCGACACCACGAGCCGCGGCTCGAACCTGGCGCTGATCGAAACCGTGCGCGACTACCTGCGCGGCGTCGGCGTCGAATCGCATCTGTCGCATAACGACGATGGCAACAAGGCCAACCTGTTCGCCACGATTCCGGCGGCGGACGGCAGCGTGCAAGGCGGCATCGTGCTGTCGGGCCATACCGATGTGGTGCCGGTGGACGGCCAGAAATGGGACAGCAACCCGTTTGCGCCGGAAGTGCGCGACGGCAAGCTCTACGGGCGCGGCACCTGCGACATGAAGGGCTTCATCGCTTCCTCGCTGGCGCTGGTGCCGTCGTTGCTGCAGGCCCAGCTGCGCGAGCCGGTGCATTTCGCGCTGTCGTATGACGAGGAAGTCGGCTGCGTAGGCGCCCCGCGCATGATCGAAGACCTGATCGCCCGCGGTATCAAGCCCGCCGGCTGCATCGTCGGCGAGCCCACCTCCATGCGCCCGATCGTTGCCCACAAGGGCATCAACGCCTACCGCTGCCGCGTGCACGGCCGCACCGCGCATTCGTCGCTCACGCCGCAGGGTGTGAACGCCATCGAATACGCGGCGCGCATCATCTGCTTCGTGCGTGACCTGGCCGATGAATTCCGCGCCAAGGGCCCGTTCGACGACGCGTTTGACGTGCCCTTCACCACGGCTTCGACGGGTCTCATCAACGGCGGGATTGCGCTGAACACGATCCCCGCGCTGTGCGAGCTGGTATTCGAATTCCGCAACCTGCCGGGCGTGGATGCGCCGGCCATCCGCGCGCGCGTCGAGCGCTATGTGCGCGAAACCATCGAGCCCGCCATGCAGCGCGAGCATCCGGATGCCCGCATCGAACTCGACGAGATTGCCGCCGCGCCGTCGCTGGACGCCTCGGAGCAAGCCGCCATCACGCAGCTTGTGCGTGTGCTGACCGAAGACAACGACAAGCGCAAGGTCGCCTACGGCACCGAAGCCGGCCTCTTCCAGCGCGCCGGCATTCCGGCCGTGCTGTGCGGTCCGGGCAACATCGAACAGGCGCACAAGGCCAACGAATACGTCGAACTGGCCCAGCTCGACGCCTGCGACCGCTTCCTCGCCAAGGTGGCACGCAGCCTGATGGTCGAGACCGCATCCGCCTAACGCTTACACAGCAACGCCTCACCTTTTGGTGGGGCGCATGCCGCCTGGGGCGTTCGCTACAATAGCGGGCTTCCCCGGCGCCGAACTGCCGCACCCCGCTCCTGTCACTCCATGCCCGTCATTCTGCAAAGCCTGTCGCCGCTGTCGACCGGCAACATTGAATCCATCCGCAGCCTGTTCGGCAGCGCCGCCTATGAGATGCGCGCGCCCAACGTCGCGGCCATCGAATGGGTGCACGAACTGCCCAGCGAATTGCGCGTCCAGCTTGATGCCATCTGCGCCAACCTGAAGTTGGACTACGCGTGGATTCCCGACGAATGGACGTTCGGCGATTTCCGTGTGCTGGCGATGGACATGGATTCGACGCTGATCACCATCGAGTGCATCGACGAAATCGCAGATTTCTGCGGGCTCAAGCCGCAAGTGGCGGCCATCACCGAAGCGTCGATGCGCGGCGAAATCAAGGATTTCAACGAGAGCCTCACGCGCCGCGTCGAACTGCTCAAAGGGCTGGATGCAAGCGTGCTGGAGCGGGTCTACGCCGAGCGCCTGCAGCTCTCCCTCGGCGCGGAAAAGATGCTCAAGGCCGTGCAGGCACTGGGCATCCGCACGCTGCTGGTGTCGGGCGGCTTTGAATTCTTCACCTCGCGCCTGCAGGAGCGCCTTGGGCTGGATCGCACGCGCGCCAACACGCTGGAAATCGTGGACGGCAAGCTGACCGGCCGCGTGCTCGGCGAGATCGTCAACGCGGATGTGAAGGCGCAGACGCTCAAGGCGTTCTGCCAGGATCTCGGCGTGTCGCCGCACAACGCCATCGCCATGGGCGACGGCTCGAACGATCTGAAGATGATGGGCGTGGCGGGCTTGTCGGTTGCGTTCCGCGCCAAGCCCATCGTGCAGGCACAGGCCGACGTGGCGTTCAACGTTGTCGGCCTGGATGGGTTGTTGAATCTGTTTCCGCAGCAATAAGCCGCGATGGCGACACGCCAACCTGCCAGCAGGAAACTCGCACCGATGGTGCGAGAAACGGTAGACGCGCAAGACTACGCTGCGCTGCTAGCCGAGATCAGGGCCCGCATTCAGGCTGCGCAATACGCTGCCCTGCGAGCAGTCAACAAAGAACTGGTGGGCTTGTATTGGGACATCGGACAACTGATCGTGGCGCGGCAGCAAACCGAGGGTTGGGGCAAAGCTGTCGTGCAGCAGCTCGCCACAGACCTGCAGGCGAGCTTTCCCGGCACGGGCGGCTTTTCCGCATCCAACCTGTGGCGGATGAAGGGTTTCTTCGAAACCTACTGCAACGCGGCAAAACTCGCACCACTGGTGCGAGAAATTGGCTGGAGCCATAACCTGCTCATTCTTGAGCGTTGCAAAGACGCCCAAGAACGCGAGTTCTACTTGCGCATGACGCGCAAATTCGGCTGGTCGAAAAACGTTCTGGCACATCAGATCGATAACCAGAGCTACGAAAAATCGCTCCTGGGCCAGACCAATTTCGACAAAGCGCTGACGCCCGCCCTGCGCGCGCAAGCCAAGTTGGCGGTCAGAGATGAATACGCCTTCGATTTTCTCGAACTCGGCGACCGGCACAGTGAGCGCGAGCTGGAGCGCGCACTCATCACCCGCATCGAAGACTTCCTGCGCGCAATGGGCGGCATGTTCGCCTTCCTGGGCAGCCAATACCGGCTTGAAGTCGACGGCGACGAGTATTTCATCGACCTGCTTCTATTCCACCGCCGTTTGCGCTCCCTCGTCGCCATCGAACTGAAAATCGGCAAATTCGAGCCCGAGTTCGTCGGCAAGATGCAGTTCTACCTGGCCGCCCTCGACGATCAGGTTCGCCAGGACGACGAGAACCCGTCCATCGGCATCATTCTGTGCAAGGAAAAGAAGCGCACCATCGTCGAATACGCGCTGCGCGACGCAAGGAAACCGATCGGCGTCGCGACTTACGCCATCACCAAGAGCTTGCCGAAGGAGCTACAAGACCAGTTGCCATCGCCGGAAGCCATTGCGCGCCTGCTTGAAACGCTGTAGCCGCGATCATTGAAAACGGGGCGTCACGATCAACTCGCACGCCCCGCCATCACCGCCTTCTGAAGCTTGAAAGGTCAAGCCAGCAGGTGCGTCTCCATCGCCTGCTTCAAATCCGCAATCAAATCACGCGGATCTTCCAGCCCGATATACAGCCGTACAAAACCGCCTGCGTTTTCCCAATCGGCCGGCGGCCAAGCGGTCGCTGTGCGCATCGACGGGATGTTGTACGGCAATGCCAGGCTGTGCGCCCCGCCCCACGAAAAACCAATCGCAAAGTAGCGCAGGCCTTCAATGAAGGCGTCGATCTGCGCCTGCGAATAGCGCTCGTGCAGCACGATCGAGAACAACCCGCTCGCGCCGGTAAAGTCACGCTTCCAGTGTTCATGGCCCGGACAATCGGGCAGCGCCGGGTGCAGCACGCGCACGACTTCAGGGCGGTCCGCCAACCATTCGGCCACTTCGCGGGCGTGCGCGTCATGGGCGGCCAGGCGCGTCGGCAGGCTCGGCAGGCCACGCAGCACGAAATAGCAATCGTCCGCCGAAACGCCCCAGCCCATGCGCATCCGCGTGGCCAGCAGCCTGTGGTGCAGCGCTTCGTCGTTCGTGATGGCAGCACCCATCAGCACATCGCTGCCGCCTGATTGGTACTTGGTCAGCGCCTGCACGGAGATGTCGATGCCGTGCTCGAACGGCTGGTAATACACGCCGCCGCTCCAGGTGTTGTCGATGGCGGTGATGGCGCCGGCCTTGCGCGCCACCTCGGCGATGGCCGTGCAGTCGGGCACTTCCATCGTGACGGATCCGGGCGCTTCGAGCCACACGAGCTTGGTGTTGTGGCGCATCAGGTCGGCAATGCCGGCGCCGATCATCGGGTCGTAATAGCGCACGGTGATGCCAAACTGGCGCGCCATCCACTCGCCGTGGTCACGGTTCGGGCCGTAGGCGTTGTCCGGAATCAGCACGTCGTCGCCCGATTTGATGAGCGTGAAATACACCAGCGAAATCGCCGCCAGCCCTGAAGGGAGCAGCAGCGTATGGGAACCGCCCTCGATCTGCGCCAGGGCCTGGCACAGCGTGTCGGAAGTGGGCGTGGCATGCAGCCCATAGCGCCAGTGCACCACGCTGCCGCTGCCGAAGGCGCGCATGTCGGCGAGATTCTTGAACACCACCGTCGACGCACGATGCGTCGCATGGGAGAACGCCGTGAAGCCCGGCGGGATCTGCAATTCCGGATGCACAGCCTGGGTCGCGGGAAACATCGGCGGGAGCTTGGTGTCGTCGGTCACGTGGTTTCCTGTTTGATGGCGTATGAGCGATTTGGGGCGGCTTACCAATGCGCGCTTGATCGTGTCGGATTGCCGCGGGGTGGCGCGATCTGACCCGGCCCGGCCGGAACCAGCGGCGTCATTGGCGTGGCTGGCGTCGCCGCATTGCTGTTGGCTGCGGCATCGTACGGCGGAATCACCACCACCGCGACAGGCCGCAGCACAAACGGCAGCGTATGGCCGTCGTGGGCGACGTCCGTCCACGTGCCGCGCACGACGCCGTGACCGTCGATGGCGCCCTCCCACGTGCCGGTGACGTGCGTACCGTCATCGGACTCTTCCATGAGAAAGCCGCCATTTTCATATTCGCCGGTCACCAGGCGCACGCCCGCCGCATTGCCCGGGACGTATTCGCCGTGGACGCTGTCAATTTCACCGGCCTTGCGGCCAAGACGCATGCGGATCGGCACGTCGCCGATCACGCCGGTATAGACGGGATATTTTGCGTAGTCGGGCTGGGGTTGCAGCACACGGAGCGGCGGGGTCTGCGCCGAGAATCCGTTGTCGCCCTTCCTGGCCTGAGCGCGACGCTTGTCGCCATCGGCAATGGCGCGGTTCAGGCCCAGGTCGCCGGGCTGCACGTTCGTGCTGCCGGTCGACACGTCGTAGCCGTTGTCGGCAGCCGGCGTCTGCGCAGACACCGGCGCCACGCCTGCGGCCAGCACCAGCGCAAACAGCGCGCCGGTTGGCCGAATCAGACGTTCAATCGAGAAAATGCGTTCAGATGCGTTCAAACACCGCCGCAATGCCCTGTCCTCCACCAATACACATGGTCACCAGCGCGTAGCGACCGCCGATGCGCTGCAGCTCGTGCAGCGCCTTGACCGTGATAAGCGCACCCGTTGCGCCGATCGGGTGGCCGAGCGAGATGCCCGAGCCGTTCGGGTTGACCTTGGCCGGGTCCAGACCGAGTTCCTTCGTCACGGCGCAGGCCTGGGCGGCAAACGCCTCGTTGGCTTCGATCACATCCAGATCGTTGACCGACAAGCCTGCGCGCTCCAGCGCCTTGCGCGTCGCCGGCACCGGGCCGATGCCCATGATCTTCGGATCCACGCCCGCATGGCCGTACGACACCAGCCGGGCCAGCGGCTTGAGGCCGCGCTTTTCGGCCACCGAACGTTCCATCAGCACCAGCGCTGCGCCTGCATCGTTGAGGCCTGAAGCGTTGCCTGCCGTGACCGTACCGTTTTCTTTTGTAAAAACCGGCTTGAGCTTGGTCATGTCCTCGATGGTTGCATCGTGGCGGACATGCTCATCGGTATCGAACTGGATATCGCCCTTGCGCGACTTGATCGTCACCGGAACGATCTGATCCTTGAAGTAGCCGGCCTGGATGGCGCGCGATGCGCGCTGATGCGATTCCAGCGCGGTCTGGTCTTGCTGCTCGCGGCTGATGCCGAATTCGCGGGCGACGTTTTCTGCGGTGACGCCCATGTGGATCGTGTGGAACGGGTCGTGCAACGCGCCAAGCATCATGTCGACCATCTTGGCGTCGCCCATGCGCGAACCCCAGCGGGCGGCAGGTGCCAGGTACGGCGCACGGCTCATGCTCTCTGCGCCACCGGCGATGGCGACATCGGCG
Source organism: Ralstonia flatus (assembly GCF_958439105.1). NCBI lineage: Bacteria > Pseudomonadati > Pseudomonadota > Betaproteobacteria > Burkholderiales > Burkholderiaceae > Ralstonia > Ralstonia flatus. The sequence goes on along the minus strand of NZ_CAUDLI010000010.1, from coordinate 167,829 downwards.
TCGCCCAACAGCACGGTTTGCGCGGCGCTCACCACGGCCTGCAGGCCCGAGCCGCACAGGCGGTTGACGTTGAATGCAGGCGTTTCGGCCGACACACCACCGTTCACGGCGGCCACGCGCGAGAGATACATGTCGCGCGGCTCGGTGTTGATCACGTGGCCAAACACCACGTGGCCGACCTCCTCGCCCTTCACGCCTGCGCGGGCCAGCGCCTCGCGCACGACGAGGGCGCCCAGTTCGCACGGCGCCACATCCTTCAGGCTGCCGCCAAACGTCCCGATTGCGGTACGAACGCCGCTGACCACCACCACTTCACGTGCCATTGCTGTCTCCTGAGCCATCGAAATTGGATGGCGGCCAGTATAAACGCACGACCGTTCGCAAAATTTAGGTACGACTACCTAAGTGGGTCAGACCTCGCCCCACAGGTCGTGGCCGTCCGCGCCGGTAATCTTGACCGACACGAAATCGCCCGCCTTGTAGCGCTTGTAAGGCTTCGACGGCGGCGCGATATAGACCAGGCCGTCAATCTCCGGGGCATCCGCTGACGAACGGCCAATGCCACCGTCCTGATTCACCTCGTCCACCAGCACGCGCAGCGACTTGCCGACCTTGCGCTGCAAACGGCGGGCGGACACGCGCTCGGCGACTTCCATGAAGCGCGCGCGGCGCTCCTCGCGCACCTCGTCGGGCAATGCGCCCGGCAGGTCGTTGGCGGTGGCGCCCTCGACCGGCGAATAGGCGAAGCAGCCCACGCGGTCCAGCTCGGCTTCGGCGATGAAGTCGAGCAGCGTTTGGAATTCTTCTTCCGTTTCACCGGGGAAGCCGGCGATGAATGTGCTGCGGATGGTCAGCTCCGGGCACACCTCGCGCCAGGCGCGGATGCGATCCAGCGTCTTCTCGGCGTTGGCTGGGCGCTTCATGCGCTTGAGCACGTCGGGGTGGGCATGCTGCAGCGGCACGTCCAGATACGGTAAGACCTTACCCTCGGCCATCAGCGGCATCACCTCATCCACGCTCGGGTACGGGTAGACGTAATGCAGGCGCACCCACGCGCCGTACTGCGACGCCAACTCGCCGAGCGCGCCGACCAGTTCGGTCATGCGCGTCTTCAGCGGGCGGCCGTTCCAGAAGCCCATGCGGAATTTGACGTCGACACCGTAGGCGCTGGTGTCCTGCGAGATGACGAGCAGCTCCTTGACGCCGGCCTTCAGCAGGTTTTCCGCTTCCAGCATCACTTCGGCCACCGGGCGCGAGACAAGGTCACCGCGCATCGACGGGATGATGCAGAAGCTGCAGCGGTGGTTGCAGCCTTCCGAAATTTTCAGATACGCGTAGTGCTTGGGCGTGAGCTTGATGCCCTGCGGCGGTACCAGATCGATGAACGGGTCATGCGGCTTGGGCAGGTGCGTGTGCACCGCTTCCATCACCTCGCCCAGCGCATGGGGCCCGGTCACGGCCAGCACCTTCGGGTGCACGCTGGTGATGATGTCCTGGCCCGCGGCGTCCTTCTTGGCGCCCAGGCAACCGGTCACGATCACCTTGCCGTTCTCGGCTAGCGCCTCGCCAATCGCATCCAAGCTTTCCTGCACAGCCTCGTCGATGAAGCCGCAGGTGTTGACAACCACCAGGTCCGCCCCGCCGTACGTGCCGGAAATCTCATACCCCTCCGCGCGTAGTTGGGTGATGATCTGCTCGGAATCGACCAAGGCCTTGGGACAACCGAGACTGACGAACCCCACCTTGGGGCTCTGGGTACTGACGTCGGACATGGGAACAACCTGATGTGGGAGAGGATTTGCGCTGCGCACGTGGGGTGTGCCGCGCGGTTGCGTATTTTAACCGTTCGCCGCGCCTGGGCGGCCAAGCCGAAGCTGCATCTGTTCAATCACGCGCTCGATTTCCAGCGCGTCCTGGAGCCTGCGAATGGCATCGTGCAGCTCTGCGGCCTGCGGCCACGTCCGCTTCAGATAGCTCAGCCACAGTTTGACGCGGCCATGTTCGTGCTTGGCCGAGATGCGCGCATGCAGTTTCTTCAGGTAATCGGCGAGATAGCCGAGCACGATCGGCCATTCCGCCGCGGACGGTGCCTCGTCCATCTGCCCGCGAATGCGCTGGGCCAGGAACGGGTCGGACACGGCGCCACGGCCGATCATCACGTCACTACAGCCGCTGACGGCGCGGCAGCGCTCCCAGTCGGCCACGGTCCAGACTTCGCCGTTGGCGGTGACGGGAATGCTCACGGCGTCGGCAATGCGTGCGATCCAGTCCCAATGGGCGGGCGGACGGTAGCCGTGGTCACGCGTGCGGGCATGCACGACGAGCGATTCCGCACCGCCTTCCGCCAGCGCCGTCGCACAGTCAATCGCGCGGGACGTATCGGAAACGCCCAGCCGCATCTTGGCCGTCACCGAGATATTGGCCGGCACCGCGGCCCGCACGGCATGGACGATGTCGTACAGCACTTCCGGCGTGGCGAGCAGCATGGCGCCGCCGCCGTGACGGTTCACGACTTTCGCCGGGCAGCCGAAGTTGAGGTCGATGCCATGCGGCGTGAGGGTTGCCGCGTATGCCGCATTGCGGGCCAGCCATTCCGGATCGCTGCCGAGGAGCTGGATGGTCATCGGCGTGCCGCTGGCCGTATAGCCGCCGTTGCGAATCTCAGGCGTCTCACGTTCATACGTGCGCGCCGGAAGCAGCGAGCCAGTCACGCGGACGAACTCCGAGACGCATCCGTCGTAGCCGCCCGCTTGCGTCAGCACGTCTCGCATGACGTAATCGGCAACGCCCTCCATCGGGGCAAGCAAAAGCCGACTCATGGCGAAACGGAAGACAGCCGGCACGCAGGCCGGGGACGGACATCGAACATGGGGAAACCGGGGCGGGATCGTGATCGTCGGAGAGGCGTACACCTCACCTGAAGGACCGGTATTTTACCTTGCCGCCCTCTCCGGCGTGCGCCCAACAAAAAAGGCGAACCGCCAAGCGATTCGCCTTGTTTTCCCAGCACGCCGAACTTACTTCTTCTCGGGCGGCTGGTTGAACGGGAACGTCCCGAACATGTTCTTGGCCTGGCTCTGCATCTGCTCCTGCATCTGCACGAACAGGTTTTTGCTCTGCTCGATGTAGTTGCTCATCATGCCTTGCATCATCGGCCCCTGCATGTTCATGAACTGCGACCACATGTCGGGGTTGAAGGTGTTGCCGCTGTACAGATCCTTCGAGTTCTCGGCCAGCTTGCTCTGGATGTCGACAAACGCCTGGATGTTCTTCTCCAGATACGTGCCCATCATGCCCTGCATGGCGTTGCCGTAGAAACGGATGATCTGCGCGAGCATCGCACCCGAGAACATCGGCACGCCGCCGGTTTCCTCTTCCAGGATGATCTGCAGCAGGATGCTGCGGGTCAGGTCTTCACCGGATTTCGCATCGACGACGCGAAATTCTTCGGTTTCCATGACGAGCTGCTTGACGTCTGCCAGCGTGATGTACGTGCTGGTCTGGGTATCGTAGAGTCGGCGGTTGGGATATTTCTTGATCAGCCGTTCGGTGCCCTTCTTGCTGGTGGCCATCGTGCCTTTCCGTGTTGGCGATGCTGCTGCGGTGCAGTCGATGCAGTGCGAAATGACTGCACCGAGCGATGCAGCAAAATACGCGGTTGCCCGGCTGTTCCGATCTGCGCGCGACTGCTGGATTCAAGAGCAGCGCAGATGCATCCGGTTATGATCGGACGCCCCGTGTCTCCCTGCGGAGCGCCTCCGTGGTTGGATTCTATGCGGATCGCCCTGCAAAGAAAAGGCGACCTCCCCCGGTAAAAACCCGCAGCATTTTGATGCGGGTCACGCACTCCAACAGCCGACCGGAGCGGACGCGAGATGCCTGCTGCAATGCAATCGAGCATCGCAGCATGCAAGCGACTCAGGGGAATAAATGCTGCGCCCATGCTGCAGCATTGCCGCAGCATGGGCGTGGAGCGTCAGCCCATGTGCAGGCCGCCGTTGAGGGAGAAGTCCGCGCCGGTGGAGAAGCCGGATTCCTCGGATGCAAGCCATGCGCAGATCGAGGCGATCTCGGTCGGTTCGCCCAGGCGCTTGACCGGGATCGTGCCGATGATCTTGTCGAGCACATCCTGACGAATCGCTTTCACCATGTCGGTCGCGATATAGCCCGGCGACACCGTGTTGACCGTCACGCCCTTGGTCGCGACTTCCTGCGCCAGCGCCATCGTGAAGCCATGCAAACCAGCCTTGGCGGTCGAGTAGTTGGTCTGGCCAAACTGCCCCTTCTGGCCGTTCACCGACGAGATGTTGATGATTCGGCCCCAGCCGCGATCGGCCATGCCGTCGATGACCTGCTTCGTCACGTTGAACAGCGACGTCAGGTTGGTATCGATCACCGCATCCCAGTCGGCGCGGGTCATCTTGCGGAACACCACGTCGCGCGTGATACCGGCGTTGTTGATCAGAACATCGACCTCGCCCACTTCGGCCTTGACCTTGTCGAACGCGGCCTTGGTCGACTCCCAATCGCCGACGTTGCCTTCGGACGGCACGAAATCGAAACCGAGCGCCTTCTGTTGTTCCAGCCATTTCGCCTTGCGCGGCGAGTTCGGGCCGCAGCCTGCGACAACGGTGAAGCCGTCGCGCGCCAAGCGCTGGCAAATCGCCGTTCCGATACCGCCCATGCCACCGGTGACGTATGCGATGCGTTTGGTCATGTCCACTCCTAGTCCTTGTTGTTAGAACCGCCCGGCCTCTTGCCGGGCAGCAGATGCTCAGGTGTCTCCGATTGGCGTGTGCGGCATTCGTTCCGCCTCACGCCAATCTCACTGCAAAAAACTCACGGACGCTCAACGGCCAGCGCCACGCCCATGCCGCCGCCGATGCACAGCGAAGCCAGGCCCTTCTTCGCATCGCGCTTCTGCATTTCGTGCAGCAGCGTGACCAGGATGCGGCAGCCCGACGCGCCGATCGGGTGACCGATCGCAATCGCCCCGCCGTTGACGTTGATCTTCGACGTATCCCAGCCCATCTGCTGATGCACCGCCAGTGCCTGGGCCGCAAACGCTTCGTTGATCTCCATCAGGTCCAGGTCGCCCACCGACCAGCCGGCGCGCGACAGGCAGCGCTTGGACGCCGGCACCGGCCCCATGCCCATGACCTTCGGGTCCAGGCCAGCGCTGGCATAAGCGCGGATCGTGGCCAGCGGCGTCAGGCCCAGTTCCTTGGCCTTGGCGGCGGACATCACGACGACAGCGGCGGCACCATCATTCAGGCCCGAGGCGTTGGCCGCCGTCACGGTGCCGGCCTTGTCGAAAGCGGGCTTCAGGCCAGCCATCGATTCGAGCGTGGCGCCATGGCGGACGAACTCGTCCTGCGCGAAGGCAATCGGATCGCCCTTGCGCTGCGGGATCAGGATCGGAACGATTTCATCGTTGAAGCGGCCCGACTTCTGCGCAGCTTCGGCCTTGTTCTGCGACGCAACGGCAAACTCGTCCTGCGCTTCGCGCGTGATGCCGTATTCCTTGGCGACGTTTTCCGCCGTGATGCCCATGTGGTACTGGTTGTAGACGTCCCACAGCCCATCCACAATCATCGAATCGATCAGCTTGGCATCGCCCATACGGAAACCGTCGCGCGAGCCCGGCAGGACGTGCGGCGCGGCGGACATGTTTTCCTGGCCGCCAGCCACGACGATCTCGGCATCGCCCGCGATGATGGCGTTGGCGGCCAGCATCACGGCCTTCAGGCCGGAGCCGCACACCTTGTTGATGGTCAAGCCCGGCACCATGTTCGGCAGCCCAGCCTTGATGACGGCCTGGCGCGCCGGGTTCTGACCCGAGCCTGCCGTCAGCACCTGGCCCATGATGACTTCGCTCACCTGGTCCGGCGCCACCTTGGCGCGCGCCAGTGCTTCGCGGATAACGGCCGCGCCAAGCTCAGGCGCAGCGATCTTCGCCAACGAGCCACCAAACTTGCCCACGGCGGTGCGTACCGCCGATACGATCACAACATCGGTCATTTGCTTACCTTCCACTGTCGAAAGAGAGGGTCGTTGGACACCGTCGGCGGCCGAAGCCGCGACGGTAACGGGGGTTCATGCGCGCGATCTTACGCTTTCTGTTTGACGTAGCGGCCGGGTGCCGGCTCGATGGCCGGGTAGTCCGCATTGCCGTAGCCCTTGGGTGCAGCTTTCTGCGCACCGGCGTGGGATGCGAGCCAAGTTGACCAATCCGGCCACCAGCTGCCCGGATGCTCCTTGGCGCCCTCGAACCACGCATCGGCGGACTCGGGCAGCTTGGCATTGATCCAGTGCGAACGCTTGTTGGCCGCAGGCGGGTTGATCACGCCTGCGATATGGCCGGAGGCGCCCAACACGAAGCGCCGCTTGCCCTTGAGCAGCGGCACCGAACCATAGGCCGACTTCCACGGGACGATGTGGTCTTCACGCGAACCGTAGATGTAGACCGGCGCATCGATCTTGCCGAGATCCACCGGCGTGCCGTTCACCTTCAGCTTGCCCGGCGTCTTGAGGTCGTTCTGGAGATACGTATGGCGCAGGTACCAGCAGTACCACGGGCCCGGCAGATTGGTCGAATCGCCATTCCAGTACAGCAGATCGAACGGCGCGGGCGTCTTGCCCTTCAGATAGTTCTCGACAACGTAGTTCCAGACGAGATCGTTCGGGCGCAGGAACGAAAACGTGTTTGCCAGTTCCACGCCACGCAGCAGGCCCGGGCCGGTCGGCGCATTCGGGCCGATGGTCTGCTCACGCATTTCCACCTGGGCCTGATCGACGAAGACGTCGAGAATGCCGGTGTCCGTAAAGTCGAGCAGCGTGGTCAGCAGCGTCAGGCTTGCCGCCGGATGCTGGCCGCGCTCCGCCAGCACGGCCAACGCCGTCGAGAGGATCGTTCCGCCCACGCAAAAGCCGAGCACGTTGATCTGATCCTGCGCGGAGATCTCGCGCGCGACACGAATGGCCTCGATCGCGCCGCCTTCGATGTAGTCGTCCCACGTGCGGGACGCCATGCTCGCATCTGGATTACGCCACGACACCAGGAACACGGTATTGCCCTGCTCTACCGCGTAGCGCACGAGCGAATTGGCCGGCTGCAGATCGAGGATGTAGTACTTATTGATGCAAGGCGGCACCAGCAGCAGCGGGCGCGCATGCACCTTGGCCGTCAGCGGCTTGTATTGGATGAGCTGGAAATAGTCGTTCTCGAAGACGACGGCGCCCTCGCTGTTGGCGACATTGCGCCCGATCTCGAACGCCGTCTCGTCCGTCTGCGAGATCTTGCCGCGCTCCATGTCCTGCAGCATGTTCAGGATGCCGGTGCGCAGGGATTCGCCGCGCGATTCAATCAGCTGCTTTTGCGCTTCCGGGTTGGTCGCCAGGAAGTTGGACGGCGACATGGCGGCCGTCCATTGCGACACAGCAAAACGCACGCGCTCGCGGGTCTTGGCATCGGCCTGCACGGCGTCGGCCATTTCCATCAACGTGCGGGCGTTCAGCACGTAGAACGCGGCGGCATACCCATAGAGGGGGCTTTTGCGCCAGGCATCGTTCGAGAAACGACGATCAGACGGCGCCACGGCCTCGGCGCTTTCGCCGGTGCTCATGTGGCGCCAGATCTGGAGCCATTCCTCAAGATATTTCTGCTGGATTTCGGCCAGCCGGTCGGGCGGAATCAGCGCGAAAGGCGCCGTGCCATCGCCCGTCGCCGCGCCGTTGAATTGACCAAGGCCCGGCGCCGCCGTGCCGGGTTGCGCGAAGCCACCCGCAAAGGCTTGCCATTGCTTGAACTGCTCGGCCCACTGCGTAGGGTCCGACAAGCCCTGCCAGGGAGCTTGGGTGTGGGCGCTAGATGCTTTGGATGATGTCGATTGACGCGATGCCATAGTGCCCTCGATCCGACGATATGCGTCGCTCCGGTTGGAACGGCGGCGCAACTCGTAGTATTGCGGGGCATTGTTGCCTTGCCGTTTCAAGGCTGTCAATCGGAGTTACCTGAGGATCGCCTGGAAACGGCGGCCCCGCGCGGGTTTTGCGGCATCCAACGAAAACGGCGCCCAGCCAATGGCTAAGCGCGGCGCCAGGGCTATGGTCCAATTTGCGCAATTTCGTGCGAGACTGCCCCATTGCGCCTACGCCGGGCACCGCTTTATTCCCATGTATATCGTCGCCATCGCCTGGCTCTACGTCGTGCTGATGATGTCGTTGACTGAGCAATCTTGGATTGCCGGCATCGGCACATTTGTCTTCTACGGCGTTGCGCCGCTATCACTCTTCCTGTGGATTGTCGGCACCCCGGCACGCAGGCGGCGCCGGAAAGCCCGGGAAGCCGCCCAGCACAACGCAGACACCAACCCCACACTGAGCAACGACACAGGCGACGGCACCGCCTAAACGCTCACGCCGCGCGCCAGATCAACGTGGCCATGCGGCCCGTGGTGCGCTCGCGGCGGTACGAATAGAAGCGTTCAGCGTCCGTCATCGTGCACAGGCCACCGCCGTACACGTCTGTACAGCCCGCGCGTGCCAGCCGCAGTCGGGCCAGCGCATACAGATCGGCGAAGAACTTGCCGGTGGAGGCGGCTTCCACGAACGCCGCCTCGGTGGCGGGCAATTCGTCGGGTTGCGCAGCGTCGATAAATGCCTGACGCACTTCCGCACCCACTTCAAAACACGATGGCCCGATGGCTGGCCCGAGCCACGCAAGCCACGTCGGATCGGCTTCCTGGCCGCTGGCGCGCAACCGCTGCATCATGGCTTCCAGCGTGCGTTCGATCACCCCGCCGCATAGACCGCGCCAACCCGCATGCGCCGCACCCACGGTGACGCCTCGGGCGTCGCTCAGCAAGACCGGGAGGCAATCGGCCGTCATGACCACGCAGACGCGATCCCGCGAGGACGCCACCGCCGCGTCTGCAACCACCGGCGCTGACGCTCCGACGAGTTGATCAAGATCGGCCACGCCGGTGCCATGCACCTGCTCCATCCACGTCGGCTCGGCGGGTAGCGCCGCACGAAGGATTCGGCGGTTCTGATCGACGGCGTCGGGGGCGTCACCCACGTGCTGGCCGAGGTTCAGGCCACCGGGCAGGCCGCCAGCCAATCCGTAAGGCCCGGTGCTGACGCCACCCAGGCGCGTCGTGGCAAGCGCCTTGACATGCGGATGCGCGGGCCAGTCGGGGACGATCCAATCAGTTGATGTCGGCATCGGGATCCATGTCGAGGGCTTCCAGCAGATCGGCGAAGTCGTCGGGCACGCTGGCTTCCCAATGCACGGATTTGCCCGTGGCCGGATGCACCAATCCCAGGCGCACCGCGTGCAGCGCCTGCCGCGCAAAAGGCACCGGCAGCGGCGCCTTGATCGTCTGCGGCTGGCCACGCCGGAAGTTGCGCGTATAGACCGGATCGCCCAGCAACGGATGCCCCTCCGATTCAAAGTGCACACGGATCTGGTGTGTCCGGCCGGTCTCGAGCTGGCAGCGCACTAGCGACACCTGGGCGCGCCCGAGGTCGACCACGTCCAGCGTCTTGAAATGCGTCCGCGCCGGCTTGCCGCTGGCCGTCTCGATGATGGCCATGCGCGTGCGGTCGCGCGGGTCCCGGCCGATCGGAGCATCGATCGTGGCTTCTTCGGGCGTTTCGCCCCACACCAGCGCGAGATAAGTCCGCTTGACGGTACGTGCCTGCAATTGGCGCACGAGGTCGGTTTGCGCAGGCAGCGTACGGGCGACCACCATCAGGCCGGAAGTGTCTTTATCGAGGCGGTGGACGATGCCGGCACGCGGCAACTCCACGGCGTCGGGATAGCGGTGCAGCAGGCCGTTGAGCACCGTGCCGCTCCAGTTGCCCGCGGCGGGATGCACCACCAGCCCGGCAGGCTTGTTGATGACGAGCAGCGTGTCGTCTTCGTACACCACATCCAGGTCGATGGGCTCGGCGACGAAGGCGTTTTCGTCGGCCGCGCGTTGCGGCACGACTTCGATGCGGTCACCGCCGGAGATGGCCGCACGCGGGCGCACCGCCTCACCGCGCAGGCGCACCGCGCCGGCATCAATCCATTGCTGGAGGCGGCTGCGCGAATAGTCGGGCAGCAGCTTGGCAAGCGCCTTGTCCAGGCGTTCGCCATGCATGGCTTCGGGGATCTCCACGATGATCGGTTCGGCAGCCGGAGCCGCACCGGCGGCAGGCAAATCGAGCGCCTCATCGTCGAGGGCGTCTTCCGTCTCCGGCGCAGTGAGGGAAACGTCAGCCAGTGCGTCGTCTGACACAGGGCTTGGGCTATAATGCTTGATGCGATTTTTCATTCAGAAAAGGTGCCCATGTCGGTCACGAGCGTAAAGCAGGCGCGTATTGTTAGTCGAGTCGGCAATCGAATCCGCGCGCAAATCGGAGCAGTGTTGGTGGCAGGCGTTGCATGCCTGGCTATCTCGGCCTGCGGCATCCTGCCGGAACAGCAAGACGAAACGGCTGGCTGGTCAGCCAACAAATTATATTCGGAAGCGAAGGACTCGCTCGACGGCGGCGACTACGCCAAGGCGGTCAAGTACTACGAAAAGCTCGAAAGCCGCTATCCGTTCGGCCAGTACGCTCAACAAGCCCAGATCGAAACCGCCTACGCCAACTACAAGGATGGCGAGACGGCTGCCGCATTGGCCGCGGTGGATCGCTTCATCCAATTGCACCCGAATCACCCCAGCGTCGATTACGCCTATTACCTCAAGGGCCTGATCAACTTCAACGACAACCTGGGCTGGCTCGGCCGCTTCTCGAACCAGGACTTGAGCGAGCGGGACCCGAAGGCGGCACGCGCAGCCTACGATGCGTTCAAGACGCTGATCACGCGTTTCCCCAACAGCAAGTACACGCCGGACGCCACCCAGCGCATGCAGTACATCGTCAACGCGATGGCCGAGCATGAAGTGGGTGCCGCGCGCTACTACTATCGCCGCGGCGCCTACCTGGCTGCCGTCAACCGCGCGCAAGACGCCATCAAGGATTACGACCGCGCCCCGGCAGTGGAAGAAGCGCTGTACATCATGATGAAGTCGTATGAAGCGCTGGGCATGAAAGACATGCGCGACGACACCGAACGCATCATCAAGCAGAACTACCCGAAGAGCGATTTCCTCGCCTACGGCCAGCGCAAGAAAGACAAGCCCTGGTACCAATGGTGGTAAGCAAGGCTTGAACAGCACAGCAAAAAGCCCGGTCGATTGGCCGGGCTTTTTGTTTGTGCACGCAGATCAGTCTTCAGACCCGCCGGCAGCCGCCTCTTCCGAATCTGGCCGCAGCGAACGCAGAAAATCGGCAGCCGTCTCGGCCTCGCGCGTACGCTTGAACGGCGGCAGGCTCTGCCAAATCTGGCGACCGTAGTTCTTCTCAACGAGCCGCGGGTCGCAGATCATCAGCACGCCGCGATCGGTCTCCGAGCGAATCAACCGCCCTGCGCCCTGCTTGAGCGTGATGACTGCATGCGGCAATTGGTGCACGGCAAACGGGCTCAGCCCCTTCTTTTCAAGCGCCTCCATGCGGGCGCTCAGCACCGGATCATCAGGCGGGGCAAACGGCAATTTGTCGATCACGACCAGCGAGAGCGCTTCGCCGCGTACATCCACGCCCTCCCAGAAACTCTGGCTGCCGATCAGCACGGCGTTGCCCAGCGCCCGGAAGCGGTCCAGCAATTCCGTACGGCTGGCCTGTCCCTGCACGAGCAGCGGGAAATCCCAACCGCGTTGGGCGAATTCATCGGCCAACCGCTCGGCGGCGCGATTCACGGCGCGCAGCGTCGTGCACAGCAGGAACGTCTTGCCGCCCGCCGCTTCAATCAGCGGCAAGGTGGCGTCGAGCACCGCATCGGTAAAACGCGGATCGCTCGGCTGGGGCAGATCACGCGGCACATACAGCAAGCCTTGTGATGCGTAGTCGAACGGGCTGTCGAGCGTCATCGAGCGATCACGATCCAGGCCCAGTTGCGCGGCGTAATGCGTGAAGTTGCCGCGTACCGAAAGCGTGGCCGAGGTGAAGACCCACGCGCGCGGCTGGCCGGCACGCTGGCGCGAAAAGATCGGCGCAATCGACAACGGCGTCAGGTGCAACTGCACGGAATTGGCGAATACCTCGACCCAGCGCACACGCTCGTCAATGGGAGCCGCACTCTCGCTGTCCGCGCCCGCGTCATCCCCTTCCTTCTTTGGCGCCTTGGGCGGTTTGGGATTGGCCCACGCTTCAAGCTTCTCGCACAGCGCCACCGCCCGGCGATGGCATTGCTCGATGGTCTCGGCGCGTTCGGCCTGGGCTTCCAGCGCGCCGGTAAAGTCGGAAAGCGCCTGTTCCAGCTTCGGCAGGACCTCGTAGAACGGCGTGGCAAGGGCCGCATCGTTGTCGATTTGCTTGATCGACAGACGGGAGCCGTCCTGGCGGAAAACGAGGCGCAAATCACGCGCGGCACGCTCCAGCGGCGCGGCAATCGCGACCCAGTCCACCGCATCCCGTGCGTGCGAAAGGCCTTCTGCCACGCTGTCGCGCGCGAGTTCGAGAATCTGGTTCGTCGAGATGGTCTCGCCAAAGAACAACGTGGCGGTTTCCGGCAGCTGGTGCGCTTCGTCGAAGATGATCGTGTTGGCGGCGGGCAGCAACTCCGCCATGCCGGTGTCCTTCAACATCACGTCCGCGAAGAACAGGTGATGGTTCACCACGACCACGTCGGCCTGCTGCGCCTCCTTGCGGGCGCGCATCACGAAGCAGTCTTTGTAGTACGCGCAGTCCGAACCGAGGCAGTTATCGCGCGTGGACGTAACCAAATTCCACACCGGCGCGTTCTCGGGGACGCTGGCAAGTTCCGCCTTGTCGCCCGTTTTCGTCGTCTTCAGAAACAGGTTGATCTGGCGCAGCCATGCGGCGTCTTGCCGCGAAGAGAGACGCCCGTTCTGCGACGTGCGCTCGACGTGGTAATGACAGACGTAGTTGGCGCGCCCCTTGAGCAGCGCCACCGACACCGGTGCATTCAGCGCCTTGCGCACCGTGGGGATGTCGCGGAGAAAAAGCTGATCCTGCAGGTTCTTCGTCCCGGTGGAGACGATCACCTTGCCGCCCCACAGCATCGCAGGAACAAGGTAGGCGTACGTTTTGCCCGTGCCCGTACCGGCCTCGACGATGATCGAATCGGCGGCTTCGATGGCGTTGGCGACGGCCTGCGCCATCGTCAGCTGCGCACTGCGGGGCCGGTAACCATCGATACCTTTGGCCAGCGTGCCGTCGTCGGCGAACAGCGTCGCCAGTTCGGCATGATGGGCATCGGCAGGTACCGAAGCGGCGGGAGCCGAAGCGTCGCCGGCATCGGCGTCGGAGTCAGCCGACGGCTCGGCCAGCGGGGAAAGCGAAGTCAACGCGGAATCCGTGGGAACAAATGACGGAGGCCGCACGTGATTGCGGCCTCTCAGGATGAAAATCGAACCAACTTTGGGTAGGCGCTAGGCCGGCACGTCCGGCTCAAGCTGCAACTGTAGCAGGGTGATGGTGTCCTTGAGTTTCAGGCGACGTTTCTTGAGACGGCGCAGCTGCAACTCGTCGTGATCGGCTGTAGCCGCCAGCCGGTCGATCAGAAAATCGAGATCGCGGTGCTCGATCTGCAACTCAATGATGCGACGCGAGATCGTATTCAGATCGCTGTCCATCGCTTTCCTCCCGGAAACCCGGCCTTGGCTGAAGTTTAGAACCCCAGCGGACTCGTGTTGTTCTGGTTTTGCTCGTTGCGGCGCTTGGTTTGTTCGCGGCGCTCTTCCAGTTCTTTCTGGCGCTTCACGGCGTCTTGCTGCTTTTCTTGGAACTGCTTGGCGCTTTCCGCACGCTTTGCGGCGTTGGCGGCGCCCTGCTCCTGCGCGGCCTTCAGCTTGGCGTCGTAATCCGCCTGCTTCTTGGCCGCAGCTTGCGCATTGGCGGCACGCTGCGGCGCTTCGGCCTGGCGCTGCGCTTCATTCAGGCGCTGCTGCTCCTGCTTGTTGTCAAAATCGGAGCGATTTTTTTGCTCGGCGGCTTCGCGCTGCGGGCGTTCGGCGTTGTACTGCGCATCGCGGATGGCGCGCTCCTGGTCGCGGCGGGCAGCGCGGTCGGCACGCTCAGCCTCGTCCAGCGCAAGCTCGCGCTCGCGGATGGTGTGCAGTTCCGTGCGGCGCACATCCTTGGCCTTGTCGATGCAGCGCGTGACGAGGAATTTGTCGTAGCAAGCGCGTTCGGCCTCGGCGTACCGGTATTCGGCCCACGCCTTGGCGCTGTTGATGCGATCGTGCTCGGCGCCAAAGTCGGGCGGGGTGGCGGACACTGCGGCAGCCGGCGCAGCGGCGGGCTGGGACTGGCTCCATGCAGGCGTGGCAAGCAGCGCAACACTGAGCACGGACGCCGGCAAAACCAGCTGGGAGGCGCGGCGCGCAGCAGCGCGGCGACGGGCAGAAAACAGGGGCGTAGGCATAACGCGCATTTTATCACCGCGCCTGTGCGGCAAACGCCGCGCGGCCACGGATTTACGCTCAGGAACAGGGTTCGCGTTGTGGCAAAATGCGCGGCTTTCCATCGCACTCTCTGGAAGCAATGACTGATTCCGTGTTGCAGAAGATCGTCTCCCGCATCGCCACTGAACTGGCGGTCCGTCCGCAGCAGGTTGCCGCCGCCGTCCAACTGCTGGACGAAGGCGCTACCGTGCCGTTCATCGCGCGGTACCGCAAGGAAGTGACGGATAACCTGGACGACACGCAACTGCGCAACCTGGAAGAGCGCCTGCTGTACCTGCGCGAACTGGAAGACCGCCGCGCGGCCATCCTCGCCTCCATTGAAGAACAAGGCAAGCTGACAGACGCCCTGCGCACCGCCATCGAGGCGGCCGAGACCAAGCAGGTGCTGGAAGACCTCTACCTGCCCTACAAGCCCAAGCGCCGCACGCGCGCCCAGATTGCCCGCGAATGCGGCCTGGAGCCGCTGGCCCAGGCGCTGCTGGCCGATCCAACGCTTGATCCGCAAACCGAAGCTGCCAAGTTCGTCAACGGCAACCCGACCGCGGACGGCGGCGTGCCGGACGTGAAGGCAGCGCTCGACGGCGCGCGCGACATCCTCTCCGAACAATTTGGCGAGACGGCCGAGCTGCTGGGCAAGGTGCGCGACCACCTGTGGAATCAAGGCCAGGTTTCGTCGACCGTGGTGGAAGGCAAGGAAACCGCCGAAGAAGAGAAATTCCGCGATTACTACGCGTATAGCGAGCCCATCCGCAACGTGCCGTCGCACCGCGCGCTGGCGCTGTTCCGCGGCCGCAATGCGGGCGTGCTGTTTGTCAAACTCGGGTTGGGCGAAGAACAGGACGCGCTGAACCCGCACCCGTGCGAAGTCATGATCGCGCGCCATGTCGGCATCGAAAATAAGGGGCGCGCGGCTGACAAGTGGCTGTCGGACGTGTGCCGCTGGTGCTGGCGCGTGAAGGTGCAACCGCATATCGAGACCGAGTTGCTCACGCAACTGCGCGAGTCGGCAGAAGCCGAGGCCATCAAGATCTTCGGCCGCAATCTGCACGACCTGCTGCTGGCCGCGCCGGCTGGCCCGAAGGCCGTGATGGGCATCGACCCCGGCATCCGCACCGGTTGCAAGGTGGCCGTGGTCGACCACACCGGCAAGCTGCTGGAAACGGCCACCATTTATCCGCACGAGCCGCGTCGTGACTGGAACGGCTCGCTGGCCACGCTCGCCCGGCTGGCGAAGCAGCACGGCGTGGCACTGGTTTCCATCGGCAACGGCACAGCCAGCCGCGAGACCGACAAGTTGGTGCAAGACCTCATGCGCAACGCGCCGGAGCTGAAGCTGACCAAGATCGTGGTGAGCGAGGCCGGCGCGTCGGTGTATTCGGCGTCGGAGCTGGCGGCCAAGGAATTCCCCGAGCTGGATGTGTCGCTGCGCGGCGCGGTGTCGATCGCACGACGCCTGCAAGACCCGCTGGCCGAACTCGTGAAGATCGATCCGAAGTCGATCGGTGTCGGCCAGTATCAGCATGACGTGAACCAGCGGGAGCTGGCCCGCGCACTGGACGCCATCGTCGAGGATTGCGTCAACGCCGTCGGCGTGGATGTGAACACGGCCTCTGCCCCGCTGCTGGCGCGTGTGTCGGGGCTGAACTCGATCCTCGCCAAGAACATCGTCGAATACCGCGATGCCAACGGCGCGTTCTCCAACCGCGACGCGCTCAAGAAAGTGCCGCGCCTGGGCGACAAGACGTTCGAGCAGGCCGCCGGTTTCCTGCGCATCAATGACGGCGACAATCCCCTCGACCGCTCCTCGGTGCACCCGGAAGCGTATCCGGTCGTCAAGCGCATCCTGGACAGCATCAAGAAAGGCATCGGCGACGTGCTCGGCAACCGCGAGGCGCTGCGTGGTCTGACCGCTCGTGACTTCACTGACGAGAAGTTCGGGCTGCCGACCGTGGTCGACATCCTGTCTGAACTGGAAAAGCCCGGCCGCGACCCGCGCCCCGAGTTCAAGACGGCGACGTTCCAGGATGGCGTGGAAGACATCAAGGACCTGCAGCCCGGCATGGTGCTCGAAGGCGTGGTGACGAACGTCGCGGCGTTTGGCGCCTTCATCGACATCGGCGTGCATCAGGATGGCCTGGTACACGTGTCGGCGCTGTCGACCAAGTTCGTGCGTGACCCGCACGAGGTGGTCAAGCCCGGCCAGATCGTCAAGGTCAAGGTGATGGAGGTGGACGTGAAGCGCAACCGCATCGGGCTGACGATGCGCCTGTCGGATGAGCCCGGTCAGGCCGCCGCGCGCACCGGCGGCGGCGACCGCCCGAGCAGCGGCGGCAGTCGCCACGGCGGCCAGCAACGCCGTGCACCGGAGCCGTCCGGCGCTATGGCAGAAGCGTTCGCCAAGCTCAAACGCTAACGCGCATTCTGTTGAGTGGAACCCGCCCCTTTTTTCGGACTCGGCGGGTTTTTTCATGGCCGCGTGTGGCCGTTACAAGTCCTTACGCGCATGGATCTTTGCTAACACTCGTGCGTCGTCGGCCCGTCTTTTCGGCTCGTTAAGGAGACACAGGCGCACCGCCTGGAACCCACGAGGAGAAACGCCATGAAGACGAGCCACACCCTGATTGCCGCCCTGCTTGCTGTTGCCGGTACCGCCGCTTTCGCGCAGACCACGCCCGTCCAGCAAGTCCAGCAAGACAATCAGCAGATTCGCCAGGACAACCGCGACATCCGCCACGACAACCGCGATATTCGCCGTGATCGCGCGGACATCGGCGCCGACAAGGCCGCATTGAACGCCGACCGCGCCGCCCGCAACGCCGATCAACGCCGCGAAAACCGCGACCTGGCCAATGGCAACGTCGGGGGCGCCGAATACTGGAACAAGAAGCGCGCCGAAGAGCAGCATGAAGTCAACGCCGAGCGTCGCGACCTGCACCACGATCGCAAAGACCTGCGGCACGACGTGAAGGACCGCAACCACGACGTCCACGCCCGCAACGACGAAGTCCGCGAGCGCAATCACGCCGCCGCAAAGATGTAATTGCAGCGCCGCCCCAACAAACAAAACGGCCCGTGCGTCTCTCTCGCACGGGCCGTTTTGTTATGCAGCGGTAAGTTGATCAGATCTCGACCTTCGTGCCCAGCTCCACCACGCGGTTGGCGGGAATGTGGAAGAAGTCCGACGGCTTGGCGCCGTTTTGATGCATCCACGCAAACAGGCGCTCGCGCCACATCGACATACCCGGCAGCTTGGACGGCACCACCGACTCACGCGCGATGAAGAACGACGTATCCATCAATTCGCAGCGCGAGCCGATCTGCGGTTGACCAAGCTCGAGCACGCGGTAGACGTCCGGCGTTTCCTTGAAGCCGTATTCCGCCTTGACGATGTAGATGCCGCTGCCGAAATCCCGCACAGACACGCGGTGCTTGTCGTCCACGTAAGGAATATCGCGCGTGACGAAGCTGATGAAGATCACGCGCTCGTGCAGCACGCGGTTGTGCTTCAAGTTATGCAGCAGCGACACGGGCACGAATTCAGTGTTGCCGGTCAGGAAGACGGCCGTGCCCTCCACGCGATGCGGCGGATGCGCCAGCAGGCCAGCCAGGAACGGCTCCAGCGGAATGCCATCCTCCAGACTGCGCGCGCGGACCAGCTTCTTGCCCTTGTACCAGGTCATCAACAGGAAGAACACGGCACCGCCCAGCGTCAACGGGAACCAACCGCCATCGCGGATCTTCAACAGGTTCGCCGAGAAAAACGCCATGTCGACGACCAGGAAGCAGAGGCTCACCAGCGTCACCAGCGCAGGGTGCCAACGCCAGACCGAACGCATCACCACCGCGGCCAGTACCGTGGTGATGACCATCGTGGTCGTCACGGCAATACCGTAAGCAGCGGCCAGGTTGTCGGACTTCTTGAACGCCAGTACCACGCCCACCACCAGGATCAGCAGCATCCAGTTGACCATCGGCACGTAGATCTGGCCGATCTCGGCTTCCGACGTGTAGCGAATGCGCATGCGCGGCACAAAGCCAAGCTGGATCGCCTGGCTCGTCAGCGAGAACGCACCCGAAATCACGGCCTGCGAAGCAATGACGGTGGCTGCCGCGGCGAGCACCACCATCGGCAGTTGCAACGCTTCGGGCACTGAACGGTAGAACGGGTTTTCAATGGTGCTCGGGTCGGTCAGCAGCATCGCGCCCTGGCCGAAGTAGTTGAGCAGCAGGCTCGGCGCCACGATAAAGAACCATGCCCAGCGGATCGGGCGGGCGCCAAAATGGCCCATGTCGGCGTACAGCGCTTCAGCGCCCGTCAGCACCAGGAACACCGAACCGAGCACGATGAACGCCTGCAGCGCGTGGTCATGCAGGAACGAAATCGCGTACATCGGGTTGATGGCTACGAGCACCTGCGGCGCCTTCACCAGATTCATCATGCCCAGCGCAGCCAGGGCGGCAAACCACAGCAGCATCACCGGGCCGAACAGCTTGCCGACCACCGATGTGCCGCTGCGCTGAATCAGGAACAGCGCCGCCAGGATCACGATCGTGATGGGCAGCACAAACGGCGACAGCGCGGGCGCGGCGATCTCCAGGCCTTCCATCGCGGAGAGCACCGAGATGGCTGGGGTGATGACCGCGTCGCCGTAGAACATGCACGCGCCGAAGACGCCCAGCATCATCAGCAGCGACATGCGCCTCGAATCGGTATTGGCCGTCCGCAGCGACAGCGCCATCAGCGCGAGAATGCCGCCCTCGCCGTTGTTGTCGGCGCGCATGACGAACAGCACATATTTGAGCGATACCACGATCACCATCGCCCAGAACAGCATGGAGATGATGCCGAGCACCGCGGCACTGGAGAACGGAATGCCGTGATCGGGGCTGAAGCATTCCTTGAGCGAATACAGCGGACTGGTGCCGATGTCTCCGAACACCACACCGACGGCGCCGATCACCATGGCGCGCAGGTTCACGTTGGTCTGGGGCGACCCGGTTGCTGTTAGAGCTTGACTCATGAACTTGGAAATCGGCCGGACGGCTGGCCGTTCAAAAAATCGTGCATTGCACAATGAGGGCGGATTGTACTCCCCGGCTTCGTCCCGCCAACCCCTCAAACGGGCATTCGTTGCCGCAGTGCATCACGATGCACCGGCCTGCCGGCAAAGCGTTCCACGCGGCGGAAAGAAAATTGCCCTGGCATCGAAAACCCGCTGAAACCACATTGTCGGGTACCGATCGCCTCAGTTGGCGCAAGCACCACAGGCCGTGCATGCTGTGCTGCACATAGCCGAAAGTAGGACAGCGGCCGACAGAACTTTGTAGGAAAATGCCTGACAAACCTTCATTGCAAACTTTGTTGAGCGACTGGCAACCAGCCCGCCCGACGCTTCCGAAACGGGGACAGCTTTGCCCCATTCATCCATCCGCATCTTGGGTCGCTCCAAGCCTTCACTGACTGCACTGATCGTGTTGCTGGTCGTGGCCGCGCTATTGTTTGCGATCCCGCGCATGATCCTGCCGTGGGCGCAATCGGCCTTCCTGCAGAACCTCGACCCGGCGGTTTGGGCCGATTACGCCGGCCCATACGACCTGGCAGCCGCAGTGGTGGCTGCCAGCGCGCTCATCATCTTCCTGCTCCGCCGCTAAGGGCGGCGCGTTTGCCTCACCTGTTTTAGCGCGCCAACGCGCGCGCGCATTCGGCCACCAAGGCGGGGCCACGATAGATCAATCCCGTATAAAGCTGCACCAGTTGCGCGCCCGCGTCGATTTTCTCGCGCGCATGCTCGCCGGCGAGGATGCCGCCCACACCGATGATGGGTACCGCATCGCCCAGCAGACCGTGCAAGGCGCGAATCACCCGCGTCGAGCCTTGGCGCACCGGCTGGCCCGACAAGCCGCCCGCCTCTTCCGCATGCGCCAGGCCGGCCACGGCTTCGCGACTGATCGTCGTGTTGGTCGCAATCACACCGTCCATCTTGTGGCGCAGGAGCGCGTCGGCAACGTTGGCAATCTGGTCGTCATCCAAGTCCGGCGCGATCTTCAGCGCCACCGGCACGTAGCGCTTGTGCTGATCTGCCAGACGCTGCTGTGCGTCGCGCAGCGTACCCAGCAGGCTGTCCAGCTCGCTCGCGCCTTGCAGTTGCCGCAGGTTCTTCGTGTTAGGCGACGAAATGTTCACCGTGACGTAGCTTGCATGCGGATACACGCGCTCCAGGCAATGCAGGTAATCGTCGACGGCGCGCTCGATAGGCGTGTCGGCGTTCTTGCCGATGTTCAGGCCGAGCACACCACCGTCCTCGCGCCACTTCGATGCCTTCACGTTATTGATGAATGCATCGACACCGCCGTTGTTGAACCCCATGCGGTTGATGAGCGCATTGGCCGCCGGCAAGCGGAACATGCGCGGGCGCGGATTGCCGGGCTGCGCACGTGGCGTGACCGTACCGACTTCAATGAAGCCGAAGCCAAGCGCGCCCAGCGCATCGATATACGCGCCGTCCTTGTCCAGGCCGGCAGCCAGCCCCACCGGGTTAGGAAACTTTACGCCCATCACCGTGCGCGGCTGCGCGGCGACACGGCCCCCGATACAGCCCGAAAGGCCCATCGCGTGCGCCCGCTTGAGCTGGTTCAGCGTGAAGTGATGCGCGTCTTCGGGGTCCATCGAAAACAGCAGCGGGCGGGCAAGCGGGTACAGGGCGTTGAGCACGGTCGGAATCAAGAGAAGAACGCGAAAGGCGGCATTGTAAACGGCCCGCACGCCGCAATGCATCGCGCGCGCCGCTTTCGAACGTAGCGGCGCGCGATGTGTCCAATGATGCGTCTGCGCCTGGGTTCGCGAGCCCGTTACATGGGCAGCACGCACCATCAATATGCATGCCGCACGAGAAAAGTGTTGCATCGCCGCACAGGTCTCGCTATACTCTTTTATTCGACGGACGCGGGGTGGAGCAGTCTGGCAGCTCGTCGGGCTCATAACCCGAAGGTCGCAGGTTCAAATCCTGCCCCCGCAACCAGCCAGAAAGTCGAATGCGTTTCTACGGACGCGGGGTGGAGCAGTCTGGCAGCTCGTCGGGCTCATAACCCGAAGGTCGCAGGTTCAAATCCTGCCCCCGCAACCAGCTAAGTAGAACGGCTCGCTCCAAGACCTGAGCCGAATCATCAAGCCCGCACCCAGCGGGCTTTTTGCTTTTCCGGGATGGTTTTGCACGGTTCTACGCAGCGTTTCCCATGCAACTCAGTCGATACGCGCGCCCCACCCCGGCCGCACGGGACCGCATCGCCGCGGTGATACACTGAGACATTCCACCCGCGACGATTCCCCATGAAATTCTGTTCCAACTGCGGCCAGTCAGTCGTCTCGCGCATTCCCGCCGGTGACAACCGACTGCGCGACGTTTGCGACCATTGCAATACGATTCACTATGTGAATCCGCGCAACGTCGTCGGCACCGTGCCGATTTGGAACGATCAGATCCTCCTGTGCAAGCGCGCGATCGAGCCGCGCTACGGCTTCTGGACCTTGCCCGCAGGTTTCATGGAAATCGGGGAGACCACCGCCGAGGCCGCCAACCGCGAAACCCAGGAAGAAGCCGGCGCCAACGTCGAAATCGGCGAATTGTATTCGGTGCTCAACGTGCCGCACGTGCACCAGGTCCACCTGTTTTACCTGGCCAAGCTGAACGATCTGGATTTCGCGCCAGGCGAAGAAAGCCTCGAAGTCGCACTCTTCAACGAAGCCGACATCCCCTGGGATGATCTGGCCTTCCCGACTGTCATCCACACGCTGCGCTGTTTCTTCGCAGACCGCGCGGCCGGCAAGCTCGCCGACGGCAGCTTCCGCCTCCATACGCTCGACATCTACAAGCCGATGCGCACCGCCGCGATCGACACGCCGGCCACGACGCCTTAACACTCCACCAACGTTGTCCGCATCATGATCGCCTGGCTGGATCCGCACGATCCCTTCCCGCCGGTCGATCGCGCGCTCGGGCCAGACTCTGAAGCGCCCGGGCTGCTGGCCGCCAGCGCTGAACTATCGCCGCAACGGCTGC
The DNA here is from genome assembly GCF_958439105.1 of Ralstonia flatus. Classification (NCBI taxonomy): domain Bacteria; kingdom Pseudomonadati; phylum Pseudomonadota; class Betaproteobacteria; order Burkholderiales; family Burkholderiaceae; genus Ralstonia; species Ralstonia flatus. The sequence goes on along the minus strand of NZ_CAUDLI010000010.1, from coordinate 145,250 downwards.
TGATTGCGTACCGGCAAGGCATTTTTCCGTGGTACGCCCAGGGCCAGCCGGTGCTGTGGTGGAGCACCGACCCGCGCATGGTGCTTCGCCCCGAAGACTTTCGCGTGTCGACCACGTTTCGCAAGACGCTGCGCCGCGTGCTTGACGATCCGGCATGGGAAATCCGCATCGACCACGGCTTCCGTGAAACGATGGTCGCCTGCGCCACCACGGCCCGCCCTGGGCAACACGGTACGTGGATCACCGAAGACGTCATTCAGGCCTATACCGCCCTGCACCGCCGCGGCTACGCGCACAGCGTCGAGACATGGCACGCCGGGCAGCGCGTGGGTGGCCTGTACGGTGTGGCGCTGGGCCGCATGTTCTACGGTGAGTCGATGTTTGCCCATCGCACCGATGCCTCCAAAATCGCGCTCGCGGCGCTCTGCGCCTTCCTCGGCGGTCAGGGCGTCGCGATGATAGACTGCCAGCAGGAGACCGAGCATCTGGCGTCGCTGGGCGGTGCCCCGGTGCCGCGCGCGGCGTTTCTCGCACATGTGCGCGAAGCGGCCAACGCGCCGGCCATCGTGCCGTGGCACTTCGACAAATCGGTGCTCCGTCGGTGGACCGTGCGCAATGAGCAAGCTTAAGGAACTTCCCCTCTCGGCATTGCAGTTCTATGCAACCGCGCCGTACGCGTGCAGCTATCTCGATGGCCGCTTGGCGCGTTCGCAGGTCGCCACGCCGGCACATCTCATCAACGCAGACGTCTACTCCAAGCTCGTGCGCGCCGGTTTTCGGCGCAGCGGCATCTTCACCTATCGCCCGCACTGCGACGATTGCCACGCATGCACGCCCTGCCGCGTCGTCGTCGATCAATACGCACCGTCGCGGGCACAGCGCCGCGCGGCCGAGCGGCATCAAGCCCTTGAGGCCCTGGTTGCACCGCTCACCTATGTCGAAGAGCACTATCAGCTCTACCTGCTGTACCAGTCGGTGCGCCATGCGGGCGGCGGCATGGATCACGACAGCCGCGATCAATACGAGCAGTTCCTGCTGCAGAGCCGCGTGAATTCGCGTTTGGTGGAGTTTCGCGAGCCGCCCGAATCGCCATCGGCGGGCAAGCTGCGCATGGTGAGCATGATCGACGTGCTGGAAGACGGGCTGTCGTCGGTTTACACGTTCTACGACCCGATCGAGCAGAGGGCGAGTTACGGAACGTACAACGTCCTGTGGCAGATCGCCCAGGCGCAGGCGCTGGACCTGCCCTACGTCTATCTCGGCTACTGGATCGAGCAGAGCCGCAAGATGGCTTACAAGGCCTTGTTTCAGCCGCTGGAACTGCTTGTCAATGGCGAGTGGCGGCGGTTTGAAGACGTGGCGCCGCAAGCCGCGGAAGGATGATCAGCGCGACGTCCGCTCGACCCCGACATCGACCACGCCGTAAGTGCTGATGTTGGAACTCTCGCGGTATTGATCGCGCGAAGTCGTGCAGCCTGCCAACGCGCCGGCTGCGCAAGCCAAACCAGCCGTCCAGAGTGCAGCGCGCTTCCACCAAGTGGTTTTGTTCATGAGGTCGATTCCTTTCAGGGCGTGGTCGAAAGCCGCTCGGCGAGCGCCGTGTTGTTTGTGCGGACCATGCCCGGAATCAGGAACATGTCCACCAGCACCCACAGCCCACCGATGACAGCCAGCACCCAGCCCGCGGTGTTACCCATGTCACGAAATGCCAGCCATGTACCGCCGATGTTGGCGATGGCCTGCGCGATACCGCTGCCCGGACGCTTCAGGTAGAAGCGATGCGCCCCCAGGAAGCCCAGCAGAAACCACCAGAGGTAAGCCACGCCCGAACTTTTCTTCTGGGCGTCGTACAGCATGATTTCGCGGGCGGTCTGGTTCATGGCATTGGCTGACACGGGAATAAGCGGTCAGACACTAGCACGCATCCCGCGTTCCATGTCGACCAGCGATTACATGCTCGCCAGTTTGGCCTCGGCCTTATCCGTCCACAACCGCATTTCGGCCAGGAGCGATGACGGCGAGAACGAGCAGCTCTCTTCGCCAAACGACACCGCCATATCGAGCCGCTGCAGCAAGGAGCGCCGCACCTGATCGTACGCAGGAGGCAAGATCGCCAACGGCGCGAGCACGGCATCGTCGCGCCACTGTTTGAGCAGGTGCGGCAAATCGGCCGACTTTGCGTGTCGATCGAGCGCGTCGCGCAGCGTTTGGAGGGATTCAGCGGTGGTCATGCTCGGGCCTTCTTTTCACGGTACAGCTCACGGAATGTTTTGCCTGCGGGGGCCGGCATGTCGCGCGTATCCGTCCAACCTTTGCCGACGGGCAGCGAGTGGATCAGCTTCTTGTCCCCGCCCATCCAGCGCAGCACGCGCGCTGCCACCCAGGTACCGGCCGAATACAGCGCCGGTCGCCGTGCCATGAAGCCCCACACGCGCAAACCGAAGCGTTCCGCCTGCGGGCGAAGTTCGCGCTCCATCTGTTTTTCGCGCAGCGTACGCAGCAGGTCCGACAACGGAATCGACGCAGGACACACGCGATTGCATTCACCGCACAGCGTCGCCGCTTGCGGCAGGTCTAGCGCGTTCGACAGCCCAACGTAGCTCGGCGTCAGCACGCTGCCCATCGGGCCCGGATACACCCAGCCGTACGCGTGGCCGCCGATCTTCTGATAGACCGGGCAATGGTTCATGCACGCGCCGCACCGGATGCAACGCAGCATCTCCTGGAATTCGCCGCCGATCAGGCCGCTGCGACCGCCGTCGACGATGACGAAGTACATATGCTCGGGGCCGTCCTTCTCGCCGGGCGCGCGCGGGCCTGTCAGCAGCGAGAAATAATTCGAGATCGCCTGCCCCGTGGCGGAGCGCGGCAGCAAGCGCATGACGGTCGCCAGATCCTCCAGCGTCGGCAGCACTTTCTCGATACCCGTCACGGCAACGTGCACACGCGGCATGATCGTGCACATGCCCTCGTTGCCCTCATTGGTGACGATCGCCACGGAGCCCGTCTCGGCAATGATGAAGTTGCCGCCCGTGACGCCCATGTCGGCGGAGAGAAACTCGGGCCGCAGCACCTCGCGGGCCTCGCGCGTCATCTCGGGAATATCGGTCAGCCGCGGCTTGTTGTGCGTCCTGGCGAAGAGATCGGCGATCTCTTCCTTATCCTTGTGCACCACCGGCGCAATGATGTGCGACGGCGGCTCGCTGTCGTTGATCTGCAGGATGTACTCGCCCAGATCGGTCTCGATGCTCTGCACGCCCATCTCGCCGAGCACCTGATTCAGGCGCATTTCTTCGGTCACCATCGACTTGCTCTTGATGACCTTCTTGACGTCGTGCTTGCGGGCGATCTCGGCGACCAGGCGCGCGGCATCGGCCGTGGTTTCGGCAAACAGCACCTTGGCACCACGGCGCGTCGCCTCTGCCTCGAACGTGGCGAGCCAGACGTCGAGATTTTCCAACGCGCGGTTGCGGCGCTCCTTCAACGCTTCGCGCGTGGCCGAAAAATCGATGTCCTGGATGGCGGCCGCGCGTGCGGTCACGAACTTGGTCGAGAGCTTGGTGAGGTTCTGCTGCAGGCGCTTGTCGGCGAGCTTCTGCCCGGCGCGCGCCTTGAATTCCATGCTGCGGACTTGCATGCGATTGCGTCTCCGTCGTGTTCTTGGCGTCGCGGTTACGCGTCGCCGGCGAGGACTTGCGCGATGTGCAGCACGCGCGTGTGCGTGTCGCCAGTACGGCGCAGCCGGCCCTCAATGTTGAGCATGCAGCCGACATCGCCGAGCACCACGGCATCGGCGCCACTGGCCTTGATGTTGGCGCATTTCTCATCCGCAATCGCGGTGGAGATATCGCCGTATTTGATTGAGAACGTGCCGCCGAAACCGCAGCACGCTTCGCAGGCGGGCATCTCGGTCAGTTGCACGCCCGGCAGTTTGCCGAGCAGCGCTCGCGGCTGCGCCTTCACGCCCAACTCGCGCAGGCCGGAGCACGAATCGTGATAGGTCACGTGGCCGTGAAATTCGGAGTCGAGCGATTCGATGCGCGCCACGTTGACGAGAAAATCGGTCAGTTCGTACACACGCGGCGCCAGGCGCTCATATCGACCCGCCAGCTCCGGATCATCGCGAAAGAGATCGGCGTAGCCTTTGCGGATCATGCCGCCGCACGAACCGGACGGGATGACGACGTAGTCGAACTGCTCGAATTCCTTGAGCGTTTTCTCGGCCAGGTCACGGGCCAAGGGGCGATCGCCGGAGTTGTAGGCGGGCTGACCGCAGCAGGTTTGCGCGGGCGGCACCACGACGTCGTAACCCGCCTTTTCCAGCAGCTTGAGCACCGAAAACCCGATCTCGGGCCGCATCAGATCAATCAGGCAAGTGACGAACAAACCTACGCGCATGGGAGTCTCGTGTGTTCTGCGGGAAGCCGCCATTATGCGCCTGCCGCCGCGCGTGGCGCGGCTCTGCGGGCACAGAACTTCTTCATGCCGGTGGTGAGTGCGCTTCACGAGGTGGCGCCAAGCACAGTTGCTGGCCGACCGAGAAAGCCCTCGAAAATACCCGGAATCATGCGTCGGGAGGGTGCGCATTTTCACATCGTGGGATAGAATTTTGCATCGCATCCGCAACCCACTGCACCCATGGCAGAAGCAGACAAGGACCCCGGCAAGACGTCCATCCAGGTCATCGAACGCATGATGATGCTGCTCGACGCCCTTGCCGATCACGCCGATCCGGTCAGCCTGAAGGCGCTGTCGGCCAGCACCGGCCTGCACCCGTCCACCGCGCACCGCATCCTGAACGACATGGTGGCCTGCCGCTTTGTCGACCGCTCCGACCCGGGCAGCTACCGTCTCGGCATGCGCTTGCTGGAACTCGGCAACCTCGTCAAGGCACGGCTCTCGGTGCGGGAAGCGGCGCTCGCGCCGATGCGCGCCCTGCACCGCCTGACCGGCCAGACCGTCAACCTCTCGGTACGCCAGGGCGACGAGATCGTCTACATCGAGCGCGCCTATTCCGAGCGCTCCGGCATGCAAGTGGTGCGCGCAATCGGTGGCCGCGCGCCGTTGCACCTGACTTCGGTCGGCAAGTTGTTCCTGGCCGCCGACGAACTCGGCCGTGTGCGGGCCTATGCCACACGCACCGGCTTGTCAGGCCACACCCGCACGTCGATCACGGACTTGCCCAAGCTCGAACGTGAACTCAACTGGGTGCGCACCAATGGCTATGCGCGTGACAACGAAGAGCTGGAACTTGGTGTGCGCTGCATCGCCGCCGGCATCTATGATGATTCGCGCCGGCTCGTGGCGGGCTTGTCACTGTCCGCACCGGCTGACCGGTTGCAGGACAGCTGGCTCGACAATCTCAAAGACACCGCGCTGCAAATCTCCAAAGGGATGGGCTACACGCACGAGGAAGATACGGTGCGTGCAGAGTAAGCCGCCGGCGTTGACCAACAAAAAAGCGCGTCATCGAACGCGCTTTTTTGTTGGGCGATGCCGCGGCTCAAGCGCCGTGCTGGTCCGATGCCAGCACGGTTGCCGGCTGCGTCGACACCGGCACATTTCGCAGCGGGGCAGCAGCCTGCGTGGCCGGCTCGATGTGCGGATTGCGCTCCAGCCAATTGCGCACGCGCGTGGCGTCTGCAAAACGCGTGAGGTTGCCGGCCGAATCCAGGAACACCATCACGACATTGCGGCCATGCACATTGGCCTGCATCACGAGGCAGCGGCCTGCTTCGTTGATGAAGCCGGTCTTCTGCAGACCGATATCCCATTCGCCGCCGCGCACCAGACGGTTGGTGTTGACGTAGTGCAGCGTGCGGCCGTTGGCGCTGACCGTATGTTCAGGGGTCGTCGTGAATTGACGAATGAGCGGCACCTTGTAGGCGGCCATCACGATCTTGGCAAGATCCTGCGCGCTCGACACGTTGCTGCTCGACAGGCCGTTCGAATCGACATAGTGCGTGTCGTTCATGCCAAGCTCGCGCGCTTTGCGATTCATCGCGGCAACGAATGCCGGACGACCGCCCGGATAGTTGCGGCCAAGCGCGGAGGCTGCACGGTTTTCCGACGACATCAGCGCCAGCAGCAGCAGGTCTTCGCGCGTGAGCATCGTGCCGAAACGCAAGCGCGAGCCCGTATTGCGCTCGTAGTCACGATCGTCATCGGTAATCTCAAGCAGCTCGTCCATCGGCTGATGCGCATCGGTCACGACCAGCGCAGTCATCAGCTTGGTGATCGAGGCAATCGGCAGCACGGCCGACGAGTTCTTCTGGAACAGTACTTCGCCGTTGTTCTGGTCCATCACCAGCGCGACGGAGGAACGCAGCGCCAACGCATCGGGCGTCGAACGCAGGCCCATCGCTTCACCAAGCGTCGGCGATGCCGGCACAAACGCGGCGCGCACGGGGCGTGCACCGCGCTCGACCATGATCACGCGGCGCTTGCCTTTGACGGTGACAACCTTGCGGACTTTGCTGGAGGCGACTTCATCGCTGCTCGCCGCCGCGACTTTGGCGCTGGCCTTGCGATTGGCGACGGTCTTGCCTTTGGATTTGGCTTTCTTGCTGGCGGCGGGTTTTTTGTCGGTCGTGGCAGCGTTGGCCACGGTAGCGACAGAGACGGCAGCGAGCGCGACGGTCATCAGCGAAACAAAGCCGAGACGTCGAAAAAATGAGGAAACAGACCGTGACATGGTTCGATCACCCGCGCGTGAGATGGCGCAAGTGTAGGCAAAAACAAAATTCTTAGCAAGATGAAGGACTTAGCTCACGGCCTTAAAGTTTGACCTCTGGAGCCTTATCATTCGGTCATCATTTCGACGCAATTGTCTGCTGAAGCAGGAACCCAATTGCGAAGAAAGTTGCCCAAGACGCACATTGCGCCCGGTGTGGCATCGGAAATTGGGGCGGAGAATACCCCGGGATTTCGCCGTCAATGACAACAATCACGGTTTACAACCAGTCCCAACACTTCCTGACAACACACGCGTGACGTACGTCGAGTCGCAGATTGAAGTCTAACGACGGATCGGCTGTATCTGTTGACATAATTCGATGACTTTTCACCGCCAATTCTCGCTTTGCACGAAGATGTGCGCTGTAGCGTGCAAGCGGAGGCGTGATAACGACGTCAGTCCAGGAACCGAGTGAAGCCGGAGACAGGCGCCCGCTCGGTGACCAGCGTATTTTCGATGGCGGCCGGATTGGCGTAACCCATCGACATGCCGCAGACGACCATCTCGTCATCGGTGAGTCCAAGGTGCTCAGCGATGACCCGATGGAACTGCGTGAACGCCGCCTGCGGACAGGTATCGATGCCGCGAGCGCGCGCGCCGATCATCACGGCCTCCAGGAACATGCCGTAATCGAGCCAGCTACCCTGCTCCATTACGCGGTCGATTGTGAAGATGATGCCGACCGGCGCATCGAAGAATCGGAAGTTGCGCGCATGCTGTGCGTGCATGCGCTCCTTGTCGGCGCGACCGATGCCGAGCAGGCCATAAAGATCCCAACCGACCTTGCGGCGCCGACTCTGGTACGGATCGATCCACGTGCGCGGGTAATACGGATACTCCTCGCGATGCAGCGAGTCCGCCTCCGGGTGGTCGTACGCCGCCAACACCGATTCGGACAAGCGCGCTTTCGATTCGCCCGTCAGCACATAGACCTTCCACGGCTGCGTATTGCTGCCTGACGGCGCACGGCGCGCGACATCCAGAATCGCTTCGATGTCTTCGCGTGCGACGGGCGTCGGCAGGAACGCGCGCACGGAGCGGCGCGAAGTGATTGCCTGATCGACGAGTTCGACTTCTGCGGAGGTGGGGCGTCGGTCGGTCATGGCGATGCGCAAAACTCAGGCAATGATGTTGGACGCAAGCGGCTCGAGCACGGCACGCAGCGCATCGGGCAGCGGCACAGGCCGACGCGTTTCACGGTCGACGTAGACGTGCACGAAATGGCCCTGCGCGGCCGCTTCTTGCGCGTCGCCGCGGAACAGCCCCACCTCATAGCGCACGCTCGTGTTGCCCAGGCGCGCAACACGCAGCCCCGCTACCACCGGATCCGGAAACGACAGCGGCGCGAAGTAGTTGCATTGCGTCTCGATGACGAGGCCGATGGTGTCGCTGTGCTCGGGGTCCAGCACGCCCTGCTCGATCAGGTAGGCGTTCACCACGGTGTCGAAATAGCTGTAATAGACGACGTTGTTGACGTGGCCGTAGACGTCGTTGTCCATCCAGCGCGTGGTGATGGTGTGGAAGTGGCGGTAATCGTCGCGCGTCTGGCGGGGCGTGCTCATGGGCGGCAGGCGGGTGGCAGTGGAAAGTGATCAGGATACGCCAGCCCCTCGCCCACGGTCACTTGCGGATGACGAGCGCCACACCGCACGCGGCGATGACCATCCCCAGCGCGGCGAGCGGCGGAAAGCGCTCGCCGAACAGCACCCAGGCCATCACGGCGGTCGTGGGCGGCGTCAGGTACAACAGCGACGTCACCTTGGTGGCCGCGCCCTTGCGGATCAGCACAAACAACAGCGAGATCGCCCCAATCGACAGCGCCAGCACCGACCACACCAGCGAGCCGATCATCGGCAGCGTCCAATGCACCTCGTGCGTCTCAAACAGGAACATGAACGGCAAACACAGCAGCGCCGAGGCCCCGAACTGGATGCACGCGCCCATCCGCAGGTCGAACACCGGGCAATGGCGCTTCTGATACAGCGTGCCGACGGTAATCGACAGCAGGGCGCCCACGCACAGCGCAAGCGTCGTCACGCCCACGCCTGCCAGGTGCAACTTGTTCGCCACCACCAGGCCCACGCCAGCGATGCCGCAAAGCAACCCGAGCCATTGGCGATTCGACACACGTTCGCCGCGCATGGATACATACAGGGCGGTCAAAATCGGCTGCATGCCGACGATGAGCGCTGTCATCCCAGCCGGCATGCCGAGCTTGACCGCGGCCCAGACGCCCGCCAGGTAGCCCCACTGCATCAGCAAACCGGCCCCCGCGATGTGGCCGACGGCCGCCCAGTCGGTCTCGCCCGTGCCGGCGCGGTGCGGCAGCGGCACGCGCGCCAGCCAGACCAGCGGCAGCAGGCACACCAGCACGCCCACGAAGCGGAAAAACAGAAAGGTCATCGGCTCCGCGTACGGCATCCCGTACTTGGCCACGATAAAGCCCGTGCTCCAGATCAGCACGAACAGCCACGGCATGGCGACGACAAACAGGGAATCGCGCGCGGAGTTCGGCGCGACGGAAGACACTTGGGTCATGCGGAAAGCGGAAGAGAGGTCGATGCGCCAGCGGCCTCGTCGCGAGCTGCCCAGCGTTGTGCGTGGCGGGCAGCCAGCGCGATGGTCTGCGCGTGGACGGCCACGGTATCGTCGATATTGTTGCCGTAGCCGCCCGCCATGGTAACGGCAACCGGTATGCGCCGCTGATACGCAAAATCGAAGACTTCCTGGTCGCGCCGGGCCAGGCCCTGGAGCGTCAGTTTGAGCCGACCGAGCCGATCGCCCTCGTGCGGATCCGCGCCGGCCAGATAGATGATCAGCTGCGGCTTGAAGCGCCCGGCCAGGATGTCGAGTGCACCGGTGAGCGCTTGCAAGTAGTCTTCGTCGCCGCAGCCATCGTGCAGCCCGACGTCCAGGTCCGACGCCTCCTTGCGGAACGGGTAGTTTTTCTCGCCGTGCAGCGACAAGGTGAAAACGGTGGCGTCATCGCGCAGGATCGACGCCGTGCCATTGCCTTGATGAACATCGAGATCGACGATGGCCACCGGAAAATCTGCGGGCGTCCTGCCCGCTTGGCGCTGAATCCAGCGTGAGGCGACGGCCGCGTCGTTGAATACACAGAAACCGCCGCCCTTGTCCGCATAGGCATGGTGCGTACCGCCCGCCAGATTGACGGCAATGCCGTCGGCCAGCGCGGCCTCGCACGCGGCGATCGTGGCGCCCGCCGACCGGCGACTGCGCTCGACCATTTCCGGCGACCACGGAAAGCCGATCTCGCGCTGGCGCGCCGGGTCAAGCCGACCGGCGCTCACCGCCTCCACATATTCGGGCGTGTGCGCCAGCAACAACGCGTCGTCGTCGGCGCGCGGCGCCTCGGTCATGGCCAGGCCCGGCACGTCGGCCAAGGCCCGCGCCCGCAGGTCGCTGTACTTGCGCATCGGAAACCGATGACCCGGCGGCAACGGCAATACAAAGTGGTCGGTGTAGAACGCCCGCATGTGAATAACAAATCGCAACGCAACAAAAATGGCACTCGGGCGCATCCTAACCTAGGCTGCACTCGTGTGTTTTTTGAGACGGAATTACAGCCGAAAGTGGTCAATGGCACTCCCAGTGCACCACGAGCGCGCATTTTTCTGCCACAAAAAATCACGCCAAACGGTTGGTCGCGCAATTCCTGTGCACGAAAAATCGGCGAATTCTGATTTTTGTGCGATGCACAAAGAATGCTTGACACTGATTTGCCATTCAACAACAATGAAATTGTTGCGATGCACCATCCCGAATTCATCGCGATGTCGCCTGGAAGGCCCGACGCTGACCGTCATGCTTTGTACATCTGGGCGATCTAAATTTATATTTTGATTCCCCGACCCACCTTTGTATTTGGAGAGACAACATGCTGACTCAGGAACAGATCGCTGCGGCGCACAAGGCCAACCTGGAAACGTTCTTCGGCCTGACCAACAAGGCTTTTGAAGGCGTCGAAAAGCTGGTCGAACTGAACCTGCAGGTCGTCAAGGCCACCCTGGCCGAGAACGTCGAACACGCCAAGAAGGCACTGACCGCCAAGGACGCCCAAGAGCTGCTGTCGGTGCAAACCGCCGCTGTCCAGCCGCTGGCTGAAAAGGTTCTGGCTTACAGCCGCCACCTGTACGAAATCGCTTCGGACACGCAAACCGAATTCAGCAAGGCTGCTGAAGTGCAAATCGCTGAAAACAGCCGCAAGCTGCAAGCGCTGGTCGACAACGTGTCGAAGAACGCTCCGGCTGGTTCGGAATCGGCTGTTGCCCTGGTGAAGTCGGCTCTGTCGGCCGCCAACAATGCCTACGACTCGGTGCAGAAGGCCACCAAGCAAGCTGTGGAACTGGCTGAAAGCAACTTCCACGCTGCGGCCAACGCTGCCAGCAAGGCAACCGCTCAGGCTTCGGCTCAAGCGCGCGCTGCCACCGGCAAGAAGTCGGCAACGACCGCTGCCTAAGCGCTAAGCCGCTTTAGTCGTCTGGTTGTTGAAGCGGGCCTCCTTCGGGAGGCCCGTTTTGTTTTGGCGGTCGAACCCATCCTCCAAACACGTCGTTTGCGCGCATTTGCGCGGAACCGAAACGCACGCCCACCGGTCCATCCCACCGTGTTCGTTAGATTGTCTCCTCGGTCCCGCTACCGAAACCTGTCCTCAGTGGTGATCAGTGGGTACCTTTAGCCCGGCTTCGGCCGGGTTTTTTGTGTGCGCGGGAAACGTCTCATGCCTTCAAATTGCGAACTTTTGCAGGCAGCAGACGCTCCATTCTGTATTGCGGCCCCCCGCCCCTTCTTCACTCCCAATGTCTCGCGAATCGCTGGTCAAGCGCAGTCTGATCGTCACGGCGGCGCTCATCCTGCTGCTGGAAGAATGGATCTGGAACGCCATGCAGCGGGCCACTGCCCGCCTGGCAGCGCATCCGTGGGTCCAAGCCGCGGAGCGGAAGTTGGCGCAGCTCGAGCCCATCGAAGCCCTCTGCGCGTTTGCCCTACCGATGTTGGCGTTGCTGCCGTTCAAGCTGGCCGCCGTCTATGTGCTGGCGCGAGGCCATGTCATTGCAGGGACGTTTGTCCTCATCGCAGCGAAAATCATCAGTACCGGCCTGGGCGTGCGCATCTATTCCGCCGTACGACCGCAGTTGCATACGATCGGCTGGTATGCCCGCTGGGAATTCGCCTTCCTCGCTTGGAAACGGCGGATGGTGGCCGCCCTGCAGGCAACACCGACCTGGCAAGCCCTTCAGGTACGAATTTCCGTCTGGCACGCCCGGCGGCATGGCTTGATGCAGCAAATGTGGCGCCGTCTCACTGCGGCGCTACGCCTGCTCCGCCGACATCGACGCACGGCCGGGCCTCGGCAATGACGTGCCTCGGCACTCAGCGCCGCCACAAAGGAAAAGGGCCGCCCAATCGAGCGGCCCTTCTTCTTGCCGGCCAGATTTCGGAGTTGCCTCTAAATCCTGGCGGTTAATTGCGATTCAGCGCTTACGAGCCGGCGGCACATCCGTGCAAACGCCTTCGTAAATTTCCGCAGCCATCCCTACCGACTCACCCAGCGTGGGGTGCGGGTGGATGGTCTTGCCGATATCCACGGCGTCCGCGCCCATCTCGATGGCTAGGCAAACCTCGCCGATGAGGTCACCCGCATGCGTGCCAACGATGCCACCACCGATGATGCGGTGGGTTTCCTCGTCGAAGATCAGCTTGGTGAAACCTTCGTCGCGGCCGTTGGCAATGGCCCGGCCCGAAGCGGCCCAAGGGAACACGCCCTTGCCGTACTTGATGCCCTGCGCCTTGCACTGCTCTTCCGTCAGCCCCGCCCAAGCCACTTCCGGATCGGTATAGGCCACCGACGGAATCTGCTTGGCATCGAAATACGCCTTCTCGCCGTGTGCGGCTTCGGCTGCCACGTGGCCCTCATGCACGGCCTTATGTGCCAGCATCGGCTGCCCGACGATGTCGCCGATCGCGAAGATGTGCGGCACATTCGTGCGTTGCTGCTTGTCCACGTCGATGAAGCCACGGTCCGTCACGGCCACGCCGGCCTTTTCCGCGCCGATGCGCTTGCCGTTCGGCGCGCGGCCCACAGCCACCAGCACCATGTCATAGCGTTGCGGCTCGGCCGGTGCGGCTTCGCCCTCGAACTTGACGTAGATGCCGTCCGGCTTGGCTTCGACGCCGACCGTCTTGGTCTTGAGCATGACCTTGTCGAAGCGGCTCTTGTTCATCTTGTCCCACACCTTGACGAGGTCGCGGTCAGCGCCCTGCATCAGGCCGTCGAGCATTTCCACCACGTCGATGCGGGCGCCCAGCGTGCTGTACACCGTCGCCATTTCCAGGCCGATGATGCCGCCGCCGATGACCAGCATCTTGGCCGGCACTTCGCGCAGCTCCAGTGCGCCGGTCGAATCGACGATGCGCGGATCTTCCGGAATGAACGGCAGCTTCACGGCCTCGCTGCCTGCAGCGATGATCGCCTTGGCAAAACGGATGACTTTCTTCTCGCCCGTCGTCGCCTTGCCGTCGCCGTCCGTCAGCTGCACTTCGAGGTGGTTCGGGTCCAGGAACGCACCGACACCGCGCACGACCTGCACCTTGCGTGCCTTGGCCATGCCGGCCAGCCCGCCGGTCAGCTTGCCGATGACGGATTCCTTGTGCTTGCGCAGCTGGTTGATATCAACCGTGGGCTCGCTGTAGACAATGCCGTGTGCGGCCATCGCCTTCACTTCGTCCATGACGGCCACCGTGTGCAGCAGCGCCTTCGACGGGATACAACCCACGTTCAGGCAAACGCCGCCCAGCGTGGAGAAACGCTCCACCAGCACAGTGTTCATGCCGAGATCGGCGCTGCGGAAGGCGGCCGAATAGCCGCCGGGGCCCGAGCCGAGAACGAGCATTTCGCATTCGATGTCGGCGCCGCCGGCATGCTTGGCCGCTTGCGGAGCGGGGGCCGATGCGGCCGGTGCTGCAGCGGGCGTGGCGGCCGGAGCCGGTGCCTGAGCAGGCGCCGCAGCTGCCGCCGCACCTGCTTCCGCCGTGGCGATCACCGTGCCTTGGCTGACCTTGTCGCCCACCTTGATCTTGACTTCGACAATCTTGCCGGCCACATCCGACGGCACGTCCATGGTGGCCTTGTCGGTTTCCAGCGTGATCAGCGCCTGATCGACGGTGACGGCATCGCCCGCCTTCACCATCACTTCAATGACGTCCACGTCCTTGTAGTCGCCGATGTCCGGCACCTTGATTTCCACCACGCTCATTCCTGACTCCTTGTTCTTGTCGTCGGCACCCGGCATCGCCCGGGCCCGCTGACACTTTTCAATCCTGCAGACGGACTGTGTGCACTTCGATCGGGCCGCCCGAACTCTTGTCGAACTCCACGCCTGCGGATACGCCCACCTGGGCAACGTCCGCCGCCGACTTGCCCTGCATGTCGTACACCGCCGACATGGCCCCCAGCGCAAAATTGCGCCCCGAGCCGATGCCCCAGAAGCGGTCGAACGAAAACACCTCGCGGTACGAATAGACGCCGTAGATGCCGGTGGCGTTGGCGATCAGGCAGGTGATCTGCGACGACTCGTAAGGGTCGTCGTCGTCTTCCTTGGTGTTGACGAAATACTCGTCCTTGAGCTTTTCATGCACCTTGAGGAAGGTCCGGAAGACGTCGTCGCGCGTACCGAGGCGGCACTCATCGGCCAGCCCGGCCAGCAGACTGCGCATGACCGGAAAGTGGGCCGTTGTGCCCGCCAGAGCGATCAGCGAATCGCCCACCTGGAAGATCTTCTGGTTCTGCTCGTAACCGCGCGCCAGGCGCGTATCACCGAATGTCACCAGCGAATCGGCCGCAATGGCTACTTCGCCGTCTTTCTTGACCACCACGCACGTCGTCATGTCGTCCTCGCCATCAGTCCACTGACCAGTCCGCCGACCGCTGCAAACCCAACCGGGCCGGCACGCACAGGCCCGAAGCCAGATGCGTGCCGCGCCCGCGTGGGCTTACAGGCTGACGCGGCGGAAGTCCGCCAGCACGCTGGCCAGATACGCGTTGAAGCGCGCAGCCTCGGCGCCGTCGATCACGCGGTGATCGTACGACAGCGACAGCGGCAGCGTCAGGCGCGGCACGAACTGCTTGCCGTCCCAAACAGGCTTTTGATAGCCGCGCGACAGACCCAGGATGGCCACTTCCGGCGCGTTGATGATCGGCGTGAAGTGCGTGCCGCCAATGCCGCCCAGCGACGAGATCGAGAAGCAGCCGCCTTGCATCTGGTCCGGCTTGAGTTTGCCTTCGCGGGCTGCCTTCGACAGGTCGGCCATTTCCTTCGCGATGTCGATCAGGCCCTTCTTGTCCGCATCGCGGATCACCGGCACCACCAGCCCATTCGGCGTATCGGCCGCAAAGCCGATGTGGAAGTACTGCTTGAAGACCAGGTTGTCGCCGTCCAGGCTCGCGTTGAACGTCGGGAATTTCTTCAGCGCGCCCACGACTGCCTTGATCACGAACGCCAGCATCGTGAACTTCACGCCGGCCTTTTCGTGGTCCTTGTTCATCTGCACGCGGAAGGCTTCCAGCTCGGTGATGTCCGCTTCGTCGTTGTTGGTGACGTGCGGGATCATGACCCAGTTGCGGTGCAGGTTCGCACCGGAAATCTTCTTGATCCGCGACAGCGGCTTCGGATCGACCGGGCCGAACTTGGTGAAGTCGACCTTCGGCCATGGCAGCAGATTCAGTTCGCCGCCGCCAGCCGGTGCGCCAGCCGCAGCCTTGCCAGGGGCAGCAGCTTGGCCGCTCATCACGCCCTTGACGTAGCGCTGCACGTCTTCCTGCGTGATGCGGTTCTTCGGGCCCGTGCCGCCAACGAGATTCACGTTGACGCCCAGCTCTCGCGCATATTTGCGCACCGAGGGGCTGGCGTGGGCAGCCTTGCCTACCGTACCCACGGTGTCAGCGGTGTACGTAGCAGGCGCTGCGGCCGGAGCAGCCGCGGGGGCGGCCGCAGGGGCCGGGCTCGGTGCAGCGGCAGCCGGTGCAGGTGCAGGGGCTTGCGCAGGTGCCGGCGCTGCAGCAGCGCCCCCTGCGCCTTCCAGCACCACGATCAGCGTGCCTTGCGACACGGCATCGCCCACCTTCACACGGATGTCCTTGACGGTACCGGCGGCCGGCGACGGCACATCCATCGTGGCCTTGTCCGACTCGAGCGTGATCAGCGACTGCTCGGCTTCCACCTTGTCGCCCACCTTCACGCTGATCTCGATGACCGGCACGTCGGTGTAGTCGCCGATGTCCGGCACCTTCACTTCGATCGTGCCGCCACCCGCGGCAGCCGGCGCCGGGGCCGGCGCTTGCACGGCCGGTGCGGGTGCCGGTGCAGCAGCGGCCGGAGCCGGTGCGGGCGCAGCTCGAGGTGCCGGGGCCGGTGCGGCCGCAGCGCCCTGCTCTTCGAGCAGCAGCACCAGCGAGCCTTCCGACACGGTGTCACCCACCTTGATCTTCACTTCCTTGACGATGCCGCTCTTTGGCGAGGGCACGTCCATGGTCGCCTTGTCCGATTCCAGCGTAACCAGCGAATCCTCGGCGTTGACGGTATCGCCCGCCTTGACCAGCACTTCGATCACCGGGACGTCTTTGTAGTCGCCGATGTCCGGCACCTTGATTTCTACGACTTGACTCATTCTTCTGTCTCCAGAGGGTCTGGCGGCGAGAGCATCCGGCGGCGGACACGCGTTGCCCCGCAGGCTACCGCATCGTGCAGGCAAATGCACGTTGCGGGAAGTCTGTCGGGGCGGTGCCCGGCCGGGACGCAACCCACGCGCCCGGCGGCTCCGTTATACGGTCATCGGGTTGGGCTTGTTCGGATCGAGGTTGTACTTCTTCAGTGCCTCGGCCACCTTTTCGCGCGGCAGCACGCCTTCGTCGGCGAGTGCCTTGAGCGACGCGACCGTCACCCAGTAGCGATCCACCTCGAAGAAGTGGCGCAGCTTCTCGCGGGTATCCGAACGGCCGAAGCCGTCGGTGCCCAGCACCACGTAGCGACGCGGCACGAAGGCGCGGATCTGCTCGGCGAACGTACGAACGTAATCAGTCGATGCGATGACCGGGCCGCGTGCGTTCTTGAGCAGCTTCTCAACGTGCGACTCGCGTTGCGGCTCGGTCGGGTTGAGCAGGTTCCAGCGTGCGATGGCGTTACCGTCACGGGCCAGCTCGGTAAAGCTCGGGCAGCCCCACAGGTCCGACTCCACGCCCCAGTCCTTCTTCAGCAGATCAGCCGCGGCAATCACTTCACGGAAGATCGTGCCCGAGCCCAGCAGTTGCACGCGCGGCGCGTTGCTGTTTTCGACGCCCTTCTTGAACTGGTACATCCCCTTGATGATGTCGGCCTCGACACCCGCCGGCATTTCCGGGTGCTCGTAGTTCTCGTTCATCACCGTCAGGTAGTAATAGACGTCTTCCTGCTCGACATACATGCGGCGCAGGCCGTCTTGCATCACCACCGCCAGTTCGTACTGGAAGGTCGGGTCATACGAGATGCAGTTCGGGATGGCGGCGTGGTACACGTGCGAGTGGCCGTCTTCGTGCTGCAGGCCTTCGCCGTTCAGCGTGGTGCGGCCAGCGGTGCCGCCCAGCAGGAAGCCGCGCGAGCGCATGTCGCCGGCAGCCCAGCAAAGGTCGCCGATACGCTGGATGCCGAACATCGAGTAGTAGATGTAGAACGGGATCATCGCCACGCCATGCGTCGAATACGACGTCGCGGCGGCGATCCAGTCGCACATGGCGCCGGCTTCGTTGATGCCTTCCTGCAGCACCTGACCCGTCTGCGACTCCTTGTAGAACATCAGCTGGTCGTGATCCTGCGGCACGTACTTCTGGCCTTCCTGGTTCCAGATGCCGACCTGGCGGAACAGACCTTCCATGCCGAACGTACGCGACTCATCCGGCACGATGGGCACGACGTGCTTACCGATGTTCTTGTCTTTCAGCAGGATGTTCAGAATGCGTACGAAGGCCATCGTCGTGGACACTTCGCGGCCTTCACCGGTGGCCTTGAGCAACGCGTCGAACGCAGATAGCGCCGGAACTTGCAGCGGGTCGGCCTTCTGGCGACGGGCCGGCAGGTAGCCGCCGAGGTCCATGCGCGCCTTGCGCATGTATTCGAGTTCCTTCGAGCCTTCTTCGAACTTGACGTACGGAACGTGCTCGAGCTGGTCGTCGGCGACCGGAATATTGAAGCGATCACGCAGCTTGCGGATGGCATCCACAGGCATCTTCTTCTGCTGGTGGGCGATGTTCATCGCCTCGCCGGCTTCGCCCATGCCATAGCCCTTGATGGTCTTGGCGAGAATGACGGTCGGCTGGCCCTTGTGGTTGGTCGCCGACTGGAATGCCGCGTAGATCTTGTGCGGATCATGGCCGCCGCGGTTCAGCGCCCAGATGTCGTCGTCGGACCAGTCGGCCACCATGGCCTTGAGTTCCGGCGTGTTGAAGAAATGCTCGCGCACATAGGCGCCGCTCTTCGACTTGAAGGTCTGGTACTCGCCGTCGACGCATTCCATCATGCGGCTCATCAGCAGGCCCTTGGTGTCGCGGGCAAGCAACTGATCCCAACGGCTGCCCCAGATGACCTTGATGACGTTCCAGCCGGCGCCGCGGAATTCCGATTCCAGCTCCTGGATGATCTTGCCGTTGCCGCGCACCGGGCCGTCCAGGCGCTGCAGGTTGCAGTTGATCACGAAGACGAGGTTGTCCAGCTTTTCACGGCCGGCCATGCCGATCGCGCCCAGCGATTCCGGCTCGTCGGTTTCGCCGTCGCCCAGGAACGCCCAGACCTTGCGGTTTTCCCAGTTCTGGATCAGACCGCGGCTGGCCAGGTACTTGGTGAAGCGCGCCTGGTAGATCGCCATGATCGGGCCCAGGCCCATCGACACGGTCGGGAACTGCCAGAAATCCGGCATCAGCCACGGGTGCGGATACGACGAGATGCCCTTGCCGTCCACTTCCTGGCGGAAGTTGTCGAGTTGCTCTTCAGTCAGGCGGCCCAGCAGGAAGGCACGCGAATACACGCCCGGCGCCGAGTGGCCCTGCACGAAGACCATGTCGCCGCCGTGCTTGTCCGACGGGGCGTGCCAGAAGTGGTTGTAGCCGACGTCATACAACGTGGCCGCCGAAGCGAACGACGAGATATGCCCGCCGACGTTCGTGTCCTTGTTCGCGCGCAGCACCATCGCCATGGCATTCCAGCGCGTATACGAACGGATGCGGTGCTCGATTTCCTGGTTGCCAGGAATGCGGTCCTGGTTCTCGACCGGGATCGTATTGATGTAGGGGGTTTCTGCGTGCAGCGGAGACGTCACGCCGTTGATGCGTGCGTACTCGATCTGCTTATCAAGGAGGAATGCCGCGCGCTGCGGGCCTTCCGCGCCGATGACGCCTTGCAGCGCCTCCAGCCATTCCTTGGTTTCCTGGGGATCAGCGTCGCTGGCGCTCGTGGCACCCAGGACTTGTTCTGGTACGGCCGACATGGCGGTCTCCTTGGTAGCAGTAACGGTAGTTGCGTCTCTTGTGAGGCGTCTTTCGCACGCACGTTTGCACGCGCGCAAGGACCACCCCGACTTTTGCGCTGATTCTATGGGCACCCGCAAATGCAGCACAAGCGGAATTTTCAAATTGCGATATGGTTTTTTATAATGTGGAATATTGCGGCGATGCAAAACAAATCACTTTTGACATTGCACTGCAGCATTTATTGAGCGCTCAGAACACCTCACCAAGCGGTTTCCCCAAGCGACCCGCAAGTTGATTGCCGTTACACTTAGTTTTGCGCAGTTGCACAGATGTCCACTCCCTTACCTCCGCAGAATTCCGGCGTTCGTCCGCCCATCATGCTTGCCCCCTCCCACGCTTCGCAGGACCCGGCCGCCAATTCCGAGCCGTCAACGCCTGCCGCGCCTTCGCCCATGTCCGTGAACGCGCCGGAACTGCCCTCCGACGAAGCCGTGCGCCCGAACGTGCCGCGCCGCCTGTGGCTGACGCGCCTGGGCCGCCTGTGGACGACCAACTGGTTCATGTTCATCCCGCTGGTGGCGATCGTCCTGTTTGCCGGCGCGATGATTTTCATCCTGTATCAGTTGCACGCCACCGAGGTGCAGCAGCAGCGCGACGCCCTCTACCGCGATGCCGCCTGGGCGGAGCAGAAGGTCCGCCTGTCCCTGCAGAGCAACCAGGACCAGGTGGCCGCCCTCGCGCGCGACATTGGTGCCGCGCAGCTGGACCCGAGCGCCTATCGCGATGCCGCCCGCCAGCTTCTGCGTGAGAACCCGGAACTCGTCTTCATCAATTGGCTGGATGCCACGCGCCGCCCGCGCTGGGCGTTCCCATCAAATTCCGAATTCACCGCACGCGTGCGCGAAACGCGCGACCATCCGCTCGAACCCGAAATCCAATCTGCCTACGACGCTGCCCGGGAAACGCAGCGCGCCGTCTACTCCCGCCCCATCCAGAACGAGCGCGGCGAGAGCTTCATGCTCATGGAAGTCCCGATCGTGCGCGACAACGAATTCCTCGGCACGGTGGGCGCCATGTATTCGGTCACGGGCATCCTCACGCAGCTGCTGCCGGGCGAGCTGACCGACCGTTATCGCTTCTCGCTGGTCGACAAGAACAACGTGGTCCGCGCGAGCACGTCGTTGCGACCGGTGCCCAAGGCCGCCGCGTCGTATGAAGTGCTGTTGGATCCGCCGGGCCATTCGCTGTCGTTGCGTGCCGAGGCATATCCGGCCCCGTCCAACCTGCCCAACAACATGCTGATGTGGCTGGTGGCGGGCCTGTCGTGCTTCGTGATCTGGAGCTTGTGGAGCGTGTGGCGCCACACCAGCCGCCGCTCGGAAGCCCAACGCGCGCTCCTGGCAGAGACCTCGTTCCGCCGCGCCATGGAAAACTCCATGGTGATCGGCATGCGTTCGCTCGACCTCAACGGCCGCATCACCTACGTGAACCCGGCGTTCTGCCGCATGATCGGCTGGACGGAGGCCGAATTGGTCGGCCGGATGCCGCCGTTCCCGTATTGGCCGCCCAACGAGATCGGCGAGATGCAGAAGCACATCGAGCTGACCCTGCGCGGCAAGGCGCCCGCCAACGGCATGGAATTGCGCATGATGCGCCGTGACGGCACGAGTTTCTATGCGCGGATGTACGTCTCGCCGCTGATCGACGCACGCGGCCGGCACACGGGGTGGATGAGTTCCATCACGGACATCACCGAGCCCAAGCGCGCCCGCGAAGACCTGGCCGCCGCGCACGACCGCTTCACCACGGTGCTCGAGAGCCTGGACGCGGCCGTGTCAGTGCTCTCGACCGACAAGGCCGAACTGCTGTTCGCCAACCGCTACTACCGCCAGCTCTTCGGCTGGGAAGCGTTCGGCCACCTGCAGCTCTCCGGCAACGACGTCAACACCGAAGACGTGTCCAGCGATGCGCTCGACCTGGTCGACGCCTACGCCGGCCTGCCGGCCTCCGAACTGACGCCGCACGCGGCGGACGCACGCGAAATCTACGTACCGTCGATGCAGAAATGGTTTGAAGTGCGGCGCCGCTACATCCAGTGGGTCGACGGCCACCTCGCGCAGATGCAGATCGCCACCGACATCACCGTGCGCAAGGCCGCTGAAGAGATGACGCGCCAGCACGAAGAGCGCCTCCAGTTCACCAGCCGCCTGACGACAATGGGCGAGATGGCGTCGTCGCTGGCGCACGAGCTGAACCAGCCGCTGGCGGCCATCAACAATTACTGCATGGGTGCGGTCGGCCGCCTGAAGTCGGGGCGGAGCACGCCGGAAGAGCTGATCCCGGTGCTGGAAAAGACCTCCGCCCAGGCCGTGCGTGCCGGCACCATCATCCAGCGCATTCGCGGTTTCGTTAAACGCAGCCAGCCGCAGCGGCGCGAATCCGACCTGCGCGACATCGTCGCCGACGCCGTCGGCCTGGCCGAGTTGGAGGCCACGCGGCGCGGCATCACCATCCTGACGCGCCTGCCGGGCGACCTGCCGCATCTGTATGTCGATCCGGTGCTGATCGAGCAGGTGCTTGTCAATCTGCTCAAGAACGCCGCCGAAGCCATGGCCGCCCACCCGCGCCTGCGCGCCGCCAGCGTCCTGCGCCTGCACGCCAACCTGATCAACGATCCGGAAAATTCCGTGCTGATCGAGGTGATCGACCAGGGCCCGGGCGTAGACGACAGCACCAAGGAGCGGCTGTTCGAGCCGTTCTTCAGTACAAAATCCGACGGCATGGGCATGGGGCTGAATATCTGCCGCTCCATCATAGAATCCCACCTCGGCAGACTCTGGGTAGAAAACAACGCCGATGGCATCGGCTGTACGTTTAAAATCATCCTGCCGCTGAATCCGCTGTAAATCGTTTTTAAAACATAGAACGTAGACCGAGGACTCCTCCATGAGCACAACGCCCGCCGCAGTTGCGCCGCGCAACGAAACCGTGTTCGTCGTCGACGACGATGAAGCCATGCGTGACTCGTTGACGTGGCTGCTCGAAGGTAACGGCTACACCGTCCGCACGTACCGCAGCGCCGAAGAATTCCTGGTCGACGACAAGCGCGGCGAAGGCGTCGGCTGCCTGATCCTCGACGTGCGCATGCAAGGCATGAGCGGCCCCGAGCTGCAAGACCGCCTGCTGGCCGAAAACAGCCGCATGCCGATCGTCTTCGTCACGGGCCACGGCGACGTGCCGATGGCGGTGTCGACCATGAAGAAAGGCGCGGTCGACTTCATCGAAAAGCCCTTCGACGAATCCGAACTGCGCGAGCTGGTTGAACGCATGCTCAGCAAGGCCCGCAGCGAAGACTCGGTCGCCCGCGAGCAAAAGGCCGCCAAGGACCTGCTGGGCCGCCTGACCACACGCGAGCAGCAAGTCCTGGAGCGCATCGTGGCCGGCCGCCTGAACAAGCAGATCGCCGACGATCTGGGCATTTCCATCAAGACGGTGGAAGCGCACCGCGCCAACATCATGGAAAAGCTCAACGTGAACACCGTGGCAGACCTGCTGCGCCTGGCCCTGTCGCGCAACGCCTGATTCGGCTGCAGGAAAAACCAGGCGATCATCCGGGCGGCCGGAAGGGAGGCGGCGATTTATAATCGCGGTTTGCCCTCTCCCTCCTCCGCCCAGCCATGACCGCCCAACTCATTGACGGCAACGCGCTTGCCAAACAACTCCGCGCCGAGGCCGCACAACGCGCCGCCGCCCTGACCGCGCGCGGCCACCAGCCCGGCCTCGCCGTCATCCTCGTCGGCGAAGACCCGGCCAGCCAGGTCTATGTGCGCAACAAGATCAAGGCGTGCGAAGACAACGGCTTCCTGTCCAGCTTCGACCGCTACCCCGCTGACCTGTCCGAAGCCGACCTGCTCGGCCGCATCGACGCACTGAACCGCGACCCGCGCATCCACGGCATCCTGGTCCAATTGCCGCTGCCCAAGCACATCGACAGCCACAAGGTGCTCGAAGCCATCGCGCCTGAAAAGGACGTCGACGGTTTCCACGTGGCCAATGCCGGCGCGCTGATGACCGGCGCCCCGCTGTTCCGCCCGTGCACGCCGTACGGCTGCATGAAGATGCTGGAATCGATCAACTACCCGGTGCGCGGCGCCAATGCGGTGGTGGTCGGCGCCTCGAACATCGTCGGCAAGCCGATGGCGATGCTGCTGCTGCAAGCCGGCGCCACCATCACGATCTGCAACAGCAAGACGCGCGATCTGGCCGCGCACACGCGAGAGGCCGACATCATCGTGGCCGCCGTGGGCCGCCGCAACATCATCACCGCCGACATGGTCAAGCCGGGCGCAGTCGTCATCGACGTCGGCATGAACCGCGACGATGCCGGCAAGCTGTGCGGCGACGTCGACTTTGCCGGCGTCAAGGAAGTCGCCGGCTATATCACGCCGGTGCCGGGTGGCGTCGGCCCGATGACGATCACCATGCTGCTGATCAACACCCTGGAAGCCGCCGAGCGCGCTGCTGAAGGAGCCGCCCTGGCGGCGTAAGCTTCACCCTGATCCAGTTGGAAACGGAAAAAGCGTCCCCACCTGTTGGATCGGACGCTTTTTTTGTCCCCCGAATTTCTCTACCGAGCCCGCCATGACCGATATTTCGCCCAAGGTTGCCACCCCGGCCAACAATCCGCTGCTCGATTTTTCTGGTCTGCCGCGCTTTGCGGACATCCGCCCCGAACACATCACGCCGGCCGTCGACGTGCTGCTCGAGCGCGCCGCATCGGCGGTGGCGCAGGTCAAAGACCCGGCCACGCCCGTCAGCTGGAACACCGTCGTCACCGCACTCGAAGACGCCACCGAACCGCTGGGCCGCGCCTGGGGCATCGTCAGCCACCTGAGCGCCGTCGCCGACACGCCGGAGCTGCGCGAAGCGCATGCCGCCAATCTGCCGCGCGTGACCGAATTCTGGTCGGGCCTGGGTCAGGATCTGGAACTGTTCGAAAAGTACAAGGCGATTGCCGACAGCGCCGAATACGCCACGCTGTCGCCCGCGCGCAAGAAGCTGCTTGAGAACGAACTGCGCGGGTTCCGCCTGGGCGGCGCAGAACTGCCCGAAGACCAGAAGCCGCGCTTTGCGGCGATTCAGGAACAGCAGGCACAGTTGACCAAGGCCTTCAGCGACCACGTTTTGGACGCGACGAACGCCTACGCTCTGGTCATCGACGACGAAGCGCGCCTGGCCGGCCTGCCCGAAGACGCCAAGCAGGCCGCCCAGGAAGCCGCGCGCCGCGACAACCCCGAGGCGACCGGCTGGAAGTTCTCGCTGCACTTCCCGTCGTATTTCCCGGTGCTGCAATATGCGGACGACCGTGCGCTGCGCCGCACGCTGTACGAAGCGAACGTCACGCGTGCCTCCGAACTGGGCGCGCAATACGGCGGCGGCAAGGCCGAGTGGGACAACACCGCCAACATGGCCGAACAGCTCGCGCTGCGCGCCGAAGAAGCGCACATGCTGGGCTATCGCAATTTCGGCGAAGTGTCGCTCGTGCCGAAAATGGCCGACTCGCCCGAAGATGTGCTGCGCTTCCTGGGCGAACTGGCCGACCGCGCCCGTCCGTTCGCCGAGAAGGATTGGGAAGAACTGCAGGCGTTCGCCAAGACCACACTCGGCATCGACAAGCTCGAACCGTGGGACATGGCCTACGCGTCGGAAAAGCTGCGCGAAGCGCGCTACGCGTTTTCCGAGCAGGAGGTAAAGCAGTACTTCCCGGAACCCGCCGTGCTGGACGGCCTGTTCAACGTCGTGCAGACGCTGTTCTCGGTGAAGATCCAGCCGGAGGCGGCTGAGGTGTGGCACCCGGACGTCCGCTTCTTCCGCGTCGAATCGGCACAGGGCGAGCTGCTCGCGCAGTTCTACATCGACCTGTACGCGCGCGAAGGCAAGCGCGGCGGTGCGTGGATGGACGACGCGCGCGGCCGCAAGCTGCTGGGCGATGCGGGCGTGCAAACCCCCGTGGCTTACCTCACGTGCAACTTCTCCGGCCCGGTCGGCAACAAGCCCGCGCTGTTCACCCACGACGAGGTCATCACCCTCTTCCACGAGTTCGGCCACGGCCTGCACCACATGCTCACGCAGGTGGATGAGTTGGGCGTGTCGGGCATCAACGGCGTGGAATGGGACGCGGTGGAGCTGCCGTCGCAGTTCATGGAAAACTTCTGCTGGGAATGGGAAGTGCTCTCGCGCATGACGCGCCATGTGAATTCCGGTGAACCGCTGCCGCGCAAGCTGTACGACAGCATGCTGGCCGCGAAGAACTTCCAGAACGGCATGGCGACGCTGCGCCAGATCGTGTTCTCGGCGTTCGACATGCACCTGCACACGGACTTTGACCCGAAGGGCGCGACCTCGGTGCTGGAGCTGTCGCGCCAGATCAACAATCGCTTCCACGTGGTGCCGCAGGCCGAGCTGTCGCGCTGGCCGAACACGTTCAGCCACATCTTTGCCGGCGGCTATGCGGCGGGCTACTACAGCTACAAGTGGGCCGAAGTGCTGTCGGCGGATGCCTATGCCGCCTTCGAGGAAGCCAGCAAGCTGGGGGGCTCGGTGCTGGATGCGGAAACCGGCGCGCGCTATCGCCGTGAGGTGCTGGCAGTTGGCGGCAGCCGCCCGGCCATCGAATCCTTCACAGCATTCCGCGGCCGCGCGCCGAGCATCGATGCACTGCTGCGCCATGGCGGTATGGTGGCGGAAACCGCCTGACGGTCTGCTTGGCCAGGGGTGACAACGCCGCTTCGTGCCTCCGTGCCGAAGCGGCGTTTTCATTCGAGCCCCAAGCGCTTGATGGCACAATATCGCACCCCTGAACGGCGCCAAAGTGCGCGCCGTCGCCATTTGCAAGGACCGAGCCCTCATGCGTGTCGCAACCTGGAACGTTAACTCTTTGAAGGTGCGCCTACCGCACGTGCTGCAATGGCTGGCCCAGCGCGAAGCCGACGCCACGCCCATCGACCTGCTCTGCCTGCAGGAACTCAAGCTGCCCGATGACCGCTATCCGCTTGCCGAGCTGGACGCCGCGGGCTACAGCTCGTTGTTCACCGGTCAGAAGACATACAACGGTGTTGCCATCCTCGCGCGCAAGGCGTCGGTGCCTGAAGGCCGCGATGTGGTGAAGAACATCCCGGGATTTGACGACGAGCAGCAGCGCATCGTGGCCGCCACCTACGACGTGGACGGTGGCCCGGTCCGCGTGATCTCCGCCTACATTCCGAACGGGCAGGCGCTCGATTCCGACAAGTTCGTCTACAAGCTGCGCTGGCTGGAGGCGCTGCAGGCGTGGCTGACAAGCGAGTTGGCAGCAAACCCGCGCCTGATGCTGCTGGGCGATTTCAACATCGCCCCCGAAGACCGCGATGTGCACGATCCGAAAAAGTGGGAGGGTCAGAACCTGGTGTCGCCGGAAGAGCGGGCGGCGTTTCGGGCGATGCAAGGCGCCGGGCTCGTCGATGCCTTCCGCATGTTCGAGCAGGAAGACAAGCTGTTCTCGTGGTGGGACTACCGCATGTTCGGCTTCAAGCGCAACGCGGGCCTGCGAATCGACCACATCATGCTGTCGCCCGAACTCGCCAAGCTGTGCGAGTCGTGCCATATCGACCGGGTACCGCGCACGTGGGACCAGCCGTCGGACCACACGCCTGTGGTCGCCGCCTTGCGCAGCGCATAAGGAGCGCCTGCATGGCTTCCGCCTTCAAGCACCGCAATCTGCCGCATTTGCTGCTGCGCGCGCGCGAGACGTTCATGGCACGCTTTCGGCCGATCCTGCGCGAGCGCGGCATCACCGAGCAGCAATGGCGCGTGCTGCGTACGCTCAACGATACCGGCGACATGGAGCCAAACCAGCTCGCCGACGCCTGCCTGATCCTGAGCCCGAGCCTCACGCGCATGCTGGCAGCGATGGAGCAATCCGAGATGATCGTGCGTACGAAGTCGCCGGTGGATCAGCGCCGCCAGGTGATCTCGCTCACGCCCAAAAGCCGCCAGTTCCTGGCCGACGTGGAACCGCAGGTCGATGCGGAATACGCACGCATCGAAGCGCAGCTCGGCCGCGCGCGACTGGACGCGCTCTACGCTGCGATCGATGAGTCGATCCAGCTCATGGAAACGCACACCCCGATGGGCCGTTTCGTCGGCGACGAGTAACGCCCGTCAATACACGCTACCGGCTGGCTGGGGATAAGCGGCGTCGTCTCCCTTGAACGCCTTGGCCAGTTGCTCTGCGCTGCGCGCCAGCAGCGTGACATCCGTTCCGACTGCAACGAACGTCGCGCCCAGCGACAGGTAGTGCTTCGCCTGCGCCTGATCGGCTGACAGAATGCCCGCCGCCTTGCCGGACGCAACGATACGTTGAATGGCGCCGTCGATCGCGTTGCGGACTTCCGGATGCCCCGGCGCTCCAAGATGCCCCATCGACGCCGCCAGGTCGCCAGGACCAATGAAGACGCCGTCGACGCCTTGCACGGCGAGAATCGCATCGAGATGCTCAAGCGATTCCGCGGTTTCGACTTGGACAAGCGTGCACATCTGCGCATCGGCCTGGTGAAGGTAATCGTCCACGCGGTTCCAGCGCGATGCGCGAGCCAGCGCACTCCCGACGCCGCGGATACCGTTCGGGGGATAGCGCATCGCCTCAACGGCGGCACGCGCCTCGTCGGCGTTCTGGACCATCGGCACCAGCAGCGTCTGCGCCCCGATATCCAGCAGGCGCTTGATCTCGACCGGATCGTTCCAGGCAGGCCGCACGATGGGATGCGACGCGTAGGGTGCAACGGCCTGCAATTGCGCGAGCGTCGATTGCAGTTGATTCGGCGCGTGCTCGTTGTCGATCAGCAGCCAGTCGAAGCCGGCGCCGGCAACAATCTCTGCCGGGTACGGATGCGTCATTGCGAGCCACAGGCCAATCTGCGGCCGGCGCTCGGCAAGCGCGCGCTTGAAGTTGTTCACCGGAAGCTGCATGGCGAGGACATCCTTTGAGCGTTAGACGGTTAGACGGGTTAGACGAAATGGCACGCGATGCTGCCAAGCGGACCGTAGTCGCAATGGAATGTATCACCGGGCCGGGCTGGCACTGGCCGCGTGAACGATCCGCCAAGGATCACCTGCCCCGGTTCCAGCGCAACGCCGTGCGGTGCCAGCTTGTTGGCCAGCCAGACGACACCGTTGGCCGGGTGGTTCAGCACGCCGGCGGCCACGCCCGTTTCTTCGATGACGGCGTTGCGTGAAAAGATCGCGCTCACCCAGCGCAGGTCCACATCGCGCATGCGGATGGGACGGCCGCCCATCACGACGCCGGCGTTCGCGGCGTTGTCCGCAATCGTGTCGAACACCTTGCGCGGGCGCCCGCTGTCCGGATCGATCGATTGCGAACGCGCGTCGATAATCTCCAGCGCGGGGATCACGTGGTCCACCGCGTCGTACACATCGAACAGCGTCACGTCCGGCCCCTCCAGCCGCTTGCCGAGCACGAAGGCGAGTTCGACTTCCACACGCGGCACGATGAAGCGGCTGGCAGGAATCTCGCTCCCCTCGGCAAAGAACATGTCGTCGAGCAGTGCTCCGTAGTCCGGCTCGTCAATCTGCGAAGACTGCTGCATCGCACGCGACGTCAGGCCGATCTTGTGCCCCTTCAGGCGCCGCCCCGCCGCCAGCTTCATCGCAACCCACTCACGCTGGATGGCGTAGGCGTCTTCGATGGTGATGTCGGGGTGGTCAAGCGAAACCTGGCGGATCTGCCTGCGGTCAATCTCGGCCTGGTGCAGCCGGCGCGCGATGGTCTGGATGATCGTGGTGTCGAGCATGCGTCAAGCCTTGCGAAAACGCGCGTGGATGTTGTTGTGCTTGTAGCTGCCGCCCTCGTCAAACTCGGTCAGCTCCATCGACAGCGCCAGATTGCGGCGCGCAAAGGCCTCGGCAAAATGTGCCTTGACTGCCTCGAACAGCGCATCGCCGGCGGCCTTCTTGACCTCCGGTGTACGACCCGCGGCGATCTTGAGCGTGACATGGACGAAGGCGTCGTCTTCTTTGCCGTCGGCCACGCGGTAGTCGGTCAGCTTCATGGCGCGCGATCGGATCCCGCCGGTCGGAAACACGCCGTTCTGCGCCATCAGCGTCTCGTTCATCGCCTGCAGCAATTCCGGAATGCGGGCGTCGTCGCCCAGGTTGTCGGTGTATTCGACGATGACATGCGGCATGTCGCTCTCCTCAGGCTTCAACTTGTTCACGTTCGGGCAAGGGGAAGACCGCGTTGATCTGGCCCGTGCCGGAGCTGGCGAAATATTCGGTGATGACCTCGACGCCCCGGTCATAGGCGTCCCAGCCAAGCAGGCCGAGCAGCATGGCCGTGTCGTGCATGCCGCCCTCGCCTTCGCACAACGATGCGTACTCGGGCAGCATCGCGCAGAACGTCTTCCAGTCGCCCTGCTTCCATAGCTCGACCACGCGCAGGTCGACCTGCCTGAAAAACTCGCGGCTGATCTGGTGAATGGATTCTTCGGGGCTGCCGTTGTCGTTGAAGCGGTGCGAGAGCGATCCGCTGGCGAGGAACGCGACCGTGCTGTCGCTCGCCTCGATGGCTTCGAGCAGCGCGGCCCCGAAACGGCGGCTTTCATCCAGTGTGTGCCACGCGCACCAACCGGCAATCGACACGACCTTGAAGTGCTGGTCGCTGTTCATGTACCGCATCGGCACGAGCGTGCCGTATTCGAGTTCGAGGCTATGGATTTCGTGCGCACGCGTGAACACGCCGCGCGCCGTTGCCGTCTCGGCAATCGATCGGCCCAGCGCCGGATTGCCGGGATAGGCATACCGCATGTCCTTGATGAAATGCGGCAGCTCGTTGCTCGTATAGACGCCTTCGAAGCGCGCGTTGCAATTGACGTGGTAACCGGCGTTGACGAGCCAGTGCACGTCGGACACGACGATGGTGTCCACGCCCAGATCGCGGCAACGCTGTCCAATGATACGGTGGCCCTCGATGGCCGCCGCCCGGCAGCCATGGTGCTTGCCCGGCAGCTCCGACAGGTACATCGACGGCACGTGGGTGATCTTCGCGGCCAAGGCCAGCTTGCCCATGGTGTCTCCTTCCGCCCTTGTTGTGGTGTGTCCGGCCGCGCGTCAAACGCCCCAGCGCGGAATATGGTGGCTGCCCATCGAGATGCAGATGTTCTTGATTTCGGCAAACACCTCCAGACTGTACTCGCCGCCCTCACGCCCCGTACCGGACGCTTTGATACCGCCAAAAGGCTGGCGCAAGTCGCGCACATTCTGGCTGTTGACGAACACCATGCCGGCTTCGATGCCGCGCGCCACGCGGTGCACCTTGCCCACATCCTGCGTCCAGATGTACGAGGCCAGACCGTATTCCACGTCATTGGCGAGTTTCAGGCCATCGGCCTCATCCTTGAACGGGATCAGGCAAGCCACGGGGCCAAAGATTTCTTCCTGCGCCACCCGCATGCGGTTGTCGACGTTGGCCAGCACCGTGGGCGCGACAAAGTTGCCGTTCTGCAGGTGGCCGGGCAGGCCAGCGGGCTTCTCCGCGCCGCCGGCCAGAATCTTCGCGCCTTCCTGTTCGCCCAGGCGGATGTAGCCCGTGACCTTCTCCCAGTGCGCGCGCGTGATCATTGAGCCGACATGGGTTGTCTCATCCGACGGATCGCCCACCACAAGCCGCTTGGCCCGTTCGGCAAACTTGCGTACGAAATCGTCGTAGACGCTCTCTTGCACGAAGATGCGGGAGCCGGCCGTGCAGCGCTCGCCGTTGATCGAAAAGATGGTGAAGAGCGACGCATCCAGCGCGCGATCCAGGTCCGCATCGTCGAAGACCAGCACGGGCGATTTGCCGCCCAGTTCCATCGAGAATTTTTTCAGGCCGGCGCGCTCCATGATGCGCTTGCCGGTCGTCGTACCGCCGGTGAAGGACACCACCCGCACATCCGGATGACGCACCAGCGCATCGCCTGCCGTCGCGCCATAGCCTTGCACGACGTTCAGCACGCCGGGCGGAATGCCGGCTTCCAGAGCGAGGCGGCCAAGCTGGTCCGCTGTCAGCGGCGACAGCTCCGACATCTTCAGCACCGCCGTATTGCCCAGCGCCAGGCACGGCGCCACCTTCCACGTGGCCGTCATGAAGGGCACGTTCCACGGCGAGATCAACGCGCAAACGCCCACCGGCTGATACAGCGTGTAGTTCAGCATCTGGTCATCGACGGGATACGTGCGGCCGTTGACTTGCGTGCACACCTCGGCAAAGAAATGGAAGTTCTCGGAAGCGCGCGGAATGAGCTGCTTGCTCGTCTGCGCGATCGGCAGCCCGGTGTCCATCGTCTCCAGCGCGGCCAGGTGCGGCACGTTCTGTTCGATCAGCTCGCCCAGTCGGCGCATCAGCTTGGCGCGCTGCTTGGCCGGCGTGTTGGCCCAGGCGGGAAATGCCGCCTTGGCCGCCGCGACCGCCGCGTTGATCTCCGCCTCACCGCCCGATGCCACCTCGGTAATGGCTTCGCCCGTGGCTGGATTGGTCGTGACGAAACGCTCGACGCTGTCGATCTGGCGGCCGTCGATCCAATGCTTGACAGGGTCCATGTTGACGCGGCTCATACGGGCTCCTTGTTCGGTGCTTCGGCAACGATGGTGCTCACCAGCCTGCCGATGCCTTCAATTTCGGTGATGACTTCGTCGCCGGGTTGCGTATCGGCCAAACCCTCGGGCGTGCCAGTCAGAATCATGTCGCCGGGGCTGAGCGTCATGAAACTGGAGAACCACGCGATCAACGCAGGGATGTCGAAGATCATGTCGCGCGTGCTGCCTTCTTGCGTGACACGACCGTTGACGGTGGTGCGCAGCGCGAGGCGCATCGGATCGGGCACATCGTCGCGGTCGACGAGCCATGGCCCGATGGGCGTACACGTGTCGCGGCTCTTCACGCGCAGGTTCGGGCGGTAGTAGTTCTCGAGGTAATCGCGGATGGCGTAATCGTTGGCCACCGTATATCCGGCCACATATTCGTAGGCATGTTCGCGCGGCACGTTGCGGGCGGTCTCGCCGATCACCACGACCAGCTCGCATTCGTAATGCATGAACGCCACCCCATCCGGACGCACGGTGCGAGCGCGATGGCCGATCAGCGTGTTCGGTCCTTTCAGGAACGCGAGCGGCTCCTCGGGCGCCTTGAAGGCCAGCTCCTTGGCGTGGTCGGCGTAGTTCAGGCCCAGCGCGAAGATGGTGCGCGGCTCGACCGGCGGCAACCAGACGACCTCGGTTTCATGCAGGATGCGGCCGTCGGCCAGTCGCAGGTGGGTGTCATCGCCCGGCATGGCCGTGACGTGATGGATGGCGCCGTCATAGGCAATACGCGCGTGCTTCATCGCGAGGCCTCCTGCGCGTGGCGAACCAGGGCTGTCGTCAGCGTACCGATGTGGGCGATGTCGATATCGATGCAATCCCCGGCGCGCGCCAGCGGCGGATTCTCCGGCATGCCAACGAGCAGCACGTCGCCCGCTTCCAGCGTCATGAAGGCCGTCACGTCGGCAAGCAGTTGCCCGATTGGCCGCACCAGGGTCGAAGTGTTTGCGCGCTGCTTGATCTCTCCGTTGATGCGCACGGCGATATCGAGCGCATCGGCATCAGGCACATCGTCGCGGTCAACCATCCATGGCCCCATCGGGCAGAAACCATCGCGGCACTTGTGGCGGATCGCCGGTCGGTAGTAGCTCGCATGCGGCACGCTCAGGTCGTTGACGATGGTGTAGCCGGCGATGACATCTGCAGCGCGCTGCGCAGGCACGCGCGTGGCAGTCCGTCCGATCACCACGCCCAGGCAAGCACCCGCCCAGACGCTCTCGACATCGGCCGGCAGCACAACATCATGACCATGGCCGATACGCGTGTTGGCGGGCTTGAGATACAGAATGGGCGCCTTGGGCGGTGCCTGGTAAGGCGGCGCAGACAGCGCGTCGCCCAGCGCATCGAGTTCTCCGCGGTAGTTGAGCAAGGTCCCGACGACCGTGCCTTCGACCGGCGGCAGCCAGCGCCAGGAATCAGCGGGTTCCGTGGCAGACGCAAACACGGTTTCCCGTACCCGGCCGTCCGGCAATGTCACTCTGGCTCGCCGCATTGCGCCTCCTCCTGGCTCATATAATTAACATGTTAATAATCGAGGCGGATTGCAGCCGTGTCAAGTCGGGAAACTGCGGCGCCATGAAAAAAGCCGGTCACACGGACCGGCTTTTTTCAGGCGGCGGACGCGCTGTCCGCCATGCAGACTCATCGGCCAAGCCGATGTCTACGCGGGCAATCGATCAGACTCAAGCCACGGCAATGTGCGCGCGCTTGACCACGACCGGTTGCGGCAAATCCTCCAATCCATTAGATCGCTGGACGCCGTCTGCAATCAGCACGCGCGCGGCATCCTGGATCCGTTCTTGGCCAGCCTCGAAGGCTGCCTGCAGCGACAACACCTGGTCACCTTCCAGGCCTTCCCAAAGCGCCTCACGCGTTGCCACGCAAGTCACCTTTTCGCCGTCGACGAGTGCGTCGAACAGCAGGCCTTCGTTGTTGATGTCGTACGCCTCTTTCTTTTCGAACTTGATTTCCATCGTCAAAGCCCTCCGATTGCAATGGACAACAACGCACACGCTGTTGCGTGGAAACCGTGCGGGGGGGCCGGCAAGGTTTCGTCAGACATGGGTCTGGCTGCGCAAATCATTTTAACCACAGCTTGGGATGCACGTGCGAGCGCGATTTCGAGCATCGCAGCTTTCGAGCGCGGGCTTGAAGCTACCATCCCAGGCGGGATCAGGCCTTGTGGGGCCCACGGTCACAGCTATGCTTTTTTGTCAGGGTCGCGCACGTGCCCGTTGAGCAAAGCGAAAGCCACATGCAAGGCGCGTGCCGGATACAAAGCCAAGACGCGCTTGCTAATGCAACCACATGATTGGCGACACGTTGATGTCAGTGCGGGAAGCGCTGAAAACCGTGCCAAAAAAAGTGCGCTCTTTGAACGCAATACACCGGCGTTGTAATAGTTGCGCACCGGCTGAGGCGAATTCTCCTCAACCGGCGGCCCTGACGACAGTGGCACCCGCGTGGCAGCCATGTCGTCAGGGAATGGACGCGCTGTTCCGATCAGTGCACCGTCTCGGAAACCGGCGCTGCGCCGTGCGTCGATCCGTGCAGCAGCGAACGGCGGCGCGCATAGCCGAAGTACACCAGCAAGCCAATCACGACCCACACGACGAAGGCGATCCAGGTGACGGCCTGCAGATGGCTCATCAGGAACAGGCACAGGCCGATCGCCAGTAGCGGCACGACCGGCACGCCAGGGCAGCGGAAGCCGCGATGCAGGTCCGGACGCGTACGGCGCAGCACCAGCACAGCCACGGCGATCAACGAGAAGGCCGCGAGCGTGCCGATGTTGATGAGTTCAGCCAGCACGTTCAGCGGAACAAAGGCGGCAATCAGCGCAAACACAATGCCGACCACCCAAGTATTCAGGAACGGCGTCGAATAGCGCGGATGAATGTGCGACAGTCGCTTGGGCAGCAGACCGTCGCGCGACATGGCGAAGATGATGCGGGTCTGGCCGTACGCCATCACGAGGATCACGGTCGTCATGCCGATGATGGCGCCCAGGTCGACAAAGCCCGCCACCCAGCTTTCACCGGCCACTTGCAACGCCAGCGACACGGGGTGATCCACGCCCGCAAACTTCGCGAACGGGACGATGCCCGTCATGATGGCGGCCACCAGCACATAGAGAATCGTGCAGACTGCCAGCGAACCGATGATGCCGATCGGCAAATCGCGTTTGGGATTGCGCACCTCTTCCGCCGCAGACGTCACCGCATCGAAGCCGATGAACGCGAAGAACACGATGGCGGCGGCGCCAAACACGCCTTCCATGCCGAACGGCATGAACGGCTGCCAGTTGGCCGGCTGCACATGCCGCACACCCACGGCGATGAACAGCAGCACGACTGTCACCTTGATCGCCACCATGATGTTGTTGGCGCGCGCCGATTCACGAATGCCGAACGACAGCAGCGTCGTGATCAGCAGCATGATCACCAGGGCCGGCAGGTTGAACAGCGTCTGCACGCCCGGAATCGCGCCCGGTGCAGCGGTGAGCGCCACCGGCAGATGCAGGCCGAAGCCTGACAGCAGCGACTGGAAATAGCCGGACCAGCCCACCGAAACAGCGGATGTGGCCAGGCCGTATTCGAGCATCAGGTCCCAGCCGATGATCCAGGCGACCAGTTCGCCCATCGTGGCGTAGGCGTACGTATAGATGGAGCCCGACACGGGAATGGTCGAGGCGAATTCGGCGTAGCACAGCGCGGCAAACCCGCAAGCGAGCGCTGCGACGATGAAGGACAGCGTGAGCGCCGGCCCGGCCGTCAGCGCGCCGGTGCCGGTCAGCACGAAGATGCCGGTTCCGATGATGGCGCCGACACCCAGGAAGGTCAGGTCGAGGGGTCCGAGGACTTTCTTCAGGCCGGTGTCGCTGTGGCCCGTGCGGATCATGTGATCCACGTTCTTGGTACGAAACAAACTCATTACTGCGTCTCCTGTCTGCGTGCGGCCGAATGTGACGGCATGCACTGTCGCGCACGTGTGATGCGCGGCGGCGGATTATGCAAAAAAGCGGGCATTCTACCCGCAGGCGACATTCCGCCCTTCTATCGCCGGGATGCAGACAGGAAAATAGGACAATTCCCAACCGATTGCCGCGTGGCCGCGTGGAGCAGCAGCCTTATTCGGCGGCGGCCGGGTCTTCGGCAAACAGCGGCTGCTGCCGCGCATGCGCGTCGGACTCATACAACCGCACGCCCACGCCAAGCAACCGCACGGGAATGCCGCGGCGCTCAAACCCCTGAGTGAGCAACTTGGAGAACACCGGCAAAGACACTTGCGGCGAGATGCACTCCACCGTCGTGCCGCGAAAATCGGCAAAACGCAGCTTGACGTAGGTCTTGTGGATCATGTTTCCCGCGCGAGCACGTTCGACGCGGGCGGCAAGCTGCTCCACGAGAACGATCAACTCACGCTGGCAGTCTTCGAGCGTGCGCAGATCGGTGGCGTAGGTTTCTTCCACGCTGACCGACTTGCGAATCTGCGAAGGTTGCACCTGCCGATGATCAATGCCGCGGCAAAGGTCGTGCAGCCGGAAACCGAACACGCCGAAATGCTGCTGCAAGCGGTCGGTGCCCCAGGCGCGCAAGTCGCCGCAGGTTTCCGCCCCGAGG
Organism: Ralstonia flatus; assembly: GCF_958439105.1. Taxonomy (NCBI): domain Bacteria; kingdom Pseudomonadati; phylum Pseudomonadota; class Betaproteobacteria; order Burkholderiales; family Burkholderiaceae; genus Ralstonia; species Ralstonia flatus. Next base: position 108,709 of record NZ_CAUDLI010000010.1, on the reverse strand, counting down.
CGACGCAGCTTGGCGGCCGTCACCTTGCCCACGCCGAACAGGCGGTCGACGGGCAGTTCGGCAACAAACGCGTCGATCTGCTCGGGCCGCACGACGAACAGGCCATCAGGCTTGTTCCAGTCGCTGGCGATCTTGGCGATGAACTTGTTGGGCGCAACGCCCGCGGACACGGTAATGCCGATCTCTTCGCGCACGCGGCGGCGGATGTCTTCAGCGATGCGGGTGCCGCTGCCCGCGAGCATCGGGCTGTCGGTCACGTCCAGATACGCCTCGTCCAGCGAGAGCGGTTCCACCAGCGGCGTGTAGCTGTGATAGATGGCGAAGATCTGGCGCGCGACCTCGCGGTACTTCTCCATGGACGGCGGCACGATTAGCAAGTCTGGGCAACGCTTGACGGCCTGCGCCATGGGCATCGCCGAATGGATGCCGAACTTGCGCGCTTCGTAATTGCAAGTCGCGACCACGCCGCGCCGTTCCGGCCGCCCACCGACGGCCAGCGGCTTGCCGACGAGGCGCGGATCGTCGCGCATTTCGATGGCAGCGTAGAAACAATCGCAGTCGCAGTGGATGATCTTTCGCACGGCACAAGGCCAGAACCGGCTGCGGGAGGCAGCATCGGCGTCGGGCTTGCTCGTTCAGGAGGAACGCAAGCGTATCAGCTTCCGCGGGCCGCGCACGCAACGCGGCGCAACAATGCATTTCGCCGATATTGCAACGCAACATCGGCGAATGAAGGGATCGGAAAAGCGGCTTAGCGGCCGATATCGTGCGCCACGGCGCCGAGTTCGTCATTCAGGGCGCGCTGCTCGTCGCCGGACAAGCCGCCGCGATGCTGGCTGGCCATGTCGTTGGCTTCCTGGCGGATGCGGCGCAGGCGGTCGCGCAGGCCATCCGCGCGATACGGGTCGATGTAGCCCTCTGATTGGCGAACGTCGATGCGGTGGAATTCTTCTGCGAGGCGACCTTGCACCTGGTCGAAGCGCGCGCGCGGATCCACCGGTGCAGGTGCCGCGACCGGAACCGGCTCGCGCACCACCACCGTACGCGTGGGCTGCGGCGGCGCCACGACACAACCGGCCATGGAGGCCGCCAGGACTGCGCACAGGGTCAGACGCGGAAGAATCGACATGTTTGGGCTCGTATCGTCGTTGTAGAAACGCGCAGTTGCGCGAGAACTGGCGCTTATCTTACGAACCGCTTCCCACAAAGCTGTGACGATTGGTAACAGCAGATTACGTCCGCAACATCTCCGGTGGCTCGACGGGCGGCGGGGGTTCATCGGGCGATGGCAGATCCGGCGGAATGCCCGGTGGCGACGGCTCGTCGGGCGGGGGAACGGTATGTGCGGGCAGCACGCAATTGACGGACATGGTTTCCCTCCGGGCAAAACGCATTGACAATCTAGTACGCGATTCCCATGCCAACAAGCCACCTCGCCCGCCTATGCACGAACTGCCCACCGCCCGCTTCCAGGACCGCACGCTCATCCGCATCGGTGAGTCGCACGCCAATGGCTCCATGCTGCTGCTCGCGCCCGATGCCGGCGGGCGGCTCGTGCGCTGGCGCCATCGTGGCGAAGACATTCTCTTCTGGCCCGAGCCGGCCGATTGGTCGAACCCAGCCAAGGTCCGTGGCGGCAATCCGCTGCTGTTTCCCTTCATCGGCCGGCACTTCGCAGAAGGCGAGATCGGCCGCTGGCGCGACGCGCGCGGGCAACTTCACGCCCTGCCGCAACACGGCTTCGCACGCGACTTGCCGTTCGAGGTGGAAGACGCAAGCGACGCGCACATCGTTCTGTTGCTGCGCGACAGCCCCGAGACGCGTCAAGGCTATCCGTTCGCCTTTGAGTTTCGCGTGACGTACCGGCTGATTGATGATGGGCTCGAGGCGACCTTCTCGGTCAAGCATCTGAACGAAGGTGACGCGCATGCTCCGATGCCTTTCTACGCCGGCCATCATTTCTACCTGGCGCTGCCGCATGCATTGCGCGGCGCGACCGAGCTGTTGATGCCACCGGCACGGCTGTCACGCCAACTGCCCGATGGCAGTCTCGACCGCCCCGAGCCCGGGCGCAGGACTTACCAGCTCGACGACCCGGCGCTGCAAGACCGTTATCACCTGCTCGATGACGCTGGTGCTGCAACGCTGGTCATTCCGCCGCACCCGGAAGCACCGCTTGGCCGCCGCATTCGTTTCGAAGTCGACGGCGCGCCGGTGCCCTGGCACGCCATCACCACGTGGACGGAAAGCGCCACGTCCGACTTCTACTGCGTCGAACCGTGGATGGGCCTGCCGAATGCAATCCACCACGGCGAGGGCCTGCACCTGCTCGCGCCGGGCGAGGCGCGGCAGGCCACCTGCCGTCTGCGGATCGCCCGGTAGCCGACGCGCTCAGGCCTTTTCGTAGGCCTGCACCGCATCCATCACGCGCGCCGAATACACCAAAGCCGCCCCGGCATTGAGCGAGATCGCCACGCTCAGCGCGTCGGCAATCTCCTCGTGGGTTGCGCCATGCTTGATGGCCTCGGCGGTGTGCACGGTGATACAGCCATCGCAGCGCGTGGTCACCGCCACGGCCAGCGCGATCAGCTCACGCGTCTTCGCGTCAAGGCTACCCGTCGAGGCAGCCGACAGCGTCTTGTAGCCCTTGACGGTATCCGGCGTGATCTGTCCGATCTCGCCGATGCGACCCAGCAATTCCTTCCGATACTCGACCCAGTTCAGCATGATGTGCTCCGGTGGTGTGGCGCTGACCCGGTGTCGGCGCCGTTGGAAAGAGTATTGTCTTGATGCGTGATCCGTTGAATACTTAATCAACGCAATTTCTGTCGAAATCGTCTCAATGGACGCGCTCAGCCAATTCATTCAGCTCACACGCCCGCAGGCCAGCCTGGATTTGCGCTGCCTGTTCCAGGGGCGATTCTCGATCCCGCATGATCCGGAGCCGAATGGGCAAGCGCTGTTTCACCTCGTGCTGTCCGGCTGTTGCCGGGTCGACACCGGCGGCCGCACGCTCACGCTGCGCGAAGGCGATTTCATCCTGTTCCCACGCGGTGAAGCCCACACGATTCACGACTCAAGCACTGCGGAGGCGCGGATTCCCAAGCCGCGCACCTCGCACGACGGCATGCTGCCGCTTCGCCAAACCGGCCGGGGCGCGGTTGACGTGGATCTGCTTTGCGGCCGCTTCGTTCACGAGCGGGGCTCGACCACGCTGCTGGTTCGCACACTGCCCGACCCGCTGCATGTGTCATTGAGTGATAGTGCGTCGTTTCCGGCGCTGCAAGCACTCATTGGGCTGATGCGCGACGAAGCCGAAACGCGCGCACCGGGCGCGCTGGCGATCGTCACCGCGCTGAGCCAAGCGCTGCTGACGATGGCGCTGCGCGCCTACGGTCAGCGAGAAAACGCGAGGCCCGGCACGCTGACGCTGCTGTCGGACGCGCGCCTGGGGCCGTCCGTACAAACCATGCTCAGCGCGCCCGAGCGCGCGTGGACCATCGACGCCCTCGCCGACCTCGCGGCCATGTCACGCGCCACCTACGCGCGGCATTTCAAGGCACGTGCCGGCATGACGGTATGGGATTTCCTCACGCGCGTACGCATGACGCTGGCCTGCGACGCGTTGGTTCATACACGGCTCGGCGCAGGCGAAATTGGCGCGCGTGTCGGCTATCAATCCGAAGCGGCGTTCGGCAAGGCGTTCAAGCAGCACCTGGGGATGACGCCTGCGCGGTATCGGAGAGAGATCGGACTGACGTGAGCGACCGGGGTACAACACCTGCGCGCGTGCGAACGGAGTTGCAGGCCCGCGGCTGGCGCTACACACGAAAAAGCCCGCGTCATCCTTCGACGACGCGGGCCTCGCGTGTGCCGTGGGGCAGAAAATTCGGACTTTCGAGAACCGGCCCGAAGCGACTGGATCTCTCCGATTCAGATCGCTCCTAGGCGACGCGCCCGTAGTGGTCCTCAAAACGAACGATGTCGTCTTCACCGAGGTAAGAACCGGATTGCACTTCAATCAGTTCAAGCGGAATCTTGCCCGGATTTTCCAGACGGTGCGTCACGCCCAGCGGGATATAGGTGGACTGATTTTCCGACAGCAACAGGACCTGATCGCCATTGAAAACCTTGGCGGTACCACACACTACGATCCAGTGTTCGGCGCGATGGTGGTGCATTTGCAGGCTGAGCGACGAGCCAGGATTGACGATGATGCGCTTCACCTGGAACCGGTCGCCCTGATCGATCCCCTCGTACGAACCCCACGGGCGGAACACCTTGCGATGCGTGATCGATTCATGCCGGCCTGAGCTGTTCAGTCGCTCGACGACCTTTTTGACGTCCTGCGCCCGATCACGGTGCGACACCAGGATTGCGTCAGCGGTTTCCACAATCACCAGGTCCTTCACGCCCACCGCCGCCACCATGCGGTGCTCGGCGCGCACGTAGGTATTGCTCGTATCCTCGGTCAGTACGTCGCCAAACAATGCATTGCCGTCTTCGTCGGCGTTGGCGATCTCAGCCAGGGCCGTCCACGAACCGATGTCGTTCCAGCCGAGGCCAGCCGCCTTCACGACGGCAGCGCGTGCGGTCTTTTCCATGACGGCATAGTCGATCGACAACTTGGGGCTGGCCCCGAAGGCTTCTGCGTCGAGTCGCACGAAATCTGCGTCGCGCTTGGCAGCGTTGAGCGCGAGTTCTGCCTGACGCAGAATGTCCGGCGCGTGCTGGCGCAGTTCGTCCAAGTACGCAGACGCCTTCAGCATGAACATGCCGCTATTCCAGTAGTACCCACCCTCTTCGAGCAGGCGCGCGGCAGTGGCGGCATCCGGCTTTTCGACAAATCGTTCGACCTTGTACGTACCATCGCCCGCACCCAGGGCTTCGCCACTGCGGATGTATCCATAGCCCGTGTGCGGCTCAGTGGGCTCGATGCCGAAGGTAACAAGGAAGTTGTCCCTAGCAACGCCAGCTGCAACGTTTGCGAGCTGGCTGAACACAGCGTCATTCTGGATCACATGGTCTGACGGCAGCACCAGGAGCAGCGCGTCGGGCGCCGCCTGCTGGGCAATCAGGGCCGATACTGCTACGGCGGGTGCCGTATCGCGGCCCACCGGCTCGAGCACGATGGCCGAAGGTTGCACAGCGATGCTGCGCATTTGCTCGGCCACAATGAAGCGCTGATCTTCATTGGTGATCATGATCGGCTCAGCAACATTGTCGATACCGCGCAAGCGCAACGCGGTCTGCTGCACTAGCGTGTGCTCGCCAGTGAGCTTGAGATACTGCTTCGGATATCCGCCGCGCGACATTGGCCAGAGACGGGTACCGCTACCCCCACACAGAATGACGGGGTAAATGTTCATATCAACTCCCTAAAAAAGTCACCATTCGCTCAATCAGCGCACCTGCCGGATCGCAACGACTCCTGCGTCCGGTAGCGTCACCTCACTCAGCCGCGTCTGTCTGCGTCGCGTCCAAGCCCAAATCCCATACCACACCGTGTTTCGGCTCCATCGCCACGCCTTGCGCAACGGCCGCCGCCAATCACCTGCAATCCGTTCGAGCGGACGCGAGGCGGTCAACCCCAGCTTGCGGACCACCGCCTCAGGGGTGGTGAACAACTGCGTGGTCCAGTCCCAGTAGATCGGGTAGCGCAGCAGCGTGCCTGCGACCAGCATGTCAAGGGTCAGGGTGCGTTGCCGCCAGGGCTGCACCAAGGCGTCGTGTGTCAACCCCCAGCCGGCATAGAACGGGAGGCCATAGGTAAATACTCGCTTGCCCCGCAAGAGGGCATCGAAACCCGCAAGCGATGAGAGCACGTGCACCTCGTCGGCTCGTTCGACCAACGAGACCAAGTCAGCCTCCGCGTCAACAACATCGGCCAGTTCGCGTGCATGTATCAGCCCTTGCCGATTTCCGGATAAGACATCCGGATGGGGCTTGTAGACGATAAAACCATCTGGATTGCACTTGCGCACAGCCTCCAGCAACGCTTCGGCGGTAGCGATCGCGCCTGTACCGAAGCGGATCGAAGCGTCGTCTGCCACCTGGCCGGCCACGAGAATGATGGTCTTACCGCCCGGCGCCTCCCAGTCCGGCGCGCGGCGCCCCAGGTTGTACTTTGTGACACCCAATTGCGAGACCAGCCGGCGCAGCGCCGCTGCACGAACGAGTTCGGCATCATCGAAGTCCGCGGTGTTCAGGATGTGCGTGAGCTCGCTGGGGGTGCGAGCATCGAAATACAGCCCCTCTCGATCCAACACTTGGCTGCATGGAGCGTTCATGTCGGAGCCCAGCCCGTTGGAATGGAAAAAGCCATCTTCCATGCGGAGCATCGCCGCTCCAACTGGAATACCGTGCGTGCTTTTTCCGCCCCAGACAACAGCACGCTCGCTGGCGTCCAACTGCTCAGGTGCACGCGTCCAGCGCAACATGCCGCCGCCAGCGGTGAGGTAAGGCGTGGCAAAGCGCCGCTTCCATCGCTGGAAACGCACACCCGCTACGCGCTGGCAATCGACATAACGCGCACGGACCGCACGCTGCAACTCGATGCTGTCGAGCACGCGCTCCAGCGTGCCATCGTCATGGGTTTCCGGGTCGAGATAGCGGGCCAGCCGTAAATAGATGGCGTCGAACAGCGCGGTGCGGGTCAGGCGCTGCCGCCGATCCGGCATTGGAAATTCATCTGCTGTCAGGCCCAAACCCGCGTAGTAAGGGCGCCCAAACACGCGAACCGGCACGCCTGCCAGCAGCGCGTGCATGCCCTCTGGCGCACTCACCGTGTAGACATGGTCGACATGTGGCAACGTGGCCAAGAAGCTGAACCCAGCGGCGACGCTACGAACGGCAGGTGCAGCCCACCCCTCAAGGGAAATACCACCCCGGCCGCCAAAAGCTGCTGGCCAGACCCAGAATTCCGCCTCCGGGTGCTCACCCTGCGCCGCCCTCACCATGCGATCAAATGCAGCCAGCGCGGCATCAGACTCACACGGCTGGTCGATCAGCAGCACCCGGGGCCGGCTGCGTCGCTGCATCAATTCGGGCGGACACTCAGGCACAACGTTGCGCTCGAAATCGGCCCGGACGGCCACTACGCGAGCCATCAAGCTTGGCAATTCCGGCGCGGTCCCCAGCCCGTCGGTGCTGGCGAGCAAGGCATCAAGGGCGTGCCGTAAGGCGTCGTCTATTGCGCAGGGCCCGGGCAGCACGAACCAGGACAGCATGGGCTGCCCTGGCTTACATGCGGACCAGATTGGACCGGGAAGCAATGCCGGTGTGGTCGCGTCGAAGATCCGTTTGAGTCGGAGCAGCACACGCCCTGCCCTTCGCTCGCTAAAGACGCCGCCCGCAAGGCCTCGCATCGATGCCAACGTGCGCCAACCGCTCGTCACGCCGCGCAAGGGCGACGCTCGCTGAGCCGCAGGCCGCGTTGCCACACCAAGGTTGCTCATTTAGAGCAGGCCCTCGATGAACTGATCCACCACCTCGAAATGCTGCTGCCACGTCGGCTCACGAAACCCCTTAATACGACCCAGTTGGTTCGCACGCCGCACGCTGCCCGGCGAAGCATAGTCCTGAATACGTGCAATCCAGCCGGGCCCGTCGAGCGGATCAAGGTAATCGGGAATATCGCCGGCAATCTCATGGAACACCGACAAATCGCTGGCAATCACCGGCACTTGCATCGCAAGTGCCTCTGCGAGCGGCATGCCGTAGCCCTCAACAAAAGAGGGGAACAGCAGCGCCTGCGCATGGTGCAGGTAGTTGTGGAGGCGCGCATCCGAGCAATCAGCTTCTTCGATGACAACACCGCGCAGCGCTGCGCACCGCTCCAGCATATCCACCACGTTCTCACACTCCCAACCCCGCCGGCCAACGACGACCAGCTTTGGAGCGCGAGCGCCCAGTGTTTCCACCAAACGGCGCCACACATGCAGCAGCAGCCAGTGATTTTTGCGCGGCTCGATGGTGCCCAGCATGACGAAATAAGGCTCTGCAATCGGGCGCTCGCCCGGCTCAGCAACCGGCACACCGGAGGCCAGGCGCGCCACCACAGACTTCGGCAGAGGCCACCCAGAGTGGCGGGCCTGCTCGCTCAAGGAATCGAGCGTCGCCTGTGAATTCGCAATCACGCCTGCCGCGTGACCAAGCGCTACACGCATCCGCTCCTGATGCGTCTCTCGCACGCCGGGGCGGCAATACTCGGCATGTGTGAGCGGAATCAGATCGTGCAGCATGAAAACCGTGCGGATATTCCGGTTTGTTAACGATCGGAAATATCGGCCATATTCCAGCCCAGAATGGCTGGTATGCAAAAGCACGCCACGCTCAAATCGCTCTCGCCGAAAGGCGGCGAGGCTAGCACGCGCCATCAGCATTCGCGCACCCCTCCAATGGGTGGAGTCCTGATTTAGCAACAAATCGAAGGCCTGCGCCGATTCCTTTTCCGACAACACGACATAAAATCCGCGCTCGCTCAGAACGGCGCGCGCCCGCGGCGCATAGTGGCGGATATATGCAAGGCCGACGCGGTCGACGCCGGTTGGCAGCGTCCGTTTGGCAAGCCTGTCGAGAAGCCGCGTAACGTCGAGGAATATGGGTAGCACAGTTTTTTTGTGCGTGCGTGAATCCACGCAGGAAACGTCAAAATATGCCAAAGATTTTTGCGAGAATGCGCGGCGGAGCTGCGTATTTTAGCGATGGGCATGGGATACTTGCAAAGTTTTACTTGGCTTAAAGAATCTCTCACAGAATGCGCAGCCTGTCCGCCTTGCTGGCGGCCGTGTCAATTGCCGGCACGGCTAGCCTTACCGCTTGCTCCTCCGTTCCCTCCTCTGGCCCGACTCGATCGCAGGTTGCCGACGCCACCACTGAAGCTTCGGTTACCGCCGGCATCCAGATCGTCGACGTGACGGAAGAGGTCGCCCAGCGTCTTTTGGCTGAACGCCAGACAACCGACTTTGCCCGGGCCTTGGGCGATGGAGCGCAATTCCGGCAACAGCTGGGCGTGGGCGACGTCATTGAAGTGTCTGTTTGGGAAGCTCCGCCGGCCACCCTGTTCGGGGCCACGGGCATGGACCCGCGCGTAGCACCAAGCAATGCACGCGTCTCCGTCTTGCCGGAACAGACCATTAGTGGGGACGGCTATATCAATGTGCCGTTTGCCGGGCAGATCAAGGCCGCTGGACGCACCACCTCGCAGCTCGAAAAAGACATTACTGCCGCGCTCAAGGGCAAGGCCAACCAGCCGCAGGTGCTGGTGCGCTTGTCGAAGAACGTTACGTCTTACGTGACCGTGGTGGGCGATGTGGCCGCCAGCACCCGCATGCAACTGACAGCACGCGGCGAACGACTCCTGGACGCCGTAGCCAGCGCCGGTGGCGTGCGCCAACCGGTGGACAAGATGACCATTCAGGTCACGCGCGGTAACGTGGTCCAGACCCTGCCGCTGCAAACCATCATCCGAGACCCGCGCCAAAACGTCGCACTGCGCGCTGGCGATGTCGTTACCGCGTTGTTCCAGCCACTCAGCTTTACCGCGCTAGGCGCGACCGGCAAGAACCAGGAAATCAACTTCGAGGCGCAAGGCATCACGCTCGCACAGGCAATGGCCCGTGCCGGTGGCCTTGAAGATTCGCGCTCCGATGCGCAGGGCGTGTTTATCTTCCGCTTTGAAGACGCCAGCGCCCTGCCCTGGCCACGTCAACCGGTACGCACAACACAGAACGGCAAGGTGCCGGTGGTCTACCGCGTGAACCTGAAAGACCCTGGAAGCTTCTTCGTGGCGCAGACATTTGTAATGGACAACAAGGATCTGCTGTACGTGTCGAACGCGCCGATTGCCGAACTGCAGAAGTTCTTGAATGTGGTGTTTTCCGTGGCTTATCCGGTTGTCACCACAGTGAATACATTCAAATGAGTATTTCGGGCGGTCTGCACGCTCTTCTAAACAGATTCACTGGCGCGCAGCTGCACAAGGCCACTGGAAAATAGCACCCAGACAACGGCACCTTAATTCGCCGATACCTCTTAGCTCAGCACGCGCCAATAGATATCAACGATTCCATTGAAGATCCTGTTTTATCTGTATCCCGGGATCCTGCCTCAGGGCCCGGACTTTACCGGAGGGTGGACAGGGCTGTTTGCTCGCCTTGCGCGAACGCTAGGCAGTACGACGTCCACAGGTGAATACTTCATCGTCACCGCCGCTCGCTTCGCACATCACGCGACAAACCTGCCTGAGCGGGCCCACCTCCGGCTCATCGATGACGTGGCACTGCATGTTGCCGCGAGAGCAATCGCGCCTTTGGACAGCACACCAACTGCGCTGGCAGATCTCGCGCGGCGGGAAACAGACGAATCACATCCTGTTATCCGACTACTCAATGACGAGATTCGGGCCGCCTGCGCCGGTTTCATGCCCGACCTGATTGTCACGTTCAGCATGCAGGCCGAATATCTTCATTCGATTTGGCCTGAAGCGCCCATCCTGAATGTAGAGGCTGGCGCCTTCTCTCGATCGCCATTTGCGTTCAGCCTGTATTTTGACCACATGGGCATCTACCGGACCTCTGCGCCGGCGGGACTGCCCAATTGGAACTTGAGAGATACGGTTGCTGCAGACACGCTACACCTGGCCGCAGATTTCCGCGCATGGGCGAGTGATGCCCTGAGCCAGGAGGACCCGTTCCGTCATCACGATTACCGTGCAAAGTTCGATCGCCTGGCGCTCTTGCCCCTGCAGGTCTCGAACTGGTACTCGTTTGATGAATACTGCAACTACAAAACGCAGTTTGAATACCTTTTTGACGTCCTGTCGGCGGCACCCAAAGATGTCGGCGTCATTGCTACCGAATATGTTCAGTGGGGCCACGTTTTCGATGCAAGCCACTCCGGCACCAATCTTGAATTTCTTCGCCGCAGCTTTCCAAATCTGATCGTCCCGCCGACGGCGCGCAAGTATGCGTCACCATCGCAGTATCTCGTGCAGCACGTGGACGGTGTGTGGTCCGTATCGTCCAACGTAGGCTACCAAGCGCTACTCTTCGGCAAAAGGCTTGGCTCGCCCTTGCGCAGCTTCTACCGCAACGTCGCCCACAACCATACGCCGACAGAGTTTTTTGCGAACCTGCGCTACACAGCATCGGCTGAAGATCGGCTCCCGTTTCTAGCGTGGCATCTTGAGCGGTACCTTGTGCCCGAGGCTTTGCTAGACAATGGCAAGTGGCTTCTTCAGTACCTTGATGCGCGTCGCACGGCGATTCTGGGCGCGTCCGATCCGCTCGACGCCTTTATTCCAATCGGGGATTCCAACGAAATCCGCGCGGCATGGAACTTGAGGCCACGCAAAGGCCAAGCGAGTCGCTGGGTCAGCAGAGGACTGCAACGACTGCAGCGGGAAGCCAAAACCGAAATTCTGCTGACTCAGCTCGAGAATCGCGCGCAAGCTGCTAGTCATCCCGCGGCCCTCAGCGAGAACGGTCAGGGAGACGGCTACATTCTGCTCAATGACACGCGCGCTATCGACCAGGCGCTGCATCTCGGATGCAATGTCGTCACCGACTACATTCATCGTCAGCTATCAGCCACTGGGCTGCGCTGCCTGGGCAGCGCTAACACCGCTGAGGAGTGCGGCGCACTACTCAATGCCCCCGACATCTCCAAGGTCCGGCTCATCGTGTTTAACGGCGAGGGTAGCCTGCATCACGACAGTACGCGCTGCAAAGCGCTCATGGAGTTTTGCGCTCACATGAAGCAGCGCTCCGTGCCGTGCGTACTAATCAATACTGTCTGGCACGAGAACTCGGACTACCTCGGTGAGTTGCTCTCGATATTTGATCTAGTGACCGTCCGCGAGTCCATCAGCCACAGCTCAATTCAACGCTGGCGTAGCGATGTCGCACTAGTTCCGGATATTTCGTTTGCTGCCTTCCGAGAAGATCTCGCCAGCACTGACCGCCCTCCTCTCTCGTTGAGCGGGAGCACAACGCCGTTTGCTGTCATTGACAATGTCAATGCAGATGTTGCCAGGACGCTAGCCGAGTTTGCTGAGTTTCATCGTCTACCCTATTTCCTGATGGGGGGGCTCCATGTCGACACGACCGTGACTAACGGGGCCATAGCCTACGAACTCAATGGCATGGTTTTTCCACGCATTCTCCGGTCTGCACAGACACTTCGACAAATGAATGCCGTGCTGACTGGCCGCTTCCACGGCCTGACAGCAGCTCTGGCTGCCGGCACACCGGTTGTTTCCCTCCCTTCCAACACGCCAAAGATCGAGGGATTGTTGAAGGATATTGGCGTACAAAACTGCTCACTATTACCTGCAGACTGGCTTCAGCTCGGACACAACCAGAGGTACGGAGCAATTGAAGCCATGCTCGCCAATTGGAACTCGTCGCTCCTGGGCCGCGTAGACGCGTGGGTCAATGCCGCGGTAGGGAATATCGATCAGATGTTTATGGAAATCAAAAAGATGGTGGGTGCTGATTGTGGCACTAAGCCGGCAATTTAATTCACTAAATACGGCATGATTACCTCTTACGCGCAGAACTTTGAAGACGTGATGTTATGGCGCGCGCTTCAGCACGTAGTAGACGGCTTCTATATCGATGTGGGCGCTCAGCATCCCATTATCGATTCGGTCAGCAAGGCATTTTACGAGCGCGGCTGGCGCGGTATCCACGTAGAACCCACCACCACCTACGCGAGCTTGCTGAGACAGGATCGACCTGAGGAAACCGTCCTGCAAGCAGCCTTGAGCTTCACGCACGGGACGCTAACGTTCTTCGAAATCCCGGAAACAGGTCTCTCTACGGCAGACGCCACCATTGCTGAACGCCACCGGCAGCAGGGATTCGAGATCCGTGACACCACGGTTCCGTCCCTCACTCTGCGCGACGTGTTTGAACGGGCCGGCACACGCGACATCCACTGGCTCAAGATTGACGTCGAAGGGTTCGAACGGCAGGTGCTGGAAGGTTGGGGCAACTCGCGCGCCCGTCCATGGATCGTTGTCGTGGAGAGCACCCTTCCCCTTACGACCATCGAATCGCACACACATTGGGAGCGGCTCCTGCGTGAGCGAGACTACGCGCACGTCTACTTTGATGGGCTCAATCGCTACTACATTTCGGCTGAGCATCCTGAACTGCATGACGCCTTCCGCGCCGGACCGAATGTGTTCGATGATTTTGCCCTCAATGGCACCGCAAACGCTTCCTTCTGCCGCCTTGTACAGGAACGTCACAAAGCTGAAATCAGCAATCTGCAAACGGAGTCGGACCGGGCAAAACGAGCAGCGCAGGAAGAAGCCGCGCGCCTGGCCGAAGCATTGGCTACGCAAAAGGATCATCAGTCCCAGCGCGAACAAGCGTTAGCAGAGCAATTGCGTGCAGCAAACGATGTCATACAGCAGCTCAACTCGAAGCTAGTTGAAGCGGGTCGTACGGGCAACGAAAAGGAACAATCACTCCTACGTGACCACACCGCCAAGTTGGAGTCACTGCACCACCAGCTCCAAGCGAGCCAGACCGAACTTCGCCAAGTGGCCCAAGAAGCTGTCGCTCGAGAAAGAGAACTGACACGAGACGCAGCCGAAATCCGCCAGGAAGTGGAAGAGTTGTTGCGCACGCTATTACAACGCGAGAAAGAGTTCTCGCAAGAGCTCGAGCAAAGCCGCCGAAGCGCCGAGCAAACTCTAGCGGATCGATTTCAAGCCCATCAAGCTGAGCTTCGACAACTGGCTCAGGCGGGCATTGAGCGCGAGAACATGCTCACGCAGCAAAACCTCTTGGTCCGGCAAGAGATGGAAGCCGTGCTGCGTCTACTAGCTCAGCGTGAACGTGAGTTTGCGCAAGAATTGCTGCAAGCCCGACGCGAAGCCGAGCAGGCCCATACAGAACAACGCCGCACATATGCAGAGCGAGAACGAAGTCTCCGACGCGAACAAGCCGAACGCGAGGACCGGCTAAACGGGCAGATCAGCCAACTCGGATCGGAACTGGTGGAGTTGCGGCATTCGTTGGAGCAACGGGAAAGCGCGTTTGCCCATGAACTTCAGCAAGTGCGTCTCGAAGCCCTGGAAGCCGCCCACGAACAAGTCCGATTGCTCGTTGCGCGTGAGGAGGCATTGCGTCGACAACTCTTGGCTTCCCAGGAAGAACAGCGCAACGCCGAAGCGCGCGCCCATGATCGAGAAAAACAGCTTGGCGGGGAAATCTCTAGCAAGCAAAGAGAACTTATCCAACTGGCGCAGGCTCACGCAGTGCATGAAGCACAGCTCAGGGAGCAGCTCGTTGCTCAGCAACGCGCAGTGGATGCGCTGCGACAACACATTGAGGCGACGCAGTCCTCGATGGTCTGGCGGCTGACGCAACAGCTACGGCGCTTTAGCAGCACCTTTGGTTCGCGCAGCGCGCCACCAAACCTATTCCAATTACCGGCCCCTCCTATCGTGGTAACTGAAAACCATATCGAAACGCATGCAAGGGTGGCGGCACCAACTGAGATTTCATCTGCAACGATCAATATGAATCCGACCCTCTCCGCAAAGACCGTGGCCGAATTACTGTCCTACCACGACCGCCAGTTCATCCAGTCCGCCTATATCACCCTGCTTGGTCGGTTACCTGACACAGAGGGTGAAATCTATTATCTCGGCCGACTGCATTCCGGGTATCACAAAGCGAGCGTATTGGCTCAGATCGCCAGTTCTAAAGAAGCACAGGCTTGCGGCGTAAAGTTGCCGGGCCTCGACAGCTTGATTGCGGAACAACGTCGCGCTACACACTGGCTCTGGCGCATACTCGACCGCGGTGCACGCTTGGAACGGCACGGCAACCGGCTTGAGCATGAACTTGGTCGCATAAGCGAACGCTTGGAGCATATCAACGCACAGCAGCGCGACCTTGCCGAACATGTCCACCATCTGGACCGCACCATAACAGGTTTGCTGGCAAACCCGCACGAGCGGGCCGAGGTTGCTGCACCGGCCGCCCCGACCACGGCCGCTACAAGCACTCATGCCAGTCAGATCACCCCAGTGGAAGAGGAAATAGACCTTGCCGGCTTGTCACTGCCGGCGAAGCGGATCTTTGTTGAATTGGGTAAAGCGGTAGCAGCCGCACGTGCAGAGGGAGAGCAAAAATAATGCGAATTGTTATTGATATGCAAGGGGCGCAAACCGGAAGCCGCTATCGCGGAATTGGCCGCTATACCCTTTCATTGGCCAAAGGCATGGTACGCAACCGAGGCAAGCACGAAATCGTTCTCGCACTGAGTGGATTGTTCCCTGAAACTATTGACTCCTTCTATGAAGAGTTTGACGGTCTGCTGCCAAAAGAAAATATCAAAATTTGGCACGCCATTGGACCAACGCAGGAAGTTCAATCAGAGAACCGCCAAAGACGAGAAGTTGCTGAGCGAATCCGCGAAGCATTTCTTGCAAGCCTGAACCCTGACGTCGTTTTGATTACAAGTCTCTTTGAGGGATTAGGAGATGATGCCATTGGTAGCATTGGGCTCTTAGAAAAGAGCATCCCGACTGCCGTCATTCTTTATGATTTAATTCCACTTATCAATCCGGATTCGCACTTTCGAAACAGTCAAGTCCATCAGGAATGGTACAAGCGGAAAATTAATTCCTTGAAGCGAAGCGAAATGCTCTTGGCCATTTCCGAGAGTGCACGTCAAGAAGCACTTATGGGTGTGAATTTCGACCCTGATTCAGTAGTCAACATCTCTGGCGCCTGCGACACATTCTTCCAATCGTCAGAAGAGGCCAAAGGCAACAAACTCAGAGTGTGGAAAAAATTTGGCATTGAAAAGCCATTTGTTATGTACACGGGCGGAGCTGACGAACGCAAGAACTTGCATCGTTTAATTATGGCGTACGCACAACTGCCAAGCAAAATACGTAAGTGCCATCAACTAGTTTTCGCCGGGAAAATGCCGGACAGCTACATTAAGGACTACTTCGAAACTGCGAAGAAATGCGGAATGATCGATGGCGAACTGGTTATTGCCGGTTATGTTGAAAACCAGGATCTGCTTACCCTATACAACACCTGTGCGCTTTTTGCGTTTCCATCTCTGCATGAAGGTTTCGGCATTCCACCGTTAGAAGCGATGGCCTGCGGTGCTGCAGTTATCGGCGCAAACGCCACGAGCCTACCAGAAGTGATTGGCTGGACGGACGCAATGTTCGACCCTACATCGGTACCCGAGATTACGGCGAAATTGCAGCAAGCCTTAACGGACAAGACTTTTCACGCGAATCTAGTTAAGCACGGAGCAGAACAATATCGTAAATTTTCCTGGGATGACAGCGGGAAAAAGGCCATTATTGCATTGGAAAGATTCGCCCCCCAGAGCAGCGCACCAATGGCCGTCTCCTTGAACGTGGAAAAAACAGCTACCTTTGAGCCCCGCAGGTTGAAGATACTGGCAATCAAACTAGATCATCTCGGTGATTTCATTTTATCCATACCCGCGCTGACAAAGTTGCGGGCGAAGTACCCATACGCCTCCATTGATATCGTGGTCGGGAGTTGGAATGTCGATTTCGCAAAAAAGCTAGGCATCTTTAACCGAATCCATGCCTACGACTACTTCAAGAAGAAATCATCTGAAGCACCGTCGACTACCGAAGCCATTCTAGATAATTTGATCACACAGCTTGATCAATATAGTATTGCCGTGGATTTACGGAGGCAACCTGACACCCGTTTTTTACTAACCAGAGTGAAAGCCGACATTAAAGTTGGTTACCAAACATTTAATCGCGAAATTGATACGAGCTTAGATGTAGCAATTCCAACTCATCTGGATGTTGCGCATAAAGCGACGCCGCACAACGAAACGTCTATCTCAGTACAAATGATTCGGATCGTGGATGCCATACCGGCAGACCCCGGGGATTTCGTAACCTACCCCTCCATCTGTAATGAGATCAACCGCGTACCTGACACGGTTGCAATTTTCCCGAAGGCAGGCATGGATGCTCGCGAATGGGACGCGGCAAAGTTCTCCGATTATGTAAATCTGCTACTAAAAAATTCACATATACGCGAGATCAACGTCTACTTTTCCAACCACGCGGACGCAAGCGAGTTCACCTTTAAATCGCACGATAGACTTAATGTACACATCGGCCTCAAGCTTGACATACTAACCGAGTCTTTAGCAAAAAACTCTGTCTGCATTGCTAATAATTCAGGAGGCGCCCACCTAGCCTCCTATTTAGGGTTGACTGTTATCGGCCTATACTCGGGCCATGAAATGGCATCGGAGTGGGGACCTCAATTCCTTAATGGTTATGTTATTCAGAGAGCTGCCCCCTGCTCTCCATGTCATGGAGCCATGCGAACCGATTGCCCATATGACCGATTCTGCCTGACCGATATTCCGGTTTCTGATGTATACAACAAGACGCTGGAAGCCCTTGGACACAAAAGCCAATCCGGAATTAAATTACAGAGCGACGGCCCCACAACAATTCGCCAACAAAAGAATACCGATACAATTGTTCGCTTACTAATGAAATCACTAGGAAGTCTGCTATGCGACGCAAATCAAACGGATCTACTGAATTTGGCTGAAATCATTGCACGAAATCATCCAACATACTCGCTTTCGCCGGATTTACGTAGCATTAAATATGGCGAACGTGTTAACCATCGTTCCGCTCTAATTGACTGGGTGGGTTTCAGCGGGGTGGAGGCGGATTTCCGCTGGACGGATGCACATGTGGTTGAAATGTTGTTCGATTGTCAAGAAGGAGTATCTCCATCCTCCTCCCTCACACTGTTTTTTGACACGCTCGGGGAGCAGCATATCCACGCCTACATTAACGGTGAATCCACTTTTGAGGGCGTGCGGTCTGGCAGCAACATCGAGCTTGAACTTTCAGTGCACAATCTTCGCTCTAGTAGTAATCGACTAAAACTCGTGCTTCCAAACGCGCGAACACCCGGTAATGGGGATGGACGCAAGCTCGCATTGGCTGTTCGTGGTTTGCTCATCGAACGAAAGCAACAGGTCGCAGAATCCCAACAACAATTTTTGGAAACCGCTTGACGCTGTTGTACGGGACCTGCGTGCACGCAAATAAATCGGACCGTTAGAAGCATTTACATACACAACGCGTACCAACGAAATAGAGATGAGAGCACCTAGAGTAACGGTGATCGGCGACTTGATGATAGATCACTATTTGTGGGGTAATTGCGAACGCATTTCTCCTGAAGCCCCTGTTCAGGTGGTGGATGTCCACAAGGAAACCACGGTTTTGGGCGGCGCGGGAAATGTAGTCAACAATCTCGTTGCCCTCGGCGCGCACGTAACTGTCATAGGTGCCGTTGGTAACGACGAAACGGGCAGACAGCTGACCTCCATGCTGCAAGCACCCCAAATTGTTGCATGCATGGTTACAGAAGATGGGCGTAAAACCTCCCGTAAAACTCGGGTTATTGCAGCACACCAACAAGTGGTTCGCTATGATTCCGAAACGCGCAATCCTATACAAGAAGAAACGGAACGGAAGATTCTGGCAGAATTTGAAGAGTCGCTGATTGATTCAGATATTGTTTTGTTATCGGACTACGGGAAAGGGCTGCTCACGCCGGCCCTCACCCAGCAGCTTATCCGTTCCGCAAACGCTCAGGGGAAAAAGGTACTCGTCGACCCGAAAGGGAGCGATTACTCAAAATATGCGAATGCATACTTGCTGACCCCTAACAAAAAAGAAGCAACTCAGGCCACGGGCATTTCAATCAATTCGCGTGAAAGTCTGCAACGGGCTATTACTGAATTAAAAAATCGACTTAATTTGGCAGTATCCATTATTACGCTTTCCGAGGAGGGAATCGCTGTTTGGGACAACACCCTGACAGTCAAACAAGCGGCAGCGCGAGATGTTTTTGATGTTACTGGCGCCGGCGATACTGTGCTGGCTGCTTTGGGCTACAAGCTGGCGCAGGATCATCCTCTGCATGCTAGCGTTGAATTCGCCAACCTCGCTGCGGGCGTGGTGGTTGGCAAGATAGGTAGCGCTACAGCAACGCTTGACGAGATCGCAGAATATGAAGCGTCATTACAACGACATGTATTGGGCACCAGAATCAAGAGCCGCATAGAGATTTCTTCGATTGCCGCTGCGCTTAGAAAGCAGCAAAAGAAAATTGTCTTTACGAATGGTTGTTTCGATATTTTACATCGCGGACACATAAGTTATCTGAAAGATGCCCGGAAGCTAGGCGACGTCTTAATTGTTGGCCTGAATAGCGATGCCAGCGTTAAACGCCTAAAAGGAGAAAATCGCCCCGTCAATTCGGAGGAAGACCGCGCGGTAGTGCTAAGCGCCCTTGAGTATGTCGACTATGTGGTGATCTTTGATGAGGACACCCCTTATGAATTAATCAGGGAAATTGGTGCTGATATCTTGGTAAAGGGCGGCGACTACGAAGGAAAAAACGTTGTGGGCAGTGACTTGGTGAAGGAGGTACGACTAATAAAATTCTTGGAAGGCAAAAGCACTACCTCGATCATCAACAGCATCAGGGCAAAGGAGGCGATGGCATGAGGACGACAATCCTGTCAGAATTTCAATCTCATTTGGAAACAATCGGCAAGACTATTGAAGCACTGCCGAATGATGTAGAACGGGCGAGTCGTTTGTGCGTTAGCGCACTGAAAGAAGGTAAAAAGATTCTGCTATTTGGTAATGGCGGCAGCGCAGGTGACGCTCAGCACATTGCGGCAGAATTGACAGGAAGGTATAAAACAGAACGCCGGGGTTTGCCCGGCATTGCGCTTACCACGGATACCAGCGCCCTAACCGCCATTGGGAACGACTACGGCTATGATCGGGTATTTGATCGTCAGGTCGAAGCTTTGGCCCAGAAGGGTGATGTGCTCATTGGCATCAGTACAAGCGGGAATAGTAAGAATGTTACTAACGCGCTGCACTTGGGACGAGCGTTGGGGTGCATCACAATCGGCATGAGTGGCCGCACCGGCGGTAGCATGAATGAGGTATGCGACGTAAACATCGTTGTTCCAAGCGACAACACCCCGCGCATTCAAGAAATGCATATTCTGATCGGGCATACCATCTGCCAAATCATCGACAACGAGTTGAGTGAATTAAAAACGTAATCACTATTTAGCATAGGCGTTTCGAGAATATTGTGAAGAAAGCAATCATCACCGGCATCACCGGTCAAGACGGTGCCTACCTAGCTCAACTACTCCTGGAAAAGGGCTACACCGTCTACGGGACCTATCGCCGCACCAGCTCCGTCAACTTCTGGCGCATCGAAGAGCTCGGTGTCGATCAACACCCGAACCTGCATTTGGTTGAGTACGACCTGACCGACTTGAGTGCGAGCATCCGCCTTCTGCAGACCACCAAAGCTACTGAGGTTTACAACCTCGCAGCGCAAAGCTTCGTTGGCGTGTCGTTCGACCAGCCGGTCACGACGGCTGAGATCACCGGCATCGGGCCGCTCAACCTGCTGGAGGCTATCCGCATCGTCAACCCGGAAATCCGCTTCTACCAAGCCAGCACGTCGGAGATGTTCGGCAAGGTTCAGGCGGTTCCGCAGGTCGAAAGCACGCCCTTCTATCCGCGTAGCCCGTACGGGGTCGCAAAGCTCTACGCTCACTGGATCACGATCAACTACCGCGAAAGCTACAACATCTTCGGTACCAGCGGCATTCTGTTCAATCACGAGTCACCGCTGCGTGGTCGCGAATTCGTGACACGCAAGATTACTGACAGCTTGGCCAAGATTCACCTGGGCAAGCTGGACGTGCTGGAACTGGGCAACCTCGATGCCAAGCGCGATTGGGGCTACGCCAAGGACTACGTTGAAGGCATGTGGCGCATGCTGCAGGCCGACAAGCCAGACACCTATGTGCTGGCCACCAACCGCACGGAGACGGTGCGCGACTTCGTCACGATGGCTGCCAAGGCGATCGGCACAGAGATCATGTGGGAAGGCCAAGCAGAGCAGGAGGTTGGCTACGATCGCCAAACGAACAAGGCCATCGTGAAGATCAACCCCAAGTTCTATCGCCCCGCAGAAGTCGAGTTGCTCATCGGCAATCCGGCCAAGGCCCGCGAAGAGCTCGGCTGGGAACCCAAGACCACGCTTGAACAACTGTGTCAGATGATGGTGGAGGCCGATATCCGGCGTAATCAGGCGGGCTTTTCGTTCTAACGCATGGCAAAGGTCCTGATCACCGGCATCCGCGGTTTTACTGGCCGACATCTGGCCACGGAGCTGCTTACGGCCGGTCACGAAGTCTGCGGCCTGGCACACGCATCGGCGCCAGGGGCGCCGGTGCCTGTCCACGTTTGCGATCTGCTGGATCGTGCAGCGCTGACCGAAGTGTTTGCACGCGAGCGCCCCGACGCAGTTGTACACCTCGCTGCCATTGCGTTTGTGGCGCATGGCGATGCCCAGGCGATTTACGACACCAACGTGGTCGGCACCCGCAATCTGTTGGATGCAATCCATGCTTCGGGCTGTCAACCAAAGTCAGTGCTGTTGGCTAGCAGTGCCAACGTCTACGGCAATGCGGACCGCGAGATTCTTGACGAGGCCACTCCCGCTGCGCCAGCCAACGACTACGCCGTAAGCAAGCTGGCCATGGAATACATGGCCAAGCTGTGGGAAGACAAGCTACCGATCACCATTGTTCGGCCGTTCAACTACACAGGCGTTGGTCAATCGACCAACTTCCTGCTGCCGAAGATCGTCTCGCACTTCCGCGAGCGCAAGCCTGTCCTGGAGCTGGGCAACCTGCACGTCGTACGGGATTTCTCCGATGTGCGCAGCGTCGTAGCAGCCTATGCTCGCCTGCTCGACGGCAAGGTTGCCGGCCAGACATTCAATGTTTGCTCGGGTGTCGGCTATGCGCTGAAGGACGTGCTTGCCATGATGCGCGAGCTCGCCGCGCATCAACCTGAAATCAAAGTGAATCCGGCGTTTGTGCGGGCAAACGAAGTGCACACGCTAATCGGTAGCAACGCAAAGTTGCGCGAGGCCATCGGCGAGTTGCCCACCTTTGCGCTGCGCGACACCCTGCAATGGATGCTGGAAGCGAAGGAATGAAGTTGATCTTAGCGGTGGACGCCATCAAGCCACCATTGACCGGCATCGGCCGCTACACCTGGGAACTGGCCAAGCACTACACCCAGCCCCCTCTTGCCTTGGACGAGGTCCGTTTCTTTTCTGCCGGGCGCTGGGTGGAAGATCCGGCCTCCCTTCTGCTGCCGCCGGTAACACAGCCGCGTCGACGTAAAAGCTTGCTCCCTCGCATGCCCGCCGGTTTGCGTCGCTGGAAGATGCAGCGTCAGATGCGAGGCCACGTATTTCATTCGCCAAACTACTTTCTGCCCGAGACGATGGAAAGCGGCATCGTCACCGTGCACGACTTGTCTGTCTTCAAATATCCGGAAACCCATCCGGTCGAGCGCCTGCGGCACTTCGAGCGAAGTTTCGCCTCCACGCTCAAGCGCGCCGCGCACCTTGTCACGGACTCCGAAGCGATTCGCTCAGAGGTGGTCGAATACTTCGGTTGGCCGCGCGACAAGGTCACTGCAATCAAACTCGGGGTGCCTGCGGAATACCACCCTCGCCCTCACACAGAGTTGGCAATAGACCTGAGTGAATACGGCTTGACGCCGGGCGCCTACGCGCTTTGTGTCTCCACGCTGGAGCCACGCAAACGCGTTGACCGTCTGGTGAGCGCCTATAGCACCCTTCCTTCCGCATTGCGCGAAAGCTACCCGCTTGTGCTGGCTGGCAGCAAGGGATGGTTGAGCGACACATTGCAGGCGCAGATTGCACGCGGCCAAAACGAGGGATGGCTGCACTACTTGGGCTTTGTACCGGAGCCCATTCTTCCCGCGCTTTATGCAGGTGCCCGCGCTTTTCTCTACCCCTCGGTCTACGAAGGCTTCGGGCTACCCGTTCTGGAGGCACTCGCCAGCGGCGTGCCAACACTGACATCGAACTGCTCTTCGCTGCCAGAGGTGGCTGGAGGCGCAGCATGGCTTGTCGAACCAGACAATGACGAGGCGCTACGCGAAGGCATAGAACGCGTATTGACTGATCAGCCGTGGCGTAACAACGCCGTTGCTTTGGGGAGGAGCGTTGCCGCCGCACACAGCTGGCAACAATGCGCTACCGAAACACTCGCGCTGTGCAAGCGCTTTGCCTGAGGGGGTTCTGGCATTACGCAATGTCGGCCAGCAGCGTCTTGAGCTGTTGCGCGCTTTCACGCCAGCTATGACGACGGAGATCATGGCTAAGAGGTGCATCGCCCGCCTCCAATCGACCTAGCCAATCGGCCAACTGCGGCGCGAGTTCGGCACCGGTCTGGCCAGTGAAGTAGCTGGCATGTTCGACGGCCACCTCCCGAAATACAGGTAAGTCACGTGCCAGAATCGGCATGCCGTAGTGGGCCGCCTCAACCAGCGGCAAGCCGAAGCCCTCCGCCTGGGATGCCATCAGCAGCCCGCCGAGGGTGCTGTACAACCCAGCTAGCTGAGCATCGTTCACGTCCGTCAACCAGACCAGTCTCTTACCGGCTTCGGGGTGCGTACGCAGGCGCTGTGCGAGCGAGGCCACATGCCAGCCTTCCCGCCCCGCGATAACCAGCGAGGCACCATGCCCTTCTGCCCACAGGTGCTCGAAGGCATCAAGCACCTGTTCATGGCCTTTGCGAGGCTCGACTGTGCCCACCATCAACACGCTTTGGCGTAATGAAGCCGCGCCTCTCTCCTGAAGTTGCTCCCCAAGGTCTGCGGCGCTCCACTGCGCCACAGGCAGTTCAGCCCCCAAGTGGAACCACCGAGGGGCCAGTTCACTGCCCCCGATACTGCAGTGCTGCCACAACCAAGCGGCAGTTTCATCCGCCACCGATCGCGAAATGCAGCACAAGACGTCGGCGTGCACGGAGACAGTCCGAAGCCAATGCCGGAACGATTTACGAGCGCGCGGTGTGAACCATTCGGGATGCAGCGCGGGCAGCAGATCGTAGACAACAAAAGCAAAACGTACGCCTTGAGCTCGCCAGCGAAGGAACTCGCTTTGGCGGCGGGGCGCAATACGGCTACTTAGATCGAGCCCGAGAAAAATATCGCCAGGACCGACACGCAGAGGCGAATCCTCGGTCGAGCTTGCGTGAACCCCGAGCGAAGATAGGTACGCATTGGCGTAACGGTAGGCGGTCTTGCGTGTGGCCCGTACTGGTCGAACCTCAAAACCGGGCGGTGAATCACGCAGCAGTTCCAACAGCAGCGCGCGGATGACGCGCTGGATGCCTGTGCCCGCATCGTGGCCGGCAATGATCGATACATCGACCAGCAACTGGCGGCGCCCCGCGCCAAGCGACGAGCGATTCGATGACAGGGGTAGCTGCGACGAGACGGCACGCCGCGCGACACCTGCCCAGCGCGCCGAACCCCAGATCGCAGCAAACTGCAGGGCCGCGGCCCTCGCCTTCTTATACATGCGGGCTTGGCACTAAGGTACGCGCGAGCACTGTTTGGATACCGTCACCCGGCGCTTTGCTGATAGAAGGCATAGGCGTCGTCGATCTGCTCAAACGCGTGCAGCTTGCCCTCGACCAAAACTGCCGCCCGATCGCAGTGCTCGCGAATGTAGCCTGCATCGTGACTGACGATGATCAGCGCGCGATCACGACGATGCTCGAACAACTCCTGATGGCACTTTGCATGGAAGCGGCTGTCACCAACGGCCACAATCTCGTCGATCAGAAAACAGTCGAACTCGATTGCCATCGAAATGGCAAACGCCAAACGTGCACGCATGCCGGCAGAGTAACTCTTGACCGGTTCACGCAGGTAGTAACCCAGCTCCGAGAACTCTTGAACAAACGGCTCTGCCGCTTTGGGGTCTGCACCGTAGACACGGCAGATGAAACGCAGGTTGTCCATTCCGGTCAGGCTGCCCTGGAACGCACCGCCAAACGCCAGTGGCCAGGAAACGCTCATGTCGCGCACGATCTTGCCTGACGTCGGCAATTCCGCTCCGCTAATCATCCGGATCATGGTCGACTTTCCGGCGCCGTTGCGGCCGAGAATGCCGATTTTCTCACCAGGAGCTACCTGGAGATTGATGCCATCCAGTACCCGACGGCGGCCCTGACGCGTGTGGTAGTCCTTGCAGACGTTCTGAAGCCGGATCATTCTGGTTCAACCCGTTTGCTGGCGTCGCGGGTCAACAAGAGCCCAAAGAACAGGAGAACAAGATCGGCGATCACCATGAACTCGACGTCGTAATGCGGCTTCACGAGTGAGCCAAAGTACCCTGCCCTAAGCATCTCGACACCATGAACCATCGGCAGAAATAGGACCAACTTCTGTGCGCCGACTGGCAACCACTCAACCATGAACACAGCTCCCGACAACGGGAACAGAAGGTAAGCGACAGTGTGCCAAAGCCGATCGATCGCCTCACTGCGTTCGCTAAGTGCGCCGATGATCAAACCCAGGCCGCTGCCGAAGAACGCAAGAAAGACCCACGCTCCAATCACCAATGACAGGTTCTGCGGCGGCTCCATCAGGCCCACAGTTATGAAGAGCATCGACAGCACAACTGCAGAGATGGTTGCGCCTGAAATCTCCAGCAGCAACCGGGCGAAGAACAAGTCAATCACCCGTACATTGCGGTGATAGAGAAGGCTCAAATTCGGCTGAATCGCGAGGGCGCATCGGTTAGCACAGTTCCGCCAAAGCAGTACCGACGAGTAGCCGGTGACGGCGAATGCCGTGATTGGAAGGTTGGATCCGTGGGTCGCCTTTGTCAGCGTCCACAGCGTGGTCACCCCGAGCGTGAACATCATGGGCTCGAAGAACACCCACAGGAAGCCGATGTTATGACGCCCATAGCGGGTGATGATCTCTCGCATCAACAGCGCGCCAACGACGCGCAGCTGAATCTGCAATGACCTCAAGAACGGTGTTTCGTGATGGACTGCGCTCATCTCAGTCGTGATGCTCACGTACGCCGGTCACCAGCAGGCTCAAAACACCCCACGCAATCATGCCGAGCGCGAACACCTCAAAAATCCGCTTCAACCGCTTCGGCTCAATGGCCACATCTGGTTGATTCGGCTGCACCAGGCGTTCCAGATAGAGCTGCTTGCGCTGCGCTTCGGCCCGTGCGTTCTCCAACGCGGCCATAGCGGAAGCCAGTTGCTTGTCGGCAAACTGTGAATCGAGCTGAAGCCGGGTATAGCTGGTCGCCTTGTCCGACAACGACCCCTTTGCGCCAGTCACGCCGCCCGTGGCTTCCTGGATTTGCTTCTCGACGGCAGCGATGTTGGTCTTCAGCACAGGGATCTGCGGATTCTGCGGCGCAATGGCCTGCAGTTGAGACAACTGCGTCTGCGCGCTGAACAGTTGCGCCTGTAGTGCGGTGACTTGCTGGAGTTGCAGGGCTGATTGTCTATCGGGGTCAAACACTGTATTCGACTTGCGGTAAGCCGCTAGCGCTGCCGCCGCGTCCTTCGCCTTGACAGCCGCCGCATCCACTTCAGCCCGCGCAAACTGCACCATGTCTTTAGCAGCGCGTTCGTTCATGCGGTTGATCAGGTGCTCGCTCAACTCCAACAAGGACTCGTTGATCTTGACCGCATCCTGCGAGGTGAACGAACGCACTTGCAGTGTGGTGATTGCAGAGGTGGTGTCGAACTCCACCGCGACCACGCGCTTGTTGTAGTACTTCCACAGCGACTCGAAGCTGTCGTCGAACTGGCGCAAGAATCGGCTCAGCAGATCGCCACGGTTGCCGTACGCATCGAGGATGTAGTTGCCGCGGTTGAGTTCCTTCAGGGCATCGCGCGATTCGATGTAGTCGATCACGGGATACGTGTCATCCTGCGCCCGGGAGAAACCCGTACCTTGCAGGAGCGCGCTGAGGCTGCCAGTCTGGCTTTGCCGCTGCGGACTGCGCACAACAAAGCGCGATTCAGAGACGTAGATGTCGGACGCGATGAAGCCGAAATAGACCGTTGCGAGAACGGTGGGAACCACGACGGTACCGAGAAAAAGCCGGTTAGCGTTTTTCAAACGCAACCAAAACCCATTCTTGTTTTTGGTCGCCTCAGCGGCCGCGTCTTCCCTCAGTACTGTATCCAACGTATTTTCCAAAACAGTTCGGCTCGGTGTCGCGCAGGGGCTGCTTCCCTGACCTTGGGTAAGTGTTCGACACAGGGCAATCCATCGAGAAAAGCAGAGTTATCTGCGCTCTACCAACCCAATATGACAGCTGCATGTAACCACTGCGGAGCCGCCATTTGGGGGCACTGATTATAGCCAGCGCTTCGCTGCGGCGCTATTGCAGGTCGCCGTCAGTTGCATTCGATTGACAATGGCCTGGAGGATTTTTTCTAACGAGGCATGGCCGCTTACGGTATCCTCCCACCCTGCCCGAAAGCCATACTAGGCATGCTTCGCCATGGCGCGCGGCGCCCCATCGACTTTTTTAAGTTTTCTTAACATTCAGCCGGCCGCCCCGCTTCTCTATTGATGCGCCGATCTTTTCTCGCCCTGCAAGGCACGGCTTCCCCATTTTTCCGCGAGTTGCTGTCTGCTCTACAGGAGCGCGGACACCGCGTGCAACGCGTCAATTTCTGCGGCGGCGATCTCGCATACGCCGGACCTGAGGTGGGAGTCGATTATGCAGACGAACCCCAAAACCTTACCGGTTGGTATTCCGACCTGCTTAAATCCGGCAATTTCACCGACATCCTACTCTTTGGGGATTGCAGAAAAATTCATAAGCCGGTATATCCGGTTGCCGAGCAAAATAATGTTCGTGTAAACGTTTTTGAAGAAGGTTATGTCCGCCCGCATTGGCTTACCATGGAAGCGCATGGAGTCAATGGCCGTTCACGTTTGCCGCGCGATCCGGCCTGGTATCGCGAGCATCGCTCTGCGACGCCGCCCAGCCCCACCGGCCAAACCACCGGCTACAACCTTTACGAACGGGCCTTCCACGACATCCGCTACCGCATGGCAAATGCCCTGTACGCCAGCCGCTTTCCTCACTATGAAAGCCATCGCCCCCATAACGGCTACCGCGAATACGCGGGGCTGGCCAGGCGCTTGCTTCAGCAACGCCCGCATCGCTTGGAGGCAGAGCGGCTGACGGAACGCCTCCTCACGAAGAAGCTGCCCTACTTCCTGTTCCCGCTGCAGCTGAATTCGGATTCTCAGATCCAGGTCCATTCCCCGTTTGGTAGTGTTCGCCAAGCGATCGACGAGGTACTGACATCTTTTGCAGCGCATGCCCCAGGAGATGCGCTGCTGATCATCAAGAATCATCCGCTGGACACCGGGTTGATCGAATACCGCCACTACGCCAGACAGACTGCAAAGGCGCTAGGCGTGGCCGATCGTCTCGAGTTCATTGACGCAGGTCACCTTCCAACCTTGCTCGACCATGCGTGCGGTGTGGTCGTGGTCAACAGCACGGTGGGGCTATCTGCCCTGCACCACCGCCGACCCCTCATCGCGCTTGGAACGGCCATCTATGACATGCAGGGCATGACGTGGCAAGGCACCCTGGATGCATTCTGGAATGAGGCAGAAGGACCGGATATGGCCCTGTACCAAGCCTTCCTGGACTATCTGGTGCACCACACGCAAATCAACGGCGACTTTTATACGCGCACCGGCATCGCCATGGCCACGGCCGGTGCGGTAAAGCGACTGGAGACAGTGGCCCATGTCTGATCGCCGCCCTCGTTGCATCGTCATTACCGGTGCGAGCGCCGGGATTGGCCAGGCACTGGCTCACGCCTACGCCGAACCCGGGGTCACGCTTGGATTGGCTGCGCGCGATGCAGTGCGACTGGAAGCCTGCGCGCAGCAGTGTAGGCAGGCAGGTGCCACCGTAGTCACGGCGCAAGTGGATGTCCGTGATGCCGACGCCGTCGCTGCATGGCTAACGGCATTCGACGATGCGCACCCGATCGATCTGCTAATCGCAAACGCAGGGGTGGCGAGCACGCTTTCTTCGTCCAGCGACTGGGAAGACCTCGCTCGCACGCGCGAGGTCTTTGACACCAACTTCTACGGTGCATTCCACACACTGCTGCCCGTGCTGGAACGCCTGCGCGCACGAAAGTGTGGGCACGTAGCAGTGGTCAGCTCGCTTGCTGCTATTCGCGGCATGGCCATCTCACCGGCCTATTGCGCGAGCAAATCGGCCATCAAAGCCTACGGCGAGTCGGTGCGGCCGTTGCTGGCGGCCGATGGTGTGCGTCTGTCGCTGGTGTTCCCCGGTTTCGTCAAGACGGCGATGAGCGACGTCTTTCCCGGCGACAAGCCCTTTCTGTGGTCGGCGGACAAGGCAGCCCGGTATATCCGCACAAAGCTGGAGGCCGGGCGAGCGGAGATCGCCTTTCCGGCACTGCTGGCGCT
The DNA here is from genome assembly GCF_958439105.1 of Ralstonia flatus. NCBI lineage: Bacteria > Pseudomonadati > Pseudomonadota > Betaproteobacteria > Burkholderiales > Burkholderiaceae > Ralstonia > Ralstonia flatus. The sequence goes on along the minus strand of NZ_CAUDLI010000010.1, from coordinate 79,233 downwards.
GGGCATGCGCCTGCTGCCGTTGCTACCGCCGTTGCTGGGTGACCGCATTCTGGACAGACTTTCTTACCTGCCCCGGGCAGAGCGCTGACACAACATGTCAGGCGCAGCCATCTTCCTGTTTGCGCTCGCGATGTCGTTCCTGCCGGACGCCATTGCTTTGCCGCGCTGCGCACCCCCGTGGCGGCGCAGTACGGCAGCGCTTGCCACGCACGCATTTTCGGTAGCGACGGTGTTCCTGCTGACCCTCGCGGTATCGACACGCCCCTTGTTTGCCGGATTCGTGGCGTTGTCGCTGACCGGACTGTTGGTGGTAGTGAGCAACGCCAAGTACGCCTCGCTGCGCGAACCGCTCGTCTTCACAGACCTGAGCCTGTTTAGCCAGCTGTTCCGGCATCCGCGCATGTACCTGCCATTCCTAAGCGCTGGCAGCGTGCTTGTGCTGGGCATCGGTGTGGCGGTCTTCATGGGTGTGCTTGTGCTCAGCACCCCCTTGCCGGAAGCGTCGCAAGGGCTGCTTGTGGGCGGCGCGGCAGTTTGTGCCCTGATACACGCGCTGGCCGCGCGCGCCCTACCACTGACAAATCAACCCGACACCGATCAGAGCCACCACGGCTTCTATACCGTGTTCGTGGCGGGGCTGCTGAATGGCTTGCGTCCGTCAACAGGAAAAACGCTGCGGACGGCGATGAGTCGCGGTCCGTTTTCGCGCACGGCTGAACCGGCGACTCGGCCCGACGTGATCGTCATCCAGAGCGAGTCGTTCTTTGATGCACGCCGGCTTGGCCCTGAAGTACGCGCCGATCTGCTGCCGTACTTCGATGCAACCTGTGCCGGAGCCGTCCAATGCGGCCAATTGGAGGTGCCCGCCTGGGGAGCCAACACGATGCGTACGGAGTTTTCACTGCTTTCCGGCCTGGGTGCTGCCGAGCAGGGTTACGCACGGTTCTACCCGTATGCCTATATCCGCAAACCGTGTACGTCGCTGGCGGGGTGGTTTAGCCGCGCGGGTTACCACACCGTGGCAATGCATCCGTATCACGGAGATTTTTTTGGCCGGGACCGCGTGATGCCATTGCTGCATTTCGACCAGTTTCTCGACATACGTCACTTCGACGGAGCACAGCGGGCAGGCCCGTATGTCGCCGATCTTGCCGTGGCCGATGCCATTCAGGCGCAACTGGAAGCTGCCGGCGATTCGCCGGCATTCATCATGGCGATGACGATCGAAAACCACGGGCCACTGCATTTGGAACGCGTGTCCGCCGGCGAGGCCGCCTCGTACCATGCATTTGGCGAAGGCAAACCGTGGGATGACCTGACGGCCTATCTGCGCCACCTAGTGAATGCGGATGCCATGATCGGGCAACTGACACGCTATCTGGCTGGCCGCAAACGACCCGCAGTCCTGTGTTTCTATGGAGACCACGTGCCAGCGCTATCGGAGGTTTATCGCCAAACCGGCGTGCAGCCCACGGATAGCGAGTATCTGATCTGGCGCAGCGACGCTGCCCCCACACCGTCGCCTCGACAGGAGCGCGTGCGGACACGTATCGAATCGTTGGGACAACTGCTGATCGACTTGATCAGCGTACCGTTACCGGCATCACACGGTGCCGGAGCATCAAGAACAAACGCGGCAAGCACGGAGAACCAGCAACACTAGTTCTGCGATCTTGGTGCGCACCAGGATGGCAGCGTGAAGCCGCAAGCACAGTAGAAATTGAGCAGGTTAAGAAGATGAAGGATGCAATCGCTGTTGTCGGAATGTCGTGTCGGTTTCCGGGCGGAGTTCACAGCCCGGAGGATTACTGGAGACTCCTGGTCGCCGAAACCGATGCCGTGACCGAGGTGCCTTCCGATCGGTTCAGCACCGAGTTTTATCAACACCCTTCCAAACGGGAACCGGGCAAAAGCTATACCTTCGCGGCAGGCGTCATCGATAACGTGGCGGGCTTCGACGCGGAGTTTTTTGGGATCTCGCCGCGCGAAGCGCAGCAGATGGATCCGCAGCAACGCTTGCTACTTGAGCTGGCCTGGGAAGCCTTTGAGCACGCCGGGCATGCGCCCAAGCAGATGGCCGGACAGGATTGCGCGGTGTTCATCGGTGTAGCGGCGCAGGACTACGGCGACCGCGGCGTCGACGACCTCAGTGTCGTCGACGCCTATTCCGCCACCGGCAACACGCTCAGCATCGCGTCCAACCGCATCTCGTATCTGTTTGACCTGCGCGGCCCCAGCATGTCGATCGACACGGCGTGTTCCTCTTCGCTGGTGGCACTGCACCAAGCATGCAATGCAATTCGCGCTGGCGAAGTTGAAACCGCACTTGCCGGAGGCGTCAACCTGCTGCTGCACCCGTTCCCGTTTGTCAGCTTTGCCAAAGCGTCCATGCTGTCGCCCACTGGGCGATGCCGTGCGTTCGATGCTTCGGGCGACGGTTACGTGCGGGCCGAAGGTGGTGCGCTGGTAGTGCTCAAGTCGCTGTCCAAAGCGCTGGCCGACGGTGACACGATCCATGCCGTGATCGCGTCTTCGGGTGTCAACTCGGACGGCCATTCCCAAGGCGGGATCAACGTGCCTGCCTCCGCAACGCAGGCGGCGCTCTTGGAAAACGTTTACGCGCGTGCCGGCATCGACCCGCGCGAGCTGGACTATCTCGAGGCACATGGCACCGGCACCGCTGTTGGAGACCCCATCGAAACGCGGGCACTGATCGACGTCATCGGCAGGCTGCGCACACCCGAGGCACCGCTGCTGATCGGCTCGGCCAAGACCAACGTAGGTCATCTCGAAACAGCGTCCGGCATGGCGGGCCTAATCAAGGCGATCCTGTGCCTGAAGCACCGCGCGGTGCCGGCAACAATCCATTTCCGCACGCCAAACCCGAATATCGACTTCACTGGCGGCAACTTGCGTGTGGTCGATCGCTACACGGCGCTGCCGCCCAAAGACTCGCCACTGCTGATTGGCGTAAATTCGTTTGGTTTCGGTGGAACCAATGCCCATGTGCTGCTGCGCGAGGCAACACCGGTACCTCACGCAGCCGTAACGGGCAAGGCGACGAGCACAAGCGCTGCGCCGAGTCGCCCTGCCCCACTCATGCTCACCGCGCGCTCAGAGGAGGCACTGCGGGCACTGGCCGCCGCCTATCGTGACCAGCTGAGTTCCGGTGCGTCGTGGCACGCGCTAGCAGCGGCCACGGCTCATCGCAGGCAGCCCCTCCACCATCGGGCGGTCATGGACCCGTCAGATGCCGGAGTTGGCGCGGAAGGCATCATGGCCCTGGCAGCACTGGCACAAGGCGAAATCGCACCGGCCGCCATTGTCGCCGAAGCGGTCGCCAACGACTGCAAACTGACATTGGTGTTCTCTGGCAATGGCTCGCAATGGGCGGGCATGGGGCAGCGTCTGCTGCAGGAAGACGACGTCTTCCGCGCGACCGTAGAGCAGATCGACACTTTCTGGTGCGCCGATGGCAGCGCCTCCCTGCTCGAAGTCATGCGTGATGGCGCTGTTGCCGAGTGGCTCCAGCGTACTGAGAACGCGCAACCGCTATTGTTCGCCATGCAGGCTGGCATCGTTCATTCGTTGCTCGCGCAGGGGTTGCGCTTCGACGCATGCTATGGCCATAGCGTGGGCGAAGTGGCGGCTGCGTATGCCGCTGGTGCCCTGTCAATGCAGCAGGCCGTGCGCGTCATCAAGGTGCGCAGCCGTGCGCAGGCGCTGACCGCCGGCCAGGGCAAGATGGCGGCAGCGGGCATGAGCGAAGACGCAGCGCGCGCACTGATCGCCGAGTTGGGTCTGGATGACGACCTTGAAATCGCGGGCATCAACAGCCCTGGCGCGGTCACGCTGGCCGGCTCGCTCGCCGCGTTGGAGGCCATGCAGTTGCGCTTGGCCCAGACAGGCCAGTTCTTCCAAGTGCTTGATCTGGACTATGCCTTCCACAGCAGGCAGATGGATGCTATTCGCGATGTCGTTGTCGACGGCTTGCGCGATCTGAAGCCGCAAGCCACGCACTGCACCTTCCTGTCGACGGTGACGGGCACGCCTTTGTCGGGCATCGAGCTGGACGCCAGCTATTGGTGGCGCAATATCCGCGAACCCGTCCAGTTCGAGCCTGCGACGCGCCAGCTGATCGATAGCGGCATGCGGCTGTTCCTTGAAGTTGGGCCGCATTCGATCCTGCGCACTTACGTGTCGCAATCTTTGGAAGCCGCACGTGTGAGCGGCATCGCGCTTCCGACGCTCAAGCGCAACCTCGACCAGGGCAGCCAACTACGCCACGCCTTCTGTGCTGCACTCGCGCACGGCGCCCGGCTCGACCGCGATGCCGTCTTCCCCAACGCCCACCGCGAGGTGGTGCTGCCAACCTATCCCTGGCAGCGCACGCCGTACTGGGCACCCATTACGGCTGAAGGCTACGATCTCGTCCACCGGCACCGGGAGCACCCGCTGCTTGGCTACCGGTTAAAGGACTGTGCCGCCGCCTGGGAAAACCAGCTTGACCCCGTCAAGCTCCCGATGCTTGCCAGCCATGTGGTGGACGGTGCAGTGACCTTCCCGGGCGCCGGCTACGCGGAAATGGCGCTGGCCGCGGCGCGCAGCTACTTCGGCACCGTCAGCTGCGCAGTGGAGAACCTGGAGATTCGCACCCCGGTGGTGTTCCAGCCCCAACAAGGCCGCCTCTTCCGTTTGACGCTGGACCCGCGCACCGCGGGCTTCGTCATCGAGACCCGCCCCCGGGTGAGCGACGACCCTTGGACCATCAATGTGGTGGGCCGCCTGCTGGTCGGCGGTCCGCCGCAAACGGTGCCAGTGGAACCGCAATGCGTGGCCGTGCTCGAAGCGCAAGCTCCCATCGCGGGCAGCGCGCTATATGAAGCGGCACGCGCGGTCGGCTTGGAGTTTGGCGAGGCCTTCCGCTGGGTGCAAGCTGTCCGAATCGACGGCGACGTTGCGCTCGCTGAGCTTGCCGTGCCTGCCTCGCAGCAGGACCAGTTGGAGCGCTATGCGATGCATCCTGGCGCGCTGGACAGCGGCCTGCATCCGCTATTGGCGCTGATGGCATCTGGAAAGCCTGGCGCCAGTCAGGCTGCGTACGTACCGGTCCAGTTTGGACGAATGGACTACTTTGGCGGTGTGCCGGCTCGAGTGGTGGCACGCGTCGAACGCCGCAGCCCACATTCGCTGGTCGCCAACTTCCACTACCTGGACACGGCCGGCAATACGGTGTTGAAGCTCTCCGCATGCCGCTTCCGCCGCGTCGACCTGGTGGGTCGCCGCCATGGCAAACCGGGGCGCTACGTCTACACGCTGGAAGCCACGCCAACGACCGAGGCAACCGCAGCAGCGGTATCGTCGCCGGCCAGCCTGCTGGCCAAGGCCTCCACCGCTGTGGCAGCCAGGGAAGACGCCGCGCACCGCAATCGACACCTCGTCGAAGTCCTGCCTCTGATCGACGTGCTGGCTGCGGCCTACGCCTTGCGCGCTGTGGAAGCGCTTGACGTGCTCGGCAAAGCCGAACTGCCGGCTTGTGCGAACCCCGCACTGCTCGCGAGGCTAGTCGACATGCTGGTGGAAGATGCAGTCCTGGTCCGCCTTGACGGCAAGCTGACCGCGGGCGAAGAAACGCTTCCGACCATTGACGAACTCTGGCGGAGCGTGTTGTCACTGTCGCCGGGCCACGTTGCCGAACTGACGCTTCTTGCCCATTGTGGCGCTGCACTTCCCGCCGTCCTGCGCGGAGAACGTGAAGCCGCCGCCGTGCTACCCCCGGTACGCAACAGCCTTCTGGACCACCTGTTCGAGGCGTCCCCGACGTGGACGCATGTGAACGCAATGGCCCGAGCCAGCCTGGATGCCTGCATCGAGGCGTGGACCGAGCGACGCCCGATGCGCGTGCTGGAAATTGTTACGCCACAAGCCAACGTGTTCGAGCCGATCGCGGCTCACCTGCAGGGCCGCTGCGATTACACCATTGCAGGCAGTGCGGAACAACTCGATGCTTTTGATACAGGTCGCCATCCGCTGGTCCGAACCGCGACCCTGCAGTTGGGCGATCAGCCAGAACTCATCGTCGAGACCGGCCGTAGCCGCACGTTCGACGTGGTAGTGCTCAACAACCTGCTGCGTGCGTCGGACGGGCCGCATCGATTGTTGGCGGCGATACGCACGTGGATGGCGCCAGGTGCGCTGCTGGTGCTCAGCGAGGCGCAACCGAGCCGCTTCTCGGACATTGTGTTCGGCCTGTCGCCCGATTGGTGGTTCACCAGCCGCGGTGACCTGCTCCCTGCAGAGTCCATTGAAGCGATGTTGCTTGCCGAGGGCTTCCAGACACCGGCCCGCCATATCGAGGCTGATCTTCAGATCGAGGGCGCGCCTGCGCTGCTACTGGCTCGCCGTCAGTTTGGTCGCCAAGCTGATTCGCGCGATATCGCGGAGATGGTCCTGGACGGCACCGACAGCACCGAGAGCATCGCCGAACGCCTTGCTGCAAACTGGCTGATCGTATGCCCCGGCACACCTGGCGACCTCGCCACCACGCTGGCTGCTGCGATTGACGACACGATCGCAGGTACAAGTCCGACTAGCCACGCCCGGCGGGCGGCATTGGTAGATTCGCCCGAAGCGGCACTAGCGCACGCAGCATTGAGCGACACTGGGACACCGTGCCAAATCATCTTCCTCGCTGCCGATGCCCCGCGGCTTGGCGATGATGCGGATGCGACCGCTCTGATGCAGGCGCAGGAGCCTACCTCAGTGGCGTTAGCGCGCTTGGCGCGCGGCTTGAGCGGCAAGCGTGCCAGCGCGCGGCTGTCGATCATTACCTGCGGTGGCGCGCCGCTGGCCGTGCCAGGCATGCCCGCCTCGGCGCTACAGCCATCGCAGGCTACTCTATGGGGTCTGGGCCGCGTGCTGATGAACGAGCACGCCGAACTGCAATGTAGGCTCATCGATATCGATCCGCGCGAGCCGCTGCCGGTCCCTCTGCTCTGCCGTGAACTAGTGAGCGGCGATGTGGAAGACGAAGTTGTGCTCACCCCGGAAGCGCGCTATGTGTCGCGCATGGTGTCCGCAGAAGTCGCCGAACTTCGAGACCAGGCCACGCGGTCTGAGCTCAGCGCATCGACCACGCCTGCTGTGCTCGGCTTTGAATCGGCAGGCTCGCTCAGCCACCTGCGGTGGTTCCCGTTGCCAGCATTCAACCTGGAGCCCGACGAAGTTGAAGTCGAACCGATGGCCGCGGGCTTGAATTTTCGGGACGTCATGTATGCGATGGGATTGCTGTCCGACGAAGCCGTAGAGAACGGCTTTGCCGGTCCAACCATTGGCATGGAGTTCTCCGGCCGCGTCACCCGCGTGGGCAGCGCTATCACGAATTTCGCCACCGGCGATTTAGTGCTCGGCTTTGCACCGGCCTGCTATGCAAGCCGGCTGCGCACCCGCGCAACAGCACTGGCACACAAACCCGCACGACTGAGCTTTGAAGAAGCGGCGACGATCCCAACGACCTTCTTTACGGCGCATTACGCGCTAAACGAGCTGGCGCGTCTTCGCAAAGGGGAGCGGGTACTGGTGCACGGCGCAGCCGGTGGCGTTGGCATTGCCGCCGTGCAACTGGCCCGCCACCTTGGCGCTGAAGTTTTCGCTACTGCCAGCAGCAACGAAAAACGTGAATTCGTGCGACTGCTTGGCGCCCACCGCGTGTTCGACTCTCGGAGCTTGGCATTTGCCGACGATATCCGGCATGCAACAGGCGGCGAAGGCGTGGATGTCGTCCTCAACTCGCTCGCCGGCGAAGCAATGGTGCGCAGCATCGACGTGCTGCGCCCATTCGGGCGCTTCCTCGAGCTGGGCAAGCGCGATTTCTACGAAAACAGCCGTATCGGCCTGCGACCCTTCCGCAATAACATCAGCTATTTCGGGATTGACGCCGACCAACTGATGGATGCGTCGCCGCAACTCACTGCTGCCCTGTTCAGCCAGGTGATGGCACTGCTGGAACAGGGTGTGCTCGACCCGTTGCCGTACCGCGCCTTCCCCGCCGAGCGCATCGAGGAAGCCTTCCGCTACATGCAGCAGGCGCGCCAAATTGGCAAGATCGTCGTCACCTTCGCTGACGGGGTGCCAGCACCGCAACAGACCATCGACGCAGAGCGCTTGGCGTTGGATCCCGCAGCAGCCTACTTGGTCGCAGGTGGTACCGGTGGTCTAGGCTTTGCCACGGCACGCTGGATGGTGGAGCGCGGCGCGCGCCATCTGGTGCTGGCCAGCCGACGGGGCGCGCTCGCGCCCGAACTGGCCGAGGAAGCTGCGCGCTGGCGCGACACGCTCCAAGTTGACACTGCGGTTGTGTCTTGCGACCTCAACGATCGTTCAGCGGTGCAAGCGCTCATCGACGGGCTTGCCAACCGCGGCACGCCTCTCAAGGGCCTCGTGCACTCTGCAATGACCATCGCCGATGGCCTGATTGTCAACCTGGACGACATGCGGATGCGGGATGTGCTGGCGCCGAAAGTCGCCGGGGCCTGGAACCTGCATCAGACTACGGCCGGGCTGGCCCTGGACTTCTTCGTGGTGTATTCGTCGGCTACGACCTTCCTTGGCAACCCGGGGCAGTCCAATTACGTAGCGGCCAACGCTTTCCTCGAAGCACTGGTTCACCAACGTCGTGCGCAGGGATTGCCGGGCACCTATATGGCGTGGGGCCCGCTTGAGGACGTGGGTTTCCTTGCCCGCAACGCTCACACGCTTGAGGCGTTGCAGACCCGCATTGGCGGACGCGCAATCACCTCGGCCCAGGCAATGGCAGCGCTTGAGCAAGTTCTACAACGTGGCCGTGCCGGCGAGGCGGTGCTGTGGCTGGATTGGGAATCTATCTCACGTGTCATGCCAGCCGCCCGCTCGCTCCGCTATCTTGACATGCGTAGCGGCACAGGCAGCGAATCGCAGCACTCCGATGGCGCAAGCCTGCAGGCCGACATCCGTGCGCTTGGCGCCGCCGAAGCCGCACAGCTAGTGATCGAGACTCTGCAAGCGCAGATTGCGCGGATTCTCCATCTCCCCGCCAGTAAGATCGATCCCGACCGCTCGGTGACCGATCTGGGCATGGACTCGCTGATGGGCATGGAATTGGGCATGGCCATCGAAGAGTGCTTCGAAGTCAAGCTGCCAGTGATGATGCTTGCCGAAGGCGCGACGGTGCGCTCACTCGCGCAGAAGATCGCCGAATCGGTGCGCGCGGGCGCAACGGGAGGCCAAGAAGCCAGCCCTGCAAACGATGTCGCCCAGCAATTGGCGTCGCTGTCAGCCATTCATGGCGCGGAAATGAGCAGCGACGAACTGCAGCAGATGGCCCGCGAAATGGGTGTCCAACGTCAGGTCACCGACGTTGTCCCCGAGACGACGCCATGATTGCCACGCACGGCTGGGCACCTGACCAAGGAACACTAGCACGCGAGTTGCGGCTGTCGGGCCACGGGCTGCATACGGGCCAGCGCGTCAATGTGCGCGTGCACCCAGAAGGGGTGGGGCACGGTATCGTCTTCCGGCGCATGCGTAACGGCCGGCAGCTTGCAAGGCTGCCAGCCTCTGCGTCGCTGCGCCTGGCACAGCCGCTCTGCACTGCACTCGAGAATGCTGACGGGTGGCGCATACGCACGGTTGAACATCTGCTTGCGGCATTGCTAGCCGCCCAGATCGACCACGCCACTGTCGAGATGGATGCCGAGGAAGTGCCGATCCTTGATGGCAGCGCGCTGCCGTGGCTGCACGCGATTGAGGCTTGTGGACGTCTCGCCTTGGATGCGCCCAAGCGTTTTCTACGCATTCTCGACTCGGTCACGGTTGACGACGGCCCCATGCACCGCACAACCCTTGCGCCAGCCGACCACTATGAAATGTCAGTCACCAACGACCTCAAGGGCTTCGGCGAAATGAACTGGCAGGGCGTCATCGATCCAGCGTCGTTCGCGGCGGGCATCGCACCATCACGCTCATATGGACGCCTGCGCTGGGCGCTACCTGCCATTCTGTTCGGCTACCTGCGCGGCAAGCCAATTCTCCGTGGCGCGAGGCCGTCATGCACCGCCACCATTGTGGGCGCGAAGGTGATTGGCGGCATGCGCCTGCCCATGGAGTTCGTGCGGCACAGGGTACTCGACATGATCGGCGATCTCGCCCTACTTGGCGCGCCACTCCAGGGCAAGGTCACGGCCTTGCGCCCCAGTCACGAAATGAACTACCGGCTTTGCGCCGCCCTGCTCGCCCGGCCCAATGCTTGGGAATGGGCGACCACCACTCTCTAACGAAGGAATCCGCGGTATGGGACTGGGAGACCAGTTGCGGCAGCAACTCGCTGCGAAGGCCTTGAAGCGACAGCTTGAACGGGTCACGAAGGAAATGGGAACGGGCGCAGAGCACGCCGTCGCGGCTGCGCACGTCGGAGACGCGCCAACGGCGCGGTCGGCACAGTCGACGGCCGTGTCGGACTATGCCGCATTGTGCCGTTTCGACACGCTGCCCGCGTACCAACAGGTCTCGATCATCCGCAAGGCCAGCGAGCACATGGGCATCGCTTCTCCGTTCTTTCGGGTGCACGAAGGTGTGGCCGGCGCAACCACGCAGATCGATGGCCAAAGCTATATCAACTTTGCCAACTACAACTATCTCGGCCTGGCTGGCGATCCCGTGGTCTCGGCCAGCGCCAAGGCCGCGATCGATCAGTACGGCACGTCGGCCTCCGCGAGCCGCATGGTGGCCGGCGAGCGGCCGGTGCAGCGCCAGCTGGAGCGAGCGCTTGCGCGTATCTACGAAGTCGATGACTGTGTCGCCTTCGTGAGCGGGCATGCCACGAACGTCACAGTGATAGGTTGCCTGTTTGGCCCCGGTGACTTGATCGTGCACGACTCACTAGCCCACAACAGCATCGTCCAGGGAGCACAGCTCAGCGGCGCAAAGCGACTGAACTTCCCGCACAACGACTGGGCTGCGCTGGATGCGCTGCTGGCGCGCGTGAGGCGCGAGTATCGGCGCGTGTTGATCGCTGTGGAAGGCATCTACAGCATGGATGGCGACTTTCCGGAATTGGAACGTTTCATTGATATCAAGCGACGCCACAGCGCCTTCCTGATGGTCGATGAAGCGCATTCGTTCGGTGTACTCGGTGCGACCGGCAAAGGTATTCGAGAGCATTTCGGGCTGGCCGGTCGTGACGTCGATATCTGGATGGGCACTTTCAGCAAGACAATGGCCGGCTGCGGTGGCTACATCGCCGGCGAGCAAGCGCTGATCGACATCCTGCGTCACTTGGCACCCGGCTTCCTGTATAGCGTAGGATTATCTCCAGTGCTGGCAGCCGCCTCCCTGACGGCCCTCCAGCGCATGCTCGAAGAGCCGCAGCGGGTCACCACACTTCGCGAGCGCGGGCGTCAGTTCTTGGACGCCGCACGCGAGGCAGGCCTCAATACTGGCCTGAGTGCAGGATACTCGGTCGTGCCGGTGATCATCGGCAGCTCGCTCAAAGCCGCGCAATGGGCCAATGCCTTATTCGAGAAAGGCATCAACACGCAACCGATCTTCTATCCTGCTGTGGAGGAAAAAGCCGCGCGGCTGCGCTTTTTCATCTGCTGCACCCACACACCGGAACAGATCGCCTACACGGTAGAGTCCGTCGCACAATTGGCGCGTCGCTGAGATGATTACGACCCGGCAGATTTGCGCGCAATTCGGCTCTGCACTCAGCTTCCGCCCGGCCATGGCAAGCGATGCCGCCGCCCTCGCCCCATTGGTACTGGCTTCCGGGAGCCAGGAGTTTGATTGGCTACTCGGTGTACCACCTGCTCAATGTGAGGCATTCCTCCGCCGGGCCATCACCGCACCAACCGGGCGGTTCTCATGGAAGCGCCACTTGGTTGCCACACTCGAAGAACAGCCAGTCGCTGTGCTCGCGATTCAGAACGGCCGAAAAAACGCGTTTGACGATCTCTACTCGGTGCGCGACTTTCTCCAGCATTTCGGACCGCTCCGCACGCCCGGTCTTATCCGCAGAGGGCTGATTCTCGAGACCGAGATCCCCGCTCCAACGCGGCGCCAGACGCTGCTTGCCCACTGCGCCACGCACCCCCGCCTCCGCGGACAAGGTATATTCAACGCGCTGTTCTCGCACGCAATGTCCCAGCAACTGCTACCCGCCATGGCCGACCAGGTGCTTGTGCTCGATGTGCTCGACACGAACGTACGCGCAGCAGCGCTCTATCGGAGCCTCGGATTCGAACCCATGGGACATCGCCGTCGTTCGGGCAGGCTACCAACCCATCTGGCGGCGACTCGGATGCAATACAGGCCCCAGGGCCACTGAGTCAGTGCCAGTCTGGTGGAGAAACCAATGCACTACGGCCCATTCTTGCCAGAGGCCTGACGCGCGCCCCGCGTTCGGCAGCAACATCAACGAGCCGCAAAGAGTTAGTGCACCTGCTGTGCCGACCATCTAGCGCAGCTTGCGTCAAGCGGCCTGATGTGCCATTGAACGACCGCTCACAGTTACACTCGGCCGCCATTGGCTGCATCGACAACACGGGACACAGCAGCGCTCAATGCAGAAAACAAAAAACCCGCACAGCCAATGACTGTGCGGGTTATGTCTGGTCGGGGCGAGAGGATTTGAACCTCCGACCACCTGCACCCCATGCAGGTACGCTACCAGGCTGCGCTACGCCCCGAAGCCAATAATTATAGCAGAGCCTCACTGTCTGTGACTAGTGGGTTACCGCCGGTCGCCTATCATTTATCCGTGCGCAGAATGTCCAGTACTGACTGAAGTGCCCGATGCAAGGCAGGCACATCGACCACGCCGCTCGTCACCATCGTGGCTTGAGTGTCGACCTCGGGCATCGTCGCCTCCACCGGTTCTGCACTTACGCCATGCCGCAACTCATCCAACCGATTCCGCGCGCCATTGATCGTGAAGCCTTGTTCGTACAGCAGCTCGCGAATACGCCGGATCAGCAGCACTTCATGGTGCTGGTAGTAGCGCCGATTGCCGCGTCGCTTGACCGGCTTGAGCTGCGTAAACTCCTGCTCCCAATAGCGCAGCACGTGCGGCTTGACGGCGCACAGGTCGCTCACCTCACCAATGGTGAAGTAGCGCTTGGCGGGAATCGGGGGCAGGTTGACCCGCTCCGTGTGTTTATCGGCGGCCATACAGGACTGGACTACAGGGCTGGCGAAAGAGACGGATTGAACGGACGGCTGAACGAAATCGCTCAGCAGAATTACGCGACGTCGACCGGCAGCGGCTCGACACGCTCTTCAACGAGCGCCTTGAGCTTCTGGCTGGCGTGGAACGTAACGACGCGGCGCGCAGTGATGGGAATGATCTCTCCCGTCTTCGGATTGCGGCCCGGCCGCTGCGGCTTGTCGCGCAACTGGAAGTTACCGAAGCCCGACAGCTTGACGCTGTCGCCCTGCTCGAGCGCCTCGCGAATCACGTCGAAAAACGCTTCGACCATATCCTTCGACTCGCGCTTGTTCAGGCCGACCTGCTCGAACAGCATCTCGGCAAGCTCGGCCTTGGTAAGCGTCGGCACATCCTGAGCGCGCACGTCACGTGCGTCGCCCAACGCTGCTGAAGAAGAACCGAGCGAGTCGCCCAAGGATGCCGCCAACGCTGGCGCGTGTTGATCGTTCATAGGATTCGCTTAGCGTATTCGATCCGAATGCGGAGGTTCGTTCGAGCTGTCTCTAGCGCAGTGCGGACGTCTGAGACGTCAAGCGCGCAGGCGCGCGCCGAATGCATCGCCGGCCGCTCGAATCAGTTGCTGTGTGGCGGCATCGACAATGTCGTCCTGAAGGGTGCTGTCAGTATCTTGCAACGTAATTCTGAAGGCAAGGCTTTTCTCCTGCGCCCCAATGGCAGCCGTGGCGGCCTTCGGACGGAATTCATCGAACAGCACAACGCCTTGCAGATAGCGCTGCCAAGGCGTGCCAACAGCCGTTTTTTCGAAGGTATCGACCAAGTCCTGCACCGCCACGTCTTGGCGCACGACGAGCGCAATGTCGCGCGTCACTGCGGGCACGCGGGGTACTTCGCGATACTTCGGCAAACCGATTGCCGTGATTGCGTCCAGTTCCAGCTCCCACACCACCGGCGCAGTCGGCAGATCGTATTTCTGCAGCCAACGCGGATGCAGTTCACCGATCCAGCCGATGGCACGGCCATTCAGCACTACGCGCGCCGAGCGGCCCGGATGCAGCGCAGGATGCTCAGCGCGTTCGAAACGCGCCTGCAGCGGCCACAGCAGCGACTCGACATCGCCCTTCACATCGAAGAAATCGACCGGACGCGTCTGCACGCCCCATTGCTCTTCCTTCGACGGACCATACGCAATGCCGCCGGCCATCATCGGCTGTGCGTAGCCGGCGATCGACAGACCGCCGTCGGCGACGCTCGCATCGCGGTGGAACACACGCCCCACCTCAAACATGCGCACGCGCGAAGCCTTGCGGTTCAGGTTGTAGCGCACCTTGTCGAGCAAACCGCCGATGAGCGTGCTGCGCATCACCGAGTACTGGCTGGCAATCGGGTTCAGCAGCGGAATCGGGTTGGTGTTGCCGGCAAAATCGGCTTCCCATTCGGTCTCGACAAAAGCGAAGTTGACGACCTCGTGGTAATCGCGCGCGGCAACGGCGTGACGCACGTCATGCATCGTGCGGCGCGCCTCGTCGGTCGGCCGCATCGCGCTCTCGGCCACGGGCGGCTTGGCTGGAATCTGCTCGAAACCGTAGATGCGGGCGACCTCTTCGATCAGGTCTTCCTCGATTTCCAGGTCGAAGCGGTACGACGGCGGCTCGACGATGAACACATCGCCGTCCACGTTGAACGTCAGGCCGAGGCGCTTGAACACGTCCGCCACGACATCGTGCGACAGGGGAATACCAAGCACACGGGCCGCACGTGCAACACGCATGCGCACCGGCTCGCGTTTCGGCAAGTTGACGATCTGATCGTCGATCGGCCCAGCCTGGCCGCCGCAGATTTCGAGGATCAGCGCGCTGATGCGCTCGATGTGTTCAACGGTCGTCGCATAGTCAACGCCGCGCTCGAAGCGATGGCCGGCATCGGTCGAGAAGTTGTAGCGGCGGGCACGGCCCTGGATGGCTTCCGGCCACCAGAATGCGGCCTCGACGTAGATGTTCTGCGTATCGAGCGTGACGGCTGTCTTGTCGCCGCCCATGATGCCGGCGAGGCTTTCAATGGCCTGCTCATCCGAGATCACGCCCACCTTTTCGTCCACGGTGATGGTGTCGCCGTTGAGCAGCTGCAGTTGCTCGCCAGCCTTGCCCCAGCGCACCGTCAGGCCGCCGTGGATCTTGTCCAGGTCGAACACGTGCGACGGACGACCCAGCTCCAGCATCACGTAATTCGAAATATCGACCAGCGCCGACACGCTGCGCATGCCCGCGCGCTCGATGCGCGACACCATCCAGGCCGGCGTCTTCGCGTGTGCATTCACACCGCGGATGATGCGGCCCGAAAAACGACCGCACAGGTCCGGCGCTTCCACCTTGACCGGCAGCTTGTCGGCCAGCGTCACCGCCACGGGCGCCATCGACGGCACCGTGATGGGCGCACCCGTCAGCGCGGACACTTCACGCGCCACGCCATGGATCGACAGGCAGTCGGCCTTGTTCGGCGTGAGCTTGATGACGAAGATCTGGTCGTCCAGATCGAGCACCTTGCGGATGTCCTCGCCCACCGGCGTGTCTTCCGGCAGGATCAGCAGACCGCCGTGGTCTTCCGACAGCTTCAGCTCGCGGGCCGAACACAGCATGCCGTAACTTTCCACGCCACGCAGCTTGCCGATCTTGATCTTGAACGGCTTGCCGTCTTCGCCCGGCGGCAGCTCGGCGCCGACCAGCGCGCACGGCACCTTGATGCCTACCGACACGTTCGGCGCGCCGCAGACGATCTGCAGCAATTCGCCCGTGCCCGCATCGACCTTGCACACGTTGAGGCGATCGGCGTCCGGGTGTTTGTTCACCTCGACCACATGCCCGACGACGATCTGCGAGAACGGCGGCGCAACGGGGTCGACCTCTTCCACCTCGAGGCCAGCCATCGTCAGGCGATGGGAAAGCTCATCCGTGGTGATCGACGGATTGACGAAACTGCGAAGCCAGGATTCCGGAAATTGCATGGCGCGACAGGAAAGAGAATTCGATTAACGGGGCGATGAAGTACCAGTGCGAGCAGCGCTCGGCGCTTATGCGAACTGGCGCAGGAAACGCACATCGCCCTCGAAGAACAGGCGCAGATCGTTGATGCCATAGCGCAGCATCGTCAAGCGCTCCAGGCCGGAGCCGAACGCGAAGCCGATATAGCGCTCGGGGTCCAGGCCCATGTTGCGCACCACGGTCGGGTGCACCTGGCCGGAGCCGGAAATCTCCAGCCATTTACCGTTGCCGAATGCCATGTCGATCTCGGCCGACGGCTCGGTGAACGGGAAATACGACGGGCGGAAACGCACCTGGATGTCGTCGCGCTCGAAGAAGTTGCGCAGGAAATCGGTATAGACGCCCTTCAGGTCGGCAAAGCTGATGTTGTCTGCAATCCAGAGGCCTTCGACCTGATGGAACATCGGCGAGTGCGTGGCATCGCTGTCGACGCGGTATGTGCGCCCCGGGGCGATGACCTTGATCGGCGGAATGCGGTCGAGATGCTTGTACTTCTCGACGTGCATGCGGGCATAGCGCACCTGCATCGGGCTGGTGTGCGTGCGCAGCAGCAGGAGCTTGTCCTCGCTGTCGCGACCGTCGATGTAGAACGTGTCCTGCATCGAGCGCGCCGGGTGGTTGTCCGGGTTGTTCAGCGCCGTGAAGTTCATCCAGTCGGATTCGATTTCAGGGCCGTCGGCCACATCGAAACCGATCGAACCGAAGATCTTGGCGACGCGCTCCCAGGTGTTCATCACGGGGTGCAGGCTACCTTCGGCCACATCACGGCCGGGCAGCGTTACGTCGATCGCCTCGGCTGCAAGGCGTGCGTTCATCAGCGCATCGGCCAGCGCCTGACGGCGAGCGTTCAGCGCCTCCTCAACACGGCTCTTGGCTTGGTTGATGCGCGCGCCTTCGGACTTGCGTGTCTCCGGATCGAGCTTGCCCAAGCCTTTGAGCAAGTCGGTCAGCACGCCGGACTTACCGAGAAAGCGCGCCTTCTCGTTTTCCAGCGAGGCGTTGTCCTCCACGGAGGCAAACGCGTTTTGGGCATCGACGACGACTTGATCCAGATCCAGTGACATGGGAAGGCGAGCGAGAAAATTCGGGTGATTCGGGTCCGCGAAATGCGCGGAATAAAAAACGGGGCTCGGTGAGAGCCCCGTCAGGGTGATCAGCCGGCAAAGTCACTGGGCAATTCCAGCAGCCTGCCCGGCCAATCCAATTCAGGCGACGTTGGCTTTCACCTGGTTCACGATGGCAGCAAAAGCCACCTTGTCGTGAATGGCCATGTCCGACAGCACCTTGCGGTCCAGCTCGATGGACGCCTTCTTCAGGCCGTTCATGAACTTGCTGTAGGTCAGACCATGCTCGCGTGCGCCAGCGTTGATACGTGCAATCCAGAGCGCACGGAACACGCGCTTCTTGTTGCGACGATCGCGGTAGGCGTACTGGCCAGCACGCATGACCGCCTGCTTGGCGATGCGATAGACGTTATTGCGGCGGCCGCGGTAACCCTTGGCTGCGCTGATAACCTTCTTATGACGGGCCCGCGCTGTGACCCCACGTTTTACTCGAGGCATGAAATGCTCCTTTCGTAGTTAGTTAGGGTTAGGCGTACGGCATCATTGCGCGAACGGACTTCAGGTTCGTCTCATGGACGCCCTCGGTACCGCGCAGGTGACGCTTGTTCTTGGTGGTCTTCTTGGTCAGGATGTGACGCTTGAAGGCTTGGCCACGTTTGATCGTGCCACCAGGACGGGCAGTAAAGCGCTTGGAAGCGCTTTTCTTCGTCTTCATCTTCGGCATGGAACAACTCCGTTTTTGACATGAAGCCAGGTGGACGGCTGGCGCCGACACTTGCAAGACCCGGGCTCACTTGTTGTATCGCGGCAGGCTTTGACACCTGCCGCGTCTTCCGACGTTTCCGTCTGGAACCTGCTCAGCGCAGCCGGAATCGCCCGGCCGCCGCTGCATTACTTTTTCTTCTTGGGCGCCAACATCATCACTGCCTGGCGGCCTTCCATCTTCGGCATCTGCTCAACCTGACCAAATTCCTCCAGGTCAGCCTTGATACGCTCCAGCACGCGCATACCGAGCTCCTGGTGCGCCATTTCGCGGCCCCGGAAACGCAAGGTAACCTTCACCCGGTCACCATCCTCTAGGAAGCGCGTGGCGTTTCGCAGCTTGACGCCATAGTCGTTGTCGTCGGTAGCCGGGCGGAATTTGACTTCCTTCACCTGGATGACCTTCTGCTTCAACTTGGCCTCGTGAGCCTTCTTCTGCTCCTGATACTTGAACTTGCCATAGTCCATCAGTCGGCAAACGGGCGGCTGCGCAGTCGGCGCGATCTCGACCAGGTCGACGTCTTTTTCTTCTGCCAGACGCAATGCGTCGAACAGCTTGACGATGCCGAGCGCTTCTCCCTCAACCCCGGTCAGCCGGATTTCCGGTGCGCTGATCTCGCGGTTGATGCGGTGAGATTTCTCAGTAGCGATGTTGATGTCCTCGAAGAATCAAAAAAACAGGCCGTGCCCAGCTCATGACTTGTTGGCGAGATCGTTCTGCAGTCGCTCAACGAACGCCGACAGCGGCATGGAGCCTAGATCGACGTTGCCACGGGCACGCACGGCCACCTGATTTTCATCCCGCTCCTTGTCGCCAACCACGATCTGGTATGGGACCTTCTGGACGGAATGCTCGCGGATTTTATACCCAATCTTCTCATTCCGCAAATCGACGACCGCCCTAAATCCTTGTTTTTGCAGGGATTGCACAACGGATTGTGCGTATTCGGCGTGCGAATCGGTGATGCTGAGCACCGCAACCTGCACCGGGGAAAGCCACGTCGGCAGCGCTCCGGCATATTGCTCGATCAAGATACCGATAAAGCGCTCGAGACTGCCAACGATGGCTCGGTGCAGCATGATCGGGCGATGGCGCGCGCCATCTTCGCCTACAAATTCAGCATCCAGGCGCTCCGGCAGGTTCGGGTCGACTTGGATCGTGCCGCATTGCCACTGACGCCCAAGTGCATCCTTAAGCACATATTCGATCTTGGGACCGTAGAACGCCCCCTCACCCGGCAGGTACTCAAATTCGCAACCCGACGCACGCAAGCCCTCGGCCAACGCAGCCTCGGCGCGGTCCCAGCTTTCTTCCGTGCCGATGCGCTTGTCCGGACGCGTCGACAGCTTGTAGAGAATCTCGGTAAAGCCGAAATCCTTGTAGACCTTCTGCAGCAACGTCGTAAACGCCGTCACCTCGGCCTGGATCATGTCTTCCGTGCAGAAGATGTGGCCGTCGTCCTGCGTGAAGCCGCGCACGCGCATGATGCCGTGCAGGCCACCCGAAGGCTCGTTGCGGTGGCACGCGCCGAATTCGCCGAAGCGAAGCGGCAGGTCGCGGTAGCTCTTGATGCCTTGCTTATAGATGAGGATGTGGCCGGGGCAGTTCATCGGCTTCAGCGCGTATTCGCGCTTTTCCGATTCCGTGATGAACATGTTCTCGCGGTACTTGTCCCAGTGGCCGGTCTTCTCCCACAGCGTCTTGTCGAGAATCTGCGGCCCCTTCACTTCCTGGTAGCCGTTCTCGCGATACACGCGGCGCATGTACTGCTCGATCTCCTGCCACAACGTCCAGCCCTTGGGGTGCCAGAACACCGTGCCGGGCGAGTACTCGTCGATGTGGAACAGGTCGAGTTCGCGACCGAGCTTGCGGTGGTCACGCTTTTCGGCCTCTTCCAGCATGTGCAGGTAGGCTTCCTGGTCTTCCTTCTTGGCCCAGGCCGTGCCGTAGATGCGCTGGAGCATCTCGTTGTTGTGGTCGCCGCGCCAATACGCGCCCGCCACCTTCATCAGCTTGAAGACTTTCAGTTTGCCCGTGGACGGCACGTGCGGGCCGCGGCACAGGTCAACGAAGTTGCCCTCGCGGTACAGGCCGATCTCCTGATCCTGCGGGATGGAGGCGATGATCTCCGCCTTGTATTTCTCGCCCATGCCTTCGAACAGCTTGACGGCCTCATCGCGATTCCAGACTTCACGCGTGACCTTCTCGTCCTTCTTGGCCAGCTCGGTCATCTTCTTTTCGATGGCAACGAGGTCTTCGGGCGTGAAGGGGCGCTTGTAGGCGAAGTCGTAGTAGAAACCGTTCTCGATGACCGGACCGATGGTGACCTGCGCGTCCGGATACAGCTCCTTGACGGCGTAAGCCAGCAAGTGGGCCGTAGAGTGGCGGATCACGTCAACGCCGTCGGCGTCCTTGTCGGTGATGATGGCGAGCTTGGCATCGCGGTCGATCGTGTAGCTCGTGTCGACCATCTGACCGTCCACGCGGCCCGCCAGAGCCGCCTTGGCCAGGCCTGCACCGATGCTTTGCGCCACTTCTGCGACCGTCACCGGGCCGGGAAACTCACGCCGGGAACCATCCGGCAACGTGATTGCGATCATGCTTGCTCCTGTGGAGTCACCGTTGCGCATTTCGGGTTTCAGAGATGCACAGCGGTCGTTATTCTGTCGTGCGCCGCGCCAAGTCAGCGCAGCAGGTTGTCGAATCGAATGCTTCGAAGCGCTTTCAGCTTGATCGCCACGCGTGACACGAAACTGCGGACGAAAAAAAACGCGGCCAAGGCCGCGTTTTCATTTGCGCCATCTACCGCTTGGGCAGACCGCAAAGGGCGAAAAACGCACCTTGACTACTGTCGCTCCGAAGCGGTTGTAGTTCGCGGTGCCTGAATCATATTTCGCCCTGTGTTCAGTTGTACGGGACAAACCCGGGAATTACGAGGATGACGGCTTGGACACCCTACCCGACGCGTCCTGCTAAATGCGTTGGTAGGCTCGATTGGACTCGAACCAACGACCCCCACCATGTCAAGGTGGTGCTCTAACCAGCTGAGCTACGAGCCTGCCGAAGAACAAGACTATACCGTCACTTCCTTCGGGCTGTCAATACCCCTTGCACTTCTTCGATCAAAGTCAGCGCGCGCTGCAGTTGCGTCGCCTCTGACACCTCCGCAGTGAACTGCATTTTCGCGACGCCTTTGCTCGACAGCGTGCGCACGCCGGTCACGTTGATCTTCTCTCGCGAGAGGATTTCCGAGATGTCCCGCAACAAGCCCTGCCGGTCCAGCGCTTCGACTTGGATGTCGATCGGATAGACCGAATCGCTGCGTTGGCCCCACTCCGTCTGGATCACACGGCCCGGTGCCCGGGCGGCCAGTTGCTGGAACGTCGCGCAACTCTGACGGTGGATCGAGACACCACGGCCACGCGTGACAAAGCCGACAATGGGGTCCGGCGGCGCAGGCTTGCAGCAACGCGACATTTGCGTGAGGAGTGAATCGACACCCACCACCAGCACACCACTCTTCGCGCCACGGGCCACGCTGGTGGCGCGGCTTTTCTTGGTGATGGCGGCTTCGTCGTCGACGGGTGCCGGCGGCGGCGCCCCATCCGAGCGCAAGACCGCCTCGATGCGGCGCAGACTCAGCTCGTCCTTGGCGACGACAGCGTACAGATCGTCCGGCGTCTTGTAGCCGAGCTTGGCGGCCAGCTCCTCCAGGTTGACGGCGGTCTTCCCTTCGCGCTGCAGCGTCTTGTCGATGAGCGCGCGGCCCTGGGCGAGCGTCTCTTCCAGCTCCATCGCGTTGAACCACGCCCGCACTTTCGTGCGAGCACGCGGGCTGACCAGATAGTGCAGCTCGGTGTTGAGCCAATCGCGCGACGGGCCGCCCTGCTTGACGGTGACGATCTCGACCGTCTGGCCGTTCTTGAGCGGCGTGTTCAGCGGCACCATCGTGCCATCGACGCGCGCGCCGCGGCAGCGGTGGCCGAGATCGCTGTGCAGGTAATAAGCGAAGTCGACCGGCGTCGCGCCTTGCGGCAACGCGATCACGCGCGCCTGCGGCGTCAGCACGTAAATGTGATCATCCAGCTCGGTGTGCTTGAGCTGTTCCCATGGGGAATCCTCGTGCGCGACGGTGTGCTCGGCGTCATCTTTCCAGGCGAGCAATTGGCGCAGCCAAGCGATCTTCTCGTCGTAGCGTTCGCTGGCGGAGAACTGCCCGGCGTAGCCTTTGCTGCCGGCCTCCTTGTAGCGCCAGTGCGCCGCCACGCCGTATTCGGCAAAGTGGTGCATCTCGCGCGTGCGAATCTGCACCTCGAGCGCGCGGCCGTCGTCGCCGATCACCACCGTGTGCAGCGACATGTAGCCATTGGCCTTCGGACGCGAGATGTAGTCGTCGAATTCCTTCGGGATCGGCTGCCACATGTGGTGCACGAAACCGAGCACCGTGTAGCAATCCTTGATGTCGTCGACGATGACGCGGAAGGCGCGCACGTCGTACAGATCGGCAAAGTCGAGTTCCTTGCCGCGCATCTTCTTCCAGATGCTGTAGATGTGCTTGGGCCGGCCGCTGACCTCCGCCTGAATGCCGGCGTCGTGCAAGGTCTTTTGGAGTTGCTCGATGGCCTGGCCGATGAACTTCTCGCGCTCGATGCGCTTTTCATCCAGCAGGCGGGCGATGCGCTTGTAGGTATCGGGGTCCTCAAAGCGGAAGCCGAGGTCTTCAAGCTCCCACTTCAGCTGCCAGATGCCCAGGCGGTTTGCGAGCGGCGCGTAGATATCCAGCGTCTCGCGCGCCATGCCTTCCGGCGCCGAGCGCTTCGTCTGCGCCAGCCAGCGCAGCGACTGCAACCGCGACGCCAGCCGGATCAGCACCACGCGAATGTCCTGCGCGAACGCGAGCAACATCTTGCGCAACGCCTCGACTTGCGCGCGGCGTGCTTCGGCTTCGTTCTTGCGCGTGACGCTGGCATCGGTCGGGCTGACGAGGCCGGCAATGGCCCCGATGCGCAGCAGTTGCCGCACATCGTGCACGAGCTTGACGACCTCGGCCCCGAACGCGGGCTCAAGCGCCTTTTCGTTGTCCATTGCCAGCGTCGGCAACAGAAACAGCGCGGCCGCCTGCAACGACGGCGTATCGACGCGCAGCCCTTCAAGGATGGCGATCGTGCCGCGCGCGTGCGACTCCAGCGGCTCGCCGGTCAGCGTGACGCTGTCCGCGGCATTCGCCACGAGGTATTCGATCGCCCGAGCGACCTGCTCTGCCGTCGATCCGGACCCCTCGGCCGGCCGTTCGGTCTTGTTCTCCATGATGCGTCCTGCTTGCGTCTGGCCTGTTGCGTGACGGGCTCAGCTTTTCTGTGCGGCCGTCACGACGATTTCGATGCGGTACTTCGGATTGGCCAGCGCGGCTTCAACGGTGGCGCGCGGCGGCGAGTTCCCAGAATCGGCGGCGACCCACTGGTCCCACACCTTGTTCATCTCGCCAATCTCGCTGATGTCTTTGAGGAAGATCTGGCACATCAGGATGCGCGTCTTGTCGCTGTCGTTGGCGGCCAGCACGCGATCAATGATGGCGAGCACCTCCGCCGTCTGCTCGGCAATGCCGGCGTCCAGCGTGGTCTCGGGCACTTGGCCGGCCACATACACGACGCCGTTGTAGACGGCCGCGTCGGAATAACGATGTTCGACGTTGTAACGCTTCAGTTCAGTGCTCATCTTGCAAATCGAATGGGGTCGGACAAACGGTCATTGACCGAGGAAGAACTTGCGGGCGATCGCCACCTGATCCGGCTGGATGAAGGTCGGCGCGTGGCCCACATCGGGAATTTCCACCGTGTTCACATGTTGGCCGCGCTGCATCATGGCTTCGACGGTCTCGCGCGTGAGCAAATCGGAATGCGCGCCGCGCACCACCAGCACCTCGCCGGGAATCGCCTCGAACAGCTTCCAGAGCATCGCCTCACCGGCCGCGACCATTTCGGGCGTGGTGTTCTTGAACGGCTCGGCCAGGCGCGGATCGTAATGCAGGATCCACTCGCCGCCCTGCGGCTTCAGGATCGCCGTGTTCAACTCACGCCATTGCTCCGGCGTGTGCGGGCCGAATGAAGCACTGATCGTCTTGAGGTAGGCAAGCCCTTCATCGAACGTCTTGAAGCGGACGTTCAGTCCGAGATAAGCACCGATGCGCGTCAACGACGATTCCGTGACGCGCGGGCCCACATCGTTGAGCAGCAGCTTGCGGATCGGCGATTTCGGCAAGCCTGCCAGGCCAATGCCGATCAGGCCACCCATCGAGGTACCGAACCAGTCGACGGACTCGGCATTCACGCGCGCGAGCAACGTCACCATGTCGGACGCGTACTGCGGCAGCACATAGCCCTTCGGATCGGCCAGCCAATCGGACCGCCCGCGGCCCACCACATCCGGGCAGATGACGCGATAGTCGTTGCACAGCGCCTGCGCCAGCACGTCGAAATCACGCCCCGTGCGCGAGAGGCCATGCACGCAAACGAGCACGCGCGGATTCTGCGAGTCGCCCCACTCGTGATACGCCATCCGGTGCAAGCCGGACGGACTCAGGCACTGCACGAAGGCAAGGCGCGGCGAAACTGGCATGAACAACTCCTACACGTGAATGACGGCGAGAGGGCAAAGCCTGATTGTACGCGGGCCTTCGAGCATGCGGCGGCGCAGCAGGCAAGCTGGCCCCGCAATCCGGTATCACCCAGCAAGACAATCGCGAAACATTGCGAGCTTGAAAAGCGCCACCTATACTTTGCAAAAAAGAGACCGATCGGTATTTTCCGGAGAAATCATGACCAGCAAGGGTGAACGCACACGCAGCCAGGTGATTGCCCTGACCGCCGACCTAATGAACGAGCAGGGTTGGCTCGGTGTGCCCATCTCGCAGGTCATGGCGGTCAGCGGCTTGCAGAAAGGCGGTTTGTATCGGCACTTCGAAAGCCGCGAAGCGCTCGCGTATGCCGCGTTCGATCATGCCGTTGCACGCGTCCGGGAACGCCTGCTGGGCTGCCTTGAAGGATGCGAGACCGCGCCAGAACAGCTGCTCGCCCTGATCCACGCCTATCGGCCGCAAGATGAGCCCGTGCCGCTGCCTGGCGGCTGCCCGATCATGAACGTCGCCATCGAGTCCGATCACGCCCATCCGGGCCTGCGACAGCGCGCCGTAGAAGCCATGTCCCGATGGCGGGGCCTGATCGAACAGATCGTGCTTGATGGCATGCGCCGCGGTGAATTGCGTGAAGACCTCATCCCCGCGAATGTGAGCGCCATCCTCATTGGCGGATTGGAGGGTGGCGTGATGCTGAGCCATCTCTATGACGACCCAGAACCGCTGCAGGCCGCAATCCAGCACCTGCACCACTACCTCGAGCACGACCTACGCCGACACGCTACAGAGGAAGGCACACCATGATCTATCGCGCGATTGTCGAATGGAAATTGCGGCGCGCGTTCGCCGCACTCAATGATGGCGACTGCTCCGTGGTGCTGGCGGCGTTTGCCAACCGGGTCGAACACACGTTCTATGGACAGCACGCGCTGGGCGGCACACGGCATGCGCCCGACAGCCTGCGCCAGTGGTACGCCAGGTTGCTAAAGCTCTTGCCCGATCTACATTTCGACGTCGATTCCGTCGTCGTGCGCGGCTGGCCGTGGGACACCATCGCCGTGGTCGAATGGAGGGACCGGTTCTCGCTGCGCGATGGACAGCGCTGCAGCAACCAGGGCGTGCATGTGCTCAGGCTGCGTTGGGGACGCGTAGTCTCCCTGCGCATCCATTGTGATACGCAAAAGCTGCAAGGCATTCTGCAAGCGCTGCACGACCAGGGCGTGGTCGAGGCCGCCATGTCACCCATCATCGACACGGCACCGGCTCACACCGCTCAGGCGTGAACGCCAGCAAAAGAAAAGCCCCGCAGCTGCGGGGCTTGACTCGGACGCGTGTGCGTTACTGCGCGACCCAGCCACCATCCATGTTCCAGGCCACGCCACGCACCTGCTCAGCCGCATCGCTGCACAGGAACACAGCCAGCGCCCCGAGCTGGTCGGGCGTGACGAACTCGCCCGAGGGCTGCTTTTCCATCAGCAGATCCTTCTTGGCTTCGAGCGCGGACAGGCCGTCCTTCTCGGCGCGCGCATCGATCTGCTTCTGCACCAGCGGCGTCAGCACCCAACCCGGGCAAATCGCGTTGGACGTGATGCCTGTCTGCGCGGTCTCCAGCGCCACCGATTTGGTGAACCCGACGATACCGTGCTTGGCTGCCACGTACGCCGACTTCTGCGCCGACGCCACCAGCCCATGCGCCGAAGCGACGTTGATGATGCGGCCCCAGTTCTTGCGCTTCATGCCCGGCACGGCAAGCCGCGTCGTGTGGAAAGCCGAGGTGAGGTTGATGGCGATGATGGCGTCCCAGCGCTCGGTCGGGAAATCCTCCACGTTGGCCACGTACTGGATGCCGGCGTTGTTGACGAGGATGTCCACGCCGCCGAATTCTGCATCGGCGTAGGCAAACATCGCTTCGATCTCGGCCGGCTTGCTCATGTCGGCACCGTGGTATCCGATGCGGATGGCATTCTTGCCTGCGGCCGCGATCTGCGCCTTGGGCGCTTCCACATCGCCAAAGCCGTTCATGATGATGTTGGCGCCCTGCGCGGCCAGCGAGCAGGCGATACCCAGACCGATCCCGCTGGTCGAGCCCGTGACGAGGGCGGTTTTTCCTTGCAGCATGCGTGTCTCCGGATGTCGACGATTACAGCAGGTTGACGCCAGTCTTGGCCTGGACCTCTTCGCGCGAAACGCCCGGCGCGGTTTCGATCAGCTTCAGGCCCTGCTCGGTCACGTCGATCACGCCGAGGTCCGTAATGATGCGATCCACCACGCCCACGCCCGTCAGCGGCAATGTGCACTTGGGCAGGATCTTCAGGTCTTCGGTGCCGTCCTTCTTCTTGGCGGTGTGCTCCATCAGCACGATCACGCGCTTGACGCCGGCCACGAGGTCCATCGCGCCGCCCATGCCCTTGACCATCTTGCCGGGAATCATCCAGTTGGCCAGGTCGCCCGTCTCGCTCACTTGCATCGCGCCGAGAATCGACAGGTTGATCTTGCCGCCGCGAATCATCGCAAAGCTCTGGTCGCTGCCGAAGATGGCGCTGCCGGGCAGCGTGGTCACCGTCTGCTTGCCTGCGTTGATCAGGTCGGCATCCACTTCGTCTTCCGTGGGGAACGGGCCGATGCCAAGCATGCCGTTTTCGCTTTGCAGCCAGACTTCCTTGTCGCCGGTATGGTTGGCAACCAGCGTCGGAATGCCGATGCCAAGGTTGACGTAGAAACCGTCTTGCAACTCCTGGGCAGCGCGCGCCGCCATTTGGTCTTGTGTCCAGGCCATGTCGGTCTCCTTAGTTGGCTGCTCGGATGGTGCGCTTTTCGATGCGCTTTTCGGGCGTGGCATTCAGCACGATGCGGTGCACGTAGATGCCGGGCAGATGGATGTCGTCCGGCGCAAGCTCGCCCACCTCGACGATCTCTTCGACCTCGACGATGCAGATCTTGCCGGCGGTGGCCGCAGCCGGGTTGAAGTTGCGTGCCGTCAGGTTGAAGCGCAGGTTGCCCGACTTGTCGGCCACCTGCGCTTTCACCAGCGCCACATCGGGCACCAGCGAGCGCTCCATGACGTACGTCTCGCCGTCAAACTCGCGCAGCTCCTTGCCTTCGGCAACCAGCGTGCCGACGCCGGTCTTGGTGAAGAATGCCGGGATGCCGGCGCCGCCAGCGCGCAGCTTTTCAGCCAACGTGCCTTGCGGGGTGAATTCCAACTCGAGTTCACCGGCCAGATACTGGCGCTCGAACTCCTTGTTTTCGCCCACGTAGGACGAAATCATCTTCTTGATTTGGCGCGTTTCCAGCAGCAGGCCCAGGCCGAAACCGTCGACGCCGGCGTTGTTGGAAATGCAGGTGAGATTCTTGACGCCCGAATCGCGCAGCGCGGCGATCAGCGCTTCCGGAATGCCGCACAGGCCGAAGCCGCCCACGGCGATGGTCTGGCCGTCCTTGACGACGCCCGCGAGCGCCTCGCTGGCGCTGGCGAAGATTTTGTTCATGCGTGCTCCTTCCTTGGTGGTCCAACGAATCCGGCCGGGTTTTGACCGCACGCACACTTGGGGTTTGTGCGGTGCAGCGCCGGAAAATAGTAACGATACAATCTGGCGAGAATACGCAAGCGTCGCGCGACGCAGCAATACGTACGAATACATATGCCCGCCCTCGACTACCAGACTGCGTTCCAGCTTGCCCCTGTCGGCATGGTGATGTCCCGCGAGCGGGTGATGCTCGACGTCAACGACGAAGCCGCCCGCATCTTCGGTCACCCACGCACGACCATGATGGGGCAATCGTTCGAGCTGCTCTATCCAACGCATGACGAATACGAACGCACCGGTGC
Source organism: Ralstonia flatus (assembly GCF_958439105.1). Classification (NCBI taxonomy): domain Bacteria; kingdom Pseudomonadati; phylum Pseudomonadota; class Betaproteobacteria; order Burkholderiales; family Burkholderiaceae; genus Ralstonia; species Ralstonia flatus. Next base: position 50,710 of record NZ_CAUDLI010000010.1, on the reverse strand, counting down.
GCGCATCATCCCCGTCATGAATGCACGCGGCAGCTACTCCGACGAACGCATCATGAAGCGCGCCAACGGCGAACTGTTCTGGTGCCACGTCACGGGCCGCGCACTGGACCGCGCGAAACCGCTGGGCGAAGGTATCTGGACGTTCGAAGATCTGTCAGCGCACCGCCCGGTCACGGCAGCGCTCACACCGCGCGAACGCGACATCGCTGCCCAGTTGGTCGAGGGCAAGACGAGCAAGCAGATCGGCAAACAGCTGGAAATCAGTCCGCGCACGGTTGAAATCTACCGCGCGCGACTGATGAAGAAGTACGCCGCCAACACCTCACTCGAACTTGTGCAGCGGCTGATGGGGCATTAAGCCCGAAAGTCTTACACCATGCCGTCGTCGGCGTTGATGACCGCGCCATTGATGAAATCGGACTGATCCGACGCCAGCAGCAGAATCAGCCCATCCAAATCTTCCGGCTTGCCCACGCGCTTGCGCGGCAGCATCTGCACCAGCTTCTGGCCGGGCTCGGTTTCCCAATGGTGATGGTTGATCTCGGTATCGATATATCCCGGGCAGATCGCGTTCGTATTGATGCCGTAACGGCCCCACTCCAGCGCCATGGCCTTGGTCATGTGCACCACGGCCGCCTTGCTCATGCAATACACGCCAATCTGCGACAGCACCTTCAGCCCCGCCACCGACGCGATGTTGACGATGCGCGATTGCGGCAGCGGCGAGCCGTTCTTCTCCGCGCCCTTGGCCCGGGCAATCATGCGCTTGGCCGTTTCCTGCGCCACGAAGAAGGCGCCACGCGTGTTGGTATCGAACACGAAATCGAAATCATCGGGCGTGACGTCCACCATGCGTTGCGTGGTCGAAACCCCCGAGTTGTTGACGAGGATGTCGATGGTGCCGGCCTCGGTTTCAGCGTGTGCGACGGCCGCGCGAATGCTGTCGGGATCCGTCACGTCCAGGCGGACCACGTGGGCGCTGCCGCCTTTGGATTCGATGTCGGCGCGCAGCTCCTTCAGGCGCTCCACACGGCGCGAGGCCAGGACAACCTTCGCGCCCGCGGCGGCCAGTGTGTGGGCGAACCGGGCGCCCAGACCGCTTGATGCGCCGGTGATGAGCGCGACTTTGCCTTCCAGATTGATCGACAGACCCATGATGCGTGTTCCCCGTGTGTTGGTTTGGCAGGCGCCCGGCTGCTCGGAAGCAACATCGGCATGTGATTTGAGCGCAGCTTAACAAAAAATCGAACGATCGTTCAGAAATTTCCCTTGCCGCATCCGGGCGTGTCCCGGACAATGCGGAAAATTCTAATGCAGCAATCCGTCATACCAATAAGCAAACGCCCCTAACTGTCCCCAAAGCAGCGAAGAGACACTTATGAACCAGCAGCAGCTCCTCGAACAATACGGCCCGCGAGAGTCCATGGAGTATGACGTCGTGATCGTCGGCGGTGGCCCCGCCGGCCTGGCGACAGCGATTCGCATCAAGCAACTGGCTGCCGAGACGGGCAAAGACGTGTCCGTCGTCGTGCTGGAAAAGGGCTCCGAACCCGGTGCCCACATTCTGTCGGGCGCGGTGATGGACCCCCGCGCAATCACCGAACTGCTCCCCAACTGGAAGGCCGACGGCGCCCCGCTCAACCAGCCGGTCACCGGCGACGACGTGCTCTTCCTGAGCGCAACCGATGCGAAGCGCACGCCCGATTGGCTCGTGCCGCGCAATTTCCACAACGACGGCTGCTACGTCATCTCGCTGTCGAACGTGGTGAAGTGGATGGCCACGCAGGCCGAAGCGCTGGGCGTGGAAATTTTCCCGGGCTTTGCCGCAGCCGAAGTGCTGTACGACGACAAGGGCGCCGTGCGCGGCGTTGCTACCGGCAACATGGGCATCGGCAAGGACGGCGAGCCCACCGAGAACTTCCAGCTCGGCATGGAACTGCTCGGCAAGTACACCATCTTCGCGGAAGGCGCGCGCGGCCATCTGGGCCGCCAGTTGCTGGAGAAATTCAAGCTCAACGCCGGCAAAGACCCGCAGACCTTCGCCATCGGCATCAAGGAACTCTGGGAAATCGATCCGGCCAAGGCCAAGCCTGGCCTCGTGGTTCATACCGCTGGTTGGCCGATGGAAGATGACACCTTCGGGGGCGGCTTCCTGTATCACCTGGAAGACAACAAGGTCACGCTCGGCTTCGTCATTGGGCTGGACTACAAAAACCCGTGGATGAGCCCGTTCGAAGAGATGCAGCGCTGGAAGGCCCACCCTGCCATCCGCGCGCACATCGAAGGCGGCAAGCGCATCGGCTATGGCGCGCGCGCCATCAACAACGGTACGCCGCAAGCGCTGCCGAAAACGGTGTTCCCGGGGGGTGCACTGGTCGGTTGCGATGCTGGCTACCTAAACGCGGCGCGTATCAAGGGCAGCCACGCGGCCATCAAGAGCGGCATGATGTGCGGTGAGGCTGTGTTCGAAGCCGTGACGGCCGGCCGTTCCGCTGACGAGCTGTCCGCCTACCCCGCCGCCTTCGAACAGAGCTGGCTGAAGGAAGAGCTGGACCAGTCGCGCAACTTCAAGCTGTGGTTCAAGAAGAGCCCGACCCTGGGCAAGATCATGACCGGCATCGAACAGTGGCTGCTGCCCAAGATTGGCGTGAGCAACCCGCCCTGGACGCTGCACGGCACGAAGTCGGATAACCAGTCGCTCAAGCCGGCATCGGAATGCCCGAAGATCGAGTATCCGAAGCCGGACGGCAAGATCACGTTCGATCGCCTGTCGTCGGTGTTCATTTCGAACACGAACCACGAAGAGAATCAGCCGGCGCACCTGACGCTGAAGGATCCGACCGTTCCGACGCGCATCAACCTGACGCAGTTTGCCGGCCCCGAGCAGCGCTACTGCCCGGCAGGCGTGTATGAGTTCGTCAAGAACGACGAAGGCACCGAACGCCTGCAGATCAACGCGCAGAACTGCGTGCACTGCAAGACCTGCGACATCAAGGACCCGACGCAGAACATCGTGTGGGTCACGCCGGAAGGCGGTGGCGGACCGAACTACGTCGGCATGTAAGCAGCGGGCGACCGCCCAACAAAAAAGACGGCTTGAAGCCGTCTTTTTTGTTGCCTGAGCGAATCGATTCAGGGAGCTTTTGCCGAAATCGCCGGCGTCTCGACCGACACATCGCCGCATTGCGCACGATGGCGCAGCGCGTGATCGATCAGCACCAGCGCCAGCAGCGCCTCGGCGATCGGCGTGGCACGGATGCCAACGCACGGATCATGGCGGCCGAACGTTTCGACCACCGCCGGATCACCCGCCTTGTCGATCGAACGGCGCGGCGTACGGATGCTCGACGTCGGCTTAATCGCGAGCGACACAGAGATGTCCTGCCCCGTCGAAATCCCGCCCAGGATGCCGCCCGCGTTGTTGCCGACAAAGCCCTCCGGCGTCAGCTCATCACCATGCTCGGAGCCGCGCTGGCTGACCGCGTGGAAGCCTGCGCCGATCTCAACGCCCTTCACCGCATTCAGGCCCATCATGGCGTGGGCGATGTCTGCATCCAGGCGATCGAAGAGCGGCTCGCCCCAGCCGACGGGCACGCCGGTGGCCACCACTTCAATGCGCGCGCCGACGGAATCGCCGTCCTTGCGCAGTGCATCCATATAGCTTTCCAGCTCGGGAACGATCTCGGCATTGGGCGCGAAGAACGGGTTGTTCGGCACCTCGCTCCAGTCAACGAACGGAATCTGGATATCGCCCAGTTGCGACATGAAGCCGTGGATTTCAACGCCGAACTTCTCACGCAGCCACTTCTTGGCGACGGCGCCTGCAGCCACCGTCGGTGCCGTCAAACGTGCGGAAGAACGGCCGCCGCCGCGCGGATCGCGGATGCCGTATTTGTGCCAATAGGTGTAATCGGCGTGGCCGGGACGGAAAGTCTCGGCGATGTTGCTGTAATCCTTGCTGCGCTGATCGGTATTGCGGATCAGCAGGCAGATCGGCGTGCCCGTGGTCTTGCCTTCGTAGACGCCGGAGAGGATCTCGACGAGGTCCTCCTCCTTGCGCTGCGTAACGTGGCGCGAGGTGCCGGGCTTGCGGCGGTCCAGATCGGGCTGGATGTCTTCTGCCGATAGCGTCATGCCGGGCGGGCAGCCATCGATGACTGCGCCGATGGCCGGGCCATGCGACTCGCCGAAGGTGGTGACGGAAAACAGCAGGCCCAGGGTATTGCCAGACATGATCGTGCTCGGGAAAGCGCCGCGACGGCCGCGGCGCGAAACTTCAGGAAAACGCTATTGTAAGGCCGATCTATCGGCCCCTTGGTCAGCCGCCGATACCCAGCAGCTCGACCTCGAAGTTCAGCGTCGAATTGGGCGGAATGGTGCCGGGAACGCCGCGCTCGCCGTAAGCGGTGGCCGCCGGGCAGGTCAGCTTGGCCTTGCCACCCACCTGCATCTTCTGCACGCCTTCGGTCCAGCACGGAATCACGCGATTCAGCGGGAACGAGATCGGCTGGCCGCGCTTGTAGGAGCTGTCGAATTCTTTGCCGTCGGTCAGCGTGCCGCGGTAGTGCACCTTGACCGTGTCGCTGGCCTTCGGCGACGGGCCGGTGCCCTTGGTCAGCGTCTGGACGATCACACCGGAGGGCAGCGTCTCGGAGGCCGGCGATGCGGCTTGCGCACTAACGGCAGCCAGGGCAAGCAACGAAGCACACAGCAGCGGGGAAACGTGTTTCATGGCAGGTCACGGGAGAGTTGGAGGTCAGAAAAATACATGAAGGCCGATTGCGGGCCGACCGGCAGTGTATCGAAGTCCGGAGGCCCCCCACGCGCTAGAGCCGCTCGCCGCGCAGCGCCAGCACGGCGGCCTGCATCGTCTCCGGCGACACGGCATGCGCCGGCACAGGCGTGCCGATGCACAGCTCCAGCTTGTTGAGGAAACCGCGACGGAACGGGCGCGACATCGCCGCCCCGCCCTTGCGCGAGAAAAAGCTGCCCCAGAGGCCACGTAGCGCCATCGGCACCACGGGTACGGGCGTGCGTTCGATGATGCGGCGCATGCCGTCCTTGAACGGGTTCATCTCGCCCGTGGCAGTGATCTTGCCTTCGGGGAAGATGCAGACGACCTCGCCTTCCGCCAGCGCCGCGGCAATCGTGTCGTAGGCGCGCTTGAGCATCTCCGGGTCTTCATGCATCGGCGCAATCGGAATCGCCTTGACCGTGCGGAAAAACCACGACAGCAGCGGCACCTTGAAGATGCGGTGGTCCATCACGAAACGCACGGGGCGGCGCACGAACGCGCCCACCACCACGGCATCGACGAAGCTCACGTGGTTGCAGACCAGCAGGCATGGGCCTTCATCGGGAATCTGCTCCGAGCCCTCCACCTTCACGCGGTAAACGGTATGGATCAGCAGCCACATCACGAACCGGATCAGGAATTCCGGCACCAGGGTGTAGATGTAGATCGCCACCACGGCGTTGAGGATGCCGGTTACCAGAAACAGCTGCGGGATCGTGAACCCGGCACGGGTAAGCACCATCGCCAGCACGGCAGAAGCGATCATGAACAGCGCGTTCAGGATGTTGTTGGCGGCAATGATGCGCGCGCGGTGCGTCGGCTCGCAGCGGCTCTGGATCAACGCATATAACGGCACGCTGTAGAAGCCGCCGAACATCGCCAGCAGGAACAGATCGGCCAGCACGCGCCAGTGGCGGTGGTTCTGCAGGAAACCTGAAATGCCCGTCAGCACGTCGTGCGCGACCAATGCCTCGGCATGCGAAGCAAAGTACAAGTCCACCGCAAACACCGTCATGCCGATCGAGCCAAACGGCACCAGGCCGATCTCCACCGTGCGGCCCGACAGCTTTTCGCAGAGCACCGAGCCCAAGCCGATGCCGACCGAAAACACCGCCAGCAGCAGCGTCACGACATTCTGGTCGCCGCCGAGCACGTTGCGCGCGAACGCGAAGAACGACGTCAGGAACGTCGCCCCCACAAACCACAGCCATGAGATGCCCAGCAGGCTCAGGAAGACCGCGCGCTGGTTGCTCGCCAGCTTCAGGTTCCGCCAGGTCTCGGAAATGGGGTTCCAGTTGATGCGCAGGTCCGGCTGCGACGCCGGCGAGACGGGCACACCGCGCGCGGTCAGCCACCCGGCCACGGCAATGACAATGCACGCAATACCGGTGAACAGCGGGCCGATCAGCTCGCCGTTGCGGGTGTAATTGGCCAGTTCGCCGCCACCAATGGTGCCGATCAGGATAGCGACGAAGGTGCCCATTTCCACCAGCCCGTTACCGCCGACCAGCTCCGCCGATTGCAGGTGCTGCGGCAGATAGGCGTACTTCACGGGCCCGAACAGCGTCGAGTGCACGCCCATCAAGAACGTGCACAGGTACAGCAGTTCAACATGGCGCAGCGCGAAACCCGCACAGCCGATCGCCATGATGGCGATTTCCAACGTCTTCACCAGACGGATCAGCCGCGCCTTGTCCATGCGGTCGGCAATCTGCCCGCTGGTGGCAGACAGCAGCACAAACGGCGCGATGAAGATCGCAGAAATCAGGAATGCCGCCGACGCCGGGTCCGCATTGCCGAACAGCGCAGCGTGGTAGGTGACCAACGAGGAAAACGCCACCTTGAAAACGTTGTCGTTCATCGCGCCCAGGAACTGGGTCCAGAAGAACGGTGCAAAGCGACGCTGCTTCAGCAGCGAAAACTGGCTCGATTGGCTCATCGGCAGGCGGTTCTGGGTTCAACAAAAAACCCGCTCGCAATGGCGGGCGGGTTTCAGGAATGCGGTAGAGAGGTCGCGCAGGTCAGTCTTCGTTGGCCTTTTCTTCGGGCCAGTCGCGAATGTACGCCTTGAGCATCTTGTTTTCGAAACTTTGGTCTTCCAGCACGGCCTTGGCCACGTCGTAGAAGGAAATCACGCCCATCAGCGTGCGGCTGTCGAGCACTGGCAGATAGCGCACATGGTGCTCCAGCATGATGCGGCGCACTTCGTTGACTTCGGTTTCGGGCGTGCAGGTGACGGGATGATCGTCCATCACCTTGCGGATGGTCGTGCCATCGCCCACGGAACCGTGGTTTTTGGCGACCACCTTGATGATTTCCCGGAAGGTCAGCATGCCGACCAGTTCGCCGTACTCCATGACAACGAGCGAGCCGATGTCTTTTTCCGCCATCGTCTGCACGGCCACCTGGAGCTTCGTTTCAGGCGCCACGGTGTAGAGCGTGTTGCCCTTCACGTGGAGGATGTCGCTGACTTTCATATTGCGTCTCCCAGAGTTCGGGGTGCCGGTCTGCCGGGGGAGCGACCGCGCGCGGGTTGTGGTTATGGTTGTGCTTCGATCCTAGCCCAAACCGGATCGCTTCGACAAGCATGCAGCGCAGAAAAAACCCGTCAAAAACCGCGCCCGCTCGGCGTTTGCCCGGAATGCGCTGCAGCAGGGAGCAGTGCTAGCATCCCCCGTCCAAACTTGTTCCCGCGCCCTGTCCGGGTGCCTGAATCCATGTCCAAAGCCCGCTTCGACACGCTGGCCCTGCATGCCGGTGCCGCGCCCGACCCGGCCACCGGCGCGCGCGCCACGCCCATTCACCTGAGCACGTCCTTTGTGTTCCGCGACAGCGAACATGCGGCGTCATTGTTCAATATGGAACGCGCGGGCCACGTCTACTCGCGCATCTCCAACCCGACCGTCGCCGTGTTCGAAGAGCGCATGGCGGCGCTGGAAAACGGCGTAGGCGCCATCGCCACCGCTTCGGGGCAGGCGGCGCTGCATCTGGCCATCGTCACGCTCATGGGTGCCGGCTCGCACATCGTCGCCTCTTCGGCGCTGTATGGCGGCTCGCACAACTTGCTGCACTACACGCTACGCCGCTTCGGTATCGAGACGACCTTCGTCAAGCCCGGCGACATCGATGGCTGGCGCGCTGCCATCCGCCCGAACACCCGGCTGCTTTTTGGCGAGACGCTCGGCAACCCGGGGCTGGATGTGCTGGACATTCCGACCATCGCATCGATCGCGCATGACGCAGGCGTGCCGCTGCTGGTCGATTCGACCTTCACCACGCCTTGGCTGCTGCAGCCGTTCGCGCACGGCGCAGATCTCGTCTATCACTCGGCCACCAAGTTCCTGGGCGGGCATGGCACGACCATCGGCGGCGCGCTGGTCGACGGCGGCACGTTCGACTACGTGGCCGCCGGCAAGCACCCCGAGCTGACCGAGCCGTACGCGGGTTTCCACGACATGGTGTTTGCCGAGGAAAGCACCGTCGCGCCCTTCCTGCTGCGCGCGCGCCGTGAAGGCCTGCGCGACTTTGGTGCCTGCATGAACCCGATGGCCGCGTGGCAACTGCTGCAAGGCATCGAGACCCTGCCGCTGCGCATGGCGCGGCACGTGGACAACGCCCGCCGCATCGTCGCCTTCCTGGCAAGCCATCCGATGGTGGCCTCGGTCGCCTATCCGGAGCTGGAATCGCACCCAGATCACGCCTTGGCCAAGCGCCTGCTTCCACGCGGCTGCGGTGCGGTGTTCAGCTTTGATCTGCGCGGCGACCGGCGTGCCGGCCAGCAGTTCATCGAATCGCTCGGCCTGTTCTCGCACCTTGCCAACGTAGGCGATGCACGCTCGCTGGTCATCCACCCCGCATCGACGACCCACTTCCGCATGGACGCCGACGCGCTGGCTGCAGCCGGCATCAGCGAAGGCACGATCCGCCTTTCCATCGGCCTGGAAGACGCCGACGACCTGATCGACGATCTCAAACGCGGCCTGAAAGCCGCCGAGCGCGCGATGTCCGCCGCGCCCGGCAAAGCCGCCAACGCAACGGGAGCCCGCTGATGGAATGGACCGTACAGGGCGTGCGCGCCTACGCCTACACCGGCGGCAAGCCGTTCAACGCCGAATTGCCGTGCGTCGTATTTGTGCATGGCGCGCAGAACGATCATTCCGTCTGGGGCCTGCAGACGCGCTGGTTTGCGCACCACGGTTTCAGCGTGCTTGCGGTCGATTTGCCCGGGCACGGCCGCAGCGCCGGCACCCCGCTGCAGACCGTGGAAGCCATGGCCGATTGGGTGATGGCGCTGGTGCACGCGGCAGGCGTCACGCGGCCGGTGATTGTGGTCGGGCACAGCATGGGTTCGCTGATTGCGCTGGAGTGCGCGTCCAGATATGCGAGTCGCGTGCGCCGCATCGCGCTGGTCGCGACGGCCTGGCCGATGAAGGTGTCGGATGCGCTGCTCGACTCCGCGCTCAACAACACACCGGGCGCCATCGACATGGTGAATGCGTGGTCGCATTCCAGTCTGGCGAACAAGCCGTCATCGCCGGGCCCGGGCTTCTGGATGCACGGTGGCAGCCAGCGGCTGATGGAGCGTGTCGCGCGCGGTACCGACGCACCCGTCTTCCACACCGACTTTGCCGCCTGCAACGCCTATGCGCGCGGCGCCGAAGCCATGGCCGCCGTGAAGTGCCCGTCACTCGTGATCGTCGGAGAGAAAGACCAGATGACCCCAGCGAAAGCCGGTCGTCAGGTTGCGGCAGGACTGGCCGGCAGCCGTGTCGTGGGCCTGCCGGGCGGGCACGCGATCATGGGAGAATGCCCCGACGGCACACTCGACGCGCTGATTGCGTTTGCGCGCGAACGAGACCCGGTCGCCGCATAAGTCGCCTCCCGGAGACGCATCATGGCCACCACCGAGACCCACCGCTTCGGCAGCTTCGCCGAGTTCTATCCGTACTACCTGAGCGAGCACCAGGACCGCACCTGCCGGCGCCTGCACTTTGCCGGCTCGACGGTAGCGTTGGTATGCCTGTTCCTGCTGGTCTTCACGGGCGACCTGTGGTGGTTGCTGGGGGCGGCCGTGAGCGGTTACGCGTTCGCGTGGGTCGGGCACTTCGGGTTCGAGAAGAACCGCCCCGCCACCTTCCGCCACCCCTTCTACAGCCTGATGGGCGACTGGGTGATGTACCGCGATATCTGGACGGGCAAGATCCCGTTCTGAAACGTCAGGCGCTGGCGTTGGCAGCGGCGGGCATTGCCGAAGCCGGGGCGGTCGCCGTAGCCGCGTGCGCGGCCGCCGCCACGCCGCGTTCGCCACTCGTAAAAATGCTCTCGAGCGTGGCATCGAGGGACGGATTCTGCAACTGGCTGACCAGCGCGTGCGTGTCACCCAGATGGCGAGCCAGCGCGGTGCGCGGCAAGCGCGGCAGATTCAGTACCAGCTTTTCATACAGTGGCCGCAGCGTGGTCGTGTGCGCATCGCACAGCAACGCCCAGTGAGCCTCACCGCGATCCTGCTGCAGCTTGCCGATCAGATGCAGCGCCTTCAGCTTGGTCAGCAGGTCGACGAGGTAATCGGCTTCCAATTGCAGGCGCCGGCCGATATCGCGTTCGGCCACCGTACGCGGCGCCTGTTCGCGTGCGCGATACAGCAGCAACAGAACACCCAGCGCATCAAAGAACTCGCTGCCCGGAAACGTCCGGCGTTGCCAGTAGCCCTGGCGGATGATCGGCAGCGTCGACGCGATGGTCGCGCCAAGCAGCGTCACCAACCAGCTCACGTAGATCCACGTGAGGAAGATCGGCAGCGTGGCAAATGCGCCGTAGACGGCCGTGTAGGTGGGGATATGCGCGACGTAAGCGCCAAAGACGCGCTTAGCGATTTCGAATGCCCCGGCCGCAATCAGGCCAGCAATGAACGCATCGCGCCGCTCCACGTTGGTATTCGGCACAAACACGTAAAGCATCGCGAACGCAATCGCCGAGAGCAGAATCGGGATCAGGCTCACGATCACGCCCAGGCCGAACGGCAGCTTGTGCACATAGCCCGCCGAGATCGACACGAGATACGAACTGACCGACAGGCTCGCGCCAATCAGCACCGGCGCGAATGTCATCAGCGCCCAGAACACCAGAACGCGCTGCGCCAGCGGCCGACGATGACGCACGCGCCAGATGGCGTTCAATGCGTTTTCGACGGTGAGCATGGTCATCACCGAGGTCACGACCAAGCCGATCAGGCCTGCGGCCGTCAGCCCCTTGGCGTTGCTGGAAAACTGGTTCAGATACGTCAGAATCGGCCGGCTGATGCTGCCCGGCACGAGGTTGCTGAACATGTAGCCTTCGATGTCCGCCCGGAAGCTCTTGAACATCGGGAAGGCCGTGAACAGCGCAAACGCCACCGTCAGGATCGGAACCAGCGACAGCACGGTCGTGAAGGTCAGGCTGCCGGCCACTTGCGGCAGGCGGTCTTCACCGGCGCGGCGCAAGGCGTAGCGCGCCAGCGCACGCAGCTTGGCGGCATTCCATTGACGAAGCGCGCGGGTGTCAAAAAGCATGAAAAATGAGGCGGGACGCGGGGTTGGGGGGCGCAACTATAATACCGCGACGCTCTCCACGCTTTGTTATGAAAGATATCCTGGTCCTGTACTACAGCCGTCACGGCAGCACGCGCGCATTGGCCGAAGCCATTGCGCAAGGCATTGAAAGTGTCGACGGCGCCCAGGCGCGGGTGCGCACCGTGCCGGCGGTCTCCACCGTTTGCGAGGCCACACAGCCCGACGTACCTGATGGTGGCCCACCTTACGTGGAGGTACGCGACCTTGAAGAATGTGTGGGCCTCGCGCTGGGCTCGCCCACGCGCTTTGGCAACATGGCCGCACCGCTAAAGTACTTCCTGGATGGCACCACGCCGCAATGGCTAGCGGGCGCGCTGGCCGGCAAGCCGGCATGTGTGTTCACCTCCACGGGCAGCATGCACGGCGGGCAGGAAACCACCCTGCTTTCGATGATGCTGCCGCTGCTGCACCACGGCATGGTCGTCCTGGGCCTGCCGTATCAGCACAGCGAACTGCTTTCCACCGACGCCGGCGGCACGCCATACGGGCCGTCGCACGTTGCGCACCGCGGCGATACCGCACCGCTGACCGCACACGAACGCACACTCGCCACAGCCATGGGCCGGCGGCTGGCGCAGACCGCTCTCAAGCTCGCCGCATGACTCCCGACACCAACGTCGTCACCGGATCCCGGGCGCTGGCGCTGACGAGCGCAGGCAGCCTCATCGCATTGATCATCCTGTGTGCCGCATGGGAGCTGTGGCTCGCTCCCGTGCGCCCAGGCGGCTCGTGGCTGGCGCTCAAGACGCTGCTGCTGGCGTGGCCGCTGCCCGGCGTGCTGCGCAGGAACCGCTACACGATGCAATGGGCGTCGATGTTCATCCTGCTGTTCTTTACCGAAGGCATCGTGCGGGCAACATCGGACGTTGGGCTCTCGCGATCGCTGGCATGGGGAGAAGTGGCGCTCAGCGTGGTGTTTTTCTCGGCGACCATCTTCTACCTGCGTCCATTCAAGCGTGCGGCCAAAGCCCGCGCCAGCCAGAGCACTTGACCCGCCATGACTCACGATGCCTTCCTGCAAGCCTGCGTTGACGCCATCGGGGCAACGCACGTCCTAACTGCACCGGAAGACCAGGCGCCTTACCTCACCGATTGGCGCAAGCGTTTCTCGGGCCGCGCACGGGCAGTATTGCGCCCCGCCAGCCCTGATGAGGTGGCAGCGCTCGTGCGCCTGTGCGGCGAACATGGCGTGCCGATCGTTCCGCAAGGCGGCAACACCGGCTTGTGCGGCGGCGCCACGCCCGACATGGAAGGCAACGCGGTGGTGATCTCGTTGCAGCGCATGCAGCGCGTGCGCGCCGTCGACCCCATCAACAACACCATCACCGTGGATGCCGGCTGCATCCTGGCCAACGTGCAACAGGCCGCTGCCGATGCGGATCGCCTCTTCCCGCTGAGCCTCGCTGCAGAGGGCAGTTGCACGATAGGCGGCAACCTTGCCACCAACGCCGGCGGCACCGCCGTCCTGCGCTACGGCAATGCGCGCGAGCTGTGTCTGGGCATCGAAGCGGTCCTGCCCAACGGCGAACTGTGGAACGGCCTGCGCGGCCTGCGCAAGGACAACACCGGCTACGACCTGCGTGACCTGCTGATCGGCGCGGAAGGCACGCTCGGCATCATCACCGGCGCGATGCTAAAGCTGTTTCCGCAACCGCGCGCCAAAGTGACGGCGCTGGCGGCGCTGCAATCGCCACGTCAGGCGCTTGAGTTTCTATCGCTGGCGCAAGGCCATGCAGGGACGCTGCTGACGGGCTTCGAGCTGATGTCGGCGTTTTGCCTGGAACTGGTGCGCAAGCATTACCCGCAGTTGCGCGTGCCGTTCACGCAGGCATATCCGCAATACGTGCTGCTGGAATTGTCCGATCTGGAAAGCGAAGAACATGCGCGCACCCTGTTCGAATCGCTCATGGAAGACGCGCTCACGCGCGGCGTGATCGACGATGCGGCGGTGGCGGAATCGGTGGCCCAGTCGCGCGACTTCTGGAGCCTGCGCGAACACATTCCGCTGGCGCAGGCCGACGAAGGCAAGAACATCAAGCACGATATTGGCGTGCCCATCTCGCGCATTGCCGACTTCATTGACGTAACGGACCGCGCGCTGGCGGCAGCCTACCCCGACATCCGCATGGTGACGTTCGGCCACCTTGGCGACGGCAACCTGCACTACAACGTGTCGCCGCCGGAAGGCCATGCGCACGACGCATTCCTCGCCAACCAAGACGGCATCAACCGCATCGTGCACGACAGCGTGCATGCGCACGGCGGCTCCATCTCAGCCGAACACGGCATCGGCCAGCTCAAGCGCGAAGACAACGCGCGCTACAAGAGCCCCGTTGAACTGACGGCGATGCGCGCGATCAAGCAGGCGCTGGACCCGCGCGGCCTGATGAATCCGGGCAAGGTGTTGTAGGGCAATCCGGCCTTGCTTCAGCCGAACAGCTTGAACGTGTAGTTCGCCACCGCGAAGAGGACCGTCGCCGCCAGCAGCCACAGCAGCATGCGCGGCACGCCGCTGGGCGGCAGACGATGATCGCTGGCGTTGGAACGATCGCCGATGCGCCCGCTCTGGGCGCTACGAATGTAAGTGGTGCGTGACGACCCAGCCGGGCGTCGTGCATGACGCGTGTTCATTGTTTCCTCCCTGCCCCATGGCTAGCGCCTCGCCTGGCTCCCTGCAGCCATGGCGAAACACAGCAGCCCCATGGATCGCTCCATGGCTGCCCAAACAAGACTCCCTGATTTCCCGTCTGGTCGGAACCGAAAAGGCTTCGTCACGCCCGGTTGGCGTGCGTAGGCACGGCGTTCCGCGTCATTGCGCGGAATTTCGAATGAAACGTTATTGTTGTGTGGCACTACCCGACGCCACGAAATGTATCAAAAATCCCCCCAATTGGGGGGTACGCATTTTGGGTATATGACCTTTCGGATGATGCGCAGGAACGACGCTTGCGGGCGCGATTAGGGCAAACCCCGAATCCAACCCATGTATGGAGGCAGTCCATGCCCGCTTCGCCCGATCTGACCAAGCGCGCCCATATCACGCCGCCGCAGCCGCCCGAACAGCCCCCGCACCCGCCGCCGGAATGGCCGCCGCCCGATGAACCGGCCCACGACCCGGTGCACGACCCCGAACCACAAACGCCCCCAATCGAACTGCCACCCGGGGAGCTACCGCCGGAAATCCCGCCCCAGCATTAGCGCGGCGCAACATCCCATCTGTTAGAATCGCGGCCTCCCAGGCACCCGGAGGCCGCGCGTTTTTGGTATGCCTGGGCAGCCTGCACATCTGCATATCTGCCCATAGCTCAGTTGGATAGAGCATCGGCCTTCTAAGCCGACGGTCGGGGGTTCGAATCCCTCTGGGCAGGCCAAAAAAACCTTTGTGGATCAAGCACCTGCGTTAAGCGTCACTGCGACGGTTTAACAAGTGAGCGCGGGAAAGTGTGACCAGATCTCATCCTGGGGACGTATCGCTTGGTCTCGACTGGCCGTCAACGCCACTGCTTCCCCTTCACTCGCCACGCAAGTTTGCCTCGTTGCCCCACTATCGCTGAAGGCCTGTTGGCTGTGAATTTGGCACGCTTTCAAGAACGACCTCGACGCGTCGGTTCAACGCCCTGCCCGCGGCGGTGCGGTTATCTCCAACGGGATCTTTCACGCCGCGACCGATGATGGACAAGCGGTCCGAAGCGATCCCGCGCTCTTGCAGATGCCGCGCGACCGCCGTGGCACGTGCGGTTGACAGCGCGAGGTTCGACTCCATGCGATCTCGCGGGCCAGGGGCATCGTCGGTATGCCCAAGAACGATGACCTTGCCGTGCGTGTCGGCAAGCACGGTGGCAAGTCGATCGAGCTGGCGCGCGAGCATCGGCATAAGGTCGGCCCGCCCGGAGGCGAAACCCTCGTCGCTATTGAAGGCGAGATAAACTCGATCGTCTTTTGTGCTGATGCCGACTGGGGCCGCGCCGGCTTCGGACGCCAGCCCGCGCGCAATGCGATCCGCTAACGATTCACGCTGCTGGGCCAATTGCGCGGACAGTGCCTCCACCTTCGCAACCAGCGCTTGATTGTCCTGATGCTGACGGCGGAGCATGAACGTCATACCGAGCACGATCCCTGTCACGATGAGCCCGGTGACGACAACGATGGGCAGCCAAGACCGTTCCGCAGGGGCTTCCCGCAGAAGTACCACTTCCGGTGGAGGCTTGTTGACCGGCCCGAGCCACTCCGGTATCCAACGTTCATGGGGGATGTGGGGAATGCTCGCCGTCGTGGATGCGAGTTGCTGGCGCGCTGGCAGTGCGATGTTCGGCAATGGCAAACCACGCTCGTCACGAAGGCCGCGCGCGGTCAGTTCTGCGATCACTTCCAGCGCGTTTGCGCTGGCGTTCGGTGTTTGCTGGAGTTTTTCGATCCATCCACGGCAGCGTTGACCGCAGGCGTTTTCGTAGTAGAACTCCGCGAGCAACCCATGTTGGAGCCAGACGCCACGCAGGCTGTTCGCACGTCCGCGCACTTGGCTCCCCGCCTGGTCGATGGCGGCGCAGAAGCAGTAATGCACCGCCTCGATGCTGTCGGCATTGAGTGCGGCTGCCAGGGAGGCCTTCTTGAAGGTCCTCAACCGTGTGCGGGCCTCCGATCGGAGGGTATCGAGCCGCGCCGCCGACTCCAGCTCTGGCGACAGCTCAGCCAGCAACCAGAACAGCGGTTGGGCGAGGCGAAGGATGTGGTTCTTCGACTGTGACCGGTGATCCATCAACCCGACCTCCCCGGACACTGAAAGCCCTGCAGCAACCCAGTCGTCCACGGATTGGCCTGACTGCCGGTGTTGACATCGAGTTTCGCCTTACGTCCGTCGAAATCGTACTCAGCCACAAAATGGCTGGGCGACGCCGAGTTGTCCAGCTTGCCCTTGGCAATCACGCGCATCATGGCCCAGGGGCCGTTGGCGATGAGCGAGGACGTCTCGGGCCGAACACGCGGGTTGGCCGTGATTTCCGCGCCCTGCCCGCCACGCGGCCCAGGCCACGTCACCTTGAGCGGAATCACCGGCCCGTGGACGTAGCGCTGGCTCTGGCCATCGAAGTCCATCGTCAGCTCAACGATTTCCGGGTCCAGTTCTACCACCTTCAAGTCGACTTTCCAGGCTATCTTCTTGGCACCAGGGTCGCGAAAGAACACTTCGCGGATTTCTCTGGCCCGCTGGAACGGAACAAGACTGGGGCCGGCAACCGGTGGTACATCCGGGGCAGCCAGCTTGTAGCGCCATGGCGAAATCGTCGTGTCCACATGTGGCGCCAGGACTTTCTGAAAGAAGTCATCCAGCACACCGCCGCTGGCGAAAACCCGCGCAAAGTCTTCCGTATCCACGTCCTGCTTGGATGTCGGCGTGAAGGGGTACTTGCCGTCGATAGCGCTGCGGCAGCTCTCGCCGATGACTGCGTTCATCTGCGCGATCAGGATGTCGCCGATTCCCTTGTTGACGTCACGCGTGCCCTGGATCACCAAATCTGCCAGCACCTCCTTGAGCGGCGCCGGCAGCTTGGCGGCTTCCATGCGCAACTGTGCACCGGCTTCGGAAGGCGGTGGCAAATTGCGCGTCTCCAACGCGTTGCTGGCGACCATCAACGAGGTGTAGTACGCGTTGACCATACCGGCAATGGCATCCAATCGCGGCTTGTTGTTGGCGGCTTGCGCGTTGGGGGCGATAACGTCGGCCTGTCCTGTGACAATTTCGCGCAGCGCGGCGAAGCGGTTGTCGACCAACGCACGCTCTTGGCGAGCTTCGGCGCGGGATGCGAACCCCGTGATTTTGTCGGCTTTGTTGTCCAGAGCGGCGAGCGCCTTGTCGGCCAGGGACTTGTCCTCTTGTTCTGCCGGTTGGCTGAGGGTCGTTTCCTTGACGACGACACGCCCTAGACGCGCGAGCGGCGAGTCCGGGGCAGCGAAGTTGCGCAGCACCTCTAGGTCGAAGGTGAGGTTGTTGCCGGTGAGCGCGCGAATATCGCGCAAGAATTCCGTCCACCTCTGCGCGTATTCCGTCAGGTACAGGCGGCGGATTTCTCGCGTGACGGGGTCGTCGCCGGTCAGCTTGCCAGCGGCGCTCTCAAGCGTTTTTTTTTGAGCGCCGCCTGCACGCCCCATCACCCAAACGTCAATCGCCTGGGCCTTGTTGACAAACTCCGGCAGGCGGGCATTGAACAGATTGTGATAACCCGCGTAGGTGAACAGGCCGGGAATACCGCGCTCCAACGGCTCCCCACTGGCGCGCGAGAAGACCGTACCGGCCTGCGGGCCGATCGCACGCACAAGCGTGAAATCGGCCGGGGCCTCTTCCATCATGGCGGCTTTGGCACGCTCGTATAGGCGTTCCGTGGAGGTGTTGCCGTCCAGGAAGTCTCGTGCGGAGCGAATCAACGCCTCATTCTTGGCATAGGGCGATTGGATCGCTCGCCTGCCATCGAGCAGGCTGTCGAGCTGCTCGACCACAGTGATCCGGCCGCCAAAGGCATCCGCGCCACCCGTTGCCCAATCGTTTTGCACCCAACTCCGTACGTCGGAAGCACGGAACTGCTCCTTGTCGTACAGCATGAGGTAGACGCGCAGGGTGTCGTAGGTCAGCTTGGCACCCTTGTCGACGATGGCGGCGGAGAGCACCGCTTCCACGCGACGGACCAGATACGGCACCAAAAGGTTGTCCTGCAGTTTGACGTGGGTGGCCGTGGACACTGCGAGCACGGGCGCTACGACATACAGCCCGTAGCGCCAGCTCAGTGACGGGTCCAGCAGGTTCAGGTTCGTGAATTCTGGCAGGTCATGCGCCGCGGCCAGCAGGTCCGGCACACCGTCGGCTTCGGGCTTCTTATAGAAGCGAGTCACCTTGACGGTCAGGGCCTTGGCCTTCTCCTGAACCACGTCGAGGTAGTTGGTGTTGTAGCCAAAACTCGTATAGAACCCAAGCACCAACCACAGAACGAATGCCAGCACTGCGGTATGGGCCAGCAGCCGCATCAAGCGGAAGCGGAATTCCCAACGCAGATTGGGCCGCACTAGGTGTGATTCGGCAAAGATACCGCGCTTGAACAGGTCCGACAGGAAGTAGCTGTCGGAGCCCACCGTGGAACGGGCTGACTGCGCTTCAGACGGTGTCTTGCCATCCAGGACTTGCGAGGCCACCGTGTCACTGGCAGCGACCACCGACTCGCCGGTCTGTGCGGCACTGGTGAAGTACACGCCACGGAGCATCGCCTTGTTCTGCGTGTTGTCGTAGCGCGAATCGGCAAAGATGTGCTCGACGAGGTCCGCAAGGGGTTCGGTCAGGCCATCGAACTCCTCAACCAGGCCGAGCAGGACCTTGCGCCGGCCGGCGTCGAATTCTTCGTTGAAGCGATCGGCTTCGCCAGCGACCAGACGTTTTTCCAGCGCAGCCATCTCGGTGCGGCAGAGCTCGCTCAACGGCGGCAGAACTTGGTTGCGTTTGGCCTTCCGATCGGTGGGCAGGCCAAAGCCCCACGGCTGCGCACGCCCTTCACTACCCAGGTATTGGAAGTACTGCGCGAAACCGCTCAACAGATCGAGCTTGGTCACCACGACATAGACGGGGAACTGGATGCGCAGCTCCTGCCGCAGTTCCGCCAAGCGTGTGCGGATCTTCTGTGCCTCGTCCGAACGTTGTTGCGCAGTTCGCCCAACGAGATCCCGCACACTGACGGTGACCACCACGCCGTTGACGGGGGCTCGCCCTCGGTACTTGCGTAGCAGGCTTAGGAACTTCTCCCATTCTGCCCGCAGGGCGTCCGATGCATTGTTCTGGCTGGTGAAATTACCAACGGTGTCGATCAAGACGGCCTCATTGGTGAATCGCCATATCGGGGCTTTGCGATCCTCATTGGCTTGCGATGGCGAACCGACGCCACCGGTGAGCGGAAAACCCAGGCCCGCGTTGGTCAGCATACTGGTCTTGCCCGCGTTGGCTGGACCCAGGGTGAGGTACCACGGCAACTCGTATAGATAGCGGCGGCCATCGAGCAGTTTCGACAAGCCGCTCCCGGTGCGCAGCGCCTTCAGCTCGCGCATGGCAGCTTCCACGCTGGCTGCGACGGCCTTAGTGTCCGCGCCTGCGACGGGTTCATCATTCTTGGTCTGCGTACCTATCACCCAGTTGCGAAATCCCTCGTCCGTCCGGAAGCGGTGCCACAGCAGGTAAACGAGATAGGCCGCCGATACGAGTGCAATGACGGCAATCAGCAGCAGACGCGGCCTCGTATCCTGCAGCGGGTGCTGCCCATTGAATGCCAGCAACGGACCGGCATGCCAAATAAGCAGGCACAACGCGGTGGCCGCGACAAAGAACAGCGGCAGCCCGAACACCAGGAAGAAGTACAGCGCCAGCAGCAATGCTATGACAGCGACGCGCGTGCCAACACCGGCTAGCGGCACCATGCCATCGAAACTCAGTAGCGGGCCAATCCACCAGACAGCGGTAGAAAGCAGCACGATCGCCGTGAGGGCCAGCACCTGCCAGGACACCATGGCGGTGCCCACCTGTTTCAGAAATTTCATGTCTGCAATCTCACTGCTGCGTGACGTCGATCTCGACCCGGCGATTCTTTGCCCGGCCGTCCGACGTGGTGTTATCTGCGACAGGTTCGGTATCGCCCTTGCCGATGGCTTCCAACCGCCCCTGCGCGACGCCCTTGCTGGCGAGGTATTCCGAGACGTGCGCAGCACGTTCTTCCGACAGCACTTGGTTCGAGGGGAATCGGGCGGTGCGGATAGGTTGGTTGTCACTATGGCCAGTGACAGTGACCTTGCCCGGCACCTTGGCGATCTCGGCGGCCACCTTGTCCAGCAACGGCTGAACTTTGGCGTTGACGTCGGCATGGCCAGCGGCAAACATGTCGTCGCCACGGAAAATGACGGCGCTGTGTTTGGCGTCTTCGTTGACCGTCACCACGCCACGGGCAATCTCGTCTTTGAGCAACTCGGCCAGGCGCAATGGTGCGGCCTTGGGCGGCGGTGGAGGCGTGATCTGGCCGATGGCCTGGATCTGCTGCTCCAGATCGTGCGTACGCAGTGCGAGCTGGTACTTGTACCAGGCGAATAGGCCAAATGCGGCCAGTCCCAGCACGGTGGCACTCAGCCAAATGGGGATGGTGCGGACCATGGAGAACCGCCCGGCGGGCGCAACGTTCAGGTTCGCGGCAAGCTCTCTGGGGACAGCGCCACGATGCTTGCGGATCAAATCGTAGAGGCGCTGGCGGATGGCCAGATGCTGGCGGTCGCCATCGGTCATGTTGCCGTAGCGGCCTTGGAAGCCCAATGCGAGCAGGTAGTAGATCACCTCGATGACGTCGATATGTTCTTCCGGGTTGTTCACCAGCCGGCCCAGCACGTGGAAGACTTTCTCGCCGCCTTCGTGCTCACCATGCAGTTTGATCAGCAGGCTCTCACTCGCCCAGTTACTCCGGCTACCCCACGGAGCGCTGAGGGCAGCCTCGTCCAGCGCTGTACACAGGCTATAGCGTGCCGCCAGGATGTGTTCTGTGCGGATGCCAGCACGTTCGCAGACGGTCTGAAAGTCGTGCAACTCCTGCACCAGGACCTTCTTCAGCAGGTCGGCCTGATCAACGCGCAATTCGGCGGGCATGTCCGCCAGTGCACGCAGCAAGGGGCGAGCAGCCGAGAGCAATGGATTGACCTGATTCAGTGCTTTCTCGACGCGTTGCTCGATTGGTTTGCGCTTGCTTTGGCGCGGCTCGTTGGCGGCTTGTGCGGCCGTATCGTGTGCCTTGCCGCCCTGTTGGGCCACGTCGGGCGCTGGGACGTGCGGATTGATGCCGCCAATTGTTGCGGGACTATTCATTGCCGTACCCCCCACAATTCAAGCCGCAATTCCGGGAACTGGCCGGCGACGTGCAGGGCGAGCCCACCATAGCGCTGGACCTGCGCCCAAAGCGGGTGATCCTGGTCCAACTCGAAATACACCTGACCTGCGTTGAATGGAATCTGGCGCGGTGGCACTGGCATGGCTTGCAGGGGCAACCCCGGCAAGTGCGAGCGAACGAGTTCGGCCAAGCGCTCGGCCGGGCCGACCTTGGCTTGGGCAGGGAATTGCTGTTGCAGCGTGTCTGACGGCAATTGCGCACCCACGGCCAGCACAAAGGTGCTGAAGCGGTCGAACTCGGACGGCTCCAACACGGCCAGTTGTATGCCGTTGCCTTGGTTGCGCAGTTCGATCCGCTGCGCGCTGCGCTCCAGGACGACGTTGAGCAGGACACGCAAGTCATCCACGACGGGCTTGATGCAGGTGTGCGGCTCGTCGTGCCGATAGGCGTCATATTCCACCGGCCGGCGGGTTGCGGCACGCACGAAGGTGGAGAGTTCTCCGGCGAACGCGGTCAGCTCCACATAGAGCGCTTCGGGCGAGGCGCTCTTGGCGTTGAGCATATGGGTGAGCACCGGCTCAACGCGGTTGAACAGTTGCAGGATGAGGTATTCGGAGATTTCTGCGGCATCTCCGCCGCGCGTGCTGGAGGCGGTCAGGCGTTCGGCCATCGCGCAAGCGCGCAGACGCAGCAGGCCATGCACCTCAGCAAGCCACGTGTGCAGCAAGGCGCTCGCGGTGTAGACGTTGACGGGCGGGACGAGCGCCGGGTCCAAGCGGGCGCTGCCGTCGGCCCGGATTTCCGTGACCTTGGCCAGCGGCATGCCGAGCCAGGACTCAGTCAATTCCTTCTCGGGCAACAGACGTAGGCGCAGATCGCCCAGTTGGACAAGCTTGGGACCTTGGCCGATGGAGTTAGCGTCCAGCAAGTCCTGCTCGAAGCTGCGATAGCGGGCCAGCGAATCCTGGGCATCCTGATCGAAGGTGGTTTCTTCGGTGTTCGGCGTGCGAATGGGGACGGCCAGGTAGATGGTCTGGTTCAGGTGCTCGTGACGCAATGCCAGCGGCGCCGGCAGCTTGGCGTGGGCCGGCGCTTCGAACGGTGTGCCGTCCTGAAAAATACCGGCGGCGCCGGAGACGACCAGTTTGCCGAGCGCAAGCGATTCAGTATCGATCACGAAGTGGTGGAAGCCCCAAAAGAATGGGCTCAAGGCAGCGGCGCGCTTGTGAGCAAAGTGCTCCAAGTAGCGTTCCTGCTGCTGGAAAAGCTGAGGGCGCAAGAAGAGCCCTTCCCTCCAGACGACTTTGTTGTACCAGCTCATGACTTCAATCAGGTTTGGATACGGTGATGGCTTGCTGATCGAGCGCGATCTGCAGTTTGACCTTGCGGGCTGGGATGGCGGCGCGGTACCACGCGGCTGCGGGCGCAGGTGGCAGCTTGTAGACGGTGCGCCAGGTGGCTTTGCCCAAATCGCGGTAGCCGACGAGGATGCCGAGCGCTTGCGCGTCCGGGTTGAGCTTGCGCTCGATGTCCTGGAACTCGCCAGGGCGCAGGATGAACTCGTCGCGGGCGAGCAAGTCCTGCATCAGCACAGTGCGGTCGGTGGATTCGAGCGAGTAGTAATCGGCTTGCTCGAAGGTGCTGGAGGTCTTGAGCTCGTACAGGCGCACCAGTACAGGGGACGCCCTGCCCTTGTCGTCAGGGTTGAGGGAGTCGCCAGCCTGGATGGCCAGGTCGAGCTTCAGTTGCTCAGGTTGGGCGGGGGCGGTGGAGCAGGCTGCGAGCGCCAGCGACAGCGCCCACGGCATCAGCAAACGGAAAATCATGCTTTGCCTGGCTGACTGCCGATCAGGATGTCGCCGCACTCCGTGCCGTCACCTGCACGGGCCATGACTTCGCCGCCGACTTTGGCGCTGCCGCTCACGTTGACGATGCGGTTGACGCCGTGGATTGGGCAGGTGACGAGGTCGCCGAGGCGGGCGATGGGACGGCCGCGGATTTTGCTGGTGGGCGAGCCCGTGGTGACAACGGAGCCGTGGGCGCCTACGTCGCCTACGGTGATGATTGGTGCGGACATATCAAATCCTCTTTATGCAATTCAGTGCCGCAGAGCGGTATCGGCATGATCAATAAAGCTTGGGCTTGGGAATAGCCCGCAAGTCGACAGAGCAGAAAGCTTGTTTCGAAACCGTTTCACCTTGAGCGTTAGACACGCCGCTCATCACAACAACACCGTTCTTGTCGACGATGTCGTAGGGCACGTTCGGAATCGGCACTTGGTCGAATCCTCTGACGATTTGGAACTTGCAACCCGGTTGTCCTCCGGAGGAGCGCCCGTCGCTCGCGCAGCCGGTGACAAGCAATCCAACCAGGGAGCACGCCGCCATGGCTCGCCACCCTTGCCAGCCTCGACTAGGTAATTCACTTCGCATAAATTTCTCTCTCGCATCTGGCGTTACTTTCCGCTGGTCTGCTTGCCAAACCATGGCAAGTACGCGTTGGTCCGTCCAGCCGCACGCGGCCACACCTTGCGCGGCTCTTGCTGGACCCAGCCCGGCGGCGGAGCAATCAATACGCTCCACGCATCATTCGGATTGGCAACGCTGGTGACTACAGCGCTGTTGCCTGTCTGGTCTACGTAGGCCGTAGCGCGAGCGATGTTCAGGCCAGCACTCGCGGCACGCAGGCCGCCGATGGCGTGCTCTGCCACACTTTGTACGTCCTTGACTTGGTCGAGATCAGGCCATTGCTGGTGGATGGCCGCACGCAGCGGCTGCGTCAATTTGTTGACGTTGGGATCGTGCTTGAACACGTCGTGATAGACGCGGCCGACCGGATGCTCCTGCGGTGCCTGTGTTTGCATGGTCTGCAGGAGCCCGCTCCAGGCACCGCCCGGATTGGCGGCTTTGTTGCCGATCCCGCCTTCGTGCTGTTGAGGCAAGTAGATGGATGACAGCGGGGCGTAGCCCCAATCTGCGCTAGGGTGAGCGAGGATCAGCAGAACTGAGTTTTCGTCCGTGCGACCGCCCTTGGGGTAGCCAGGGGCGTCCATCGTGTAGACCCAAACAGTCTTGCGTGGGTTGGCGTTCAGGTAGGCGATGGCTTCTTTTAGGTCATAGAAGCCTACGGTTTCCGTTCCGGCCATGACAGTGACGTCGGGCACCTTGGTTTGAGGGTAGAACTTCAGGCTCCGCCCCTCAGCCTCTCCGTAGATTTCGCTGGTGAACAAGCGGCGAGCCGCCTTCAAAGTGAAGGTTGGCAGGCCGATGACCATCCAAGTCGAGTGTCCCAAGCCTCGGTATGGCTTGCCATTCTCATCCGTGTACATTCTCGTATACAGCCACGACATGCGAGCCTCCGCATGGTCTTCGTTCTCAGCAAGAATGGATGGCGCTGGCATGCCTTGCCTAAAGTGCTCTCTCAATGCATCCCCCCCATTTAGATAGCGCCATTTTTCTTGAATGTAAGTTGGCGTATTGATCCACTCCTGCGGCATTCCAGCAAACACACGGATGTCCCCAAAATCGGGACGGTTAGTGCCGTTGCTAACCGAATAGAAATAGTCCTTATCCACTGCGTAGTGATACCCCATTGAATACAACGGATCGCGAATCAGCGTTTCAAGAGGATGCCAATACACCGGATTCGGGTTGTCATCCGGCCAAACCACTCGCACTGGACTCACCAGCTTTCCTGTCGCATCGCCCAGCTTGAGGTCAGGACTATCGGTGTCACTCGGATTGCGATCCGCCATGCCTTGGGTCCACAGCAGGTTCCAATGCGTCGGGTAATCGATCCACATCAGCGGACTGCGCCAGACGACACCCATCACATAGGCGGCAGGGGCGTTCGGACCGGCCGCAGCCGGAGTTTGAGCAGCCAACGGATACGGTGTCGGCTTGCGAGAATATTGGGGCTGAGACATGGCAGTTCCGGAGCCAGCAGAGACCAGCGTGCAGGCAACCGCCAGCACGGCGAATTTCCGCCACGCTGCCGCACAACACTCCGAAATTGACAATCCGCGCATCACGCTATCACCCACCCCGGTTACTTTCCGCTGGTCTGCTTGCCAAACCATGGCAAATACGCATTGGTCCGACCTGCTGCGCGCGGCCAGACCTTGCGCGGCTCTTGCTTGACCCAGCCGGGTGGCGGCGCAATCAATACGCTCCACGCATCATTCGGATTGGCAGCGCTGGTGACTACAGCGCTGTTGCCGGTCTGGTCTACGTAGGCCGTAGCGCGAGCGATGTTCAGGCCAGCACTTGCAGCACGCAGCCCGCCGATGGCGTGCTCCGCAACGCTTTGCACATCCTTGATCTGGTCCAAGTCGGGCCACTGTTGGTGTACAGCGGCGCGCAGCGGCTGCATCAACTTGTTGACGTTGGGGTCGTGCTTAAACACGTCGTGATAGACGCGGCCGACCGGATGCTCCTGCGGCGCCTGCGTTTGCATGGTCTGCAGGAGCCCGCTCCAGGCACCGCCCGGATTGGCGGCTTTGTTGCCGATCCCGCCTTCGTGCTGTTGAGGCAAGTAGATGGCTGACAGCGGGGTGTAACCCCAATCTGCGCTGGGATGGCTGAGAATCAGCAAAACTGAGTTTTCGTCCGTGCGGCCACCCTTGGGGTAGCCGGGGGCGTCCATCGTGTAGACCCACACAGTCTTGCGTGGATTTGCATTCAGGTAGGCAATGGCTTCTTTTAGGTCATAGAAGCCTACGGTTTCGGTGCCCGCCATCACCGTGACGTCAGGCACCTTAGTTTGCGGGTAGAGCTTCAAGCTCATCGCCTCAGCTTCACCGTAAATCTCGCTGGTGAACAGGCGACGGACAGCCTTCAAGGTCAAGGTGGGCAGGCCAATGACCATTTCTGTGATGCGGCCCAAACCACGCTGTGGCCTGCCTCGGTTGTCGTACATCTTCGTGAACAGCCAAGGCATGCGTGCTTCGGCGTGATCTTCGTTTTCGGCCAAGAAGGATGGAGCTGGCATACCGAGGCGAATATGTTCAGCCAAGTCGTCACCACCATTCATGTACCGCCATTTCTCTTCGATGTAGGTCGGTGTATTGATCCATTCGCGCGGCATACCGGCAAACACACGAATGTCTCCGAAATCCGGACGATTCGTGCCGTTGCTGACGGAATAGAAGTAGTCCTTGTCCACGGCATAGTGATACCCCATCGAATACAGTGGATCGCGAATCAGCGTGCGTAGGGGGTGCCAATAGACTGGGTTCGGGTTGTCATCCGGCCAAACAACTCGTACTGGACTCACCAGCTTTCCTGTCGCATCGCCCAGCTTGAGGTCAGGACTATCTGTATCGCTCGGATTACGATCCGCCATGCCCTGTGTCCACAGCAGGTTCCACTGCGTTGGGTAGTCGATCCACATCAGCGGACTGCGCCAGACGACACCCATTACGTAGGCAGCGGGAGCATTCGGACCGGCCGCAGCCGGAGTTTGAGCAGCCAACGGATACGGTGTCGGCTTGCGAGAATATTGGGGCTGAGACATGGCAGTTCCGGTACAGGCAATGGTCAAAACGGCTGCGGTAACAAGGCGGGCAAGTCCATGCGATCGTTCGCGGTGTTGAGGGAAGAACTCAGCCATTGGGGCCTCCTCCAAGAACATCATCGGTGTCAGTTGGTCGGCGGTACTGTGGTTGCTGTACGCGCCAGTCTTCTCGCTGCTGCTCCCAGGCAGACAACTCTCGACGTTGAACTGGATCGAGCGGCAGTTCTCGGTGTGTTTGGGAGAACACCCCACTGTTGCTGCGTTCGGTGTCGATCCCGAGTTGCTCTGGAACCTCTGGTTGATAGTCCTCATATTCGTCCAACCTCACACCACCACGAAACCGGCCTTCCATGTAGTACTCACGCCATCGCTGCATGACTGGATCTTTTTCGTCCTGATACCTCCAATCCGCAAACTTGCGCAGCCACTGCATCTGATCAAACGGCAGAATATTCAGCCCCACGTTCACGTCGTACGCCATGACCTGCCGGCTGTGTGCCGGGTTGGTCAGAATCGTCGAGTGATTGGTTGCGTTAAGGTCGACGGCCTTCCTGAGGAAGTACTCGCGCTTTTCCTGATCGAATGCGAGGAAGTCCTTGTATTCATCCCCTGACAGCGCGCCGCGGCCCTTCTCGCTCATCAGATCAACGGCGTCCCGATAGGGATCACCTTCCTTACGTCGAGCCAATTGCCGCACGCTAGCGTTGTGCTCGTAGCGCAGCGCGGCCTCATCGTCGGCGCTGCCCTGCCCTTTCGCGCGGTACTTGTCATAGATGTCGCCCGTTTTCCCGCCGCTAGGGTTCAACTCATCGGTGTGCGATTGCGGCCCCTGGTTGAAGACGCCACTGACCTTGCCCACGGGTGCGCCGCCCTTGCCATCGAGCCGCTGCTGCCCGTCATCCTTGGGCTGTTGCCCCGTCTTGTCGGTTTGCGGGTGATACAAGTGGATCGACACCGGCTCAATCGGATTGGGCACCTTGTGAGCGTTGACATGAATGGTCCAGCCATCTGGAGGCGTGGCATTGACTGGAGGGTAGGGCTGCACTTTGTCCAAAGTCACAATCCGGACAAGGCCAATGGCGATCTCGTAGAGCCCACCGAGCATGGTGGCGCCGACCTTTCCACCAAGCCCCTTTCTCTCGTCTTCCCAAACGCGCCGGAAGTGGAAACGCAATTCCAGCGGCTTGCGCAGCCAGAACTGACCCTTCCCCCCCTGAATGCCATCTGCATTGGCGGGATTGCTCTTGTCGTAGTACACAAAGGCTTTGCCCGGCGCGACACCCACCATGAATGGGGTGTCTTTGCTGTATTTCGCGGGGTTACCCTGTGCCCAGATACGTTGGTACAGCACGCCGTCCGCGTTCTTGAAGGCATAGGGTTGTTTGGCGCTCTTCATGTCGTCGTCACGGCCTGCCAGCACATTCTGCGGCAGCCCCATCCAGCCCATGCCCATGACGGTGGAAACAGCGATCACCTGATCATGCGGGTTGGCATACAGGAAGACGCGTTTGTGCGAGGGATACGTTTCCTGGTCACTCCCTCGTTCCCATGGCTTGCGCTGATTGCCGATCCACGCATTCACGCAATCGTCGCTAGCAAGATCATCATTGCGGTTCTTGACGATGCCGAAGAAGGCATCCAGCGTTTTGCGCCGCGAAAGCGTAGTGACTCGGCCGAGATCGTTGACGCTGTCGTACTGCACAAAGTTGTCAGCAAAGTTGGGCAGTACCGAGTAAGGCGGATTGGCAAGAATGTAGGTATCCGCCACACCTTTGCCTCCAAACTTCTTGTCACCGATGAACGCGGAGGCCAAGCCCACCATGTTGCCCTGGCTGTGGCAGACGATGGTGACCGGGCATTCCTTGCCATAGTGCTTCTGATGCCGCTCGCGCGCCTGCGCAACAAGCGCAGCAAGCCGCCACGCGGCATGCGCGCCGTAGTGTCGAGCCGGGCAGTTGTAGACGAGACGACTCGTCTCGGTGTTCATGTATTCGACTTGCAGGCCCAGAAACAAGTCCGTCACAGTGCCGTTGCTCCACAAATCAGGCAGCGCCGTGCAGCCGTTGGCAAACGGGCCACCGCCCCAGGCATTGTCTTCGTCGAGCAAGATGTTCGGGCCGACGACAGCCAAGTCTTCCTTGTTGGCGACGTAACCCCAACGGAAGCGGATGATGGGGCTGGCCTCGGCGCCCTGTACGAAGTCCTGGCCCTCAACAGCGTTCTCAGACTTGGTACGCACGAGATAGCCCGAGGGTGTCAACTCGGGGCTGTATTGCGCGGCGCGCAACAAGCCCTCGATCGTGTCGTCTACTGGTTTGCCAAACTCTTTTCGGTTCAGGCGCTCGTTCAGTCCATCGCACAGGCCTTCCTCTGCCGCGTTGAACCATTCGCCCATCGAGTTCACGCCGTGCACGAAGATGATGATGCCGGGCAGCGGTATGCAGGGCACCTTGCGAACGCCGCCGCTGGGCAGCGTGATGTCGGTGGCCCGAGCAATGACGCTGGCTTCAGGATTGTGGAAGCTGGTTTCGCTCATGGGGTCTTGCCTTAGTACAGTTTGGGCGCATTAAATGCCGCCGTCATTTGTTCAATGGTCTGCGTCACAGATTGCTCTGTCGTCCCGTTGGAAGCGATGCCCTGTTCGACGCCACCGTCCGCTTTGGCCAGGGTGTAGGGAGCGTTAGGAATGGGCTGTTTGTCGTGTGCCCGAACCAGTTCGAAACCACGTTCGGCCTTGGCCGAATCAAACTGCGGCAGCGCCCCATTGACGCCCTCCGGCCCTGGCACATCAAAGTTCCCCGTATGTAGGTGGATCAGCGTGGGCCCAAAGGCCTCAACCTTTCCATCCGCAATCCGAATCCCCGCGTTGCCGCTCATGAGCGTGATGCCGGTCTTGCTGTTGAGCAGAATGGAACCGTCCGTGGCGGTAACCACCACGTCCTGCCTGGCATTGGCGGTGATGCTCTTCTGCTGGGCTTGCAGCACGAGTTGCCCTTGATGGGCAATCCCCTTCCACTCACCGCTATGCGCAAACAAGCTAATGCCAGTGCCGGCGTTGACGAGGTATTGCTGCCCTGCAGTCTGTTGCTGGTTCAGCTTGGATACGGTGTCGATGTGCTGGCCTGCATAGCTAGTCAAGCTTTTGGGTGTAGCCAAGGCGATACCGGCCGGCGCGTAGGCGCCTAGCACGGGCTGGCCACCTTGGCCTGGCTTGTCCTGATGGTTGTTTGCCCCCGCATCCCATTCCTCAATGGCTTTCGTGAGAGTGGATTGCGGGTCTGCGTCGGTTTTCAGGGCCTCGTGCTGGCTGCTGTAGTCGCCCAGGGATTTGGCGGCTTCAAGCGCGGCCTCCATGCAGCGGATGAACTCTTGCCGGTCGAGGTGACCGCCCACCGCTGCAACCTGCCCTTCCGTGGTGAGGAACAAGCCCTTGGCACCACGGATAGCACCCTGCCCATCGGTGCGCAGGTCAAAGCCTTCACCACGTGGGTCTTTGCGCCCCGGGTTGCCGGGTACGCCCGTCAGATAGCCGAGGTTGAGTTGGCTGGTCTGGTGGTCAGACGACAGTTGGGCCTGAATCTGGCCTTGGGTGTCATCCATCACCAGATGATTGCGCCGTTTGCCAAACAGTTCCTTGCTGGCGATGCCACTGAGGGCGTGCTGGCCGGGCAGTGCCCATGGGGGCAGGTTCAACTGGTTCGGCACCCGCCCGATGATGATGGGCGTGTTCGGATCACCGTTGAGGTAATCCACAAGCACTTCCTGCCCGATACGCGGCACGTGCATTGCACCGAACTGGTCGCCTGACCAACCGTTGGCGACTCGGATCCAGGGGGAAGAGTTTTCGTTGTACTGGCCGTAGCGGTCCCACTCGAACTGAACTTTGACGCAACCGAAGTCGTTGGTCCAGACCTCTTGGTTCTCGGGGCCGGTGACGACGGCACGCTGGATGCCCCTGACGCGCGGTTTGGCGGTGGTCAGCGGTGGACGGAAGACTTCATCCGTGGGGTGGGCTTCAAAGCGGACGTGGCAGGCGTAGCGCTGGGTGCTGCCAGATTGGATGGCGACGTCTTCGAGTTGGAATTCGGTGCTGACGATGAGGATTTCCCGGTTGAGGTCGTCCTTGTCGTGGTTGGCGATCTGGTAGGTGCAGCCGGCTGCGATGCCGCGCAGGGCGCCTGCTCCACGCACGCGACGGCCTTTGGCGCGGCGCTCTTCCATGCGGATGCGGGCGCGCTGGTTGCCGAGGTCTCGGTTCGTGTAGCTGCCGGGTTCGTATTCGTAGCGTTCAAACTCGGAGAACCGTGTGTCGCGCGGGAGGCTGTCGCCGGTGGTGAGATCGGCCTTGGGTTGGCGCGGGTCGTAGTCTTTGAGGGTGATCTTGCCGGTGCGCAGGCGGTTGATGGGTTCGAAGCGTGTGAGGTGTTCTTCGTCAACCTTGAAGCCTTGCGGGTAGATCGGCAGGGTGTGGTATGCGGCGCTGGGGAATTTGCGCCAGGCGCCGGATTCGGAGACGAGGACGAGCCGGTGGTGAGCGCCGTCATGTTCGAAGAAGTAGGTGATGCCCCATTCTTCGGTGAGGCGTTGGAGGAAGGCGAAATCCGTTTCGCCGTGCTGGACTTCCCATTCGAGTTTGGGGAAGGCGCTCTCGTCCAGGCGTTTGTCGACGCTGAAGGTGTAGTCGGCCAGGACTTCGTCGAGGATGTCGATGACGCTTTTGTTCTGGAAGGCTTTGTAGTCGGCGGTTTGGGTGGCGAGCCAGAGCCAGGGGCGCAGGGTGAACCGGTAGAGGCGGTTGTCGGCCACACCACCGATTTGTTCGACGGCGGTGATGAGGCCGGTGATTTGGCGCTCGCCCGAGCCCACGCCGCCCATCAAGCCAGTGCCGATGCCGTCCAACTCAATCGTCAGCGTCATCTCCAGGCCAATGGCGTCGTCGAGGTCGGCTTCGAGCATGGCTTGCTCGGCCGCCAGGGAGACTGGGCGCAGGTCGACCGTGTAGGTGAACAACTCGCTCAGGGCTTCGCGGCCACTCACGCGCACGAACTCCAGTTGCGGCTGTCCCAGCAACTCGGGGATTGCGGCGCTCGTGGCTTTGACTGTGCGGTGGCTGCCCATCAGGTTGGCGACTTGCTCTGCTGCACCCATTGTTTCCTACCCTCTTTCGAACACATCAACAGCACATTGACGTGCGGTGGTTTTCTGCTGCGTTTGGATCGCCCATCCATCGATGACGACAGACGGGCGAGGTTCATCAAGCTTCCTTATTACCCTTGATGTCGTACCCAGCCGTCACAGCGCCGCCGCTGCCACCTTGGGCGTTCTGCACGACGTACTCTTGCTTGACCTTGGCAAACGACAGCGACACGATTTCGCGTGAACGCACCTTGTCGTCAGTGGAGCCACCCGGCGCCACTTGTGTTACGAGCACATCGCTCATCGTGATCTTCAGGAACTCCAGCGGGTTGCCGCCAGCCTCGCGCACCACTAGCGTGGCTTGGTCGATGTGCTTGCCGGTCAGGCAGTACTTCATCAGGTTGGGCGAGGCGCGGTCGATGTGATGCTCGAAGGTGAGATCCGACACGGTGGCCTTACCAGCGCCGCCGCCACTGCCCGAGTGCATGGTCGAGAGCTGCTCGATCTTCCAGCTCCAGTTGAGCACTTCCACTTCGTTCTTGTGCGACGCGTCTTGCGATTCGCCATCGATGCCATTGATCTTCAGGAAGATGTCCTGTGCCATTGCAAAGCTCCTTGATTGTTAGCGGTACAGCAAAAAGCCGAAACAGTCCCCCACGGGCCTGCGGATACAGGCCAGAGAGATACGGTTTTGGTTGAAATTGAGGGGGTCTTGGCTTACGCAGCTTCCTTGACCGATGGCAGGCGCGCCACCAGGCGCAGCGAGACGGTCAAGCCTTCCAGTTGGAAGTGCGGACGCAGGAAGAACTTGGCGCTGTAGAAGCCCGGGTTGCCTTCCTGCTCTTCCACCACCACTTCAGCGGCAGCCAGCGGGCGGCGGGCCTTGGTGTCTTGCGAGGAGTTGGCCGGATCGGCATCCACGTAGTTCATGATCCATTCATTCAACCAGCGCTGCATGTCTTCGCGCTCCTTGAACGCGCCGATCTTGTCGCGCACGATGCACTTCAGGTAGTGCGCGAACCGCGAGCAAGCGAACAGATACGGCAGGCGTGCCGACAGGTTGGCGTTGGCCGTGGCATCGGCGTCGTAGTACTCGGCCGGCTTTTGCAGCGACTGCGCACCGATGAACGCGGCGTAGTTGGTGTTCTTGCGATGCACCAGCGAGATGAAACCGTTCTTCGACAGTTCGGCCTCACGGCGGTCCGAGATGGCGATCTCGGTCGGGCACTTCATGTCGATGCCGCCGTCGTCCGTCGGGAAGGTATGGCAGGGCAGGTTCTCAACCACGCCGCCGCTCTCCACGCCGCGGATCAGCGTGCACCAGCCATATTGCTTGAACGAGCGGTTGATGTTGACCGCCATGGCGTAGGCCGCGTTGCTCCACACGTACTTGCGGTGGTCAGCGCCATCCGTGTCTTCTTCAAAGTCGAAGGCATCGACCGGGTTGGTGTTGATGCCATACGGCAGGCGCGACAGGAAGCGCGGCATGGCCAGGCCGACGTAGCGGGCGTCTTCCGAGTTGCGCAGCGCGTTCCACGGTGCGTATTCCAAGTTCTGGAAGATCTTGGACAGATCGCGCGGGTTGGCCAGCTCTTGCCACGAATTCATCTGCAGCACGGAAGGCGATGCGCCTGCGATGAACGGCGCGTGCGCTGCAGCCGAGATCTTGGCCATCGAGCTCAGCAGTTCCACATCGGGCGGGGTGTGGTCGAAGTAGTAATCGGCGACTAGGCAGCCGTAGGGCTCGCCGCCCAGCTGACCGTATTCTTCTTCGTAGAGGCGCTTGAAGAGCGGGCTTTGGTCCCAACCGATGCCCTTGTAGCGGCGCAGCGTGCGGCGCAGTTCTTCCTTGGACACGTCCATCACGCGGATGCGCAGCTTCTCATCCGTCTCGGTGTTCGACACCAGGTGATGCAGGCCACGCCAAGCGGATTCCAGCTTCTGGAAGTCTTCATGGTTCAGGATCAGGTTGATCTGCTCGGAGAGCTTCTTATCGATCGCGCCGATGATGGCTTCGATGCTCTTGTAGGCATCGTCGCTCATCGTAAAGGTGCTGGCCAGTGCCTGCTCGGCCAGCGTGCGGACGGCCAGGTCGACAGCCTCGCGTGCCTGGTCGGTCTTTGGGGAGAACTCGCGGTTGATTAGCGACGCGAAGTCCGACTGATCAACCGTTGCGACGGTCTGTTGTTGACGTTGTTGTGCGGAAGCCATGGATTGTTCGCTCAAAGGTGGAATTCAGGAAGGCGCGAAACCGCGTAATTCAGGACTCGGCCGAGTCAGCGCCCGCTGGGACTTGGGCTGGTTCGGACTTCGGCGCCTTGGCCAGCGCTTGCAGCAGGGCCGGGTCTTGCAGAAGTTGGTTGATGAGCGACTCGGCGCCGGACTTTCCATCCATGTAGGTCTGCAGGTTCGCCAGTTGCGTGCGGGCCTCGAGCAGTTGCTTGAGCGCATCGACCTTGCCGGCCACGGCAGCGGGCGAGAAGTCTTCGATGCTCTCGAAGGTCATGTCGACCATCAGTTGGCCTTCGCCCGTGAGCGTGTTGTTCACGGCAAACGCCACACGCGGCTTCATGGCCTTCATGCGCTCGTCGAAGTTGTCAATGTCGATTTCGAGGAACTTGCGGTCGGCCACCGGCGGCAACGGCTCGGCGGGCTTGCCCGAGAGGTCGGCCAGCACGCCCATGACGAAGGGCAACTCGATGCGCTTTTCCGAGCCATACACTTCGACGTCGTACTCGATCTGCACACGCGGCGCGCGGTTACGTGCGATGAATTTCTGCGAGCTGTTCACAACAGACATGATTCTCCCCAGTGGGTTACATGGAAGGGTTGAGGTGCCGCACGGCCTCAGGCCGGTTCGGCTGCGGGAATCGCCGGCGTGGTGGTACGGCCGGGAAGGTATTCGGGGTGGTAGAGCAATTCAGCGCTGTCACCCTCGGCTAAGTGGATGTCGATGGCCAGCAGTTGGCGCTTCTCGGCGAGCGCCCCCAGCCAGAGCTTGGCCAGTTGCGGCTGAATGACTTGCTCGATGAAGCTGATGAGCTGGCGGGCACCGGTCTCCCCTACCGGGCAGCGCTCGACGATGTGTGACACCACGGCGTCGCCATAAGTGAGCGCAATATCGTGCTGCTCACGCATGCGGGTGACCACGCGGTCGAGGTGCAGGCGTACGATCCGGCCGAGGTTCTCTGCCGCAAGCGGCAGATACGGCACCACCACCAGGCGGCCCAAAAACGCTGCCGGAAACACCTTGCGCAGCTCGGGCATCAACGCATCGCGCAGCGCGGCGGGCTCGGGCATCAACGTTGCGTCATCGAAGAGGCTGCTCAGCAGGTCCGAACCGGCATTGCTCGTCAGCAGCAGGATGGTGTTCTTGAAGTCGATGTGGCGCCCTTCCCCGTCTTCCATATAGCCCTTGTCGAAGACTTGGTAGAAGACTTCGTGCACGTCGGGGTGGGCTTTCTCGACCTCATCGAGCAGCACGACGCTGTAGGGGCGGCGGCGCACTGCTTCCGTCAGCACACCGCCCTCGCCGTAGCCCACGTAGCCCGGCGGCGCGCCCTTGAGCGTGGAGACCGTGTGCGACTCCTGGAATTCGGAGAGGTTGATGGTGATGAGGTTCTGCTCGCCACCGTAGAGCGCATCGGCCAGTGCCAGCGCAGTCTCGGTCTTGCCGACACCAGAGGGCCCGACCAGCAGGAACACACCCACTGGTTTGTTCGGGTCAGTCAATTGGGCGCGGGCGGTCTGGATGCGTTCGCCCAGTTGGACCAAGGCGTGATCCTGGCCAATAACGCGGGCCCCCAGCGTCTGCGGCAGCGCCATCACGGTCACGACTTCGTCGGCCACCATGCGGGTGACGGGGATGCCCGTCCAGTCGGCCACGATAGCGGCAACAACGGCTTCATCCACCTCGGTATACAGAAGCGGTGTTTCGCCTTGCGCGGATGCCAGTTCCGATTCCAACGCCAGCAGCGCTGTACGAGCTGACGCTTCCGCGCCCGCTTCCGTCGATTCGACAACGGCCCGACGTTGCGCAAGCACGCCGGTTGCGAGCGCGGCCTCCTGCTGCCAGCGTGCTTCGGCTTGGGTGAGTTCCGTCTTGATCTCGCAAACCGTGTTCTCCACGTCGGCGACGCGGCGGTTGTCCTGTCTGCCGAAGGCGGCTTCCTTGGCCAGCAGCGCGGCCTCGGCCTCGACGGCAGCCAGGCGCTGGCGTGGCAGCTGAACGGCGGCGGGCGGTGCGTGTAACGAGAGGGCCACGCGCGCGCAGGCTGTGTCGAGCAGGCTGATGGCCTTGTCCGGCAACTGGCGCGAGGGGATGTAGCGGTGCGAGAGCTTGACGGCGGCGCGCACGGCTTCATCGCGGATCAGCACACCGTGGTGCGCCTCAAAGGTCTCCACCAGGCCACGCACCATGGTCACGGCGCTGGCTTCCTGCGGCTCCATGACTTGCAGAACCTGGAAGCGACGCGTGAGGGCGGGATCTTTCTCAATATGGCGCTTGTACTCGCTCCACGTCGTGACCCCGATCGTGCGTAGCGCGCCGCGTGCGAGAGCCGGCTTGAGCAGGTTGGCGGCATCGCCCGTGCCGGCTTGGCCACCGGCACCAACCAGCGTGTGCACTTCGTCAACGAACAGAACGATCGACTTGGGCGACTTGGCAGCTTCTTCGAGCACACCTTTGAGGCGCGCTTCGAATTCGCCCTTCATGCTGGCGCCGGCCAGCAATGCACCGACATCCAGACTCAACAGGCGCACATCGGCGAGGCTCGGTGGGACTTCGCCGGAAGCGATGGCTTGCGCCAGGCCCTCGACCACGGCGGTCTTGCCGACACCAGCTTCGCCTGTGATCAGTGGATTGTTCTGACGGCGGCGCAGCAGGATGTCCGTCATGGTGCGGATTTCGTGCTCGCGGCCAATAACGGGATCGAGACGGCCTGCGCGAGCGTCTTCGGTTAGGTCTCGGCAGTACTGGGCCAGGGCGCTTTTGCCGGAAGTGCCAGGAGACATGGCTTTGTTGGCCTCACCTGGGACCGCCGGTGCCAGGCCGCTGCGGTCGTAGGCGGCTTCGGTACTTTCGGGGGACTGCGCGACCAGGGCGGGAATGGTCCCTACTAGATCGTCCACACGCACTTTCGCAAACTGGAGCGAGATGCCCAGCACCGTGCGGCGAAGTTCTGGGGTCTTGAGCAGTGCGGTCAGCAGATAGGCACCGCGCACGCGGTCGTCTGCGAACGCCAAAGTGGCGTAGACCCAGGCGCGCTCGACAGCGGATTCGATGTGGAAGGAGAAGTCGCTGATAGACGTGGCGCCGGCGGGCAACGCCGACAGTGCGCGTGCAAGATCGGACTCCAGTGCCTGGAGGTCTGCTCCGGCGTGCCGCAACAAACGCTGCATGTCTCCGTCCGGGGCGTGCACCAGCTGATGCAGCCAGTGTACGAGTTCGACATACGGGTTGCCGCGCAGCTTGCAGAAAGCGGTAGCGCTCTCAATCGCCTTGAAAAGCGTCGGATTTAACCGACCAAACAGGGCCTGACGTGAAATGTCCATGTTTTCTTATTTATAGGTCCAGCCCGCATCGCAATGCAGCCGATAAAATCACTCCCTTTATTTATGTTATTGGATGAAAACAAAATAAAGCAACCGAATTAATTCTCTAAAAATAGGCACAACTATTTACAATCAATGATTCGCCACACACCCAGTGGAAACGGTAGTCGCATCAGCCCATAACGCCCGTGAAAATTTGACTAATCCCCACCCCACAGACACCAATAGCACAAGCTTTTACAGATACAAATACCGAGGCCATTGACTAAATCAGGAACGTTCATAACAACCAATCCAATACAATAAAAAAAAGCACACCAAACGACCAATTACATTTAATTCTGATTTTCAAAATCATAAAATCATATTTTTTGTGGCGCATTCCTCTATTCGGTGGTTTGCGTCTATGATCGGCGCCGTTTTTCTGAGAAAAAGTGGGCGCGGATATCATGAGCAACCAGCAACGCCATTCTTCAACGGGTGGAAACCTCGACGACTTGGTGCCAACAAGTGAGGCTTCCCCTTGGAAGGGCTGTGTGGACGACCCGTTCTCGATCTTGCGCACCAATAGCGCGACGCCCCTCCCCGCTGTGCCGGATGCAGCGGCTGAATCCACTGATGTTCTGGCGGTACTCAGCCGTGAAGCCGCCGCCGTACTGCGCAACCCCGAGCTGGCAAAGGTCAACTGGTATCTGGCCTCGCCCAAGGGAGAGCTTGTGCAGCCTGCTGGCCACACGGACGACCCGATGCCAGCAGACGCCTCCGCCAAGGACGCGAGCCTGTTGGATCTACTGGCAGGTCCAACACGCATCGAAAGCCTGATCGGCGGACCCGATTCGCTCGGTGCCCCCTTGTTTGCGGCGCCCGCCATGCCGGACGTGCTGCACCTCTTTGCGGGTGACATCCTTGTACCCGACCGGCGTGGCATCAAGGCGGCGCTGACAAAGCGCGAGCATCACCTCGTGTCGATGGACAGCGCCTATCACCCTGCCCCGGCACAACCACAGGAGCCGAATTCCCATGACGACTGATACCCCGCCCTTGGAGCCTGCCTCGAAATCCAGTCTGGCAGCGGCTTTGCAGCACAGTGGTTCGGTTACCCAGGCGCTGCAGAATGCGGAGGTACGCGTGCGTCAGCGGCCTGGCGCGTTTGCGGAGCGTTGGCAGCTATTCCAATGGCTGTGCGTGATGGAAGATTGGCTGCGTGCGCTCAAGCAATTGCAGGTGGCAACGCAGTTGATGCCGGACCTTGCACAGACTGCGCATGTTTCCCGAGACTTGATTCGGGTCGAGGTGCTTCGAGTCGATGTCGTCAAGGGCAAGCGTGAGCCGGGGGGGTTGTTGCCCTCGCCTGACTGGGTGACGCCGCTGCGCAATGCCCTTGCGCTCGCTGAGGCGGGTGACATGAACGGTGCGGATCATTGCCGGCAGCAAGCGTTATCCGAAGTGTCAGACTCTGGCGGCGCTTTCAATGGCACCTCCTTTGACTGGATTGCCGATAGCGACACCCGGTATGGCCCGACCTGCGAAATTGTGTTGGGCGGGCGTTATGCCTGGCTGCCATTTGCGCAGATGCGCAAGCTGGAGATGGGGCCGGTGACAGGCATACTCGATCTGGTCTGGCGCTCAGCAACGGTCACTCTGCCGGATGGTTCTATCCACCGTGGCTTCACGCCGGTGCGCTATCCGGGTTCCCAGCGCGGTGGCGATGCGCTGCGATTGTCGCGCGAGACACATTGGTCGGAGGTCGGCGAGACCGGCATCATCGCGCTTGGCCAGAAGACGTGGATGACGAGCGCGGGTGACGCTGGGCTGCTGGACGTGTCGACGCTGATCTTGGGCGACGCCGATGAGTGAGTACCGCGCGCCCCGGCGCCCCAATGCACAACTCCTGCCGACGCTGTTTGATCGATTGCGTGATGATGCGCCGCCCCGCCAGACCGAAGGCCCGGAGGAATACACCATGAAGCGCACGCAGATGCGCGAGATCATTCAGCGCGATCTGACCTACCTGCTGAACACCACCAATCGCGAAGATGAGATCGAACGGGTTCAATACCCGGAGGCGGCCGCATCGGCCATCAACTATGGGGTGCCACCGGTTGCAGGCTCCTACATGTCGGGACACAAGTGGGCCGACATCGTCAAGATTGTGCGGCGGGCGATTCTGGACTTTGAGCCGCGGCTTATTCCGGGCTCGCTGGAGGTCAATCCGCTGCGCAAGGAAGACGCCCCGATGCGCTACAACATGCTGGTGTTCGAGATCAGCGGGCTGATCCACATGGACCCGTATCCGATGGCATTTAGCGCACAGAGTTCGCTGGACCTGGAAACCGGCCGGATAAACGTCCGCTCTATTCACGCCAACTGACGCCATGGACCCGCAACTGCTGGATTACTACAACCGCGAGCTCGTCTACATGCGCGAGCTGGCGGGAGAATTCGCCAAGCAGCACCCCAAGGTAGCCAAGCGCCTGGGCATGCATGGCATCGAGGTGGCCGACCCTTATGTGGAGCGGCTGATCGAGGCGTTCTGCTTTCAGACCGCACGCACGCAGATCAAGCTGGACGCAGAGTTTCCGCGCTTTACACAGCGTTTGTTGGAAGTCATCTATCCGAACTACGTCGCGCCGACCCCAGCCATTGCCGTGGCGCAGTTCCACCCGAGCTATCAGGAAGGCGGCTTGATGCGCGGCATGGCGGTGCCGCGCGGCACAATGCTGCTTGCGCGGGCACCCGCAGGTGAGGCCACGGAATGCGAATTCCGCACGACACAACCACTGTCGCTGTGGCCCATCGAGATTGCCGAGGCACGCCTTACTGGCATTCCGCCCGACATCCAGGGGCTGGAGCGCTACGTGCCGCCCCATGTGACCCTCCAGGGTGCGCTACGCCTTCGGCTGCGACTTCATGGCGAAGGCACGTTTTCTCAGTTGGATGGGTTGGATACGTTGCCAATCCACCTGTGCGGCAATGATCAAATTGCATCCCACCTGTTCGAGCTGCTGCACAGCGCGGGCTGTGCCGTACTGATTGGCAAGCCGGGAGCCATGGGCGAGCGCTTGCATGCCGTAACAACCAACGCGGTGAGCCGTGTCGGCATGGCTCCCGAAGAAAGTGCATTGCCGCTGGATTGGAACAAATTCCACGGCCATAACGTAGTGCACGAGTACTTTGCATGCCCGCAGCGCTTCTATTTCTTCGGGCTCAATGACCTCGCGCCAGGCTTGCGCAGAATCAACAGCCGAGAAGCCGAGCTGGTTGTGCTGCTCTCGAAATCTCCACAAGCACTGGTCAACCAAGTGGATGCAGGGCAGTTTGCGCTCTTCTGCACCCCCGTCGTCAACCTCTTTCCGATGCGTACCGACCGGATGGAGATTCAGCCCGGGCGCACGGAATTTCACTTGGTGGCAAGCCGCCGTCGCCCGCTGGACTACGAGATCTTTTCGGTCCAAACGCTGTCGGGGCAAGCGCATGAACATGCTACTGCGGTCGAATTCCGGCCGCTCTTCGCGACCCTCAATCGGGATGAAGGCAACCACGGGCGATATTTTTCGGTGCGGCGCGAGAGGCGGCTGGCCTCTAACCATGCTCGCAAGTACGGAACCCGGACGGCGTATACCGGCACAGAGGTCTTCGTTTCTCTCGTGGATCAAAGGGAAGCGCCCTACCCGAACGATTTGCGATACCTCTCGGTCGCCGCGATGGCCACCAATCGGGACTTATCGAATCTGGTGCCGCGCAATGGCTTCAACGATTTGCGCTCGCCGGATTCGATTCCGGTGACAGGTGTCGGGTTGATTCGGCCACCGTCTGCGCCGCGCGCGCCATTTGCTGAAGGCGAAATGGCTTGGCGGTTGATCCGCCAGCTGGGATTCAACTATCTCTCGCTGACCGACCTGGATCACCGCGAAGGCGGACAGGGCCTGCGCGACATGCTGCGCCTGTTCGTGGCCAGTGATGACGCAGCCCAGTTGCGCCAGGTCGACAGCCTGATTGGCTCGAAGGTCAAACCGGTCACCCGACGGCTACCGGGCAGCGGCCCCATCATCTACGGCCGTGGTGTGCAGTGCCAGTTGACAGTGGACGAGACGGGGTTCTCGGGTATCAGCCCGTATCTCTTTGGGATGGTGCTCGAGCAGTTCCTGACCCGGCATGTGTCGGTCAACTCGTTCACAGAGACGGAGTTGCATTCGATTCAGCGTGGGCGCGTGCATCGGTGGCCAGTGCGCATGGGCACGCGGAGTACGGTGTAGCCATGTATCGAGGCTTTGACGACAGCACGCCGCCGACAACTGGTTCACCGAGCACACAAGCGATCCCTGCAGCGCAAAGCGAGCCCTGGCGGTTGAGTTTCTTGGGCCTGTTACGTCAACTCGCAGCGCATCGCCCCGATTTGCCGCCGATCGGTCAAGCACGCCGTCCACAGGACGAGCATTTCCGGATTGGTCAACAGGCCTCCCTGACGTTCGCACCGCGCGAAATCGCACAGCTGCAGCAAGTGCAGGGCAAGCTCAAGATCCAGCTATTCGGGCTGGGCATGCTGGGGCCGAATGGTGCCCTGCCGCTTCACTTCACAGAAATCGTGCGGGAGCGCACGGAGGCACATCGCGACACCACCACGGCGGATTTCCTGGACCTGTTCCACCACCGGGCGCTGACGCAGTTCTATCAAGCGTGGGCGCATTCACAGTCAACGGCGGGGCTGGATCGCCCGGATGACGAAGCGTTCTCGCGCTATGTTGGGTGGCTGGCTGGGTCCGATGCAGCCGAGATTGCGGAAAGCCCACTGCCACCGCACGCGCGGTTGGCGGCCAGCGCGCACCACGTGCGCGAATCGCGCAGCCCGGACGGCATTGCAGCCACATTGGCACACTTCTTTGGCGTGCCGGTGCGCCTTGATGAGTTCGTGCTGCATTGGATCGCGGTTGACCCCGATGAGCTTTCTCAGCTAGGGCACCCGGGCCCGCCCAGCATGATGGGGCAAGGCGCCATGCTCGGCGAGATGGTGCCAGATCGACAGCACAAATTTCGGCTCGTCATCGGGCCGTTGAACCTGCAGCAGTATCTGTGCTTCACGCCCAATGGCCGGGACTTTCCTGTGCTGATCGAATGGGTGCGCTCGTTCGTTGGCTACGAGTTCGTGTGGGAGGTTGAGTTGCAGGTGATGCCTGACGCCGCTCCGCCAGCCGTGCTCGGCTCATCGGAACGCCTGGGATGGTCGACCTGGCTGGGCGAGCCCGACCGCAGCCGTGCCATTACCGGCATGGTGTTCGAGCCGGAGCAGTACGCGAAGCACTGAGACGCTCCATCAACAACCCTCCGCCCCTCGAAATGACCACATGGCGGTGGCGCAATAGCCACCGATCACCCATCACATGTTCTTCAGCAAGAAAACCAAAGATGCGCAGCCCGCGCTCCGTGCCTTGATCTTCCCCGAGCTGTTGGAGCCCATCTCCGAGGCGCACCCGTGCGGAAACGATCTGGAATACGACCCCGATTTCGTTCTTCTGCAAGGCAAGGTCACGCCTAAGCAAGATGCTCAGTATGGTGATTTTGTCAGCCCTCCCGAGGCAATCAACTGGACGGAAGTGGAGCGAGACTGCCGTCGCTTGCTGCTGCGCACGCGGGATATTCGTATCCTCATATTGCTGGTGCGCTGCCGGGTCCGGTTGGACGAGGCAATTGGATTGCGGGACGGGCTGTGCATTCTGTCTCGGTTGCTTGAGACATGGCCGGATGCCATCTACCCGCAAGTGGTGGTGGACGGTGAGCCCGACCCGGCCGTGCGTGCCAACGCGCTGGCCGCCTTGGCCGACCCGCAGGGGCTGATGCAGGACGTGCGGGATCTAGTGATCTCAACCAACGGCGCGCTGCGCCTGCGAGTGCGCGACGTCGAGCGATCATTGAGCATTCCACGCGCAGCAGATGCGTTGGCACCCGAGGCAGTGCAGCATCAGCTCCGCGAACTGCGCAATCAAAGCGACGCGGCACTGTCCGCGCTGGACGAGGCCCAAGCCCTTGCGTCATCGATCGACTCTTGGGCGCGACATCACCTTCCGGACGACTATCCTGACCTGGGCACCTTGTTGCGACTGCTGGATACGGTGACTGGCGCGTCACCACCGGCCGCACCTACTGTGATTGCGCTTCCGGTCTCGGAACGCTCGCCGGCCACCTCACCAGGCCTGATGGGCATCACCATCGAGGGCCCGGTAGTTACGCCGCTTGAGAACAACCCGCCTGAGCCCGTCATGGACCGTAATACCGCCCTCGCCTCCATTCAAGCTGCCCGGATCTGGTTTGAGGCGCATGAACCGAGTAGCCCTGTGGCGCTTCTGCTCAAGCAAGCCGAACGGCTGACCGGCAAGCGCTTTGATGAAGTGTTTCAGGCGATTCCGGCGGAGCTTGTTGAACGCTGGATGCGGGAGCACTGACGAGCCCCCGTTCAGCCGCGATACAACCACCCGACTGGCACGCCACCCAAGCCCTCACTCCCCCTGCCCCCCATCCCGCACCGGCAGCGCCGTCGAATACTTGATCTGCTCCATCGAGAACGATGAACTCACATCCGACAGCGGCACGGACTTGATGAGGTGCTTGTACACGCGGTCGTAGTCTTCGATGCCGGCCACCGCA
Organism: Ralstonia flatus; assembly: GCF_958439105.1. Taxonomy (NCBI): domain Bacteria; kingdom Pseudomonadati; phylum Pseudomonadota; class Betaproteobacteria; order Burkholderiales; family Burkholderiaceae; genus Ralstonia; species Ralstonia flatus. The sequence goes on along the minus strand of NZ_CAUDLI010000010.1, from coordinate 6,578 downwards.
ACGCGCAGCAGATAGTCCATCTCGCCGCTCATCCGGTAGACCTCCACCACCTCGGGCATATCGCGCACCACCTGCGTGAAACGCTGCGCCCATTTCTCGGTGTGTTGATCGGTGCGCACGGCCACGAACACCGTGGTGCCGACGCCCAGCTTGCGCGCGTCGCACAGCGCCACCTGGGCCCGGATGACGCCCGTGTCCTTGAGCCGCTGCACCCGCTTCCAGCACGGCGTTTGCGAGAGATTCACGCGCTGCGCCAGCTCTGCGATGGGCAGCGTCGCATCGGCCTGCAACAGCCTCAGTAGTTCGCGGTCAATGGCGTCCATTTCGGTAGAGAAATTTTCTTCTATGGAAGCCTAATTTTAGGGAATATTCCCCGCCATATCGAGGAATTCGCAGGAAACTTTGAATTATTTTTCTGGGCTGTCCGCCGTATCATTTTCCCAGCATCCACCGCAGCACAGAAACGAAATGAGCGACAGCAATACCCTCCACTACCTCGACTACGCAGCCACCACGCCGGCCGACCCGCGCGTGATTGCAGCCATGACCGCCTGCCTTGGCATGGAAGGCGCCTTCGGCAACCCAGCGTCGAGTTCGCATGCGACCGGCCGCGTCGCGCGGAACAAGGTCGAGCAAGCGCGCGAGCAAGTTGCCGCGCTCATCGGCGCCGATGCCGACGAGATCATCTGGACGTCGGGCGCCACCGAATCCAACAACCTCGCGCTGAAGGGCTACGCAGACGCCGCCACCGGCAAGCGCCACCTCATCACCAGCCGCATCGAACACAAGGCCATTCTGGACACGATGGCGAACCTGGCGGCGCGCGGCTGTTCGATCACGTATCTCTCGCCGACACGCGACGGCGAAATAACGCCCGAGGCTGTCGCCGCTGCGATGACGCCCGACACCGGCCTCGTCTCTCTCATGCTGGTGAACAACGAGCTGGGCACGCTGACCGACGTTGGCGCGATCGCGCAGATCGTGCATGCCGCCGGCGCGCTGTTCCACGTCGACGCTGCACAGGCACTCGGCAAGACGCCGATCGATGTGCGCGCGCTCGGCATCGACATGCTCTCGATGTCCGCCCACAAGGTCTATGGCCCCAAGGGGATCGGCGCGTTGTATGTCCGCCGCGACATCGCCTCGCGCATTGCGCCGCAAATCCACGGCGGCGGCCACGAGCGTGGTCTGCGCTCGGGCACGCTGGCGACGCATCAGATTGTCGGGATGGGCGTGGCGTGCGAGTTGGCTGCGGCAGAACTGGAGCACGAAACCGCCCGCATTGCCGCGCTGAGCGAGCGGCTGAAGGCAGCGGTGCTCGCCCTCGGCGACGTGGTGCAGAACGCCGATGTGGCACGACGCATTCCGCACACCCTCAGCCTGACGGTCAACGCTCCCGGCTTCATGCCGATGATGCTTGGCGACGACCTTGCCGTGTCGTCCACATCGGCGTGCAACTCTGCAGCGGGCACGCCCTCGCACGTGCTGACGGCCATCGGCCTGGATGCCGATGCCGCAGGCCGCACCGTCCGCATCAGCCTGGGCCGCTTTGCGGCCGAACAGGACGTCGACTTTGCCGCTGCATGCTTCCAGCGCGCGATCGAGCAATGCCGCGCCACGGCATCGAGCGGGTTGACTGCATCGCGGCAAATCATGCCGGCCGACCTGAAGGCCATCCGCAATGCAGGCTTCCGCTCGGTCATCTGCAACCGCCCCGATGGCGAAAGCAGCGACCAGCCCGCCTTCGAGGACATTGCCGCTGCCGCGCGCGAACTGGGCCTGGAAGCGCGCTACATGCCCGTCGAGCCGAATGGCATTGGCGATGCTGACGTTGCCGCATTCGGCACCTTGGTCGACACGCTGCCCAAGCCCATCCTCGCGTATTGCAGGAGCGGCAACCGGGCCGGCATGTTGTGGGACCGCCTGATGGAACAGCGCAAGGGCTGAGCCTCAGCCCCGCCCGGCTACGCCACCGGCAGCTCCGTCGTCGACAGCACCTGCTTGAGCACCATGAACGTCCGGATCTGCCGCACGCCCGGCAGATAGAGCAGCTGTTCGGCGTGGAGCCGGTTGTAGCCTTCGTTGTCTTTCGTGCGCACGAGCATGAAGTAATCGAATTCGCCCGTCACGACGTGGCACTCCAGGCAACCGGGCACCTTCTGCACCGCCTTCTCGAAAGCCGTGAATGATTCCGGCGTCGAGCGATCCAGCACGACGCCGATCATCACCAGCGACCCCAGATCCAGCGCCCGCGGATCGAGCAGCGCAACAATCCCCTTGATCAGCCCCAGCTCCTTCAGCCGTTCCACGCGGCGCAGGCAGGCCGGCGGGCTGAGGTTCACCTTGGCCGCCAGGGCCACGTTCGAGATGGACGCATCGCGCTGGAGCGCCCGGAGAATCGCGCGATCGGTGCGATCCAAGGCGTGGCGCGTCGAAGCTGCCGACGCGTCAGAATCTTCCTGCAATTTTGTTTCGCTCTTTTTCATTTTCAAGAAATAAAGAGATCCGCCATCTGATTTACGGCAAGCTACGTTCCGGATAGTAGACGATCTTTGCAACCTCATTTCGCGGCGTTCTGCGTACCATTGGTTTCCGACATCCCGCCATTTGCGGCACTGAAGGAGCCACCTCATGAACCTGCAGCGATTTCCCCGTTATCCCCTGACGTTCGGCCCGACGCCCATCCAACCGCTGAAACGATTGAGCGCGCATCTGGGCGGCAAGGTGGAGCTGTTTGCCAAGCGCGAAGACTGCAACAGCGGCCTGGCCTTCGGCGGCAACAAGACGCGCAAGCTGGAATACCTGATCCCGGAAGCGCTGGAAGGCGGATATGACACGCTGGTGTCCATTGGCGGGATTCAGTCGAACCAGACGCGCCAAGTAGCCGCCGTGGCCGCGCACCTTGGCCTCAAGTGCGTGCTGGTGCAGGAAAACTGGGTGAACTACTCCGATGCCGTGTACGACCGCGTCGGCAATATCGAGATGTCGCGCATCATGGGCGCCGACGTGCGCCTCGATGCCGCAGGCTTCGACATCGGCATCCGGCCCAGCTGGGAACAGGCCATGGAAGACGTCCGCAAGCGCGGCGGCAAGCCGTTCCCGATTCCGGCCGGCTGCTCCGAACACCCGCTCGGCGGCTTGGGCTTTGTCGGTTTTGCCGAAGAAGTGCGGCAGCAGGAAGCGCAGCTGGGCTTCAAGTTCGACTACATCGTCGTCTGCTCGGTCACGGGAAGTACGCAAGCCGGCATGGTCGTCGGCTTTGCGGCGGATGGCCGGGCCGACAAGGTGATCGGCATCGATGCCTCCGCCAAGCCGGAACAGACGCGCGCGCAGATCCTCCGCATCGCGCAGCACACCGCCGAACTGGTCGACCTCGGCCGAAACATCACAGAGAAGGACGTGGTGCTCGACACGCGCTACGGCGGCCCGGAATACGGCTTGCCCAATGAAGGCACGCTGGAAGCCATTCGCCTGTGCGCACGCCAGGAAGCCATGCTGACGGACCCCGTGTACGAAGGGAAATCCATGCACGGCATGATCGACATGGTGCGCAACGGTGAATTTCCCGAAGGCTCGCGCGTGCTCTACGCCCACCTGGGCGGCGTGCCGGCGCTCAACGCATACAGCTTCATCTTCCGCAACGGTTGATGCGGCGCCGCTGCGGCGGCGCATCCGGGCGCGGGCGTGCATCGCATGATCACGGCCCGCCTTCCCATCCTTCCTTCAGGCAGGACCCGTCATGACGGATTTATCGACCGGCGCCGCGTCGATGCGCTCCCTCGCGCACCGCATCCAAGACAGCGATCCAGGGGAAACCGCCGAGTGGCTCGACGCGCTGGAGGCCGTCGTCCAGCATGCCGGCACCTCGCGCGCGCAGTTCCTGTTCGACCGCCTGGCGGAGCGCGCCGCAAAGCTGGGCGTCGGCACTGCCCTCGCCCGCGTTACGCCCTACGCCAACACGATCCCCGTTGAGGCGCAGCCGCCGTATCCCGGTGATATCGACACCGAAGAGCGACTGGCCGCCGCGCTGCGCTGGAACGCGCTCGCCATGGTCGTGCGCGCCAACCAGGCCTACGGCGAGCTGGGCGGCCACATCGCCAGCTACGCATCGGCGGCCGATCTGTTCGAAGTCGGCTTCAATCATTTCTTCCGGGCGGACAACGCAGCGCACGGCGGCGATCTCGTCTACTTCCAGCCGCACGCGTCGCCCGGCGTCTACGCACGCGCGTATCTCGAAGGGTTTCTCGACGAGACACATCTCGAACACTATCGGCGCGAAATCACGGGACCCGGGCTGTGCTCGTATCCGCATCCGTGGTTGATGCCCGAGTTCTGGCAGTTCCCGACCGGGTCGATGGGCATCGGGCCAATCAATGCGATCTACCAGGCGCGCTTCATGCGCTACCTGCACAACCGCGCCCTGCTGCAAACCACCGAACGCAAGGTGTGGGGCTTCTTTGGCGACGGTGAAATGGACGAGCCGGAATCGATCGGCGCGCTGTCGCTGGCGGCGCGCGAGCGCCTCGACAACATCGTGTTCGTCATCAACTGCAACCTGCAGCGGCTCGACGGCCCTGTGCGCGGCAACGGCCGCATCGTCGACGAACTGGAAGCGCAGTTCACGGGTGCGGGCTGGAACGTCATCAAGGTGCTGTGGGGCTCGGACTGGGATGCCCTCTTCGCCCGCGACCATTCGGGCGCCTTGCTGCGTGCATTCGCGCAGACGGTCGACGGCCAGTTCCAGACCTTCTCCGCCAACGACGGCGCCTACAACCGGGAGCGCTTCTTTGGCCAGAACCCCGAGCTTGCCGCGCTCGTCTCGCATTTCAGCAACGAAGACATCGACCGCCTGCGCCGCGGCGGCCACGACGTGCGCAAGCTCCACGCCGCCTACGCCCGCGCGCTGCAGCACACCGGCCAGCCCACGGTGATCCTCGCCAAGACGATGAAGGGCTTCGGCATGGGCAGCGTTGGGCAGGGCCGGATGACGACGCACCAGCAGAAGAAGCTCGATGTCGATCAGCTCAAGGCGTTTCGCGACCGCTTCCGCCTGCCGCTGTCCGACACCGATGTCGAGCAATTGAAGTTTTACAAGCCAGCGCCAAACAGCCCGGAGATGCAATACCTGCATGCGCGCCGGGCTGCCCTCGGAGGCTATCTGCCCAGACGGCGGAAGGCGGCAACACAGGCGCTGACCGTGCCTGGGTTGCCATCCTGGGGACAATTCGCGCTGCAGGCCGAAGGCCGCGAGATGTCGACCACGATGGCGATCGTGCGCATGTTCGGCAACCTGCTGAAAGACGACACGCTGGGCCCGCGCATGGTGCCGGTGGTGGCGGACGAGGCGCGCACGTTCGGCATGGCGAGCATGTTCCGCCAGGTCGGCATCTATTCGCCGCTGGGCCAGCAATACGAACCGGAAGATCTGGGTTCGATGCTGTATTACCGCGAAGACACGGGCGGGCAGATACTGGAGGAAGGCATCTCGGAAGCCGGCGCCATCTCGTCGTGGATTGCCGCCGCCACCGCCTACAGCACGCACGATCTGCCGATGCTGCCGTTCTACATCTACTACTCGATGTTCGGCTTCCAGCGCATCGGCGATCTCATCTGGGCAGCGGCGGACCAGCGTGCGCGCGGCTTCCTGATCGGCGCCACGGCGGGCAAGACAACGCTCGGCGGTGAGGGCCTCCAGCATCAGGACGGCGCGAGCCACCTTGCCGCATCCACCGTGCCCAACTGCCGCGCGTGGGACCCGGCCTTTGCCTACGAGGTGGCCGTCATCCTCGACGAAGGCATGCGCGCGATGCTGGAGCGCCAGGAAGACACGTTCTACTACCTCACGGTGACGAACGAGAACTACGCGCAGCCGTCGATGCCGGATCGTGACGTGCGCGATGGCATTCTCAAAGGGATGTATCCGCTGGCCCCGCAAAGTCTGCCGACCGCGCGCGTGCAGCTGCTCGGCTCCGGCGCCATCCTGGGCGAAGTCATGGCCGCCGCGCAGATGCTCCAGGACGACTGGAACATCGACGCGGCCACCTGGAGCGTGACGAGCTTTTCCGAGCTGCACCGCGAGGCCATCGCTGCGGAACGCGTTGCCCGCGTGGGCGGGGAAGCCGCGCCTTCGTACGTGGAAACCGTCTTGCGCGCATCGCGCGGCCCCGTCGTCGCGGCCACCGACTATGTGCGCGCCGTGCCGGAGCTGATCCGTGCGCACGTGCCGCGCCGCTACGTCACGCTCGGCACCGACGGCTTCGGCCGCAGCGATTCGCGCCGGGCGCTGCGTGCGTTCTTCGAAGTGGACCGCGCGTCCATCGTCATCGCCGCACTGAAGGCGCTCGCCGACGACGGTGAACTGGATCACGCCGTGGTGCGTGAGGCGGCTGCACGCTACGGCAAACACGCGACCATGGCCGACGCGCCGTGGATGCGCTGAACAACCTGCAGTCGCGAGACATTCAGCTGGGCCTGTCAGTAATTTCGTGTTCAAGGCATAACATGCCCTCAAGGAGGGTTTATGCCTCGCAAACCAAAGACCAAGCCGGGCGATCTGCCGGCGATTCCCGCCGAGCTGC